>JBEAQU010000023.1:0-107395 GCA_041163745.1 Bacteroidota bacterium
CTGTGTTGGCCAATAACACCCAGAGCATAGTGGGCACCTGGTCAACCAGTGGCTCCAATCACACTAACTATAGTGCCGGCCGCTTTTTCGGGCCTGCGCTGATGCTTCCGGCGGCCGGGTACCGCCGCTACACCGACGGCACGCTGTTCTACCGCAGCTACTACGGCTACTATTGGAGCAGTGCGGCATACGGCTCGGACAACGCCTGGAACCTGAACTTCCACAGCGGCAGCGCCGGCACGTATTACTACGACTTCCGTAGAAGCGGCTTCTCCGTCCGCTGCGCCGCAGAATAATTCGACTATTTGACCATTTGACTATTTAAAATACGATACTAAGGGCCGTGCAAGGGGTGTCGGGGCGGGCTGTGAGAAGGGAAGTCCAAGGACCGCGAAGCGGTCAAAAATTTTTAAAAATGGGTATAGCTGAAATTTTATCAATGGAGGATGGGCGCCGGATCCGGATCTACAAGCGGGGCATGTTCTGGGTGGCGCATGAGCGGAGCGCTTTGTTGTTGTGCACGAAGAAGGCCTTGCAGGTGCAGGAAAAGGCGGCTCCTTCCTGCAAAGGTCCTGGTATGTAGTGTTTTTTTTTGTTGGTCAGACCGGCAGTATAAAGAACCAAAATATTGGCAGCTTGTTAATATTGAATTAATTTTAATAAAATATTGAATAATAATTAGTTAAGTACATATGAATAGTTGCTGTTTTAAGGCTGTCTCAAAGGCCCCAGTCAATAATACGTTCCGCTGGTGCCGCCAAGCCTCAAGAAGGGCATTTGGCGGACTACAGGCCCGCCGAATGCTCAAAAATCTCCTTTGAGGCTGTCTCAAAAGACCCATATTTACTAAACCTCGGAGGTTTGGTAAATGTTAGCAAAAAAAGAGCCTTAAAAAACCTGAGATGAGATTCGACTACTGGAAATAACTTGAACCCAATAATTTTTACCACATTTACAACCGGGGTATCAAAAGGGAAACCATCTTCAAAACGGATGAAAACATGAAGTTCTTTTTGAAACGGTGGAAAGCGTTGCTAAGTCCTTATTTAGATGTCGCTGCATTTTGCCTGATGCCAAATCATTTTCATTTTTTGGCAAGGATGAAGCCCTTGACGGAAGAGATCAAGGCCACTGTTAAAAAAGAAGGAACGGTCCAGGCAGAAAAGTTCTTAAAAGGGCAAGTGAGTCAAAACGATTTTTTGGAAGACCAGTTTAAAAGACTTTTCCAATCCTATGCGTTGTCTTTTAATAAACAGCACAAAAGGACTGGAAGTCTTTTGCAAAAGCGGTTCAAAAGAGTCGGTGTTGATAGTGAGTTCAAACTTTGGCACTTGTTGGCATACATTCACCACAATCCAATTCACCATCATTTTCGGTCAAGGTACGAAGCTTGGGTTTCTAGCTCCTACAACACTTATTTGTCTGAAAGCCCTTCTGATCATTCGCGATGAGGTGTTTGCCTGGTTCGAACCGCGTTTACTGAATCTCGAAGGTATGGCAGGCGCGACTTATCAACAAAGCGCCTTGCAGCTTTTTTTGAAATACCATCAAGAATTTAGACTTAGCCACAAGATAATGGGGGATTACCACTCAAATGATGAGGAAGATTGAGGATGGGGAAATGCCCTGCGTTTGCGGTACCCCATGTTTATTAAACCTCGGGTGTTCAGTAAGCGTTACCTCGAATCTTTACCCCACGTTTACCAAACCTTGGAGGTTCAGTAAACGTGGGCGAGGTTTCAAAAAAAGACTGAACACATACCTTTACGAAGTCCTATGCCGTTAGGTAACGGTCGGTCCGACATACCAACATCGAATGGCTACATTTCGACGGAATCATCACAACCGAAGCCGGCGCCGCCGTTGGGGCGGACTGGTGCGGAACGGATTGTATCCGATCCTGCTGGTCCTGCTGATCCTGGCGTTCCGGCACTATGCGCACCTGGGGGAGGAAGCGCCGGCGGCGGACCGGGCCGACCTGCGGGAAGGCGGGGCGGAGGAACTGTATTTCCTGCCGACCCGTAAGGAAGGGCGCCTGGTGCGGCACCGGCATTATGCCCTGTCCTATGTGGAGCGTTACGAATTGGCGGAGTGGGTGGCGTACGAGCTGACGGGCGCCCGCCTGCAGGGACGCCGGGTGGAGCGGACCGACGATTTCCGGGCGGATCCCCTGGTGCCCGGCGGCAGTGCGGACCCGGCGGATTATGCGGGTAGCTATTGGGACCGCGGGCATCTGGTGCCGGCGGCGGACATGGCGTTTTCCCGGTCCGCCATGTCGGAAACCTTCTTCCTGAGCAACGTGGCCCCGCAGGCGCCCGGTTTCAACCAGGGTGTGTGGCGGGAGCTGGAGGAGCTGACCAGGGAATGGGCGAAGGACGCCGGCCATCTGTACGTCGTCAGCGGACCGGTGTTGGAACCCGGCATCCGGGAGTACCTGGGCCGCAACCGGGTGGCGGTACCGAAGCACTTTTACCGCGTGCTGCTGGACCTGCGGGCGCCGGAGCGGAAAGCCGTCGCATTCCTGTTGCCCAATGAGGTCACCGATGCGCCCTTGCCGCGGTTTGCCGTCACCATCGATTCGGTGGAACAGCGGACGGGACTGGATTTCTTTCCGGATCTGTTGGAGCCGGACCTGGAAGAGCGGTTGGAAGGGACCTTGTCTCTGGAGGAATGGGAGTTTGACGAACGGAAATACCGGCTGCGGGTGGACAAATGGAACAAGCGCAAGTAAACACAACGATAAAAAATTGCCGACATGAGCCAGACAAGCACCTCGTTCCAAGCGGCCATACAGGCGGGTTACACCTTCAAGGGAGACGACATCGTGTTGGGAGTCGCCATGCTGGACCAGGAGGCGGTACCGGATGCCTTGGTGCGCATACCGTTACGGACCCTGAACCGGCACGGGCTGATCGCCGGCGCCACCGGATCCGGCAAGACCAAGACCCTGCAGATCCTGGCGGAGCAATTTGCGGCCAAAGGAATACCTTCCCTCCTGATGGACATCAAGGGCGACCTCAGCGGCATCTCGGTCGCCGGCGAATCCAACGAGAAGATCGAGGAACGGCACCGCAAGATCGGCATACCGTTCACCCCGGCGGGCACCACCGTCGAATTGCTAAGCCTTTCCCGGGAAAAAGGAGCCCGTTTGCGGGCCACGGTCAGCGAATTCGGGCCGGTTCTCTTTTCCAAGATATTGGGCATCAACGAGACCCAGCGGGGTGTCCTGTCGGTGGTGTTCAAATTCTGTGAGGACCAGGATCTGCCGCTGTTGGACCTGGAAGACCTCAAGAAGTCCCTGCAATACCTGACCAACGAGGGGAAGGAATTGTTCCGGAGCAGCTACGGAGCCATTTCCACGGCCACCTTGGGTGCCTTGATGCGTAAGATCGTGGAGTTGGAACAACAGGGTGCCGCAGCGTTTTTCGGGGAGCCGTCCTTCGAAGTGGACGACCTGTGCCGCTTGGACGAAAACGGCCGGGGGATCGTGTCCGTGGTGCGGCTGACAGACATCCAGGACCGGCCGAAGTTGTTCTCCACCTTCATGCTGCAATTGCTGGCGGAGATCTACGCCGCTTTTCCGGAGGAAGGAGACCAGGCGCAACCCCGGCTGGCCATATTCATCGACGAGGCGCACCTTGTCTTCGACGAGGCGACCCCGGCGCTGCTGGACCAGCTGGAGGCCATCGTGCGCCTGGTCCGGTCGAAGGGGGTGGGGATATTCTTTGTCACCCAGAACCCGGCCGACATTCCGGAGGTCATTCTGGGGCAGTTGGGACTCAAGGTGCAGCATGCCCTGCGGGCATTCACGGCCAAAGACCGGAAGTCCATCCAGCTCGCCGCACAAAACTATCCGGAGACGCCTTATTACGCGGTGGACCAGCTCATCACCCAACTGGGAATCGGGGAGGCGGTGGTGACCGCGCTGAACGAAAAAGGCATCCCGACCCCCTTGGCCCATGTGTTGTTGCGGGCGCCGCAGTCCAGGATGGGCGTGCTGGACGAAGCGGAGATCGACCGGTTGGTGGACAAGGCCGCGCTCGCGGCGAAATACAACCGGGTCATCGACCGGGAGAGCGCGAGCGAAATGCTGGCCCGCAAGCTCGAGCGGGCGCGCAGCGAGGAGCACCAGGCGGAAATGCGTCGGCAGCAGGCCTCGGGGCGGCCCCGCCGGCAGGAGAAGTCCGCCTTGGAGGAAGTGCTGTCCAGCCCGACCACCCGGCAGATCGGCCGGGCCGTCGCCCGGGAACTCACCCGCGGGCTGCTGGGCGTGCTGGGCCTGGGAACCACCTCCCGAAGAAGGCGTTGAACCGAGGTCGGACAAGGCTTTTTCCCGCTATTTTTGTCCGGATCCAAGCATATGAAAATATTTGAGATATGAAATCCCGTTCCGTCTTCTTTTGGCACAGTCATGGCAGGAAGGCTCGGGGAACCTATCTCGCTGATGAATCATCAGACTTGTTGCGACGGGGTCATCAAAGGGTCAAAAATGTCCTTTTCTTCCCACTTTGTGCCCTTTTTCGGTCAAATAGCCGGGCTATGTTCCCTCCAAAAGCCTTCAAGTGGAATGAAAATAGCTCTTTTTTCCCACTTCGCTGACCCATCGCAGCGAGTCTATTATTTTTGTCATACAAATACTGGGAGCCGGTATTTTCCTACATTTGCAGCCATCAAAACAAATTGTCCCATGAACAGGTTACGATCGTATGTATTGGCTGTGGCAGCGGCCAGTCCGCTCCTTTGTACCGCCCAACAACTCTCCTTGTTCAGCCAATACCGGGAATCCCAGACCATCCTGAACCCGGCGGCGATCGGCCGCAACTATTTCACGAACGAACATAACCTGGCGTTCGGCGCCTCCTACCGCAGCCAGTGGTCCGGCTTCGAGGCGGCACCCTCCACCGCCGTCCTGCGGGGGGACTTCGTGTATACCGATGCCAATCCGGTGGCCCTGGTGGCGGGTGGCCATCTGATAGACGACCGCACGGGACCGACCGGCTTCACGGGGGTTTACGGCAGGGTAGGGGGGCTGGTCACCGGGGACCCGTACTATGGCGGAGTCGCCGCGGCGCTGTCCGTGGGGGCCGTCCAATACCGGGTCAACGCCTCCCAGATCCGGCTGCGCCAGGCCAACGATGTCCTGGCGAACGACCAATCCGCCATGCACCCGGATGTCGGGGTGGGCCTGTTCGCCTACAAACGGATGGACCGGGGTTTCTTCTCCGGCGATTATGTGTACGGCGGCTTGTCCGTTCCGCAGGTGATCGGCCTGGACCTCGCGTTCCGGAACGAGAACGGGGAGTTCTACACCCAGCGGGTACAGCACTACTACGCCATGGCCGGCCTGTACAAGTTCCTGCGGGACGACGCCTTCCTGGAACCGTCCGTGTGGGTGAAATATGTGCGGAACGCCCCCCTGAACGTCGACCTGAACCTCCGGTATCAGATGGCCTCCAATTTCTGGATCGGCATGGGTGGTTCCACCGCCCGCAGCATGCACCTGGAAACCGGGGTCTCCATCGGGGAGAACCTCGGCTTTGACAAGAACATCCAGATCGGTTACGGCTTCGACTACTTCTTCACCTCCTTCGGCCCCTATACCGGCGGCGCCCATGAGATCAACATCACCTGGTCCATGGAAAAATGAGGCAACATCCTGCGCCGCCTCTTCCTGACACAGACCGGTACAGCCCCTTTTCCTTTGCCGGACCCCGGAACCAGCCGAAAGCGACATTTTCCGAAACCGTGAGAACAACAGTCCCAAATCATAATCGAGCGATGAATAGAATCCTTTTCCTTACTGGTATCCTGGCGTCCCTGCTGCAAGGGGCCGCCCTCGCGCAGCCTACCTTCCGGCTGTCCCCGGCGCAAGTGGTCGCCAACGAAGGAGACCAGGTCTGCCTCTCCATGGAGGTGGACAACTTCACGGACATCCTCAGCGCCTCCTTCACCCTGCAGTGGGATCCCGGCGTCCTCACCTTCCAACAAGTGACGAACATCAACAGCCAGGTGACCGCGCTGGACCTGTCCGACTTCGACCTGAGCATGACCGACGAAGGGATCGTCACCCTGGACTGGTCCAACCTCCAGCCCTGCAACACCGCCACCACCGGCGTGACCCTTTTTCCGGACGGACAGACCGTCTTCGACATCTGCTTCGTCGCTACCACCGTATATGGGAAGCACACCTTCGTGGAAATCACGGATTCCCCGATGGACATCGTCGTGAAAAGGGTCAGTTCGAACTGTAACGACATCGGTGACTTCGTGCAGAACAGCTTCGTTTCCGTCGGCACCAACCCTTTGACCATCAACATCTCCTCCGGAGACGGCTTCACCGGGGACGTCGTATGCCTGGATTTCGAAGTGGAGGATTTCGACAACATCGTCTCCTTCGAGTTCGCCGTCTTCTGGGACACCGCCGTCCTGCAGTACAACAGCCACCTGACCATGGGACTGACCGGCAACTACTTCATCGGGGAGACCCAGACGGCGCAAGGCATCCTGAATGCCTTGTTCTACAACTCGAACCTGAGTTCCGGGGTTTCCCTGACGGACGGCACCCAGATCCTGCAGGCGTGTTTTGACATCATCGGGGATTGCGGGCAGTCCTCCCCGGTTTACATAGACGGCAACCATCCCGTTCCGATCGAGGTCATCAATGCGGTGACCAGCGACCCCAACAGCGGGGTCAACATCGGGCTGTTGCAACAGGAAGGGGAGGTGACCGTCAACTGTTTCAATCCCGACGGCATCACCGTGGATGTGGAGGACAAAGCCGTCTGTCCGGGAGAAACCTTCACCGTGGATGTCACCGTGTCGGATTTCACCACCATCGCCAAGCTGGTCTTCAACCTGAAATGGAATCCCGGGGTCATCGACCTGACGGACATCACCTATCCGCAGTCCGCCTCCTGCGCGCCTTTTTCCAACGGCGTGACACAACCGGAACCGGGCCGCATCAGCATGGACTGGACCTCCTTCGGGCTGGGATGCACCCTGCCGGACGACTTCATCCTGATGCGGCTGCATTTCACCGCGGTCGGTGCATCCGGAACCAATACGACCATCGCCGTCGTCAATCCGATCCTGGTGGACAAGTTCGGTGGGCAGGTCGTCAACATAGGCATCAACAACAACAACGGACAGGTGTCGATTTGCGAGCTGTCCTATCCGACCATCGCCGTTTCCTCCGGCAGCGGCACGCCGGGAGAAGATGTCTGCGTCGATTTCACCGTACAGGATTTCGATGACATCACCGCGATGCAGTTCACCGTCACCTGGGAGCCTTCCGTCCTGTCTTTCACCGGGGTGGGCAACCTCAGCCTGCCCGGCCTGGACGCCGGCAGCTTCCTGACCGCCCAGGCCGGTTCCATCGGGGTGGTGGGGGTCGATTGGTCCAGCCCCGGCGGGGTGTCTCAGCCGGACGGATCCACCCTGTTCAGCATGTGCTTCCAGGTCGTCGGCGATCCGGACCAATGCACCGAAGTCAGCATACAGGAGGTTCCCTGGCCGGTCAACATCGAAACCACCACCTCCAACAACACCGATGTCGGCCTGAACGGACAACCCGGTCAGGTCTGTGTGGACAACCCCTTCATTTTCGAGCTTAGTTTCCCAAACCTGTTCGGCGGCTTGGGCTCCTCCTTGTGCATGGCGGTCAAGGTGAAGAACTTCAACCAGCTGACCCATACTCTTTACACCATCAACTGGAACCCGGAAATCCTCGATTTCCAGGACATCGTCCCCACCGGCACCCTGCCCAACTTCACCGCGGGCAGTTACGACGCCAGTCCGGCCCTGGTGAGCAACGGCCAGCTGGTCATCGACTGGACCTCCAACAACCAGATACAAGGTACGACCCTGCCCGACGGCACGACCGTCTTCCAGCTTTGTTTCGTCATCACGGGCCTGCCCGGTGAGTGCAGCCAGATCACCGCATCCGGATTTCCCGCCGGCATCACCGTGAACAGTGCCATCACCGGCAATGCCAACCTCAACCTGGCGCCTTCCGCCGGATCGGTCTGTGTCAATGCCGTGCTGTCCCTGCTGGACGCGGTCATCACCCCGGTCGAATGTCCGTCCGACCCGCAAGGTGCCATCGACCTGAGCGTGGTGGGCGGCTCCGGGAACTACCTGTACAACTGGGCCGGTCCGGATGTGGTTCCAAGCAGCCAGGACCAGACCGGATTGGATGTGGGGACCTACCTGGTGACGGTCACCGACGTTTCCAATCCCACCCTCAAGCTGGAACTGGATTTCTCCGTCGGGTATGCCCCCACCGGCACCCTGGCCCATGCCGGCGTGGACACCTCCTTCTCCTGCGCGGATTTTCCTTTCATCACTTTGAACGGGAACGCGTCCTTGTTCGACCCGGCGCAGGATGTGACGTTGCTGTGGCAAGGTGTCACGGGCAGCGGCATCATCGTCGACGGGCAGGGCACCACCAGCCCGAAAGTCGTCGGGGGTACCTGCTGGCGGCTGACGGTGACCAACAACACCACCGGCTGCGTGGACCGGGACACCGTCTGTGTGAGTTCCCCGCAGATTCCGGTGCCGGAGGCCGGGGAATCCGTCATGATCACCTGTTTCGCCGATACCGTGCTGCTCAACGGCACGCAATCGCCGGCCGGCTTCACCCCCTTGTGGACGACAGGCCCCGGTGGCGGAAACATCGTGGCCGGTACCGAGACCGGCCTGACACCACTGGTGACGGCTTCCGGTTGGTATTTTCTTACCCAAACTTCCCCGCAGTCTGGTTGCCAGGGTACCGACAGCGTGTTTGTGGAAGTGGATATCACCGCGCCGGAAGCGGATGCCGGACCGACGGCCGGCCTGGGCTGCAACGATGTGGAAGTGGGGATCGGTGGCCCCGGAACCAGCGTGGGAACGAATATAAGCTACCAGTGGAACACCCTGATCAGCGGCGAGATCTGCGGAAGCCCGAATGCCGCCGCCACCACCGCCTGTGGCCCCGGTATCTACCAGTTGGTGGTGACAAACCAGGACAACGGTTGCACCGCCCAATCCCAGGTACAGGTCCTGGCGGACACCTTGAAACCGACCGCCGTGGCCGGTCCGGGCGGTATCCTCGACTGTACGGTGACCTCCCTGACCCTTAACGCCACCGGTTCTTCCGCCGGACCGAACTATCAATACCATTGGTCGGGTGGCAATGTGGTGTCCGGCAGCAATACCTTGCAACCGACGGTCGGCGCTGCGGGAACCTACCAACTGGAAGTGACGGACACCACCAACGGCTGCAAGGCCTTTTCCAATGTGGTGGTCACCCAGGATACGTTGACACCGGCCGCCGTCGCAGACGCATCGAATGACATCACCTGCCTGTTGACACAGGCGTTGCTGGACGCCGGCGGTTCCTCCGTCGGCAACAACTACAGCTACCAATGGCTGGACGGCGACCTCCTGCCGGTCTCCACCGATTCCGCCGTCACCGTTTCGACACCCGGCACCTATACCCTGGTGGTGACCAACCAGGATAACGGCTGTACACAGACGGCCGCGGTCTCGGTCCTGGACCAGACGGTCCCACCCGCTGTCGAAGCGGGAACGGACATGTTCATCAACTGTTTCGGAAACCCGCAGCTGCAGGGCAGCGCCGCGAACCCCACGAACCTGATCCTGAACTGGGCCGGTCCCGGACTGGGATGCATCACCGGCAACGGTTCCTTCGTGCCGGTCGTCAGCTGTCCCGGAACCTACACCCTGACCGTACAGGACACCGTGACGGGTTGTGTGAACACCGACCAGGTCGAGGTGCAGGAAGACAAGGTGCCGCCGGTGGTGGACGCCGGCGCAGATACGGCGCTGACCTGCCTGCATCCGGTCATTGACCTCCCGGGCAGTTCCGATGTATCCGACGGGATGGTGAGCTGGACTTCCGTGCCGGCCGGTCTGCCCATCCAAAATCCCGGCAGCCTGCAGGCGACGGTCCAGCAGGCCGGGACCTACGCCCTGACGGTGACCTCCAATGTCAACGGTTGCAGCAAGACCGACCTGGTGGTTGTCGCGGAGGATTTCGAACAGCCGGTCGCCGATGCGGGCCAGGCGGATTCCACCGATTGCGTGCAGGCATCCGTGAGCTTGTCCGCCGAAGCCTCCACCCTGGCCAATGCGACCGTGCAGTGGACCGCCCTGTCCGGATCGATCGATCCCGGACAGGCCGGCGAGGTGGTCGTCCAGGTGCCGGCGGGCACCTACGTCCTGACGGTCACGTACCAGGACAACGGCTGCGAGGCTTCCGACACTGTCACCGTGGTGGACAATGCGATTGTCCCGGTGGTCGGTATGGCCCCGGTATGGGAAATAGGGTGTCTGCAGGATACGTTGGCGATACCGGCCGAGGTGGTCGGTGCCCAGCCCGGTTTCATCTACACCTGGACGGACGCGGACGGTGCGGTGCTTTCCAGTGCCGACATCCTGCCGGTCGATGGCCCCGGGACGTTCTCGCTGACAGTGTTCAATCCTGCCAACAACTGCGGAAGCGATCCCTTCCCGTTCGAAGTGTTGCCGGCCAACGACGGTCCTGCCGCTACGGCGCAGGCGGATTATGTGGATTGCGATCCCTTCGTGTTTCTGTTGGGCAACCTGCCCTCCGGAGCGACCGGCCAATGGGTCTCGGCCACCGGTGCGGTCTTCGACGCGCCCCAGTCCGAATCCACCTTCGCCGCCGGTCTGGTGGCGGGCGAGAACACCTTCACCTGGATACTCTCGCTGGGCAACTGCCCGCAGTATGATTCCGCCAGCGCCAGCATCGTGGCCGGGCAGACCGTTCCGATGGCCCGGGACGACCAGGCGGACATGGCCGGCACCGATTCGCAACTGGCGGTCGATGTGCTGCAGAACGACCTGTTCAGCAGCATATCCTTCGCCATCGTCGACCGGCAGCCAGCCAATTACGGATTGGTATTTACCGACAGCCTGGGTGTCATCCGATTCGAACGGGAACCCTGTCAGGCGGGGACCATGGAGATCGCCTACGCCATCTGCGACCTCGTCTGTCCGGAATTGTGCGACACGGCCGTCCTTACCATCGATATCGAAGCCAATCCGGAAGCGGATTGCGACAAGGTTCCCAACGGCATCACCCCGAACGGAGACGGTGTCAACGACGAGCTCGTTTTCGATGTCCTCCTGAACAATCCCCAGGATGCTTTCCCGGACAACGAGATCGTCATATTCAACCGCTGGGGGGATGTGGTCTACCAGGCCAAGCCATACCAGAACGATTGGCGCGGAACCAACAACACCGGAAAGGACCTTCCGCAGGGAACCTATTACTACATCCTGCGGCTGAGCCTTGCCGACGGGGATATCATCCGGGGCGATGTGACCATCCTCAAATGATGGGTGGTCGGCAGCGGTAATGCCCGGAGAGATGCGTATAAACGGAAGGGGGGACTATCAGGTCCCCCCTTCCGTTTGCGGGGGTGTGTGGTACTACCGTCACCGCCGGCGTATGGTGACCGGCATTCCGCCGATTAGGAATCTAACCTTCGGTGGGGCAGGCATCCGCAGCACCGGAAGTATGCAAAGGGCGTAAACCGGATGGCCGCACTGCTGGTGCGGAAGGACGCACCGAATCGCTTCCAAGGCGGTGATGCCGTTTCGTGCTGGTAATTGTTTCCACCGTTATGCGGGGAGGGCCGGGCCGTGCAAGCGGTGAACGGATTTCTATGACGGAAGCGTACACTATGCCCCTTCCCTCATGCCGGGCCTGGTCTTTGAAAAATTGGCGCGGTTCGAGAATGGCCGACCTGATTGGCATGCCGTCCCTTTCCGCGAACGGGGATCCGTACCTTATCTTCTGCCGTTGCCGTTGGAAAGAAATTCACTATAAGAGCATGTTTGCGATTTTAATTTGGCGAACCCCCAATTATTTTAAGCGCGACAGAACAATTGACAATAAAAATCAAGTCTTTAGCGCTTTATATTCTGTGCTCATTGTCTTTTGAAACGTGCCTGAAGAAATTGAACCAGGCAATTGTCGTTTCGTTAGCCCAACTTTTAGCAATCGGCGCGGGCGAAAACCAAATTGTCGGCTCGACTTTGATTTGAGTTGATGCATCATCTCGCAGCCGAAACGGTGACGGAATGGCGGATTGGTTGTTCAAGGGAGTTTCTCGCTCCCCGCTTCGTGGGGAGTGCTGGTCTGCGAATTTTAGAGAATTTGGCTGATTACAGGAATTTTTATGCTGTAATTTTATGATTGGCCGTGTGTTGTAAATTTTTCGCCTTATTGATTACGAGGATTTTGCTCCCCGCTTCGCGGGGAGGGATTGCGGCGCTGGGCACGGGTGTTGACGAGCGGGAGGTGATCCGCCAGCGGGGAAAGCTGGATTCCCAAGCATTTGTGATCCTACCATTTGGTTCGCGCCCGATCCGCACAGCAAGCCCTTGCCGGACGGAGGAGGTGCGAGGCCTGGGAAGGGCTCAGTTCTGCCGGAATTCGAAGCGTTGCAGGGATTGGGAGCGGAGGACCTTGTTGTCGATCAATTCCAGGTCCAGGCAGCAATGGTCGTAGGCGAGGGTCCACAATTGCTTTTCCAGGGCGTCGCCGATGGATTCCCGGCGGGTGGCCAGCATGCCGCGGAAAGCCCCGGCTTCCGGGCGGAAGCGTTGCATGAAGCTTTCCACAAAAGGCAACGGTTCTTCCTCCGGTGCGCGGTTCATCAGGGCGACGGTCAGCGCGAGTTTGATTTCCTTGAAATTCATGTTTTCTGGTTTTTGAGAGAAAGGCCGACGATGGTCGACACTTCTGTCTATAGCATCCTGCGTGGGTGGGGGCGTCCTGGCATCGATGGCCCCGTTTGGAAGTATGAACCGTCATTCAGGGGGGAATGTTGTGGGAAACAGGACAAATAAAGTGTTAACGACCGGAATTGTCCCGACCCGGACAGCTTCCGCTCCGTGGCGGGACGCTCCCGACAGCAGGATCCGGTCCTGGCAAGGTACCGAATGTTCGGTAGGCATTACCTACATTCCGGCAGCCGGACCCATAAAAAAAAGGATGGACGCCCCGTGGGCGGATGTTTAGATTTGCGCCCTTGATTTTATTTAAACCAAATCTAAACAGATGAAAAAAGTGTGGCGAAGAATAAGCAGGAACGGCCGGCAGGTTTGGATGGCCGGGTTGGTTTTGTTGGGTATGGCAGGATTGACGGGCTTGTCGGAGGCGGCAGCCCGCCCGCCTGCCGGGGACACCTTGCGGGCAGTAGGAGGGATGGTGTCGGTAGTCGGGGAGACCGAAGGAACAGGCGGCCGAAATCCGGACACCCTGCGGGAGGTGACCGGTCCGCAAGTGATCCTGACGGGTAAGCGGGACGGGCTGTTCCGGGACGCACCGGGGTCTGTCAGTTATCTTGGACCGGCACAGCTGAGGCGGATGGCCCCCCTCAGCGGGAACGATATATTCAAGGCCATACCCGGATTGCACGTGGTGGACGAGGAAGGCGCCGGATTGCGGATGAACCTGTCGGTACGGGGAATGAATCCGGACCGCAGCCGGGGGGTATTGGTATTGGAGGACGGCATACCGGTGGCCTTGAATCCGTACGGAGAGCCGGAGATGTACTATACGCCGGCGATGGAGCGGATGGAGGGCGTGGAGGTGGTCAAGGGGAGCGGGCAGATAATGTATGGACCGCAGACCGTCGGGGGGGTGGTGAACTATTTGTCCGCACCGATTCCGTCGGATTCGCTGTTGCGGATCCGGTTGGGAGCCGGTGGCGGCGGCCTGTTCAACGGTCAGCTGAGCGTGGGCCGGTCGAAAGGGGACAACGGGTATCGTGTCGATTTCCTTCGCAAGCGGGCCGAACGCCTGGGCCATGTCGGATTTGTGCTCAGCGACCTGACGGCGAAGTGGCGGATCAGGACAGGCCCGCGTGCGGAAGTCCTGGCAAAGTGGGGCGTGTATGACGAGCGGTCCGACGCCACCTACATCGGGCTGACACAGCCGATGTACGAATCGGGTACGGACGATTTCGTGCGGATGTCACCGGACGACCGGTTGGAAATCCGTCGGTACCATGCATCCGTGGTGCATACCCGGCGGGGCAGGGGAGGGTTGACCTGGAAGAACCAATTCTACGGCTACACCACGCAGCGCAACTGGCAGCGGCAGGATTTTTCCTTCGAGGCGGGATCGTCGGGGCGGACGGGCATTGTATGGGGGGACGAAGGGCAGCCGGGCGGGGCGGTATACATGTTGGACAGGAACGGCCATCGGAACCGGGGGTTTGCGGTAGCCGGTGCGAACACCCGGCTCAGCGGTTCCTTCGCCACCGGTGGCTGGGTACATCGGTTCGATGCCGGATGGGGATACCTGTGGGAGCAGGCGGAAGAGCGGCGGGTCAACGGAAGCAAGGCGGCAGCCCGGTCTGGGCAGCTGGTGGAGGATGAAGTACGCAGCGGGCAGGCGGTGCATCTTTACCTTCAGGACAAAGTGGCCGTTTCCGACCGGCTGCAGGTCAGTGCCGGTATCCGGGCGGAGCATTACGATTACGAAAGGAACATCCTGCGGAACAAGTTCGCTGGGGTTGTCGTGGATACCCATCTGACGGCCGGCCGGTCGGTCGGCCAACTGATACCGGGGATGGGATTCAACTACCGGCCGGCGGATGGGGTCAACCTTTTCGGCGGCTTGCACCGGGGCTTCGCACCGCCCCGGACCAAGGACGCCGTAACGCAGGTCGGCAAGGCGTTGGACCTGGCACCGGAGCTGAGCTGGAACACCGAATTGGGCGTTCGGGGCAAGGCAAGTCCTTGGTTGTCCTGGGCGTTAACCGGATTCCGGATGGACTTTTCCAATCAGATCATACCGGTAGCGGAATCCGCCGGTGGCACCGGCGCCGGGTTGGTGAACGGTGGCAGGACACGGCACCAGGGTCTGGAGGCGGAACTGGCCGTACGGCTTTCCGCTTTGTTGCCGGAGGGGTACCTGTTACAGGCCATGTTCAACAGCACTTATGTCCGGGCGACCTTCAGCGGGGACCGCTACCTGGCGCAGGGATTGGAACGTGCGAATGTCCGGGGCAACCGCACACCTTATGCGCCGGCCTGGCTGGCCAACGGCAACCTGGTCCTTCAATGGCCGGGCGGTTCCGGTGGGCAGATACAAGCCAGGTACACAGATACCCAATTCGCCGACGAGCTGAACACCGTAACACCATCCGCCAACGGCCGTACCGGCCGGATTCCCGGTTTCTTCACCCTGGACCTCAACACCTGGTACGCGTTGTCCGGCCGGCACCGTTGCCGGCTGAACCTGGCTGTCCGGAACCTTACGAACGAGCGGTACATCGTCTCGCGCCGGCCGCAGGGCATCCGTGTCGGTCTGCCGCGATACGTCTCTATCGGCATCGTATGGGAACGTTGATATCGTCGGGCGTAAACCAAACTGTCTGATCAAAAATCCTTAGGGTACCAGCTTTCCCCGCGATGCGGGGAATCCCCTCCCGCTCCAACCCCCGTGCCCTGCACAGCGAGCCCCTTTCCGCGAAGCGGAGAGCAAAATCGCAGTAATAAAAAGGCGCAGCACTTTCCAACTTCCTCCCAATCTAAGAATTACAAATGAAGAAAATTCCTGTAATCAGCCTAATTCTTTAAAATTCGAAGACCAGCGCTCCCCGCGAAGCGGGCAAGCAACAAATCCGCTGACAACGAATCCGTCATTCCATCATCGCTTCGGCCGCGACATGTCGCATCAACGCAGAGCGAAGCGGAACCGACAATTTGGTTTGCGCCGCCCGCGACTCAACCCCCGTGCCCAGCGCCGCGAGCCCCTCTCCGCGAAGCGGAGAGCGAAATTCCTGTAATAAAAAGACGCAGCACTTTCCAACATCCTCCCAATCAAAAAATTACAAAAGAAAAAAATCCCTGTAATCAGCCTAATTCTCTAAAATTCGCGTACCAGCATCCCCGCGAAGCGGGGAAAAACAAATCCGCTGACAACGAATCCGCCATTCCATCACCGCATCGGCCGCGACAAGGCGCATCAACGTAGCTAGAAGCAGAACCGACAATTTGGTTTGCGCCCAAATCGCCTGGCCGACGCGAGTACATCGGCTTGGGTTTCTTCGGACAGGTTTTGATTTTGACAACTTTTTCAGTTATTTTGTTAAAATATTAAAAACCAGCCGCTTACTTAACCAACAAGCACCACCATGAAATCCATCGGAGTCTGGCTGTTCCTGCTGCTCATCCAACTGTCGTCCTTGGGGGCGAAAGATCTCTACCTATTGTACGACGCGACCTGCATGGACCGGCTGGCGTATGTCAACAGCGTTACGGGCGAGACGGAGACGACCTACTCCTTCAAGCTTGGGGAGGACCGTTTTCTCACCCTGGACATGGGGTCGCAGGAATTCCGCCGACAGGAGGATCTGTCAGGAAAACTGTCGGACTGTTCGTCCTTCGATGTTGACAAGTCACTGGCAATCAATCTATCCCAGGGCAAGACCCGTTTGTTTGTGGTCGTGGCGGAACAAGAAAAGTACCTGGTGTCGCCAGTGCTGGGGGCTTCCTATTTCGGCCGGAGCGGAAACTCGGTCGACTGCATTCTGGACGGTGTTTCGGTCCGGTTATTCACCGACAACCAGTTTGTGCGGATGGACATGGGGGACACCATCAGCGGTCGCGAGGTGTACCTGGACGGGACGGTCCGGCTTCAATGCATGACAGGATACCGTCTCCAGGTGCGCGAACCTGGCGAGGGTCGGTCGCAACCAAGGTCCTACCTGTATCTTCCCGCGGTGGGACTGGTGGAAAGAAGTGCGGCCTTGCCTGTGGCCGGTCCGCACGGACAGGCGGCGGCCGCCGCCACCTGGCGGCTGACATGGGTGGGACCCATTTCGCTGGACGAAGCCCTGATGCTGCGTTGTGGCCGGCAGCAGGCTGCAGCCGCCCGTCAGGGCGTTCCGGTGGTGACTGCCGCCGCGGATAAGGTGCCGGACGAGCCGGTAGCCGGCCCGGCCGGCCAGACCGACCCTTGTGCGCCGTCCGACACACCGGGCATCCACACGGTTCGAAAAGGAGAGACCATCTATGCCATCTCCCGGCAGTACGGCGTATCGGTTGCGGATATAAAGACCTGGAACCAGCTCAGCGGTACGATGATCGGTGTCTGCAGCAAACTGTTCGTACGCGACCCTGCCACGGTGCAGACCGGCATGACCCGCTCGGTACCGGCCGCGGAGACCGACCCGCTTCCGGCCAGGGTGGAATACTGGCTGGATGCACCTGCTGTCCATACGGTCCGCCCGGGGGAGACGGTGGCCGGGCTGGCGAGGTTGTTCGGTTACACGGAGGACCGGTTCCGGCGGATGAACGCACTCCGCCCGGACGGTCGGCTCGTCCCCGGGCAGCAGGTACGGACAACGGATTGCATATGCCCCGGTGACCCGCTAGTGCAAGCTGCCAGCCTGTCGGAAGGGCTGTCCGGGGGCTCCGACCCCGGTACCGCGGCGGATCCAACGGATGTGTATTTCAAACCCGTCGGCATCCATCGGGTGTCACCGACGGAAACGCTGTTCGGAATCGCCCGGCAATACGGCACAACGGTGGAGCGACTGCGGGAGCTGAACGGTATGGATGCGGATGATGACATCCGTCCTGGCCAGCGGATCTACATACAATGAGCCTGTGTCGCCGACATCCACCCGCAGGAGCATCCTGCCCGCCGCCCCGGACGGCGGCCGAGCGCTTCGATTGGACCAAAATTTAATTTTATTTTTTCATTTTGTGAAGATTATCGTCCGGTGATATCAGGTATTGTTAATGAAATTCAAAATATAGTTCTAAATTTTGAAAAAAAATCAAAATTTTAAAAACCTTTGAAAAACCTTTGCATGCAAGGTTTATCTTTGCAACGCAATAATGCCCTGATACTTAACTGGTCCGCTGTCAATTTCCTTGAAAAAAGCGATTCCCACGGAGCCGACTGGTTCCGTCCCCCGTTTGCGACCAGGTAGACCACACGCACGAGTCCAGGCAGCTTAGAATTCATTTGCGGGCACCTTCCGTCGGATGCCTGCCGTGGTACACATTCTGTTAGCAATGGAAAATAAAGACCGATTGAACAAGCAAGGTAAAGCGAGGCTGTTCATTACCCGCACACGTAAGCACAAGTTGGCGTTCATGGGGACCTTGATAGGCATAGCCCTCACCTTCGTTTTGCCGGACTCCAGGAGCAACTATGCCGGCGCTTCGCTGGTTCCGCTTGATATGCAGGAACTCATGCAACTCGGCGCTTTCGAAATCCGGATACCCACCATGCAATACGGCTTTGCCATCGACACTTTCACCGTCCGGGAGGGGACGGTGGAGCGTGGGCAGACGCTGGGAACCATTCTGTCCGAAGAAGGGCTGGGCCCAGCCGACATCGACCGGGTCATCCAGCGTTCCAAAGGAATATTCGATGTGCGCCGTTCCTTCCGGATAGGACGCAAGTATGTGGTGCTGCGGTCCGCCGCGGACGACCGGCCCCTGCATTTCATTTACGAGCCCAGCGTGTGGGGATATGTTGTGTTCGACCTGACGGGAGACATGGCAGTCCGGCAGGTGGATTATCCGGTGGAATTGCAGCGCCGGCTGGTGGAAGGCAAGGTGGAGTCCACTTTGTGGGACGCACTGACCGCAGCGGATGTCAACCTGGAGGCGGTCAGTCTGATGGAGGATGCGTTGCAAAGTGCCGTCGATTTCAGCCAAACCCGTAAACATGACACCTTCAAACTGCTGTATGACGAGAAATTCATAGCAGGCAAGTCCATCGGCGCTGGGAAGGTATATGCCGCTTATTATCAGCGAGAAGGACGGGAGTCCTATGTGTTCTGGTTCGATGACGGCACCAACCGGGGCTATTTCGACCAGGAAGGCCGTCCGACGAAAAAAGCATTCCTTCGGGCCCCGCTGAAATATTCACGCATCTCCTCCCGTTTCAATCCGGCCAGATTCCACCCGGTGCTGAAGAAGGTACGCCCGCACCTGGGTACGGACTATGCCGCCCCACACGGTACGCCCATCTATTCGGTGGGAGACGGGGTGGTGGTGGAAGCTGCCTATACGACCAACAACGGCCGGTATGTCAAGATCCGCCATGACAATGTCTACCAGACCCAGTACCTGCACATGTCCGGGTTCGCCAAAGGAATCAAGCCGGGTACGACGGTATCGCAGGGAGACGTCATCGGCTATGTGGGCAGTACCGGGCTCGCGACCGGTCCGCACGTCTGCTTCCGTTTCTGGAAGAACGGCCGGCAAGTGAATCACCTCAAGGAGAACCTTCCTTCCGTCAAACAGCTGCCGCAGGAAGCGCTTGAGGCCTTCTTTGAAATCCGCGATCATTACCTCCGAATTCTCGACGGATCGATTCCGCCGCATGCGGATCCTACGGTCGTTGCCGTCGAAACGGCCGCCCAGGTCGGTCCCGCCCGGTCCGAGCTGCCCTGATCAATCCGAAACTGTCTTCCGAATTTT
Organism: Bacteroidota bacterium; assembly: GCA_041163745.1. GTDB lineage: Bacteria > Bacteroidota > Bacteroidia > Chitinophagales > Saprospiraceae > UBA6168. Next base: position 19,495 of record JBEAQU010000023.1, read on the forward strand.
TCCATGACTCCGCCTTCCCGCCGGCAGGTTACCTGTAACCGGAATCGGATCGTTTCCGGCGGGCATACACCAAACTGTCGGATTACCAATGCTTAGGAGACCAGCTTTCCACCGAAGCGGGGATTCCCGCCCGCTCCTCAACGCCCGTGCCCAGCGCCGCGTGCGCCTCTCCGCGAAGCGGGGAGCAAAATTCTCCTAATAAAAAGGCGCAGCACTTTCCAACATCCGCCCGATCAAAAAATTACAAAAGAAAGAATCCCTGTGATTGGCCTAATTCTCTAAAATTCGACGACCAGCGCTCCCCGCGAAGCGGGGAGCAATAAATGCGCTGACAACGAATCCGCCATTCCAGCACCGCTTCGGCCGCGACAAGGCGCATCAAGGCAGACCGAAGCGGAACCGACAATTTGGTTTGCGCCCTTTCCGGCTGGCTTCCCATTTTCATATCGTTAAGCCCCTGCCTCGTCCTGCAGCATAGCCGGTGTTACTGTCCACTGCTTGAGTCCGCGGTCGGCATCGCTTTGGTGTCGGTGTGGAGGCGCGGCTGGGGTGGCGTGGGGTGGGGGAGACGGTCCGGCGGGTCGTTCAGGAATCCAGTCCCAGTTTGTGCAACAGATGGTCGACCCGCTTCCGGACGGCCGGGTCCTCGACCAGGGGCGGAGCGTGGTGTGGTTTGATCCGGGCATCGATGACCATAGCGCTCCGGCAACCCCAGTGTTTGTGCTCGGTGAAGGCATGGACGCCATGGATATCGTGGGACGGGTTGGCGCGGGTGAAGGTGACCCACAGGAAATTGGAAAAATTGGCTGCGGTGAAGCGGGTGTCGTCCACGAGCAGGACCATGGGGAAATGTTTTTCCAGTTCGTGGGCGACCGGTTCCAGGGTCCGGCACAGGGATTCGGCATCGGTGTATCCTTGTGTGGTGGTGAAGGCCGGGGCCTGGATGGCGAGGATGCCGGGTGCGACGACGGCGGGGTTGGAGAATCCCGGGGGAAGGGTGGGAATCCGGGGCAATTCCGTGCCGAGTTCCCGACGGCGCGGGCCACAGCAGGCGATGACGACCTTGCTGCCTTCGTTCCAGCCGCTGCCGGAGTAGTCCAGGGTGTCCATGGTCGTCCGCGTTTGAAAGTGTAGGTCCCGGGTCAGGTCGATGCGTTCCAGGACATGCCGGAAGAAGGCGGGGATATCATGGCAGCGCAGCGCAGGGTTGTCGCCCTGGGCGGCGATGAAGAGGAACTTGGCGAGGCTGGTCTGGCCTTTGCCCAGCAGATGGTTGGCTTGGGTGAGGATTTCCTCCGGCTTCGGTTCCCGGAAGGGCATGTAGCGTTCGCTGCCAATGGCGAGCAGCAAGGGGTGCACACCGGCGGCGTCGACGGCATGGATATCCACCACACCCGGAAATTCCTGTGTGGTCAGCGGCTCGACCAATTGGTGGATGAGCCAGCCGAAAGCGGAATCCTCCTGGGGCGGCCTGCCGACCACCGTACAATGCCAGACGGCATTTTTCCGGTGATAGACCTGTTCGACTTCCATGACCGGGAAATCATGCTGCAGGGAATAATAGCCCAGGTGGTCGCCGAAGGGGCCCTCCGGTTTCTTTTCTCCTTTTCGGATGATACCGGTGATGACGAAATCCGCGTCGGCGGACAGCACATGGCCGTCCGGTTGCCGGACATATCGGAACCGTCGGCCGGCGAGCATGCCGGCGAAGGTCAGTTCGCTGAGGCCTTCCGGCAGGGGCATGATGGCGGCGAAGGCATGGGCCGGCGGGCCACCGACGAAAACGGAGCAACGGAACGCCTCGTCGGAAGCGTTGTATGCGGCATGGTGCACCCCGATTCCGCGGTGCAGCTGATAGTGCAGGCCTATTTCCCGGTCGGGCAGGTACTCATTGCCCGACAGTTGGATGCGGTACATCCCCAGGTTGGACTGCATGATCCGGAACGGCCCCGGCGGGAGGGTGAAGACTTGGGGAAGCGTGACGAAGGCGCCGCCGTCGTCTTTCCAGGATTTGATCTGCGGGAGCCGGGATATGGTTGTCCGACCGTACTGGACCGCACCGTGACGCACTTGCCGGGGCAAGGCGGTCAAGGCCGTCAGCGGGGCCCGCAGGAAGGCGGTTGGGGTCCGCAGCACCTGGGTCGGATCCGCCTTTAGGCGGACGACCTCGCCGACCTTGTCCAATGTGTGCCGGAACAGGAAGGCGGTCCGCTCCGTCGTCCCGTAAATATTCGATACGGCGGGGAAGGGCGAACCTTTCACCTTTTCGAACAGAATGGCGGGGCCTTGTCGGTCATAGACACGCCGATGGATTTCCGCCAGCTCCAGATCCGGGTCGACTTCCTGGCCGATGCGCAGCAACTGGCCGTTCCGCTCCAGGTCGAGCACACAGTCCCACATGCTTTTGTATACCATACGGATAGCTTTCTGTCGTTTCCGGCTTTGCCTGGTTGACCGGCATCCGGCGCGGTGCCGGCGGCAGGTTCGCAGCGCCGGGACGATGGCCCGACGGGGTTCTTCCGGCGTTGGTGCCTCGCAGCGGTCCGCCCGGTCGTCGTTCCGGCATAACAACAGTCGGCGGCGGAATTGGTTAAGCCGGAGCGGATGATTTTGATAGGGGCGCAAATCAAATTGTCGGCTCCGCTTTGATCTGGTTTGATGCGCGATGTTGCGGGGGAAGTGGTGATGGAATGGCGGGTTCGTTGTCAGCGGATTTGTTTTTTTCCCGCTTCGCGGGGAGCGCTGGTACGCTACGGGTTCGTTGTCAGCGGATTTGTTTTTTTTCCGCTTCGCGAGGAGAGCTGGTACGCGAATTTTAGAGAATTAGGCTAATTACAGGGATTTTTTTCTTACGTAATTTTTTAATAGCAAGTGGATTGCGTCTTTCTTTGCTTTTTTATTAGTGGAATTTTGCTCCCCGCTTCGCGGGGAGGGGTTGCGGCGTTGGGTAGATTCGTTGTTCAAGGGAGGTCCTTTTCCCCGCTGCGCGGGGAGCGATGGACTGCTACGGATTGGTGATCCGACAGTTTGGTTTGCGCTTATTGATACAGCCCCTTGCGGTGCCGCCGAAGGCGGCGGATCAGATGACTTCCGCCACGACGAAGATGCTGCCGCCGACGAAGATGAGGTCATCGGGTGCTGCTTTTCGCCGGGCGCTGGCGAGGGCGGTGCGGACAGAGGCGTAGGATTTTCCGACGCGCCCGAGTCGCCGGGCTTGTTGCTGGAGCTCCTGCGCATCCAGTCCGCGGGGGACTTTCGCCTTGGCGAAGTAATAGGTCGCCGTTTCGGGCAGGAGCCGGAGCATGTTGTCCGGGTCCTTGTCGCTGACGGTTCCGAACACGATATGCAGTCGCTGGTAGTGCATGTTAGCAAGGGCGGAGAGGACCTGTCGGATACCAGCTTCGTTGTGGGCACTGTCACAAATGATGCGGGGATTTTCCTGCAACAGTTCCCAGCGGCCGATGAAGCCGGTGAGCGACCTGAGCCTGGCGAGTCCTTCGGGGATGCGCAGCGGACGGCGGGGGCTGGGAAGCTTAGTGCAGCCCTCAGCAAAGACGGACAAGGCTTTCCAGACGGTTGCCAGGTTGTATTGTTGGTATTCGCCGAGATGTTCGAGGGATATCGATTGTTCCATCGGCGGGTCGTCCTGCTGGATGGTGTATAGTGCGTGCTGGCCATTGCGGGGGCCAGGTAGGACACGGACCGATTGGTCGGCGAAAAACAAGCGTGACTGGCAGCGTCGGGCGGCCGACAAGAACACGGCTTGTGTTTCGGGGTGGCTTTCCCCTACGACGACGGGGATGCCCGGCTTGATGATGCCGGCCTTTTCCGAGGCGATCTGGGGCAGGGTATCCCCGAGGATGTTCATGTGGTCGAAGCTGATGTTGGTGATGACGCTGAGCAGGGGTTGTACGATATTGGTGGAATCGAAGCGTCCGCCCAGACCGGTTTCGATGATGGCGATATCCACTTGCCGACGGGCGAAGTGGTCGAATGCCAGCGCGGTCGTCCACTCGAAAAAGGAAGGTCCGATGCGGTCGAAGGCAGGCCGGTGATTGTCAACGAAGCGGCTCACATCCCTGGCGGGAATGGTTTTTCCGTCGATGCGCACCCGTTCCCGGAAATCCCGGTAATGCGGGGAGGTATAAAGGCCGGTCTTGTAGCCGCTGGCGGAGAATACAGCCGCCAGCATGTTCGAGACGGATCCTTTTCCGTTCGTACCGGCGACATGGATGCAGGGGAACCGCAGCTGTGGATTCCCGAGATGCTGGCAGAGGGCCGAGATATTGGTCAGGTCCTTTTTATAGGCGGCCTGGCCGATGCGTTGGAACATCGGCAGTTGGGCGAAAAGGTATTCGAGCGTTTCCCGGTAGCGTGTATTCATGGCTGGGTGAGAAGGCTGGAACAGAATAGCGCGAGAGGACGAAGCGAGCAGAACGGCTGGTAGCGGAGATGTCTGTCACGGTACCGGGAAGGGTCCTCGTCGGAGGATCAGTGGCCGGGTCTGCTTTCGATGGCATCCGACCATTGGCTGCGGAACAGATCCAGCATTTTTTCCGGATCGGGGGCGTCTGCGGGGAGGTCCTCGCTTGCGGCGGACAGGGGGATTTGCAGGAATTCCTCCAGCAGCAGGGGCCAGTCGTCGAGAGAAGGGGGGGCTGTGGTCGGTGTGGTGAGGATCCAGGCATTCCGGAGATGGGAAATCCCGTCGCGCAGTTGGGTGGCCAGTGCCTCGCGTATTTCCGTCGCACTGCCCATGTCATTCTCCTCGAGGGCGACGGAAAAGCGGTGCCGCATCAGGTCGAAGGCGGCCAGTTCCCCACGCAGGATTTCCTGTTGTGCGGAAAAGGGAACCCGGGGTTCCGGGCTGGATTGACCGAAGCTCGCATATGCCGACACAAGGCAGCCCAACAGGAAACTATGCAGCACCATTATTTTCATGAATAGCAATTATTGGTTAGATTTGTGCAAGACGACGGACCCGGCGGCCCAGGCCTAATCCCGACAGCAGGACTACCTCCTCTCGTCCCGGTCACCGTTTGCAACTCCGGTCAAAAATACGTCCGTTCGTCCGAACCGCCAAGCCTGCTGATGTTTACGCAGAAACATTTCCCATCCTCACTGAGCCCCCAGGAGTTGGATACCTACCTTGCGAAGGGGTGGTACCGTATGGGCCAGAGCATCCATATCTGTCATTTCCTGTTTTTCGAGGAAAGCATGTATTCCCCGGTCGGAATCCGGTTGCCCCTACAGGGTTACGAATTCCGCAAAGGGCTACGCAAGTTGCGACGGAAAGTCCATGACAGGTTCCAGGTCGTTGTGCGGCCCGGCGCCATCGACAAGGAAAAGAACGCCTTGTTTGAGAATTTCCGGTACGAATTCAAGGGAAAGATACCTTGGACCTTGAAGCTCAGTCTGTTGGAAAACGGGGACACCAATATTTTCGATACCTGGGAAGTGGCCGTGTATGACAAGAAGAAGCTGATCGCCTTCAGTTTCTTCGACCTGGGGGAAACCTCCCTCGCGAGTATCAAGGGTGTGTACGACAGCAAGTATTCGGCATACAGCCTGGGTTTCTTCACCATGCTGGAGGAGATCGACTTCGGCATCCGCCGCGGGCTGCGGTATTTCTATCCCGGCTACGTCGTCCCCGGACACCAACGCTTCGACTACAAGCTTCGGATCGGGACGCCGGAGCAGTTGGAATTTCTCGAGACCAAACAGAAGGCCTGGCTGCCGTACACCGATTTCCAGGAGCATTTGCTTCCGGTCAAGGTGTTGACCAATAAGTTGTTACGAATTGCCCAGGAACTTTTCCGGGAAAAGGTGAATTGTCAGCTGCTGTTCTATCCCGCCTTCGAAATGGTTTCCTCCGGGAATTCAAACAACCAATTCCTGGAATCGCCTTTGTTCCTGCACCTTTTCAGCAACGTGTTTTCCAGTCCGCGGTTCATCATCTATTACGACTTGTGGAAGGAGACATACATCTTCACCCACTGCATGCCGGAGGAAGACCTCGGCTTTTACTTCGAGTATTCCATGCAGTTCGACACCCAGGAGGCTCGTCATTACCTGGATTTCATTCTGGAGAAGACCCGGATAGCGGAGTCTCCGGATCCGGCGGAAATCATCCGTTTCGCCACCCATATCGGCCGGTACGTGCGGCCTGCCGGTTGGCGCGGTTTCATGAAATGAGGGCTGCCCGTCGCAGCGGTATAGGGGTCACCTTATGCCGCTTCCACGACTGTCCGCTCGACGCCCGGAAACGAGCGGGGGCAACCCAATTTGTCCGTTCCGCTTCAATCTGCGTTGATGCGCCCTGTCGAGTCCGAAGCGGGTATGGAAGGACGGATTCGTTGTCAGCGATCTGTTGCTCCCCGCTTCGCGGGGATGCTTGTATGCGAATTTTTAGGATCAGGCTAATTACAGGGATTTTTTCTTTTGTAATTTATTGATTGGGAGGATGTTGAAAAGTGCTGCGCCTTTTTAGTAGGAGAATTTTGCATCGCGCTTCACGGAGCGGGGTACGCGGCGCTGGGCACGGGGGTGAAGAGCGGGGAGGATTCGCTTTGCGGGGAAAGCTGGTACGCTAAGCATTGGTAATCCGACAGTTCGGTTTACGCCCAATGGGAGGTGACGGCGAGGATTCTTTCCTTTGCCTCCTTTTCCGATGCCTGATGGTGCCGGCTGGCGTGTACGGGAATGCTGCGTCTCTGGCGGTTTGGTCCGCCTCGTCCTCCGTAAAGAGGGGTGCTGGCCGAATGGTGCTGTCCGTGCAGCAAAGAAAAGGTGCAGGAGCATCCTATCCGACGAAATGGTTTGCACCGGCGTTTTCCGTGTCGGCATCCAGCAGCACTCCGACGGGCGAGGGATTGGGAAGGTCGTCCGCAGGCAAGGCCTGGATGGCCTGCCAATCGATGAATCTGTCGAGCGGATAGGCGTCGAGGCGATTGTGGTAAAAGAAGAGCAGCTTGAGGTCCTGGCTGGTGATGTCACCTTTTTTATTAAAAATCAGCGGTTTGGCTACATGATAGACGCCCAGTTTCCGGATGCCGTCCCGAACGATGCGCTCCGTATCGTCCGAGAGGGCGGGGGCTAGTTTCAATTCGCCGTTGGCTTCCAGGGACTGAAGGGCGGAAACGAGTTGGGCGGTAAGTTGCAGCATGGCATGGATGGGCAGGAGGAGGTCATCCGGTGGCAGACGCAGGATACCGAAGAGGTCGAGTCCGCTGTTGGTCCTTTGCAACATCTTGAAGGCGGCGAAGGCGACGACATGGCTTGTCAGGACGATATTTTCCCGCCGGTATCGGTCGGCGATCCGTTCCGCCAGCATGATGGTGTATTGGGATTCCCGCTGCAGGTTCTCGGTGATGTCTCGGTCGGTGGACCGGAAATAATCGCGCAGGTCGACGGTTCTTCCGAACTGATCCAGGCTGTTGCCTTCCCCGTCGACGAAATTGCCGAGCACATCCATGGGTTTTCCGAAGGAGAGGGTGATTTCCGAGGGTTGGGAGAAGAAGTTCCAGCCGAACTTCAGGATTTTCCGAAGGCTGTAGAAATCATCCTTCGACCTGATGTATCGTTCCTTGCCGGTTTGTTGCAGATGTTGCTCGACCAGGTACTTGGCTTCCAGCACGACGTGGTAGCTGAGCACAAGGGGCACGATGAAGACCTTGTCGGTCCGGTTTTGTTGGAAGATGGCCCGTTGGGCTTCCACGGCTGTGCCGAGCAGTCCCATCTTGAGTTTGTTTTCCAGGGAGCCGGACCTGCTGCGGGTGCCACCCGGGAAGAACAGGCTGTTGGTACCCCGTTGGATGGAGAGGTTGGACATGGCCTTCAGGTTCTCCAGGTAGATGGGGTTCTTCTTGCGTCGGTCGACGCGATAGGCGCCGAGCCGGTTCATGAAATAGGCGGTGTAGCCGGTGTTGTAAAGGTTGAGACCGGCGCCGTAGGAAAAAGAAGGCAGGCCGACGATGGTGTCGAGGACGTAGCCGATCAGGATGGAGTCGAGATTGCTGGAATGCGTGGGCACCATGATGACGGTGCCTTTGGTGAACAGGCTCCGGATGGTATCGATGTCTCCGCGGGCCAACAGCCGGTCGTTGACCTTGTAGCGTCTTCCGAAGACGCGTTTGATGTTCCGACCGGCGGCGGTATTGAGCAGGCGGTTGAAGAACAGGGTTAGGAAACGCCTGGCGAAGAGGAAGGTATGGATGTTGAACGTGCCGACGATTTCTTCGGAGTACCGGCGGATGAGGATGGCCAGGACCTGTTCCGCCGCTTCCTCGGCGGTCTCGCCGTTCCGGTGGGCGGGAGGCCCCATCAGGCGGGTGGCCATTTTTTTCCAGAAGGCCTTTTCGTTCGGCGGGTCCACTTTCCACGGTTCCTCCTTGATGCGGATCCGCTCGAGATAGATGGTACGGGCCAAGATGTCCTGCCATTCCGCACCGTAGAGTTTTTTCAAGCGTTGGAAAGTGAACTGCGCGATGTTCTCCACGAAATTCCTCCTGTCCCGCAGCAGCCGGTGGATGGGCCAGTCGGCGATGTCGGGCAGCACATGCGGGTATATGCGATTTTTTCTTGCCATGTCATTCTGCTGATGGTTGTGTCGCCGGCGTGTGTGCCGATCCAGGCCGGCCTTGCATTCCTTCTTATGCCTGCGGTGTCTGCAGCCGGCCGTTGACTTCGTCGATGAAGTCGAGCAAGGACTCCCGGCCGGTCTGCCGGGCGGAGGAGGTGACGAAATGCGGGGGCAGTTCGTTCCAATGTTCCCCCAGGGTGTTCAGGAATCGGTCGACCTGGGTCCGCAGCTGGTTGCCCGGCAGCTTGTCCGCTTTGGTGAAGACCAGGACGAAGGGGATCTGGTGTTCCCCCAGCCAGTTGGCGAATTCGATATCGAGCCGGTTGGGCTCGATGCTGCTGTCCACCAGCACGAAGACGCAGGCCAGGGACGGGCGCTTCAGCAGGTATTCGGTCACCATGCGGTGCCAACCCTGTCTCGTCCGCCGGGAAATCTTGGCATAGCCGAAGCCGGGCAGGTCCACCAGGTGCCATTTGTCTGCCAGGGAGAAGAAATTGATGGTCTGGGTCTTTCCGGGACGGTGCGATACGTGCGCCAAACCCTTGTGCTGACACAACATGTTGATCAAAGAGGACTTGCCGACATTGGACCGGCCGGTCATGGCATATTCCGGCTTGTCCGCTTCTGGACAGGCCGCCAGGTCCGGATAGCTGCCGGCATAGGTTGCTGCGATAGGATGTTTCATCAGCCAGTCTTTGGAAGGGCAGGCCCCGGGCAGGTGTCGGTTCGGTGTGCGGTGGAACAAAAGTGGATACGCCGTGCCGGACCGGTCGGGCCCCAGCGGCCATGGAGGCAAAAGTAAGGTATTTTCCGATATTCCGGACGACACCCGCTCGCGGCCCTCTTGCGGCGTGTTGGGCCGGGCGGCCTAAATTTATGTTAAACCGGCCGGACGGTAAGGAATTTCGCCCGGTCGGCACATGATGAAAGGGAAGGCCTTCGTTATGATGCCATCCTTCTCGTGCAAGCCCTCCGAACCCGGCCGCTAATCCTAACAGATCGTCAAACCAAAATCCTAATTCGTATGAAAAAATCACTGCTTCCCGTCATCCTCGTCTTCTTCGTCTCCGCCTGGAGCCATGCACAGGTGAAGTACGGCTTCCGCTTGGGGCTCAGTTCCATCAATCTAAAGCAGGAGACCATAGAACAGGACGGTATCAGGCTCGCCATCCAGGATGCCAGCTACGGATACCATCTCGGCTTCTTCGTCCGTGGCAAGCTCGGGGACCGGTTCTATGTGCAGCCGGAAGCGCTCTTCAATTCCTCGCGCGTCGATTTCCAGGTCGATGACTTCCGGCAGAACCTGGTCGGCACCGTCCTGACGGAAAAGTACCGGACCATGGATGTTCCGGTCATGATCGGATACAAGCTGGGCCCTCTCCGGTTGGAGGCGGGGCCGACCGGACACTTTTATGTGGCCAGCAAATCCGAGTTGGAGGACGAGCTTTCCGGCTACACCCGCCGTTTCAACAACCTGACCCTGGGCTACCAGGCTGGGGTGGGACTGGATTTGTGGAAGGTGCTGCTGGACCTCCGCTACGAAGGAAACTTCACGAATTTCGGTGACCACATGCGGATCGGGGGGCGGAAGGTGCCGTTTTCGGAGGCACCCTCCCGCCTGGTCCTGACCGCCGGGCTTTCCTTCTGACGGCATTCCGACAGACGGAAGGGGCCGCTTCCCGCCATCGCTTTCGAGGCCGGGCGGCGGCTCGGGATTGCGTCCCGAAGTCGCCGCCCGTGTTATCCGACCGTAAGGTGGCCGGTGCCCCGGTGTCGGCGTTCCATCTGTTCGCCATGTGCCGGATACCCTCTCAAATATTACCATGCTAACGTCGGATTACCTTATTTTGTGGCGGTTCGTCGGTTGTTCCGAGCCCGGGCGTTTTTCCTGGGCAGCAGTGTTCATCCGCAGGCCGGTAGTCGGATTCCGACAGAACCGAAATTGCAAAGACATGAAAAGACGGATCGCAACATGGTCCTTGTCGGCCGCCATATGTCTGTTGCCCGGGCTGATGTCAGGACAGGAGCCGTTGCCGGCCAAACTGACCTGGGGACCGCCGTACAAGCAGGCCAACAACACCATGGCCACCCAAATCATCGGCATCGTACCGGAGGGCTTCTATCAGTTGCGGCAGAAAGTATCCCAACAGGCGAACGCCCGGCCCAAGGTCTGGGTCGCTTTTTACGACCGGGAGATGAAACTGGAGCGCATGGAGGAACTGCCCCTGAAGTACAAAAACAAGCAGCGGGCTTTCGAAAGGGTCGTGATGCTGGACGGGCAACTGCACCTGCTGACCTCCTTTCACAATTCCGCCAAGAAACGGAACTACCTCTTCCGGCAGCAGCTCAGCAGAAAGACCCTGGTGCCCTCCAACCGCTTGGACATGATCTGCGAGAATGAGGCCCGCAACACCGGCGATGTCGGGAAATTCGGTTTCCATATTTCACCGGACAGCACCCGTTTGCTGGTGTTCAACGAACTGCCCTACGAGAAGAAACAGCCCGAACGGTTCGGGTTTCATGTGTTCGACCGTGATTTCTCCTTGTTGTGGGAACGCAACATCGTGCTGCCATATCCGGACAACCAGTTCACCGTGGAGGATTACCAGGTCGACAACCAAGGGAACGTCTACCTCTTGGGGGTGCTCTACAGCGACGAGGCGAAGTGGCGGCGGCGCGGCAGCCCCACCTACCGGTATGTTGTCCTGTCGTATCTGGACAACGGCCGGGAGGCACGGGAAGTCCGCATAGAAGGTGGAGACAATTTCATCACCGACCTGACCTTCCGGCCCGCCCGTTCCGGCGGGTTGGTCTGTGCGGGATTCTATGCGGCGCCGGGAACCTACCAGATCAAGGGGACCACTTATTTCCGGGTCGACCCGGCGGCCGGTTCGGTCTCGGACCGGCAATACCAGCCGTTCGACCTTTCCTTCCTCACGCGGCATCTGCCGGAGCGGGAACAGGAGAAAATCCGTTCGGCGACGGCCGACGGAAGGGATGCCGGGAAAGCGGTCGCTCTGTACGATTACTCGCTCGACGAGCTGATCCTGCGCAGTGATGGCGGGGCCGTATTGGTTGCCGAGCAGTTTTTCATCGAACAGGATTTCCGTCGGGATTACCCGTTCTACGGGTTTTATCCGTTCGCTTACGATCCGTTTTTCTATTCCCGCAATTACGGGAGGACGCAAACGGATTATTACTATCATTACAACGACATCCTGGTGGTGAACATCCGGCCCGATGGTTCCATGGAGTGGGCCGCCCGGGTGCCCAAGCACCAGGAGACCCGGAACGACGCCGGGTTCCATTCCTCCTATGCCTTGTCGGTCGTCCGGGACAAGCTGTTTTTCGTCTACAACGACAACCCGCGGAATTACAGCGGCGACCGTCGGACGGGCAAGTGGTACAACTACGGCGGCGGGGAGGGACTTGTCGTCTTGTCACAGGTCAACAAGGACGGACAGGTCACGACCTGGCCGCTGGCCAGCCACCAGGACGTGGGCGTACTTACCCGTCCGAAGATGAGCCGGCAGATCGGCCGGCGCCAACTGGCCTTGTTCGGGGAAAGAGGTAACAGTTACCGGCTGGGTTCGCTGCAGTTCGAATGAACTGACTTCCGGGCCGACAACGCAACACAACGATATGAAATTGATTCGATTCGGCCCGCCGGGATTCGAGAGGCCAGGCGTCCTGGACCCGGCAGGCAACCGCCGGGACCTGTCCGCTGTGTTTCCGGATTGGCACCGTGGTTTTTTTGGCGCCGGCGGATTGGACCTGTTGGCCGCGGTCCGGCATCGGTTGGCGGAATTCCCCGTCGTCCCGCCGTCCGAACGGTGGGCCGCCTGCATCGCCAGACCCGGCAAGGTCATCTGTATCGGCCTGAATTACTCGGACCATGCGGCGGAATCGGGCATGTCCATACCGACGGAACCCATCGTCTTTCAAAAGGGGGCGAACACGGTCGTCGGTCCGTACGACCCGCTGATCATCCCCCGCCGAAGTGAGAAGACCGATTGGGAAGTGGAGCTGGGTGTGGTCATCGGCAAGGATGCCCGATACCTGGACAGTCCGGAAGCGGCGGCCGCGTGTATCGCGGGATATTGCATCTCCCACGATGTATCGGAGCGCGCGTTCCAGCTGGAGTGCGGAGGGCAGTGGACGAAGGGGAAATCCTGTGACAATTTCAATCCGTTGGGACCCTTCCTGGCCACGGCGGAAGAAGTGCCGGACCCGCACGACCTTCCGATGCGGCTCTGGGTCAATGGCCGGCTGATGCAGCAGGGGAACACGGCCACCATGGTGTTCGACTGTTTCGAAATCGTCCGTTACCTTTCGCAGTTCATGACCTTGGAAGCGGGCGATCTGATATCCACCGGGACACCGCCGGGGGTCGGACTGGGCATGAAGCCGCCGGTTTATCTGCGGCCGGGAGACGTGGTCGAACTCGAGGTCGGCCAGCTCGGCCGGCAGCGCCAGGTTTGCGTGGCGGCGGAGTGAGCACCCGGCCAATGCCGGTCGGTCGAGTCGCAGCAGCAGCAACATAAGGTATGGAATATCAGGACACATTGGCATTTGCCCGTCGGATGGACCGGCAGGATCCGCTTCGCGCATACCGATCCTCGTTCCTTTTTCCCAGACAGGCGGGCAGGAAGGTGCTGTATTTCTGTGGCAATTCCCTGGGTTTGCAGCCCCGTGGGGTGGGGGCGGCGTTGCGGGAGGAACTGCGGCTATGGGCGGAGGAGGGAGTGGAGGGGCATTTCCGGGGGGAGCGTCCCTGGATGTACTACCATCGGTTTCTGCAACCGCAGAGTGCCCGGCTGATGGGTGCGCAGGACCAGGAGGTGGTGGTGATGAATACCCTGTCGGTGAATCTGCACCTGTTGATGGTCAGTTTCTACACACCGACCCGTGAGCGGTTCAAAATCCTGATGGAGGGACATGCCTTTCCATCGGATCAATATGTGGTCGAGAGCCAGGTCCGTATGCATGGCTGCGATCCGGCGGCGGCGGTGGTGGAGTTGTTTCCGAGACAAGGAGAGGATTGTCTGCGCGAGGAGGATATCCTGGCGGCGATCCGGGAGCAAGGGTCTTCCCTGGCACTCGTTCTGTTCGGCGGGGTCAACTATTACACCGGGCAATGGTTCGACATGCAGGCCATCACGGCGGCGGCGCATGCCGTCGGTGCGGTGGCCGGGTTCGACCTGGCGCATGCCGTCGGGAACGTACCCTTGTCCCTGCACGAATGGAACGTCGACTTTGCCTGTTGGTGCAGTTACAAATACCTAAACGCCGGTCCCGGCGGCCCCGGGGGTATATTCGTCCATGCGCGGCATGGCGACCGACCGGAGCTCCAGCGGCTGGCGGGCTGGTGGGGTCATGACGAGGACAGCCGTTTCCGCATGGAAAAAGGGTTTGTTCCCATGCGGGGTGCGGCGGGGTGGCAGTTGAGCAATGCGCAGGTACTTGGCATGGCGGCCCACCGGGTAGGACTGGATTTGTTCGACGCAGCCGGTATGGATGCCTTGCGGCGCAAATCCCTGCTGTTGACCGGTCACCTTCGATTCCTGTTGGAGCGCCTGCAGGCCGAACGGCCCCTCTTCCGGATTCTCACCCCTTCGGAGCCACATCGGCACGGAAGCCAGCTTTCGTTGCTGACGCTGCGGAAAGGGCGGGCGATCTTCGACTATCTGTCCGCAAACGGTGTCGTGGCGGACTGGCGCGAGCCGGATGTCATCCGGCTCGCGACGGTACCGATGTACAATCGATTCGAGGATGGTTGGCGTTTGTACGACCTCCTTCGGAAAATGCCCGCGTAACATGGGGATAATCAGCCAGACGGGTGCCTTGGTCCGGAAAGAGTTCCGGCTGGAGTGGCGGCAGCGGTATGCCTTGGGTGGCATCCTGCTCTATGTGTTGTCCACCGTATTCATCGTCTACGTTGCGGTGCAACGGGTGACTCCGCAGCTTTGGAACGTCCTGTATTGGGTCATCCTGCTGTTTGCCGCTGTGAATGCGGTGGTCAAGAGTTTCGTACAGGAAAGCGGAGCCCGCCAGCTATATTTCTACCAATTGGCACATCCGGTGGCGGTCTTGTTGTCCAAGATTTTGTACAACTGCTGCCTGTTGCTGGCCCTGGGCGGCCTGACCTTCGCGGCCATGGTGTTCGTGGCCGGCAACCCGGTCCGCGAAGCCGGCAGCTTCTGTCTGGCGCTGGTGCTGGGAAGCACCGGGCTGTCCATCGCGCTGACCTTCGTGTCCGCCATTGCTGCGAAGGCGGACAACAGCAGTACCCTGCTGGCCATCCTGAGTTTTCCGGCCATCCTGCCGATGCTGTTGGTGCTGGTGAACCTCAGCGCCCATGCCGTCGGTCTGTTGGGCGGATCCATGGCTGGCAAGGACATACTCCTGCTCCTTTCCGTGGACATGATCCTGATGGCCATGTCCTTGCTGCTGTTTCCGTTCCTGTGGCGGGACTGAGGCGGCGGGAGCACGAACAGGTAACCGGACCAATCGATTGTATTGGCAGCCGTAGGACCGCATGTGAAATCGAATGACCATATGAGACAACAAGGATGGAAGATACTGGGCGTGCTGATTGTCTGCTACACTTTTGTGGCGGGATTGCTCATTCCGTTGAAGCCGGGGGTTTTCCGGTTGGAGCCGTCCGTCGTGCAGGCTGGGGACACGGTGGATTTGCAGTTGGAGGGGTACAACACCCATTTTCTGTCGGAGGGCTTGTCGGCCTGGCTCGTGCGGCGCGATGGGCGCCTGCTGGAGCCCTTGCGCATGTCGGCCGAGCGCGAGGATCTGCTGCGGCTGCGGTTTCGGGTTCCTCCGGCCGAGGCAGGCGCCCCGGTCCTGGACACCTTGCAGCTGGTGCTGGACAATCCGGTCGACGGTCATTTCCAAACCGTGCTGTTCCTGCGGCAGGGGGACGCGATGTCGGGCGGGGCGGCCGGGCCGGGTTGGCTGGACCGGTCGGTCGAGCTACATACGGCCGCCGGCCGGTCGTTTCCCTTCCTGAACACGGTATATGAAAGCATTCGCAACCTGTATTTCCATGTTCCCATGTGGTTCGCCATGTTCCTGCTGGCCATTGTGGCGGCCGTGCGCAGCGTGCAGTATCTGAACAGCCGGGACATCCGGCGCGACCAACATGCACAGTCGTTGGCAGGGATCGTCATGCTGTTCGGCGGGATGGGCCTGGTGACCGGCGCGATCTGGGCGCGGAACACCTGGGGGGATTACTGGAGCAACGACCCGAAGCAAGTCTACACGGCGGTCGGGCTGCTGATCTACGGCGCCTATTTTGTATTGCGCGGATCTTTTGAGGATCCGGAAAAACGGGCCCGGCTGGCGGCGGTCTACAATGTATTCGCGTTTTCCACCCTGGTGCCTCTGCTGTACATTCTGCCCAAGCTTTCCGCCGATTCCAATCACCCGGGTACGGGCAGCAACATTGCTTTCGGCAGCCAGGACCTCGACAATTCCATGCGGATGGTATTCTATCCCGCCATCCTGGGCTGGACCCTGATCGGCCTTTGGATGGCCCAGCTGCTGTACCGGTTCCAGGTGATCCGCCACCGGTTGGCCGCCCCGCCGATGCCCCGATAGTCCGACTTCTGCCACGCTGCCACCAGCAGCAAAAAAACCGCTTCGGCGAAGTTTGATTACAATCAAAAAACCTCGACTTTTGCCCGCTAAACAGGTACATACAGAAAAGACCCGCCACCGCCATGCAAATCCTCGGCAGCCTCCTCGTCCTCACCTTCCTGATCATGTCCACCGGTTCCCTTTCCGCCCAGCCGACGGAGGTCCTTCCTTACCTCGACAAAGGCAAGATGTGGGTGGTGCTGGCGGTCATCGCCGCCATTTTTGCCGGACTGGTGTCCTTTTTGTTCTACCTGGATAGAAAGCTGACCAAATTGGAGAACCAAATTAAAAATCATGAGTAATGTCCCGCAGAAACTGACCTTTTACCAAAGTGTCCAGAACTATTTCGAAAAAGCGGCCCCTCATACCGGCCTGGATACCGGCCTGCTGGACCAGATCCGGGTCTGCAACGCCGTGTATGCCATCCAGTTTCCGGTGGAGGTGCGCAACAAGGAAACCGGCAAGCTGGAAGTGAAGGTCATCGAGGCCTATCGTGTGCAGCACAGCCACCACCGGCTGCCGACCAAAGGAGGTATCCGTTACAGCAATCATGTCAATCAGGAGGAAGTGATGGCGTTGGCCACGCTGATGTCCTACAAGTGTGCCATCGTGCACGTCCCTTTCGGCGGGGCGAAGGGCGGTGTCAAGATCAATCCATGGGATTATGATGAGGAGACCCTCGAGAAAATCACCCGACGCTACACCTACGAACTGGTCCGCCGCAATTTCATCGGCCCCTCCATCGACGTGCCGGCACCGGATTACGGTACCGGCCAGCGGGAGATGGCCTGGATCTACGACACCTACCGCACCCTTCGGGAAAACGAACTGGATGCGGCGGGATGTGTGACCGGCAAGCCGGTCAACCAGTTCGGTATCCGCGGACGGACGGAGGCGACCGGCCGCGGCGTCTTCTACGGCCTGCGCGAAGCCTGTTCCCATGTGTCGGATATGGAGAGGCTGGGGCTGGCACCCGGTATCGCCGGCAAACGCATGGTCATTCAGGGCTTCGGGAATGTGGGGAATTATTCCGCCATGGTCTCCCAGGAGGAGGGGGACGCCATCATCATCGCGGTCGGGGAGGCGGACGGCTTCATACACAACGAAAAGGGAATCGACATCCGTACCCTCATCCGCGTAAAGGAGGAAACCGGCTCCATCATGCATTATGTTGATGCCAAGAAATATTCCCGGGAAGACCGGGAAAAGGTCCTGGAACTGGATTGTGACATCCTGGTGCCGGCCGCACTGGAAGAGGTGATCCATATCGGGAACGCCGACCGCATCAAAGCCAAGATCATTGCCGAGGCCGCCAACGGTCCTGTCACTTCCCCTGCAGAGGAAATCCTCCTGTCAAAAGGCAAACTCATCATCCCGGATGTTTACCTCAATGCCGGCGGGGTGACCGTCTCCTACTTCGAATGGCTCAAGAATCTCTCCCATATGCGCTTCGGGCGGATGGACAAACGCTATCGGCAGCAAGGCCGGGAGGATATGGTCGCCATGATCGAGGAAATGACCGGTCGAAGGGCACCGACGGACCTGGTGCACCGGTTCGTAAAAGGTGCCGACGAGGTCGACCTGGTCCGTTCCGGCTTGGAGGAGACCATGATAAACTCCTACAACTTCACCCGGGACATCCAGCTCCGTAAAGGGGTGGACATGCGGACGGCCGCCTTCGTCAATGCCATTCAGCTGATCGGACAGGATTACCAGTCCATGGGTATCTTCCCCTGATTCGGATGAACCGCACACTCGATGTCACCGCCGGTGGCATCGGGTGTGCACGGGCTCCCGTGTCCAAAAATAAAGGCGAAACCCTGATGTCGAAAGCACACCGAACCATCTTTCCAAGGTTGTGATTCGGGCGTTTCCCGAATGGTTTTTTCGGCGGTATCCGGCTTTCGCTTCCGGCTGTTCGTGCATCGCTTCTCGGTGCAGGTTTCCGATCTGCGTTTCAATTCGCAGTGCGAACGAAGGGTATTTCTTTCTCCTTCAAATTGTTGGTATGAAGGGGCGTAAACCAAACCGTCGTATCACAAATCCACAGCAGACCCGCCCTCCCCGCGCAGCAGATCCCCTCCCGCTCTTCCACACCCGTGCCCAGCGCCGCGTGCCCCTCTCCGCGAAGCGGGGAGCAAAATTCCAGTAATAAAAAAGCGCAGCACTTTCTAACATCTTCCCAATCCAATAATTACAAAAGAAAAAAAATCCCTGTAATTAGCCTAATTCTCTAAAATTCGCGTACCAGCATCCCCGCGAAGCGGGGAACAAGAACCTCCCTGGCACACCCAATCCGCCATACCATCATATCCCTTCGGCCGCGACATCGCAGGTCACCCCCCCTCCTCCAAGCGAAACCGACAATTTGATTTGCACCCTTCGAAACCTGCTGAAAAATGCTGCTTGATGCGACATTTTGAATTGCACCCCCTTATTACCCAAAATCAACGGCTTCCCGCTTCGCAGGAATATGGCGATCCCGCTTATTAACAGAAAAAAATAAGTTTTCCGTCAAATGCACGCCTGCCTCATCCCGGAGACAGCTTCGGCATGCTTTCGCCCTACGGCTCACCGGCCGCTCCGCTATTTGTACTTCCGGACGGTATAGCCGAAACGCTTGGTGATCTCGACCCCCGCCTTTTCCAGGAATCGGGTGGGCAGTTCCCCCCCCGCGAAAATATACACCAGGTCGTTCGGAATCACTTCCGTCTCCCCACTTTCGGAATAACGCAACAGTACCTGCTCTGGTTCTATCCCTATCAGATTGGACTGCCAACGGAGGTCGACCTTCCCTTCCTGCACGGCCTGGTCCATCTTCTCCCTGTTCTTGGGCTTCACCCTCGCAAAAGCGTCCCCCCGATAACTCAGTATGACTTCGTTCTGCTCCGCCAAGGACATCGCCGCCTCAATGGCGGAATCCCCCCCACCCACCACCATCACCCGCTTCCCCGATATCTGCTCAGGCTCCAGCAACTTGTACGCAACCTTCTCCGACACCTCACCGGGAATACCGAGTTTCCGAGGACTTCCTCTCCGGCCGATGGCCAGCAGCACATGCTTTGTCCGAAAAGTCTCCCCCCCGGCCGTCCCGACATCGAATATGTCACCCCGCAGCGTTACCGTTTCCACCTTGGTATGCTCCCGTATGCGAATGTCGTTCCTGCGGAGGGCCTCATTCCAGATTTCCAGCAACTCGCCCTTGCTCGTATCGTACAGTTTCACTTTTCCGTAAAGCGGCAGGTTCATGGGCGCCGTCATGACGATTTTCGATCGGGGAAAGTTGTAGACCGTTCCGCCAAGCGAATCCTGCTCGAGCGTCTCGAATGTCAGACCCAGCCTCCGCGCGGTCAGCGACGCCGAAATACCGGCCGGCCCGGCTCCGATGATCAACAGGTCCAGCGTCTCCCCCCCACGCCGGGTCAAACCCGCTGCAATCGACTGCACCGCCGCCTCCCCCTGCTCCACACTGTTCTTGATCAATCCCATTCCACCCAATTCTCCCGCAATGTAGATGCCCTGCACATTGGTCTCGTATCGCTCACTTACATGCGGCAGATCCACCCCCCGTTTATCCGTACCAATGACCAACGAGATCGCTTCCACCGGACAGGCATGGAAACAGGCCCCATGTCCCACACATTCCGCAGCATTGACCAGCGTCGCCCGCCCGTTCACAATTCCGATGATGTCCTTCTCCGGACAGGCTTCCACACAGGCTCCACTCTTGATGCAGGTGTTGAGGTCTATCCGGGGATGCAAGGAGACCGGCTCGAACAATCCCTCGCTCCTCGCTTTCTCTATCTTTTGCACCACGATGCGCGACGCCCGCCGCTGCTTCCGCAGATAGATGTACACCACGAGGAAACACAACAGAAATACCGCCCCATATATGATGATTTGCTCAACTATCATTCGATTCCGCTTTTGAAATTATCCCATCTCCCTGGCCTGCCATTTGTCAGAAGATCCAACGATAACCGAATGCCAAGGTCACCCCCACATGAATGACCATGATGACCAACATGATCAGTGCGAACGGCAGATGTGCCACATGCCAATACCGGAACAATTCCTGCATGGTGTGCAGTCGCGCTATCCGACGGTTCAACCTGATTTCCCGCCGGACCAAACCAGCCAGTCCTCTCACTTCCTTCGCCGACAATCCGTTGTCCCGGAGGGATCGCCGAATGACCGACAACGTGCGCCGGTCTTCCATGTAATGCCGCCATAAATTCAATCTGACAACCCCTGCCTCCGCCGGAACCACTTCCGCCGCACGCACCACCATTTCGTAGGTCATGTCATCCAATCGGTATGCCCCCTTGATCAACGCCTCCAGGTCGGCCTTCATGGCTTTGACCTCCCCCAGACTGAGCTCCCTCCCCTCTATCGTGCGGGGAATCTGCAGGTATATGAACCGGCCCGCCACCCCGCTCGCCACCACTGCCACCATGCTCCAGAAACTGACCGAGACAATGCCGCCGAACTTGAAAGCCGTATGGAACAGAATCAGCACAGGCCCCAACGTGCATAGGAAAATATGAAACTCCAGCCAATATTTCAAACGCCCCAATCGGGAAAGCCATCGGTAGCGCTTCTTGGCCATGTATCCGAATACACCGATGAGAATGAGCAAGGTGCCGACAATCCCCAACCCATGGCCGAATATCCCACTGGGCTTGAACCAGTCATGGTCCGAATGGTAAAACCGCTCCTCCAACGGCGTACGGTAATATCCGCCTCCCTTCACCAACAGAAAAAGAAAGGTGGCGATGACGATCATGGCCAATGTGCCTACATACATGCGGTGTGCCGTCCTGGTCATATTCCCTGCTTTTGTTTTCACACCTGACAATATTAATGGTTATTTTACTTCGCCAAAATAATTTCCGTCGTTTCCGATCCCATTTACGTCACCTTAACCTGATTTCCGGACGAATCCGGAATGTTAACCGCCTACTCATGCCGCCCGTATCTTTTGTCCGCCTGCTTCCGCTCCTCCTCCTCCTGCCCGCCTGGCTGTCGGCACAGGAAACCTCCCGGGTTACCTTGCTCCACACCAATGACATCGAAAGCACCTACGATCCCATCGATGCCTATTGGAACGACACCATCGACCAAATCGGGGGGATCGCTCACCTCGCCACCCTGATCCGACAGGTCCGCGATACGGCAGCCCTGACCTTCCTGCTTGATGCGGGGGATATCTTCACCGGCGCACTCTCCCAACATACGCAAGGCACGCTGCCGTTCGACATCTACAGCACCATGGGCTATGATGTCATGACGCTCGGAAACCACGAATTCGAATATGGCTGGCAACGCCTGGCGGACGTCCGCAATCGGGCCCGATTCCCGGTCCTGTGCGCCAATATTTTCTATCAAGGGACCGACATTCCTTTCGCTCAACCTTATACCATCCTGGAAAAGAAGGGGTTCCGAATCGGCGTCGTCGGGGTCATGGGGATCGAAGCTTTCCGGAATACCATCAACCCCATCCATTCGGAAGGTCTCGAAGTCCGTGAACCGCTCGAAACCGCCCAGTTTTGGGTGGATCGTATCCGGCCTTCCGTTGACCTCGTGATCCTGCTGACCCACCAGAACAACAGCGCCCCCATGCAGACAGACAAGGAGGCGGACCCCGATGTCCAGCGGGGTTTTGACGAAGACCGTGTCATGGCAGGCGCCATTCGCGGCGTCGATGTCATCTTCGGCGGCCACTCCGACCATGGCCTGTGGCAACCTTACCGCGACACCGACACAGGCACGCTGGTCGGCATCACTTTCGGACAAGGGAAATACCTCGGATTCCTGCAACTGGATATCGACCGCGCATCCGGACAGAAAAACTTGGCCGCCGCCCGCCTGATACCGGTCGTTTCCAAGGAACTCACGCCCGATCCCGCCGTCGACAAACTGATCCGCCACTGCCGGGATTCGGCTCCCTCCATGACAAAACCTATAGGGGAACTCACCCAGACCGCCTTCAGAAGGTATTATCGGGAATCCGGCCTCGGCAACCTGCTGGCGGATCTCCTCCGGTCCGCTACCGGCGCGGATGTCGCCGTCGTCAATGCCGGAAGCCTCCGCGCCGACCTGCCCCAAGGCACCGTCTCCGTTGAAAAACTCGTCAACGTCTATCCTTTTGTCGACAAGGCGGTCATGAAATCCCTCTCTGGCACCGAACTCCTTTCCCTCCTGGAATACAGCTACCGCAAAACCTACGGCGTCGCCCAATTGTCCGGTATCACCACCGTCTATGACGACAGCCTGCCCCCCGGCCAACGCCTCCTCCGGACTTCCTTCCATGGAAAACCCATCGATCCGAATGCTTCCTATTCCGTCGTCTCCAGCAGCTTCCTGGCCAACGGTGGCGACGGTTTCCTCCAACTCCGCCTCGCACCTGTCATTTGGCAAAGTGATAACCGCATGATCGACCTGCTCATCTCCGCCTTCGAACAGGCATCCCCGCTCACGCCCCCCGCACTGGACCGACAAATTAACTCCGCCTCCAACTAAATTGCCCGCGTCCCGGCCAAAAACCGAGATGGCAGGCTGTTCCAACCGCTTGCGATGCCTGACATTAGGAGGGGGTGCAAATCAAATTGTCGGTTCCGCATGGAGGAAAGGGTTGACCTGCGACATGGCATATCAACTCCAGTCAAAGCCGAACCGACAATTTGGTCTGCACCCGATATTATCGAGAAAGAAAAAAAACAAGGCCAGCGGAGAACACCCCGTTGGCCTCGTCACCCTGAAAGGAATCAGGTGCCTGGCGTAGCCGGACATCCGACGGACTATGCGCCTTCCAAAGCTGCCGCCCCACCGACGATCTCCAGGATCTCTCCGGTGATCGCTTCCTGCCTTGCCTTGTTGTAACTAAGGCGCAGGCTCTTCAACAAATCGTTCGCATTCTCCGTCGCCTTGTCCATCGCTGTCATCCGGGCACCATGCTCGGATGCATGCGTATCCAACAAGTATTTTTGAAAGGTCGTCTGCAGGATGCTCGGTACCAAGGTTCGCAGCAGGCTTTCCATATCCGGCTCGAACAGATAATCCGCCCGCGGGCCCTTTTCCGCCACTGCAGCGGATTTCGGCACCGGCAACCACTGCTCCGTCTCCGGATATTGGGTCGCGGCATTCTTGAACCGGCCATAGGAGACCTCCACCGCGTCATAGACGCCCTGCTCGAACGAATCCATCAGATATTGGGATACCTTCGCCACATTGTCGAAACTCAAATCGTTGAACAGCTCCACATAATCCTTCCGCATCGTCACACCGGCATAGCGGCGGCGGAAAAAATCATACCCCTTTTTTCCGATGGGAAGAATGGTCACCTGCCCCTGCCTGAACTGCTCCTGGTACTTCCCTTCCAGCTGCGCAACCGCGGATTTGATGACATTCGTGTTAAACGCACCGCAAAGACCACGGTTGGACGTGACGACAACCAGACATACCCGGTTGACCGGTCGTTCGACCCCGAAACTCGTGTCCGCCTCCCCACCCAGCGCGGAGAGAATGTTACGCAACAGGTCGTTCAGCTTGTTGGCATACGGACGCATCTGCTGTATCGCCTGTTGGGCGCGACGCAGCTTCGCCGCGGACACCATCTTCATCGCCTTGGTGATCTGCTGGGTGTTCTGCACGGAGACAATCCGTTCCCTGACTGCTTTTAGATTGGCCATGGATATATTGTTGGACGATCGGATATCATTGCTTGTACTGCTGGGCCAGCTCGCCGGCCAGGCGCGTGACGGTGGCCAATGCCGAATCGGACAGTTTGCCTGCCTTGAAGTCAGCCAACGCTTCCGGATGCAACTGCTCCAGCTTCAGCAGGAATATCTCCTCGAATTCCCTAACCTTAGTCACAGGTACGTCCTTCAGCAGACCCTGCGTTCCCAGATAGATGATGGCCACCTGCTTTTCCACGGACACCGGGGAATATTGGGGCTGCTTCAGTATCTCCACGTTCCGCTTGCCTTTTTCCAATACCGCCACCGTGGCGGCATCCAAATCGGAACCGAACTTGGAGAATGCCTCCAGCTCCCGGTACTGGGCCTGGTCGATCTTCAACGTACCGGAAACCTTTTTCATCGACTTGATTTGTGCCGATCCCCCGACCCGGCTGACCGAAATACCGACGTTGATCGCCGGACGGATACCCGCGTTGAACAGATTGGACTCCAGGAATATCTGCCCGTCCGTAATGGATATCACGTTCGTAGGGATGTAGGCGGATACGTCGCCTGCCTGTGTCTCGATGATCGGAAGGGCCGTCAGCGATCCGCCCCCCTTGACAATGCCGGCCTGCTTCAGGCTCTCCGGCAGGTCGTTCATGTTCGCCGCAATCGTATCGTTGTTGATGACCTTGGCGGCACGCTCCAGCAGACGGGAGTGCAGATAGAAAATGTCACCGGGATATGCTTCCCGGCCGGGCGGACGACGCAGCAACAAGGATACCTCCCGGTAGGCGACCGCCTGCTTGGAAAGGTCGTCGTAGACGATGAGTGCCGGCCGACCCGTGTCCCGGAAATATTCACCGATGGCCGCCCCGGCATACGGCGCGAAAAAAACCAGCGGCGCCGGTTCCGCCGCAGAGGCGGACACAATCACCGTATACGCCATGGCACCGTTCTCCTCCAGGGTCTTGGCTATGTTCGCCACCGTGGAGGCCTTTTGCCCGGACGCCACATATATGCAGAACACAGGCTCGCCCCGGTCGTAAAACTCCTTCTGGTTGATGATCGTATCGATTGCAATCGCTGTCTTGCCCGTTTGGCGGTCTCCAATGATCAGTTCCCGCTGGCCTCGGCCAATCGGAATCATCGAGTCGATCGCCTTGATCCCCGTCTGCAACGGCTCGTTCACCGGCTGTCGGTAAATGACGCCCGGCGCCTTGCGCTCCAAGGGCATCTCGTACTTGGTACCCCCGATCGGCCCCTTGCCGTCTATCGGCTGTCCCAGCGGATTCACTACCCGACCTACCAGCTGGTCGTTCACCTCGATGGAGGCGATCCGACCGGTACGCCGGACGGTGGAACCCTCCCGGATGTTGTCACCAGGCCCCATCAATACCACCCCGACATTGTCCTCCTCCAGGTTGAGGACCACCGCCTTCACGCCGGTCTCAAATTCCACCAATTCACCCGCCTGGGCATTGTTCAAACCGTAGACACGGGCAATTCCGTCACCCACCTGTAAAACGGTTCCCACTTCCTCCAATTCCGTGGCCGTGTTGAAACCGGATAGCTGCTGCTTCAGAATCGCAGATATTTCATCGGGTTTGACGTCAATCATGATCTGTAGGATTTAATGCCGGTTGAAGAGACCTGGCTCCGCCGGATTCCGGGTAACGTCCGTTTCCTGCGGGTAACCGCATCGGCTTCAATGGGCAATGACTTGCGAAATATAAAGATTGTCTTTGAACTCTTTCTTCAGTAAGGACAGCTTGTGCCGTATACTCGCATCGTACAACCGGTCGTCCAGCTCAATGACCAGCCCGCCGATCAACGCTGGATCCACCTCCACCGACAGCTCCACATTTTCACTCGTGACCGGACTCGCCTGCAGAATCTCCCGGATCTGCCCGATGACGGCCGGATTCAACTCGGACGCTGTCCGCAGCCGCACACTCGTAATGCCCTTGTGACGTTTGTACTGCTCCTCAAAGGATGCCGCTATGTCCAGGATGTGCTCCTCCCGACCCTTCCGGAACAATATGTCCAGGAATGATATCGTCAGGGCATCGAACTTGTCCTTGAACAATACATGCACTACCTGCTGCTTCTTGTCCGCCTTCACCACCGGACTTTTGAGCATCAGCATGAAATCCCGACTCCGGGATGCCGATTGCAATGCCTTTATGTCCGCCAAGACACGGTCCAGCTTTCCCTGCTCGATTGACAGGTCAACCAAGGACTTGGCATACCGGCTGGCTATTCTTTGTACTCCCATGTTGCTGTTTCGTAATGGACGGCTGCCGAATTGCTACGGTCCGACCCAATCCCTCGCGCATCCGCCTGTTTTCGAAGGCCGGCATTGGGTGACGGCCCGGTCGGCCGGCAAGACCGCGTCCGGGTGATCCGACTCAGTTGAATTCGATGTCCTTGACCAAATCCTTGACGTACTGCTCCTGCTCCGCATTGCCCTGCAACTGCCGGCGAAGCAGTTTCTCCGCAATGTCCAATGCCATCGTGCCCACCTGGTTCTTCAGATCGATGACGGCCGCCATCTTCTGATGCTCTATCTGCTCTTTGGCACTCGCCACGATCTTCTGAGCCTCCACCTTGGCTTTTTCCCGCGCCTCCGAGACCAGGGACTCCCCGGCATCCTTGGCTTCCTTCAGAATCTTCGCACGCTCCTCCCTCGCCTGAATCAGCAGTTGCTCGTTCTCCGCCTTCAGATTGCTCATCTCCTGCCGTACCCGCTTGGCTTCGTCCAACGATTGCTGGATGTCCGTTTCCCGCTTCTTCAATGCCTGTGCAATCGGCCGGAATGCGAACTTGCCAATGATGAACCAAAACAACAGGAATATCACCGTGGTCCAGAACAAGAGACCGAAATCGGGTTTGATGACGGAAAAATCTGCCAGAAATATCATGATGAATTGTTTTGCTTTGTTTTGACGGCGAGCGACCGGCTGTCGCGCGCATCATATGAAGGGCAGGCCCGGTGACCAACCGTCCCGTAGCCTGCCTCTCCTTTTGTCAGCCCGTATCGGATTACGGGTTGTTGCTCAGGAATGCCACCACGATCGCGATCAGCGCGGCACCTTCTACCAGGGCCGCCATCAGGATCATGTTGGAACGGATGTCTCCGATGGCTTCCGGTTGACGGGCAATGGCTTCCATCGCCTTGCCACCGATCTGACCGATGCCGATGGCGGCACCGATGACTGCCAATCCCATTCCGATTGCGGTAATTGAACCAAACATAATGATACTATTTACAGTGTTAAAATATCAACGGGTCGTACCCATCGCTGTCGAACTGCCGACAGGTCAATGATGACTCTCCTCCGTGGCCGCCCCGATGTAGGACGCGGTCAGTATCGTGAAAACAAAAGCCTGTATGAACGCCACCAGCAGTTCAATGGACATCATGAAGATCGTCAGCACGGTGGAGCCCACCGCCGTTCCGTAACTGGCACCGGCGGATTCCCCCGATTTCCCGAACAGGAATATCAACCCGACAAATATCACGATGACCATGTGACCCGCCGTGATGTTGGCGAACAAACGAAGCATCAGGGTCAACGGCTTGATGAATACCCCCAGGATCTCCACCGGCGTCAACACGGTCTTCACCCAGGCAGGCACCCCCGGCATCCATAGGACATGTTCCCAATAATGACGGTTTCCATTGAGATTCACCACCAGAAAGGTTATCACCGCCAATACCATGGTCACACCCAGGTTGCCCGTCACGTTGCTACCTCCCAGGAATGGTACCTGGCCGAAAAGATTCAGACCGAGTATGAAAAAGAACAAGGACATCAGAAAAGGCAGATAGGTCTCCCACTTGTGCCCGATGAACGGCTTGGCCACTTCGTCCTGAATGAACAGGAAAATCGGCTCGATGAAGGATTGCATTCCCCTCGGCGCCTGCCCGTCCCGATTCCGGTACGCATTCGCAACGCGCAGGAACATCCATCCGAACACAACCAGTATCACCAGCATGCTCACCACGTTCTTGGTCAGGGAGAAATCATAGAAACTGGTGATGCCGCCCCCGAAAAGCCCCCCGTCCGCCGTACTCCGGGCCTCCGTCGGCCACAAACGGTCGCCGTAACAGATGTGCGGCACCTCGACTGTCTTGCCAGCCGCATTCTCCAGCTTGAGGAAGTGCGGATGATGACCAACCTCCACGGCACCGGCTGGGAAACCCGGATCCGCTATGCGCCGGACCATCCCCTCCACCAGCACGTACCCGTCGATGGCCATGTGACCGTTCCCGTGCGAATCCGCATGGAACGCTCCGGACGAAAAGACAGACCACCCCGCTGCCGGCGCATACAAGAAACAAGGCAGCGGCAAAGTGAAAGGACCTATGCTGTAGATGTTCTGATCTGATATGTGATGGAAAGCCGTCCCGCCAGGATTGAAGGGACCATGCTCCGGTTCCCCGCATCCGGTTTCTCCGTGGACCGCTTCACCGGCGTGCGTCGGATGTTCCTCTCCGTGCTGCTGCGCCTGCGTCGGCACCGAGAGGAATACCAGGAATGTTAGGCCAAGAAGGTAGCTGCGCATCCTTGTATTTTTTTTGGATTGTCTGGCATTTCGAAAAGCCGCGCAAAGGTAGGCATTCCTAACTTTAATCAGAAGGGTAATCGTACTTTTTTCTCGGCCGCCTCCGCCTCCCATCCCTCCATACTGCCGGACAAGGTCGGCTCCGCCTCATTCCGTTCCAGCAAGGCCTTGAATTCCCGGCGCGGTATCGCCCGCGCACCCAAACTCGCCAGATGCCCCGTCTCCTGCTGGCAATCCACCAGCCAAAACCCCAGCCGCTCCAACATCCTGACCAAATGGATGAACCCGTACTTGGAGGCATTGCTCGCCCGCGTGAACATAGACTCCCCAAAAAAACACCGCCCCTGGACCAGCCCGTACAATCCTCCCACCAACTCCGCTCCCTCCCATACCTCCACCGAGTGGGCATGCCCCAGCCGGTGCAGCTCCTCGTACGCCGCCCGCATGTCCTCCGTTATCCAGGTCCGCCATGGACCCAGCTCGCTCCGCTGACATCCCACGATCACGGCCTCGAACGCCCTGTCCATCGTCACCTGGTAACGCCCCTGGTTGAGATAGGGCCGCATGCTCCTGGACACCTTCAGCTCCGAAGGAAACAATACGAACCTTGGATCCGGAGACCACCAGAGTATCGGGCTCCCCGGATTGTACCAGGGAAATATCCCCTGCCGGTATGCGGCCAACAGCCGCTCCGGGGAGAGGTCACCACCCGCCGCCAGCAATCCTTTCCCGTCCGCCTTCTCGACCGGCGGGAACAGTATGTTGCTCCTTGATAAAATGTATATCGACATACACGCTTGCCATTTTATCACCGCGCTCACTGCATCCTCAGGATTCCCCCCCCTCGATCACTGCTGACAAGCCCCGCTCCACCAAGGCATCCTTTTTCGGCCGCAACACCCGCAAGGGCGCCGTCATGACCGTCGCCTTGCCCTTCGTGTGGATGATCAACGACAACTGCTCCGCCTGCTCCGCAGAATGACCCAGCACTTCGGTGAAACATTTGATGACCCACTCGAACGTGTTATGGTCGTCGTTGTATACGACCAGGAAGGCGATGTGCCCGGCGGAACGGTCGTCCGTCAGTTCCTCCTCCTCCAGCACGTCTGTATCCGCTTCTCTGTATGGTTTTCCTGACATGATTCGATAGCCTGTTTGGTATCCACTGGTCATGATGATGGCCGCCCGCCTTACCTGCGCGTCAGTCACACACGCTGATGCCGTATGCAAAATTCTGAATTTTTAGGCGAACCACAAAAACCTACCGCCCACTTGAATGATCTGCTTCCGACTCCATTCCCCTCGTTGCGTATCCCGCAAAGCGGCATATCTTTGTCCGGGATTCCGTACCGACATGACGAACGCGGGATGACCGGTGCCGAGCGGCCGGATCCCTTTCCACCCGACCGCACTGTCTATGACCAACCTGCGCAAGGCCTATCTGCAGCTCCACCTGGCTGTCTTCCTCTGGGGCTTCACCGCCATCCTCGGTGATACCATCCGGCTTCCCGCCCTGACACTCGTATGGTGGCGGGTGCTGCTGACCAGCATCAGCCTCCTTCTCATCAGCAGGATCGGTAACACCCTGCGGGGAATGTCCCGGACCGATATCCTCCGCTTCGCCTTGGTTGGCGCTTTGACGGGCTTGCATTGGCTCACTTTCTTCGGCGCCGTCAAACTGTCGAACGCTTCCGTCACCCTGGTCTGCATGTCCACCGGCGCATTGTTCACATCCATGCTGGAACCCCTCCTGCTGCGGACCCGCGTGAAATGGCTGGACGTGCTCCTCGGTCTCACCGTCATACCCGGTATGGCGCTGGTGGTGGGGAGCGTGGATGTTTCCATGTACGACGGTATCCTCGTGGGCTTGCTATCGGCGGTACTGATGGGTGCTTTCAATGTACTGAACAAAAAATGGATCCAACAGGTCAACCCCTTCGCCATCACCTTCATCGAAATGGCCAGCGCCTGCCTACTGCTCGGTATCGCCCTGGCTGCCTACCAATGGCGCGTCCCCCACGCCCCTTTCTGGCCCTCCTGGTCGGATACCTGGCAACTGATGGTCCTAGCACTGGCCTGCACGACCCTGACCTGGTACCTCGCACTACAGGCCCTTCGGCACCTGTCCGCCTTCGCCGCCACCCTGACCGTCAACCTGGAACCTGTATACGGCATCTTCTTCGCCTGGGTGTTCCTCCAGGAAAACAAGGAACTCAACACCGGCTTCTATGCAGGTGTGGCCCTCATCCTCGCCGCCGTCGGCTGCTATCCCCTCCTGCTGAAAAGATTTTCCGCCCCCTGATCATTCCGCCCAAACCCGACATCCCTCCGTACAGTTGGTACAGATGTCGATCCGGTCCCGACCGGCCAGCAAGCGCTGCCGGAACAGACGGTACGGTTCTCCCCACCATATCCGCCGGAATTCCGTCTCCTGCAGATCCCCCATCCGGTGCCGCGCATCCTTGTCGAAACAACACGGCACCACCCGCCCGTCCCAGGTGATCACACAGGCATGCCATAGCTTCCAACAATGGTTCAGCAGCCGGTTCTTGACCCGCCAGGTGCCGTCCGCCTGCCGCGCATACCGCGAATACCGCCCGTCCTCCGGAATCAATGGATTGCCGTTGACGTAGTCGTACACCTGCGCTGTCTTCAGCCGGACCTCGTCCACACCAACCTCCTCCGCCAACCGGTATATCTCCGGAATCTGGTGCTCGTTCGGCCGCACCACCAAGAACTGGAAAATGATGTGCGGCGATCGGGAACCCAACCGACGCTTCCACTTCACCACGTTTCGCGCGCCCTGCAGCACCACCGCCAATTTCCCCTCCTTCCGGTATTGCGCGTATGTCTCCTGGGTTGTCCCGTCGACAGAAATGATCAGCCGGTCCAAACCGGATTCCACCGTCCGACGCGCATGGTCGTCGCTCAGAAAATGCCCGTTCGTGGACGTAATGGTGTACAGCCCCTTGCGCTGCGCATACGATACCATGTCCAGAAAGCTTGGATTGATGTAAGGCTCCCCCTGGAAATAAAAGATGAGATATACCAATTCCCGATGGAGACTGTCCACCGTCCGACGGAAAAAATCCTCCCGCAGGTTCCCAGTCGGCCGGGTGAACGCCCGCAATCCGCTCGGACACTCCGGACATCGCAGGTTGCAGGCGGTCGTCGGCTCGAAGGAAACCGTGATCGGCAGTCCCCATTGCACCGGCCTCCCGGTCAGCCGGGTCAGATAGTAGGACGACAAGACCCTGACGGCGTTCCATACTCGCCTGACCGTCAACTTCCTCACAAATCGGATGGTGTCATGCAGGTGTATCCGCGGCATATTCGCTCAATCTTTTGTTCCCACCAAGATAGGCGTTTCGGCCGATTCAGACGACAATCGCCCGCCACCACCTGCCCATTCATGCCGCCTGCTAAAAATTATGTTCGGTTTCACCGAATTCTACGTTATTTGCACCCGAACCAATATCCACCGTATGATAACAGAACAAACTATCGACCAGGTCCTCGAACGCATGGAGAACCAATCGCTCGACCTGGAAAAGATGGCACTGGACTTCGCCGAACGGCAGCCGGCGCTCTATGCCATGCTAACCCTCGACAACGAAGGCGCCCTGACGGACGACGAATCCGATTTCGCCGTCTACCTGGCCTTGGTCATACATGAAGCTGTCCGTCATCAGGGATCGCTACCCCCCATGGTGCCGGGAGAGGAAATCGCCGCCGCAGAGGATGCCAATTGGCAAATGCTGGATGGAACCGATGCCGGCAAACCCTTCGAAGACCGACTAGACGCCTTCTTCGATGACTACCCCGAGGAAGACCTACTCGCTTTCGTCGAGGACGCCCTGTCCGCCGAGGTGGACGATGAGGACGGAACCCCCATGAACCTGACCGAAGAAGGATTGGAGCCGATGTTCGTCATGCTCAAGACGACCATCGATGTCCTGACCCGACCGCGCTGAGCAACATCCTCCTCCTTTCCGGCCGCCGCCTACCGCAAGGTGAGCAGGGCAGTGCCGGCAAGATGTCCCTTGTTGTATATCTCCACCCGGTAATCCCCGGTGGGAAAGGATGCGTTGGCTGGTGCCCATACCATGCACATCTCTTGTTGCGTGTTGCTGTATTCCATGGTTTCCTCCCGCGTGAATCGAACCTTGGCACCGGACCGACGGTCCGTGAAGAAGCCCGACCCCATGTCTTCCACCGCCAAGGTCTCTCCAACCGGATTCACCACACGAATGTGAAATCGCTCCTGACCGGCCCGGACGACTTCATTGTCCATGGTCGTGAAACATACCATCAACTGGTCAACATGCCTGGCTTCTGACTCTTGTTTGACCCTGCCGTTCGACCGGATGCGCTGACCCGTCGCCGTAACCTGCTTCATCTTGACCACCGAGGCCAAACCCAATATCTTGTTCATCTGCTCCCGCTCGCCCAGCAACCTGACCTGCTGCGCTATGACCGCCTGACGCGCAGCAAGCTCCTCGCCGAGACTGTCCTGGCTCACCGTCCGCATACGGTCGCGTTCCCCAAGCGCTTTGTTTCGGGCCTGCAATTGCGAAATCTGTGCTATGTAAGTGCCCACCTGCTCCTTCAGTTGGTCCGCTTCCTCCTTCGCCCGCACCAACCTGCGATTGTCCTTCATCAATGTACGTATGGTCTCCTCCCGCCTCGTCAAGGTCTCCCGCTGATTGGCTACCAACTTACGTAGATGATCACGCTCCTCCTGCATGATTTGCTTCTCCTCCTCAACAACCTTGTATCGGACCTCCAGTTCCCGACGCAACCGTTCCGTCTCCTCTAAACTGGCGTTGACTTCCTCCGTCGTAAGGTCCCGGCCCCAGCTTTCCCTGGCCTGGTATCCGAAAGCGAACACCATCACGGCTACGATCAAACCGATTGCAATGCCTGTCGTCTGCCTCTTTTTCGTGTACTTCGCTGGCCTGCTCGTGTTGTTTTCGTTCGTAGCCATGGTGTCTGCGCTTATTTTTTGTCTTTTATCCGCTGCTTCATCATTTTTTGTTTCGGCCAGAAACCGACGTGGTGCGCAGCTCCCCTCCCGCTGCACAGGGACGGAAAGCCACCACCCCTCACCCTGACGTTGACCTCCGGTCTCTCCCTACTTGGTTGTGTCGTGTTGTGCAGCCCGTCATTTGCCCGAAACTCCTTTTCGCTGACTTGCGTTGTACCGGATGAACACAGGGTGTCGGTGACGACGCCCTGTCCGTATAATTCGGATTGAAACATCCCGTACCGACAAATATATATCAATTTGCCGACCTGGCGATTCAAATTTCCAGTTCGTTGAATCTCTATTTTTTATGTACTTTTTTGTTAATATTACGATAGGGTTGGACACATACTTTCCTACACGGCAACCGCTTCAGGGTCAATATTCGTCAGTTTGGTCCGCTTGGACAATGATTGATGATATCCGAAGAATACTCCTTCCGGCCGATGCCCGGAAAGACTGGGCCCAGCACCACCTAGCACCTCGGATTACTCCCGTGTGCGAATTGTTTGAAAGGTCTTTCGCATCACTTATAATTTGCACGGCCATGCCCTGCGTTATATATAAAAAAAACCCCCACTGTGCCTCTTTTACCTTATTTTTACCGTGCGTCCTCCCTGAACCATGTATGCGGAGGCAGCCGTCCACTACCCCGGACTGCCAACCTGAATGTCAAACGGATCTATGGACATGAAATATCGCTTTCCCTTCCTCCTTCTCGCTTTCGTCCTGCCGATGCTCGGCGCCGCCGCGCAGGATGCGCTTCCTGTGTTTGCCGTCCACCTCGGCAGCTTCAACCAACCTGCCCGGGAGGATTTCTCCGCGCTGTCCACCTACGGGTTCGTATACGCCGATCCGGATGTCAACGGCTACAGCAATGTGTACCTGGGAGGTTACAGACTGGAGGAAACCGCCAGGAACCTCGTCGCCCAATTGGCGGCCAAAGGCTATGCAAACGCTTTCGTCTCCATGAGCAACCTGGAACTGGGGCTGGAAGTCCCGGTCATCCAGCTGGCAACCGTGAAGGCAGGCGACCCGATCGACTGGCAATCCTTCGCCAAGGCAGGCCCCCTCTTCTTCCTACCCGATGAACAACAGGTCAAGATCATGACCGGCGTCATGGCGGACTTGACCACCGCCCGGGCCCAACTGCCCAGAATCCGGGAGATAGGCTTCCATGACGCCTTCGTCCGCATCATCAACAACGTACTCCTCCGCCCGGCCACCGAATTCGAATCCGGCAGGACTATCCGAAACTCACTGATTCCGCTGGATTCGGACCCTGGCTCCCGGGAAAACCTCCCCGATTCCTCGCCCGACTATCCCCCTGCCCTTGAACCGGTGGGAAACCCCATGGAATGGTCGGCCAAAGGAACCGGTATCCAAGCTGCCGATGATCTCCGGCAACCCACCTTGTTCTCGGCCCTCGCCCCCGCCAAACCCACCTCCATCCGTCCGGAACTCAAACGGACCGCCGCACGGGAACTCCAGCATACCCTGCGCTCCGCCGGTGTCTATCTGGGCGAACCCGACGGGTTCTTCGACCAGTCCACCCGGGACGCCCTCGCAACAATGATGCAGTCCCATCCCGTCCTTCGAAGCCTTGCATCCGCGGATTATCCCTCCCCACCCTCTCCGGATCCCGTCCTGCAGGATGCCATCGACCGCCTGGGCTCGGATCCAGCTTCCGGCCGCGCTGCGCTCTCCGACCAATCCGCCCCCCTCGCCCTCGCTTACCAGGCATACGGCCTGTTCCTGGAAAACGGACCGAACCCATCCGTCAATGCCATGATGACCGCCGCCGCAGGGCCTGCAGCTGCCGAAAACCCGGATATCGACCGCATCATCCTCCATATCGTTTCCCTGCACGCGAAAGCCGGCGACAAGGCTCCCAACCTGCCCTGTTGGATGTTCTCCCGCCACCCCGGCCCCACCCTCGCGGCCCTCCGTTCCCTCAACCCGCAGGAAACCGTCGCCATGAGCCGCTGCGGCGGATTCTGGGATTGGAAGGAAGTCGCGCTGCTTACCCGTATCGCTCAGGCTGTATGCGCCGAACCAACCTGTCCCCAACAACCGACACCTACACAACTCCGCTCCCTCGCGACCCTATTCATCAACCCCACGGCCCTGTCCCAGGATGCCGCTCTCCAGGTCAATCACTGGAACGAGACCCTCTTGCAAAATCTCAACTCCTGGTCCGGTCGGGACCCCCTGCTCGGCCGCTACGCAACCGCCCTCCGTACCGCCTTCTTGTCAACGGAAATACTGCTGCAGGATTTCTTCCTGCACGAAGGATTCTCCTACGTTCAGGCCGAACAACTGGCTTTGCAAGTACTCCATACGCTGACCGCCGACTACCTCCGGCGGCTTGCCGGCTGAAATACTCCCTGCCTGCATGCCGCTTCTCCGTCCGGACTGCAACGCCCCTGCCTCAGGCAATACCCTCCCGCAAGAGGTCGTGCAGATGCAGGACGCCCACAAACCGCCCCCCTTCCATCACCACCAATTGCGTGATGCTGCATTCCCGCATCCGTACCAGGGCCTGTACCGCCAGCTCCTCCGCACCGATCCGCTGCGGCCCGCGCGTCATGATGTCCACCGCACGCAATCCGCCCCATCCGTCCACCCGGTGCCGCTCTAACATCCGACGTAAATCGCCGTCCGTGATGATGCCGTGTACCGCTCCGACACCCGGCTCGATCACCACCGCACAGCCCAATCGCTTGGTCGTAATCTCCAGGATGACTTCCTGCACACCGGCCGCCGGCATCACCACCGGCGGTGCATCCCGATGACATAGGTCGCCGACCCGCAGATACAATTTTTTCCCCAATACCCCCCCGGGATGATAATGGGCGAAATCACGCGCGGTGAATCCCCTCCGCTCCGACAGACACACCGCCAAAGCATCTCCCAGGGCCATCTGTATGACCGCACTCGCGGTAGGCGCCAGATTGTGCGGATCCGCCTCCTGCAGAACCGGCGTATGCAATACCATGTCCGCATGCCGTGCCAGCCAGGAAGTCGCGTTCGCCACTATGCCCACCACCCAGTTGCCCCGCGCCCGAACCGACGGAACCAACGCTTTCGCTTCCTCGTTGTCTCCGCTTTTGCTCAGGTACAACAACACATCTCCCGGCTGTATCATCCCCATGTCCCCATGTACGGCATCCGCCGCATGCAGATAGACAGCCGGCGTTCCTGTCGAATTGAACGTCGCCGTCATCTTCTGTGCAATGATGGCGCTCTTCCCAACACCGGTCACCACCAACCGCCCCTCCGCTTGCGCCAGGAATGTCACCACCCGGTGGAAGTCCTCCCCGATGCTCTCCCGCAACCCTTCCAATGCTGTCACCTCGATGCCGATCACCCGGCGCGCTACCTCAATCACACTCACTGCGTCCTGCTCCTTTTTCATGATGCTGCCTTTTGTTTTTTCTGGCATATGCGCCCGGAACCTCCTGGCGACGTGCCGTTTTTTCCCTGCCTTCCCCTCCGGCTCCTTCCCTGCCGGACCCTCCCGACCACCTGCCTGACCACCCTCTCCGGGAACCCATCGAACCGCCATACCGGACTCATGTTAAAGTTTGGAAAAATTATACTCATTTTGTTATTTTTGGTGCCCTTAAAAAAAAAGCTCGTTCAAACGGCTGTGCACGGCTGTCGGACGAGCGGCCCTGAACGGACCAGGCCCGGTTCCTAAAGCCACCGTCCATCACTCCGACGGCTCTTCGCCACGTCGGTTTTTTGTTCATGACGACATTCCTCGAATCGGAGTTTATTGTTTATATTGAGCGGCACAACGTTACAACAACGGTCGCCACGACGTCACCCCACCCGACGTAGGAACTCACCGGACAGTTAGGCTGTTCGTATCACTGACACCCGGAGAAACCGACCCAAACCCCCTCAACCTGTTCCGGACCGTCCGGGGAGTGGTGTTGACCTCCACCGGCGACCGCATGTTCCAAACGAACCGTTCGGCTCCACCGTAGCACGACCGGCAATAAACACCAGCGAATGATGATAGTTGAGAACACCGTTCCTGTTGATGCCCTATCCGCGGCACTCCAACAATATTTCGGCTTCGAACACTTCAAAGGAAACCAACGGGAAATCGTGCACAGTGTCCTGAACGGCCAGGATACCTTCGTCATCATGCCGACCGGCGGCGGAAAATCCCTCTGCTACCAATTGCCCGCCCTGATGCTGCCCGGTACCGCCCTGATCATCTCCCCGCTCATCGCTCTGATGAAAAACCAGGTCGACAGCATTCGCGGTTACAGCGATACCGATGAGGTCGCCCACTTCCTGAACTCCTCCCTGACCCGGGTCCAAATGAAAGAGGTCAAGGCGGATATCGTGGCCGGGAAAACCAAACTCCTGTATGTCGCTCCGGAAACCTTGACCAAAGAGGAGAACATCGAGTTCTTCCAACAGGTCAACATCTCCTTCGTCGCCGTCGACGAAGCGCACTGCATCTCCGAATGGGGACACGACTTCCGTCCTGAATA
Source organism: Bacteroidota bacterium (assembly GCA_041163745.1). Lineage (GTDB taxonomy): Bacteria > Bacteroidota > Bacteroidia > Chitinophagales > Saprospiraceae > UBA6168. The sequence goes on from JBEAQU010000023.1 coordinate 57,523, forward strand.
CCGACGTATCCGCGCGATGATCGATGCCATCAACAAGGACATCCCCATCATCGCCCTCACCGCCACCGCCACCCCGAAGGTTCAGTCCGATATCGTCAAGAACCTCAATATGGAAGGCGTCAACAGGTTCGTCTCCTCCTTCAACCGCGAAAACCTATTCTACGAGGTGCGCGCCAAAGGAAGAAAAGAGTCCGCCGTCCGCCAAATCGTCCAGATCATCAAATCCATGCCCGGCCAGTCGGGCATCATCTACGTTCAGGCCAGGAAATCCACCGAGGAAATCTCCCAGGTACTGCATGTGAACGGTATCAAGGCCGCCCCCTATCACGCAGGCCTCGATGCCCGTACCCGCTCCGCCACCCAGGACGCTTTCCTCATGGAGGAAATCGATGTCATCGTCGCCACCATAGCCTTCGGTATGGGTATAGACAAACCGGATGTCCGGTTCGTCATCCACTTCAATATGCCCAAAAGCATCGAGAACTATTACCAGGAAACCGGCCGCGCCGGAAGGGACGGACTCGAAGGACGCTGCATCTCCTTCTTCTCTTATAAAGACATGGCCAAACTGGAGAAATTCCTGCGCGACAAACCGGTCGCGGAACGCGAGATGAGCACCCAGCTCATGCAGGAAGTCATGGCCTACGTCGAAACCACCAGCTGCAGAAGACGCTTCCTCCTCCATTACTTCGGCGAGGATTTCGAGGAGAAAGACTGCGGTTGCATGTGTGACAACTGCCGGTACCCCCGTGAAAAAGTGGACGCAAGGGACGAAATCCGCCTCGCCCTCCAGGCCGTCCTCGACCTCAACGAAAATTTCAAGATCAATACCCTCGTCGATTTCCTCCTCGGTCATGAAACCAAGGAGATGAAAGATTACAAATTCAACCGGAAAGACCGCTTCGGCGCCGGAAAGGACAAGGACGAACTCTTTTGGAATTCCGTCTTCCGCCATGCCCTGCTCAACGAATTCCTTCGCAAGGACATCGAATCCTACGGTGTCCTCAAATTGACCGACAACGGCCACGAATTCATCGTCGACCCCTTCGACATCAAAATCCCCCTCAACCAAAATTATGAGAGCAGCGAAATGGACCTCGACGAATCCGCCGGGAAAGCAGCCGCCCTCGACGAAACCCTCGTGCAATTGCTCCGGGACCTGCGACGGGACGTCGCCCGTAAGAAAGGCGTACCCCCCTTCGTCATCTTCCAGGACCCTTCCCTCGAGGACATGGCCACCCAATACCCCGTGTCCCTCGATGACATGACCAAAATCCAGGGCGTAAGCCTCGGAAAGGCCCAACGCTATGCCAAACCCTTCCTGGACCTCATCGCCAAATATGTCGAGGAACATGACATCCAACGTCCTACCGATGTCGTCATCAAACAGGTTGCGAACAAGTCCAAAGTGAAGGTCTCCATCATACAGTCCATCGACCGTAAACTGGCGCTGCCTGATATCGCCCGTCAGAATAACCTCGACATGGACGAACTACTGGAGGAACTCGATGCCATCGTCTCCTCCGGCACCCGCGTCAATATCGATTACTACCTCGAAGACAATGTGGACGAAAATGTGGTCGAAGATATCTACGAGTACTTCTCCCATGCCGAAACGGATGACCCCGACACCGCCTTCCAACTGCTTCACGACGAAGAGTTCACGCTGGAGGAGGTGAAACTCGTCCGCCTCAAATTCATGTCCGAAATGGCCAACTGACCTCCCTATTTATGAAAATACTCATCATCAACGGCCCTAACCTCAATCTGCTCGGCGTCCGGGAACCCCATATCTATGGCAAGAGGTCATTCGAAACTTACTTCGAATCGCTCCAACATGATTTCCCCGGCGTCACCCTTCATTTCTTCCAAAGCAACACCGAGGGCGCACTCATCGACAAATTGCACGAAGCCGGCTTCTCCTACCAAGGCATCATCCTGAACCCCGGCGCCTACACCCACACCTCCGTCGCCCTGGCCGATGCCGTCGCCGCCATCGACACCCCCGTCGTGGAGGTGCACATCTCCAACACCTTCTCCCGCGAAGCATTCCGCCACAAATCTTTCACCGCACCCCATTGCGTGGGCTGCATCATCGGCCTCGGTCTCAAAGGCTACGACCTGGCCATTTCCTATTTTCTCTCCTGATCCATTCACCCAATCCCCCCCGCCATGATCGTTGTCACCGGTGCCGCCGGTTTTATCGGATCTTGCCTGACCGCCCGCCTCCTCTCCGACCTCCATGCCGACCTGGTTCTTGTGGACGATTTCTCCCCGCCCGCAAAACAACGGAACCTGGAAGAAAAACACCCCTCCCTCCGGATTGATCGCGACCTCTTCCTCCCTTGGCTTTCCAAATGCAAAAACCAGGTGGAACTGGTCTTCCACCTCGGCGCCAGAACGGATACGACCGAACTAAATCCCCGAATTTTCGATTCCCTCAACCTTGGATTCTCCCAAGCCCTCTGGAATGCCTGTGCCGACGCCGGCATTCCGCTCATCTATGCTTCCAGCGCCGCCACCTACGGCGACGGCCGCCACGGTTACCAGGATGACCACACATGCGTCCCACTCCTCCATCCCCTCAACCCGTACGGTGTTTCCAAAAATACGTTCGACCATTGGGCCCTCCGAAAATCCGGCCTCCTCCCGGACCCGGATAACTTGGCCCCCGCAGCCCCCCCCTTCTGGGCCGGACTGAAATTCTTCAATGTCTACGGCCCCAACGAATATCACAAGAGCCGAATGGCCAGCGTCGTCTTCCATACCTTCCGACAGATCCAAACCACCGGCACCATGCGGCTCTTCCGCTCTCACCGCCCCGATGTGCCGGATGGCCACCAACAAAGGGATTTCATCTACGTCAGGGACGTCGTCGATATCCTGCGGTTCCTCCAGGACAATCCCTCCGTTCCCAACGGCCTCTATAACGTCGGGACAGGCTCCGCCCGTACCTTTCTCGATCTCGCCACCCTAACCTTCCTCGCCATGGACCGGGAACCTGCGATCCATTTCGTGGACACGCCCGCCGACATCCGCCATACCTACCAGTATTTCACCGAAGCGGACATGCGGAAATTACAACAGACCGGCTATGCCGGCCCCCGTTACTCCCTCGAATCCGGTATCCTGGAATATGTCCGCGATTTCCTCCTGCCGGACAAATGCTGGTAACCCCCCAATCCACAACGTTTTGTTCGCCGGATCCTCCCGCTACTTCCTCCGATTTCCTTACCTTTAGCCCGCTCATGGATTCCGCTGGATAAAACCCCGGCGCATACCAGTCACCCTGACTGGGTTTTCGCCAGCCGAAGGCGGGCTCCATGCCGACCGTCAGGTTCCGCTGGCTTGTCAGGTCGATCCCCCCGTTACCGCCGCCGCAACGTACAACCGACAAACCGTCCGCCGTGAAAAAATACCTCTCGCTACCCCTCCTGGCATTCGCAGTCGCCCTGGTCACCTCCTCCGCCCCCACCCTCCGGGAAAACGCATTGCCCGACGAATGGCTGTCCGCCGCCCGGGAACAGGCCTGGGTCGACAGTGTGTTCCATTCCCTCTCCCTGGAAGCGAAAATAGGCCAGCTGTTCTGGCTACGCGTCCATACCGACAAGGATAAAGCCCATGAGGACGCAGTGGAAAAAATGGTCCGCCGATTTCAACCCGGCGGCCTATGCTTCTTCAATCCCACTGGCAAAGGCACACCGGAAAAACAAGTCGAACTGACCAACCGATACCAGTCCGTCACATCGACCCTGCCGATGTTCATCTCTGTGGACGGAGAATGGGGCCTCGGCATGCGCATGAAAGGAACCGCCCTCAGCTTCCCCCGACAACTGACGCTCGGTGCCATTCAGGATGACTTCCTGATCTACGAAATGGGCGCCGCCATCGCCCGCCATTGCCGACGCGTCGGCGTCAACGTCAATTTCGCCCCCGTCGCGGATGTCAACAACAATGCCGTCAACCCGGTCATCGGATTCCGCTCCTTCGGCGAAATCCCCCGACGCGTCGCTAGAAAAGCACTCCAATACATGAATGGCATGCAGGACAACGGCTTGCTGGCCTCCGCCAAGCATTTTCCCGGCCATGGCGATACGGATACGGACAGCCATTACGACCTCCCCGTCATCCGTCATTCCCGCGACAGACTCGACAGCGTGGAACTCATGCCCTTCCGTACGCTCATCCGAAACGGCGTCGGTAGCGTCATGATCGCCCACCTCCAGGTACCCGCCCTGGATCCCGCTCCCAACCTCCCGACCACCCTCTCTCGCCGGGTCGTCACCGATCTCCTCCGCAACGAATTGAACTTCGACGGCCTCATCCTTACCGATGCCCTCGAAATGAAAGCCGTCTCCAAATTCCACACAGCCGGTGAAGTGGAAGCCAAAGCCCTCGCCGCCGGTGCCGATGTGCTCCTGCTCCCCGCCGATGTGGAGAACGCCTACTCCACGGTGTCGGAATGGCTCGCCGACGGCCGCCTCGATACCGCTCAGGTCTTTCTCAGCGTCCGCAGACTCCTTCACTGGAAATACAGGCTCGGACTCACCAGCTTCTCCCCGCTCCCCATTGAAAATACGCGTGCCGATGTCAACGACCTCCCCGCCCAGGCTCTCAAAAGGACACTCTTCCAACATGCCTTGACCCTGGTACGAAACCGCAACAGCCTGCTGCCGATGAACCCCGCCGCCGCCGGTAAGACCGCCGCCCTTGCCATCGGCGCCGACAAGGACAACCCCTTCCACCTAAGCTTGTCCCGCTTCACCGATATGCCGCTATTCGCCACCTCCCGCGACCTCAATGCCACCCAATGGCTGGAAACCCTCGCCCCTTTCGATACCGTCGTTGTCAGCCTCCACCAAATGAGCCAATTCGCCTCCAAACGGTTCGGACTGTCCTCCCAGACAATCGACCTCGTCAGGCAACTTTCCAAAATTAAGGAGGTCATCCTGGTCGTTCACGGCAACCCTTACGCCCTCCCGGAACTGGACTCCCCCGCTGCCATCCTCGTCGCCTATGAAGATGATCCCGTCGCAGCGGATATCAGCGCCCAAGCGCTGTTCGGAACTTTTCCCGTCACCGGCCGCCTGCCTGTCTCCGCTTCTCCCGCTTTCCCCGCCGGCACCGGTGTACAGCTCGACAACAACCAACGGCTGGGCTTCGGACTGCCCGAGGAAGTGGGCCTCCGCTCCTCTCGCCTGCGGCGCATCGACACCCTCGTCCGACAGGCCATCCGCGAGAAAGCTATCCCCGGGGCAGTCGTCCTTATCGCTAAAAATGGGAAAATAGTATTCCAACAGGCCTGGGGCCACCATGATTACCTGCCTTCCTCCCCCCGGACCTCCGTCTCCGATGTGTGGGACCTCGCCAGCATTACCAAAATCGCCGCCACCACCGTCTCCTTGATGCTTCTTCAAGACCAGGGCCTATTCGATCCGCGGCTCCCCGTCGAGTCATATCTGCCGGAATTCGCAAACTCCAACAAGGCAGGCATCCCAGTCACCGATATGCTGACTCACCACGCCGGACTGACCCCCTGGATAAAGTTCTATGAGAAGACCCTCGACCACCGGCAACAACCCAGCCCCTCCTTCTACCGCGACAAACCTTCCGCCTCGTTTCCGTCCCCCGTCGCCAAAGACCGATGGCTCGCCGCCGGTTACCGGGATACCATATGGAAGGAAATCATCGAAAGCCCGCTTCTCGGCCACCACCGCTACACCTACAGCGACCTGGGGTTTTACGTGGGCGGGGAAATCGTATCCCGCCTGTCCGACACCCCGCTCGACCTGTACGCCTGCCAATCCTTCTACCAACCAATGGGCCTCCGGTCCATCGGATTCAAACCGCTGGAGAAATTCAGCCCCGCCCAAATTCCGCCGACCGAAGAGGATCGATACTTCCGACACCGCCGCATCCAAGGCTTTGTCCATGATATGGGTGCCGCCATGCTGGACCAGGTGTCCGGTCATGCAGGACTCTTCAGCAATGCGGCCGACCTGGCCGCCGTGATGCAAATGCTGCTCAACAAAGGCTTTTATGCTGGGACTCAATTCCTCCAACCCCAAACCGTTCAATACTATACCTCCCGATGCAGCGACTGTACCCGCAGAGGCCTCGGCTTCGACCTCCGCCAACTCGACGACCACTTCGACCCAAACCTGTCCAACAAAGCCAGCATCCGTACTTTCGGCCACCTCGGCTTCACCGGTACCGCCGCATGGGCCGATCCAGACCACCAACTGGTTTATGTCTTCCTGTCCAACCGGACTTATCCATCCATGAAAAACAATTCCCTCGGCTCCCTCAATACGCGTATCCTCGTGCAGGACGCCATCTATGACGCGCTGGATCCCAACCCGCCAGCCTTTACCCGATGATATACGCAACCTCCTACGGAACCGGATGCCCCTGCGATGCCACCATTATCCGGAACCATTGTTCGGTACTGAGCTCAACGGACAATGCATCCACCGCATACCGCAGCCGCTCCAAGCGACCGGAACCGACAATCGGTACGAACCTGGCCGGATGCCGCAGAATCCAGGCGTACGCCACCATGTCGATGTTATAGGCCCCCGTCTCCTCCGCCACTTCCTCCAATACCGCCGCCACCCGCTCCGCCCGTGAATCCCGTGGGTCGAACAAGCGCCCGCCCGCCAAGGGCGACCATGCCATCGGAACAATCCCCTCCCGCAGGAAGAAGGCCGTATTGTCGTTCTCCAGCTGTTCCAGACACAAAGGCGAAAACTCCACCTGGTTCGTCAGCAGCGGCATCGGACAATGCCGCTGTAACATCTCGAATTGCCCGGATCTGAAATTGGAAACCCCGAAATGAAGCACTTTCCCAGCCTGCCGCAAAGCCTCGAATGCCCGGGCTGTCTCCGACGGATCCATCAAAGGATCCGGCCGGTGTATCAGCAACATGTCCAGGACGTCCGTCCGCAAGTTGCGCAGGGATTGCTCCGCACTCGCCATGATGTGCGCATAACCGGTGTCGTAATGCCCGACCCTCCGATGCGGGAATGCCGGCCCCATGATCTTGATGCCGCATTTGGTGACCAGCTGCAGCCGCTGCCGCAGGGACGGCCGCAATCGCAAAGCCGCTCCCAACAGGGCCTCACAGGTGTGCGCGCCGTATATGTCCGCTATGTCAATGGTCGTGACACCCCAATCCAAGGCCTGCTCCAGGAAGGAACAGATCTCCTCCCCCCGCATCTCCCACTCGTCCAGCCGCCACATGCCATGTGCAATTCGGGAGAACCGAAGACGCTCCCCCATGTTTACAATTTCCATATGATATCGTTTTTCAGTTGTTGTTGACTGCTCCCCTGATGTCACGCCCCGATCCCGCCTGCACATGCCCGTTGAACAACAATAACAAGGATACCCGCTCCTGCATTCGCTCGGACATCCTCGGATCGGCCATGCCTCGCATGGCCGTCAGACAGGATCCCAACACCAGATCCTCATCGCCATCCCCGTCGATGTCCCCACCCTCCATCACCATCCAACGCCCGCTGCCTGCCTCCGGCACACCGGAGGCTCGAAACGCCAGCGGACCGACCTGCTCGAAGTAGATGAACCCCTCCCACGGCCGGTTCCTGCTGTCCGGAAAATAGGAAATCGCCGCAATGTCCTGGTCGCCGTCCCCGTCGAAATCCCGGGTCACCGTGGCAGTGGCCCCGTTCATCGGATGAAACCACCCCTCCCGGAATCGCCAATCCCCCTCGTTGAGATAGATTCTTATTCCATGGTAGGGTTTCAATATCCCGGAGTAATCGGCATTGTCCCCGTTCGCCAACACCAAATCCCGTAACCCGTCCCCGTTCATGTCCGTCCATTCCATGTGACTGGAACCGTGAACCGGCGGGAAACGCAACAGAACCTGCTCTTCGAATCCCCCCGCCCCGTCATTGCGTAACAATGACACCCGCTCGTTCCCTTGCGTGACCAGGACCAACAGGTCGTCCTCCTTACCGTCTCCGCCCGCATCCACCGGCAACACCATCCGCACACCGGCTGACCGCATGACCGTGTTTCGCCCTCCCGTCAGCCCGTCCAACCGGGTCACTTCACCCAGATGATGACCGAACTCGCTGATGACCAAATCCGTTTCTTCCGACTCCAATCCAGCTACCTCCGCCATGTGTACGGGTCTGTTCAATGAACCGACCAAAGGCCGAACCGACCGGATGCCGCCCCCATCCCGCTCCCCGATCCGCCATAACCCGCCGGCATACACATCCCCCGGATTCATCCTGCCCATGGTCAAAACTTCCAACGCCCCCTCCCGGTATCGAGCCGCCGATGGCGCACTCTCCAATCGGATGGTGTCGGCAATCTGGAATACGCTGTCCAGCCGCACCAGGTAACCGGATTGCATTCCGAAATACAAGGCCCCCGGTTCCGGCAGATAACGAACCATCGTGACAGACGGCACCACCGGAAATCGCAATTCCTTGACAAAAAATTGATTACAATTCAGCGCAGATGCTTCCAATCCTACCCGCGCCTCCAAACTGTCAGGCGCACTATCCTGGTAATACCGCTTCAACCGCTCCCATTCCGCAGCACTCAATAGCGGCATCTCCGGAAATATCTTCGCCCGTTTCACCCGTACCAACTCTTCCGGCGACAACGTGTTCAACAGCTCCGCGCCGCCTTCTGACAAACCCAGGTACTGCTCCATCACCGGTAAAACCCGCTCCCCCCATACCCGCTTGGTTAACAAGGACGGGTCCGGCACCAAATGACAGCCGGAACAATATGCCTCGGCCAAGTCAGGTCCATCCGGTCGCTCTTCCCGACACCCCCCCGTCACCACGGACATGGCAACCCATAGAAGCACGGTCCACATCCCGTGTCTTCCGTAGTCTGACTTGCTCGCCTTACAGTTTTTCATCGGATTCGGCTTTCTTGTCCCTGACGAACGTAAAGGTAAGCCGCCACCGGCTTTTCCCCACGCTTCCGACCCGCTTCTACATCGGTTTCTTTTCCTTGAATAAGGTCTGCTTAACACGGTATGTGTCTGAATCCAAGCCTGTCCCCTTGCCTCCGCTCCGCCCGGCGCGGATCTCCTGCCGCTCTTGGACCTCGCTCGGCACCTGCTCCCATTCCGGCTTACCGAAGTGTTCATGCTGGCTGCCTTCCTACACCGCACCGCGCCATCCCAACCTCCGACTGCCCAGGCCGACCGTATAAAAAAGGTGAAATAATCGACAGACACTCCCCGCGCCGATGCTACGATACCCGGATGACCTCGGCAGCAACTGCGCTACCTGACAGGCTTCGATATTGACCATCCACTTCCCCACGCCATCTTGTAAACCAACCATACCTTTCATCCTGGCTCCCTGGAATGCATCCCGGTCTCCTTCCTGACCAACCGTACTTTCCGCCCCTGCTCTCCAGCCGAAGTCGATTCACCGCCCCGTGAAACCGTCCCAAAATTCTCGACCTTCGGAAAACGCTGTATATCCGGCCCCCGAATACAATCCTTTCTTCCCCATGTCTCCTGGAACTGCGGTTAGATTGTGCCGGGACCGACGACGCAGGCCCCGTTTCACTCCATTTCCTCCGAGCAGCCGAGACGGCCCTCCCTTGCCTAATCCTCCCCTGTCTCCGCCGCAATACACCTCCACCAGTTCAAGAATACCGCACCGACCGGGGCCTCACCCGTCGACAAAGTTAAGCTTACGGTTTACGATGTGGGTGGTTTGGACAATTGCCAGCCAACCAACATCACCGCTTTACCGCCCCCGTCATCCCGTATCCAATACCTCCTCCGTCCTCCCGCTTCTGCCTTGGCCGGTCGACCATTATCCCCGATCCCGCGCGGTTTGGCGTGCCCATTTTACGCTGGGGAGCCGTGTATCGCATCGGACAATTGCTCCGGCTATTCAACAATATGCCGGCACAATACCACTCCGACCTGACTCGCTTACGTTGCCTGACATATCATCGCTTTGAAGTCGTCCTTCCCACTTTCCTGCAAGGCTCCAGACACAGGTCTCATCCGGCTGCATACGGCTGGCATGCCTGCCCTTCTGTCCGTCGCCCCACAACTCGCCAACACAGCCCCCCTGCCCCGGCGCCCTTTTGTGGCTTACGTTTTTCTATTTCGCCATTGATTCGCTTCCCATAACCGTCAATCAAACCGATTTTCTGGATTCCATCTGCCAACCGGCACAACCTTCCGACCGCTGATATCTTTTCTTTCTTTTTTTTCCTATTTTGGATGCATGGATCGCCGCAGCATCCGGCCAACAGCCCCCGATGTCGCCCCATGGACTTCCGAATCTTCATGGACCTGTTGAAAATGCCCTGCCCACAACGCTTTCTCCCTGCAAACCGCAGCCTCCTGGTCTGCCTTTCCGCTGTGGCCCTCCCGCTGACACCTGCCGCCCCGTATTTCCACCCCCCGCAGACCGCCGCCTGCACTCCGCCGGAGCACTGCCTTCGGACGTTCACTTTCCTTGATACAGCCGAAATTGACAAACGCCACGCTCGCGCATACCGAAACATCCGCCCCTCGTGGGCCACCGCTCAGGCGGAAAGAGCCATCCGCCGAAACGGAAAACACGCCCGCAACTCACTTCGGGCCGCCCGTTGCCAACAGAAAATGTCGTTCCGCACGCCCGCTTTCCCAAAACCCGCGCCATTCCTTATCCCCACACCTTCCATCCCTCAGGAACGGCTGTTCCGAATCATCACGGATCTTACCCCCCGGACCGAAGCATACCAACGCATCATCCGGGAATGCAACCATTCCGAAGCCTTCACCAAACACGTTTGACCATGAATCGACTCCGGTCCGAATCCTCCCCCTACCTCCTGCAACATGCCGATAATCCCGTGGATTGGTTCCCTTGGCATCCCGAAGCCTTCGAGAAAGCACGCAGGGAAGACAAACCCATCCTCGTCAGCATCGGTTATGCAACCTGCCATTGGTGCCATGTCATGGAACACGAGAGCTTTGAAGACGAAGAGACCGCCGGCTTCATGAACGATCATTTCGTATGCATCAAGGTCGATCGCGAAGAACGACCCGATGTGGACCAAATCTACATGGATGCATGCCAAATACTCACCGGCAGCGGCGGATGGCCCCTCAACTGCTTCCTCACCCCGGACGGAAGACCCTTCCACGCCGGCACCTACTACCCGCCGACACCAGCCCACAACAGACCCTCCTGGCTTCAGGTGCTCCTTCATATGGCGAAGGCCTTCCGAGACCAACGCCGTACCGTGGAGGAACAAGCCGACCGTCTCACCAATATCCTGCGCAAAGGATCCGGCCCCGCTCCCGCTCCCATCCTACCGTCGGATGACTCGCTTGCCTTCCGACAGGATATGCTCCACGAAGCATATACAAAGATGGCCGCTAATTTCGACCGGAACTTCGGCGGATTTGGCCACGCACCCAAGTTTCCGGGAACCATGTCCCTCCAGTTTCTGCTGCACTACCAATATGCCTTTCAACACCCCGAAGCGCTGGACCATGCCCTGCTCTCCCTCGGAAAAATGTCCATGGGGGGGATCTTTGACCATCTCGGCGGCGGCTTCGCTCGCTATGCCACCGACGCCGCCTGGCAAATCCCCCATTTTGAAAAAATGCTTTATGACAACGCGCTCCTCGTCTCACTGCTCAGCAATGTCCTCCGACTGACGCATGATTCCGAATGGCTCGATGTCATCCGCCTCACGCTCGATTGGGTCGGTCGGGAAATGACCGACCCCCAAGGAGGGTTCTACTCCGCGATCGATGCGGATTCCGAAGGTGTGGAAGGGAAATTCTATACCTGGACCGATGACGAAATCCAAAACGCCCTCGGCAAAGAAGCCGACTTGTTCCGACATTGCTTCCATATCCGACCAACCGGAAATTGGGAAGGCACCAATATCCTGTACAGAACCAGCCAGTGGTCCGAACTGGCCGGGGAACTCAACATCCCCGTCCGGGAACTGAAGGAACGCATCGAAAACTGCCGGCAGTCCCTCTTCCTTCACCGCGCCCAACGGACCAGACCCATCCTGGATGACAAGGTGCTCCTCGATTGGAACAGCCTGATGTGCACCGCCTTCGCTGATGCTTACACCGCTACGCTCGACCCGTGCTATCGGACAACCGCAGAAAACAATCTGGACTTTCTCCTCCGGGCCTTCCGCATAGCCGGAAGCAACGATTTCCTCCACACCTGGAAAAACGGCCAAGCTCGAATACACGCCTTCCTCGATGATTATGCCTTCCTTGTACAGGCCATGCTCGCCGTCGCGGAGATCTCCCGGCGACACGAACTACTCCTGGAGGCAGGCCGATTGATCGACCACGTCCTGGACCAATTCCTAGACCCCGCAGAACCAGCCTTCTTCTTCACTTCGCGTGACCACCACGACCTGCTGCTTCGAAAAAAAGATCGCTTCGACGGCGCCACGCCTTCCGGTAACGCTGTCATGGTGAGCAATCTACAGCGCGCCGGTATTCTTCTCGACCGCCCCGACTGGCGGACCCTCGCAGAAAAGTGCCTCCGGGCAAACCTGGATCCCCTTCTCAAATTTCCTACTTCCCACGGCCAATGGGCTTGCGCTCTCTTCGATGCGGTGTTCCCCATCCCGGAAATAGCCGTATTGGGTCCGGATGCCGTCCAGCTCTCCGAACAGCTGCTGCTGGATTACATTCCTTACCGGGTGCTGATGGCAGCCCCCGAACCCATCCAAACTTTCCCGCTTCTGGCCGGCAAATCGGATGTCCCGGGTAACAACCGCTTCTTTGTCTGCAGCAACTATGCCTGCGCTTATCCAACCGATGATCCGGACACCTGCAAAACCATCCTTAGGCAACGTATCAGCGAATGACCTCCAAACCCTTCTTTTTTGTGGATTCTTTCCGGCCTGTTGTGTATTTTTGATGTTTTCATAGGTAGCTAAACCAATCCCCTTTTCTCAAAACCGACACTTCCCGTGACATCGTGGATGCCCCTTCTTCCGGCCATTCATCCAATGCCCACGGTACACCGGCCGTTCCTAAATCCGACGCTCATGCGCATGATCAGCCTTGCCGCCGTCCTCCACATCACCCTCGCCGGCCTCGTATCGGCCCAACAAGCGCCCCAATTCAGCCTCCATATGCTGAATCCGTTCCTGTACCAACCCGCAGCGGCCGGCATCGACAATTCCCTCCTGCTGTCAGGCAGCTACCGTAACCAGTGGATCGGCTTGCCCGGCAGCCCCGTTTCCCTCAACCTCTCCGCACAAATGCCTTTACTCGGCAACGGCATCGGACTTCAGGTCGAAAAGGAATCCATCGGGTCCTGGGAACAAACGTCCGCCAGCGCCGCCTACGCCCTGCATACCCGGACCAGCAAGACAGGAACCCTCTCCTTCGGTATTCGCGCCGGATTCCTTCAGCAACAATTGGACGGCTCATCCGTTAGAACTCCCGGAACCGAATTCCTGGACGAAGGTACACCCGCCACTCACAACGACCCCTTGCTGTCCGTGGCAGTCGAATCGGGATCCTCCTACACCCTGCAGGCAGGAATCCTGTATCGTAACAACCGATTCACCACAGGCTTTTCGGCAATAAATTTGCTGGAAAACACCGTCCGTTCCAATACGCTCACCTTCACCACCAAAAGAACCGGCTTCCTGACCGTAGGGTACCGCATGCCGATCGGTCGCAAATGGGACTTTACCCCCTCGGCCTTGCTGAAGACCGACTTGACCCAATTACAACTCGATTTGTCCGCCATGCTGCACTATCGCGAAAATATTTTCGCAGGTGCATCGTTCAGAGGATATTCGTCCAACAGCATCGATGCGCTCGCTCTCTTCGCCGGAGCCAAGGTCAATGAGAAATTGTCCGCCGCCATCGCTTTCGATTTGGGATTGTCCTCCCTCCGGCAGACACATGACGGATCTTTGGAACTGAACCTGAATTACTCGCTCGGCAAAACCTTCGGACAGGGCAGACCGCCGAACATCATCTACAACCCCCGATCCCTTTGACAGGAGGATCCCAAGACAGGTCTCCCATACCCTGAATGCCGCCTGTATCGACCGACGGAATTCGCACGGGAGTCGACAACTCAAATAATTATTGGCCATCTCACACTATTGAAGAAATAACCGACGTTTGATTTGCACAAATTGTTAATTTTGCACGCCATTCTTAGTATCCAATACCATATTCCGCGCATGCACCGCGGAAGAACACTTTAACGGCACATTAACAACGAAAGGAAAATTCGGGTATCTACAATGAAAGTACTACTTAAATCCTCATTCGCACTGCTGCTCATGGCAGTTGTTCTTTCATCCTGCGGCACCAAGGAGAACGGTCAGCTCGTCGGTGTGCTCGACCGTCCGGAATGGAAAGGGATCAACCCCTACGGTATGGTGTACGTACCTTCCGGTACCCTCCACATCGGACCTAGTGACCAGGATGTAACCAATACCTTCGTCCAAAGACCCAAATCCATCTCCATCCAGGGATTCTACATGGATGACACGGAAATCACCAACAACGAATACCGACAATTCGTCTATTGGGTCAAGGATTCGCTCGCCCATACCTACCTCGACCACTTCTTTGAGGACGAGGAAACCGGCGATGAAAGGATCGATTGGGAATATGACATCGATTGGTCCGATGAAACCCTTGCAGATCTGTACTACCAGGGTGACGACCGCTTCGCCGGACGCAAGGAACTCGACGTCAGCAAACTCGTTTTCGAATACGAATGGTACGACTGGAAAGCCGCTGCGCACGACAAACGGAACTCACCCCGTACCTCCTTCATCAACCGGAAGAAAATCAAGATCTACCCGGATACGCTGGTATGGATTCGCGACTACGCCTACTCCTACAACGAACCCATGACCCGGAATTACTTCTGGCATCCCGCTTTCGATGACTATCCTGTCGTGGGTATCAATTGGCACATGGCCACCGCCTTCTGCTTCTGGCGTACGAAGCTCTGGGACTCCTTCCAATCCAACGGAGGATTCCTGAGCTCCGAAGACTTCCGCCTTCCGACTGAACACGAATGGGAATATGCCTCCCGGGGTGGCCACGACCTGGCTCCTTATCCTTGGGGTGGCTACTATCTCCGCAATGCGAAAGGTTGTCTCCTCGCAAACTTCAAACCCGGCCGCGGCAACTATCCGGAGGACGGCGGACTCTACACCGTGAAGGCGGATGCGTATTTCCCAAACGACTACGGCCTCTATAACATGTCCGGCAACGTGTCGGAATGGACATCCACCGCCTTCTACGAAAATTCCTACTCGTTCATACACGACCTCAACTCCGATATCCGGTTCGATGCCAAGGATGACGACCCCGAAGCGTTCAAACGTAAAGTCATTCGCGGCGGCTCCTGGAAAGATATCGCCTGGTTCCTACAAACCGGTAACAGACACTGGGAATACCAGGACACAACCAAGTCTTACATAGGCTTCCGCTGCGCCCTGACTTTTCTCGGCCGGTCCATCAATGACTTCTGATTTTCTCATATTTGCATGAAAACAAAAGGATAGTATGCCCACACTGCTATCCTTTTCTTTTATTTTTGCCGCCACTCGATTGACCCCGTTTTAATTCGCTTCTTCATCGTTACGACAGTCGATTTCTTTGCCCGGATACGATCGGCGATTCAACTGACGCTCCGCGCTGCCGACTTTCGGATGCATCATCGCTGTAATCAATTAGCTAACAATTCTAAACCTACTGACAATGAGTTTTGTAAAAACTAAAGCATTCAAGTACGCCAAGAACTTGTTCATCGGCCTCGGTGCCGCCACTGTTCTGATGGGTGCCCTCTTCAAACTCGAAAGCTGGGAAGGCGCCAGTGAAATGCTCATCATCGGACTCTCCGTCGAAGCGTTCATCTTCCTCCTGCTCGGCCTCCTCGGCCCGGAACCCGATTACTATTGGGACAAACTATACCCAGGCCTCAATGATTATCATGCCAAGGTATCCCCGCTCGCCGCTGGATCCCAAGACGCCGCCAAGCCACTCCGCGGTGATGTCCTCGAATCCCAACTCGGCGGCATGCTGACCGAACTCCAGTCCATGTCCAAAAGCCTTTCCTCCCTGAAGGCGTTGCAGGAGGTGGATTTCTCCGGCACTTCCGAACAGATCAAGTCCATGAACAACTTCTACTCGAAACTTAATGAAGCCATGGCCGACCTGTCGGACTCCATCGATGATACAAAAGTATACAAGACACAAATCTCCAGCCTGTCCAAAAACCTCACGGGCCTGAACACCGCCTATGACAATCTCCTGTCAACCATGAACCCGTTCCAGGAACAACTCAACCAGGCCGTGTCCAATATGTCCGATTCCCTCGAGGATACAGAAGCTTACAAAAAGCAAATCGCCGACCTGGCGCAAAACCTGTCCGGCCTCAATAATGTCTATGGCAGTCTGTTGTCCGCGATGACCCCCTTCCGTAAGTAATCCCGGGATTTCTGCCGTCTGCCGGCACCCGGACTACTCACGAAGTGTCCCGTACCACTTTATCTAAACCATCCTAAATTTATAGCACATGTCCATTCCAAAGGAACCGCGGCAGCTGATGATCAACCTGATGTACCTGGTCCTCACTGCACTGCTGGCCCTGAACGTATCCGCGGAAGTAATGAACGCCTTCTTCTCCCTGGACAAAGGGCTACGGAATAGCAATGAAATCGTTGATGCCACAAACGACCAGATCGTCGCCAGTATTAACAAACAGGCGGACGCTTATAAGAACGAACAAAATGAAAAGTTCCGCCAGGCCGCGCAGGATGCTGAAAACCTGACCGAAGAACTGACACTGTACGTTCAGGGCATCCTTGATACCTTGCATGCAAAAGCTGGTTACCAAAATCCAAAATACGACTCCACCATGGTCAGAAGACCTAAGAAGGAAAAGGACAAGGATGTAACCACCCGCTATCTCGTACTCGGTCCGGACGGTCAACCGGAAAAAGCCGTTGGTCCCCTTCTCGAAAAGAAAATCCTGGAAACAAGAGAGAAGTTGCTCGCCCTCGTTGACAACGACCCGGCTATCGCCGCCTCCATTCCGCTCGCCGTCGAAGACGAATGGAAATTGTCCAAGGACAAAACCAGCTGGTCCGATTGGAAATTCCGCCAAATGCCCGTCGCAGCCGTCTACCCGCTGCTGACCAAGATCCAGGCAGACAGCAAATCATCCGCCACCACCGTACTGAACTATCTCTTCAAGAAAGTCGTCGGCGAAGACCTCATCTTCGATGCCTTCGAACCCGTCATTTCCTCCCCCAAAGGATATATCATCAAAGGGGAGAAATATACTGCCGACGTCTTTCTCAGCGCCTACAGCACCTCCGCCTCCGGCAACACCCGCATCACTGTCAACGGAGCCAACTTGCCGGTCAAAGACGGAAAAGGAACTTACGAAACCGTCGGCTCCCGCCTGGGCGAAAATAAGTTCAACGTAAAAATCGATGTCACCAACCCCCTTACCAACGAAGTTAAATCCTATGCCAAGGAATTCAGCTTCGAAGTGGGGGAACGCTCCGTCGCCATCTCCGCCGATAAAATGAACGTCTTCTACATCGGCGTCGATAACCCCATTTCCGTCTCCGCCGCAGGCGTATCCAGTAACAAACTGGACGTCAGTATCACCGGTGGCGGCGGTAAACTCACTGCGATCGGATCCAATACCTGGAACGTCACCGTCGGCCAACCTACCGACAACTGCTCCATCGTCGTGCGTGAAAAAGGCGGCGACCTTAACGCATCCAAACAGTTCCGCGTAAAACGTATCCCCGATCCCGTCGCCAAACTCGGTAACAAGCCGGATGGAGAAATGGGTAACGGTGAGTTCAAAGCCCAACCCGGGATCATCGCCTGGCTTGAAAACTTCGATTTTGATGCCCGATGTGAAATCCAAGGTTTCAACTTGGTCAAAGTCTCCAAAAGAGAAGATCCCGTCGACTCGCCTAACGCCGGTGGCACGTTCACAGGCAAAACCAAAAACCTCGTGACATCTGCAAAACCTGGCGACATCTACTATTTCGAAAACGTGAAAGCCCGCTGCCCCGGCGATGTAGCAGGTAGGAAAATCAACTCCCTTGTTTTCCGCATCAAGTAAATCCCGACCATGCACGCACCAACTGCCGGTTTGCAGTCTCACAGACAGCCGGTAGTTGGTGCCACCTCAAATCACCTCTCCAATGGCCTCAGGCCCGGTCCACACGAAAAGCAATGCCCCGTAACCAATGGATTCCGAACGACAACCTTCTCGCAATTCTGTATCGCTAACTGAAAATTTTTTTATCATGAAAAATATGCTGCGTTCCTTGGGTGTCCTTTTTCTGGTTGCTTGCGCCCTACCCACCTGGGCACAAACTCCTGACAATATTCTGACCGAATCCAGTGATCCCAACGGCGGCCGCCCCCTCGATGATATCGTTGACAAACGAACCACCACGGAAAAACGCCTCATCCCTTACGAACAAATCCGCGAAGCGGATATCTTCTGGGAAAAAAGAATCTGGCGCGTATTGGATATCCGCGAGAAGATCAACCTCCCGTTCGCTTACCCGGAAAGGCCATTCTTCTCCATCCTGATGGATGCTGCCACAACCGGCGAAATAACGGTCTTCAGCACCGAAGATGACAAGTTCTCCTCCGCACTCACCGCAGATGAGGTCGCTTCCATGGGCGCCACCATCGATACTGTCATTACCTTCGATCCCGAAACATATGAGGAACGTATCACCGTCGTCCGCAATGACCTCAACCCCGATGACGTGAAACGATTCCGCCTGAAGGAAGTCTGGTTCTTCGATGAGGAAACCTCCACCCTGCAGGTCCGTATACTCGGCATCGCACCCCTCATCGATGTCAAAGATGAAAACGGGAACTTCAAATACGAAAAACCTATGTTCTGGGCGTACTACCCCGAAGCCAGGGAAATGCTCTCGCGTGAACGCGTCTTCAATATAGGTAATGACGCCAGCCCCATGACCTGGGAAGACCTTCTCGAAATGCGATTCTTCTCCAGCTATATCTACAAAGAATCGAATGTGAAGAACCGCCGCCTGATGGATTACCTCACCGGCGTGGACCTCCTCCTCGAAGCGGACAAGATCAGGCAGGAGATCTTTAACTTCGAACACGACCTATGGTCCTATTGACCAATCATTCTCCTCGCACAAAAAAGCCTGCCGCTCCAACGGCAGGCTTTTTTTTTCTAAATCCAACCTTCCGCTTTCCCCGCTCGTTATCCCGCCCAAGAGGTCTCGACCGCGCCCCGCTTGCTGATACCATTTGTCTGCTGTCCAACGCACTCAAAATATTTCCACTACCCGATATACTAAACCACCGGGTGCACCTTGTTATATAGCGGGTTGTTTACCGCTGACCCGGATCGCACTCACTGGCCAGACCCAATGTGGTCCGGATTGCAACACCCCCTGTACAAATCAATCGCGCAGGGCTAAACCCTCGCTTACTCAAAACTAATTCCGATCAATCATGAAAATCATGCCCCGTTGGATGTGTGTTCTGCTGCTGACAATTCCTTGCGTCCCTGCCCGTGCGCAGGTCGATGATGCCGTGCGCACCGAATCCAGCCCAACCCTCCCGAATCAGCCGCTCAATGACATCGTCGAAAAACGTATTACGCTCGAAAAACACCTCCTACCCTACGACCATACTCGCGAGGCAGATATCTTCTGGGAAAAGAGAATTTGGCGCGTGCTGGATATCCGCGAGAAGATGAACCAGCCCTTCGCCTACCCGGAACGCCCTTTCTTCTCCATTCTTATGGACGCAGCCGCCAACGGCGATATCACCGCCTACAGCACGGAGGATGATGATTTTACCACCGCACTCTCCATCGAGGAAATAACCTCCATCGGTGCAACCAATGACACGATATTGATTGTCAATCCAGAAACATACGAGGAGCAGCTCACCATCGTCAGCAACCAACTCAACCCGGAAGATATTAAACGTTTCCGCCTGAAGGAAATCTGGTTCTTCGATGAGGAAACCTCCACCCTCCAGGTGCGTATCCTCGGCATCGCACCCATCATCGATGTGAAAGATGACAATGGTAACTTCAAATACGAGAAACCCTTGTTCTGGGTGTACTATCCAGCAGCACGCATGCTCCTCTCCAGAGAAAGGGTCTTTACCGTGGGAAACGACGCCAGCCCCATGACCTGGGATGACTTGCTCGAAATGCGCCACTTCTCGAGCTATATTTACAAGGAGTCCAATGTCATGAACCGCCGCCTTACGGATTATCTCACTGGGGTTGACCTGCTGCAGGAAGCTGCTAAGATCAAACAGGACATTTTCAACTTCGAACATGACCTCTGGTCCTATTGACCAACCTCCTTCCTGCACGATGAAAAGGGCGTAAACCAAATTGTCGGATCTCAAATGCTTAGGAGACCAGCTTCTCCCGCGAGCGAACCCCCTGCCGCTCTTCAGCACCCGTGCCCAACGCCGCGTGCTCCTCTCCGCAAAGCGGATAGCAATATCCAAATATCAAAAAAGCGGTTAAATGACCAACCCGCTCGCTATCTACATTTAATAAAAAGGAAAAAATCCCTGTAATTCGCTTAATTCTAAAAATTCGCGTACCAGCTTTCCCGCGAAGCGGGAATAAAAATCCGCCTACAACGAATCCGCCATTCCATCACCGCTTCGGCCGCGACATGGCGCATCAACTCAAATCAAAGCCGAAACGATAATTTGGTTTTCGTCCGATCAAAGCCCGTCGCCCATGCGACGGGCTTTTTCTTTCGTCTCCTTTGTCTCCTATCCCCGATTTATATCGATGAATTGATACCGTTCGTTGATTGCGTCCCCCGCCTCTCGGTTTATTCGTGCACTATTGCACTGTCCGGACGTATCTTGACCTGGAGTGCCTGCGTCAAATTATCTGTCGTGCTTGAAACAATGATCGTTCCCAACTGTTTATCCGAGCGATTGGTACCGGATCTTCCGCTTTTGCATACCACGGCACTTCACGTCACGTAGCCATGGCAGCCGCCGATAGGATGCCAATCCGTTCAGCAGATGTACAAAAGCATGCTGCAAGCAAGCGAAGCTTACTTTTGCTTTTTCTGACCTTTCACAAAATATGTTTCTTCCATGCGTTTTTCTATTTCCTCTTGCCTGTTAGCGGCAGCCGCCCGATTATCCGTTCTGATCGGTCTGTTCCTCTTGCTTTTT
Organism: Bacteroidota bacterium; assembly: GCA_041163745.1. GTDB lineage: Bacteria > Bacteroidota > Bacteroidia > Chitinophagales > Saprospiraceae > UBA6168. Next base: position 78,752 of record JBEAQU010000023.1, read on the forward strand.
CAACCGACCGCTCAGATGCAAACGCCTCCTCCGGGAGCAAGCCCCAGACCTGGTGCATGGAGCGGCGCGCCCATGAACAACGGACGATTTTACGGAAAAATCGTCGATGAAAAAGGCAAAGGCATCGGATATGCCACCATCCAACTGTTTTCCATGCGGTTCGACTCAACTGCGAATGCCATGGCGGAAGTGCTGGTCAGCGGACAAATATCTGAGGACAACGGCGATTTTTCACTTGAAAACCTACCTGCCAAAGGCCCCTTCACATTGAAGGTCTCTTTCCTCGGTTATGCGGAAACCTCCCTGTCCGTCTCTTTCGACAAACCTTCGCCCACCCGTGGCAACAATACCGGTAACCCTTGGGCCGGAGGGGCCGGCATGGGCAGCGCCCTCGAAAAGGACCTAGGCAACATTCTCCTCTCCGCCGCTTCCCAAACCTTGGAGACCGTCACGGTCAGAGCGGATGCCTCCACCGCAACCCTCGCACTTGATAAGAAAATCTATCGGGTGGACAAGGACGCCTCCACCGCCGGCGGTACCGCACAGGACGCACTCAAGAACGTACCTTCCCTCTCCGTCGACATCGACGGAAACGTCTCCCTCCGCAACGGATCACCCCAGATCTTCGTGGACGGAAGGCCTACTACGCTCTCACTTGACCAAATCGCCGCAGATGCCATCGAAACCGTGGAGGTCATCACCAACCCCTCCGCAAAGTATGATGCAGGCGGCGGTACCGCCGGAATCATCAATATCGTCTTGAAAAAAGAGAAAAAACTCGGCTATAATGGCAATGTCCGCTTGGGGACCGACTCCAGACAAGGATATAATCTCGGTGCGGATATCAATGCCAGAGGTGAAAAAATCAACCTCTTCGGCAGCGCCATGGTCAATAACCGAAAAGGCTTCTCCGTCGCGGAAACCTCCCGGGAAAACACCTTCGGCACCCCCCCCACCCGCGTCACACAATCCACCGACGGTCTCTTGGACGGAACTTTCGCCAACGCCCGCGCCGGAATCGATTGGTTCGCTGACAACCGCAACACCTTCACCTTCTCCGGATCCTTCACCCGCGGCCATTTCGAACCCTTCGATGATATCACCACCCGGACTGATTCGCTATTTCCCGCCGCTGTCACTTTCAGCGAATACCTGCGCTCCTCCGATCAGGACCGGAATTTCAGAAACCTTGGCTCTTCCATCCAATACAAAAGGTTGTTTCCGAAAGCCGGCGCGGAATGGACCGCAGACCTCAACTATAATCGCGTCAAATTCTTCGGCGAAAGCAATTTCAATACCCGCTTCGATTCCGGCCTGTCCACCACCGAAAGACAACAGTCCGATGGGGAAGGGAATATCGTCACCTTCCAGACAGATTTCGTCAACCCACTATCCGATCAACTCAAATGGGAAGGCGGCCTTCGCGCATCTCTACGGAAAAATGTCAACATGAACAAAAACCAGGTGCTCAATACTGACGGTTCCTGGAATACCGTGGAATCCTTCGCAAATAATTTCGCCTTCTTCGACAATGTCTTCGCAGCCTACTCCCAATTGGGCCATCAATTCGACAATTGGGGCTACCAGGTGGGCTTGCGCGCCGAAAGCTCTTTCTATGGCGGAGAACTCACCGACCGGGATTCCTCCTTCCAAATCAATTATCCCATCTCCCTTTTCCCCAGTATCTTCTTCACTCGAAAAATCAATGACCTGGATAATATCCAGTTCGCCTACACCCGTCGAATCAACCGCCCCAATTTCTTCCAAACCATGCCGTTCATCGATTTCTCCGACTCCCTGAACCTGCGCAGAGGAGAACCAACCCTACGGCCGGAATTCATGCATTCAATGGAACTTTCCTACCAAAATGTTTTTAAGAAAGGACACAACCTGCTGATATCTCTATACTTCAAACAAGCAAACGACCTGATCACCACCTACCAGCTCCGCGAGTTCAACGAGACGCTCGGAAAGGAAGTCCTCATCTTCAGCTTCCAAAATGCCAATAGCTCCCAAGCCTACGGCGCAGAACTGACCTTAAAGAACTCTTTCTTCAATGTGATTGACCTGACAACCAACGTCAACCTATACCAGTCCAAACTCGATGCTTCCAATGTGGAAAACGACCTGGTCATCGACCGGTTCACTTGGTTCGCAAAGGAAATCGTTCAAATCAAACTGCCCGCTGGATTCTCCCTCCAATTCTCCGGCGAATACCGAAGCAGGGCCTCCTTTACCCCCAATGAAAGCAACCGGATGCCATGGATGGCCGGGCCCACCAACACCGCGCAAGGCTACACGCTCGCCAATTGGTTCGTCGATGCGACCATTAGAAGGGATTTCCTAAACCGAAAAGCAAGCCTCACCCTCGGCGTGAATGACATTTTCCGATCCCGCCGCAGCGGCACCTATACCGCTTCCGCCTTGTTCATCCAGGATACCTGGCGCATCCGTGACCCCCAAATCTTCCGCCTCAATTTCTCGTATCGCTTCGGCAAGATGGATACCTCCATTTTCAAAAGAAAAAATATGCGCATGAATATGCAAGGTAGTGATATGATGGGCTGATCCGGCCCTGTCCGCCAATCAAAAGCCCGGCGCAGGAAGTACTTCTTCTCGCGCCGGGCTTCTTTGTAGGATTTCTTTGGAATAACCCTTACCCCTGGCTCTTCCGCCAACGATCGTAACTCCGGATCTGCGCTCGACGCTCAGCAGGAACTTCCCGCAATGGCTCACATGGCTTCAATCGGTCCCTGCATATGGCCGGCAAGGAACGATACATCGCCGTCCCCTCCGTCTTCCAGGCCAGCATCTCATCACTCACCTCCCCGATGACCCGCGCTGGCTGCCCTACCACCAGGCTGCGCCGTGGTATCACCATCCCCGCCTTCACAAAAGCCAACGCACCAAGTATGCTTTCCTCTCCGATGACCGCCTCGTCCATTACCACCGCGTTCATCCCTATCAAACTGTTCCTGCCTATCTCCGCTCCGTGTACAATCGCGCCGTGACCTATGTGCGCACCCTCCCGAAGATATACCGTCACACCCGGAAACATATGCACCGTACAATTTTCCTGAATATTGCATCCGTCCTCTATGATGATGGCACCCCAATCCCCTCGGATCGATGCGAATGGTCCTACATATACTTCCCGTCCAATCACCACATTTCCCGTGACCGCGCACTGCGGATGGAGATAGGACCCCTCGTCTACCACCGGCTTGTATCCGTCGAACTCGTACGTCATACCTGCCGTTTTGGTACGAACCGCATCGAAAGGGAATTCACACAATGCCGTATGTTCTTTCCCGTTAACCGCTCGCCTGTGAACACGTGCCCCAGATGACCGCCGCATCGCTTGCACAATATCTCCACCCTCCGACCATCCGCATCCGGCTCGCGATGAACCGCCCCAGGTATCTCATCGTCAAATGCAGGCCAGCCGCAGCCGGCGTCGAATTTGTCCTCCGATCGGTACAAGGGGGCTCCGCAGCGCCTGCATTGATAGGTCCCCTCCTCGAAATGCCGGTCGTACTCACCACTGAACGGATACTCGGTACCCTTGCGCTCGATGACGTATGCCTCCGCTTCCGTCAATTTGTTCCAACCTTGTTCTTGCTCCATCGCCTTGTTTTTTTTCGTCATCCGTGGCCCCCTGGCACCCCGTCACCTAGCAACGATCCGAAAGTTGCTCTCATCTTGGCAACCTTAGGATCTATCACAATCCGGCAATAGGACGCATCCGGGTTCAGACGGTAATATTCCTGGTGATAGGCCTCCGCCTCATAAAAAACTTGTGCCGGCGATATCTCCGTCACAATCGGCGCATGCCATAAAGTCGGCGCGAAATGCTCCTTCATCCGGACCGCCGTCTCCCGCTGCCGCTCGTCATGATGAAATATGACAGACCGGTATTGTGTGCCGCGGTCGGCTCCCTGCCGATTTAATGTCGTCGGATCGTGGGTGGTGAAAAATATCCGCACCAAAGTCTCGTAGCTGATGACCTCCGGATCGAATTGTATTTCCACCACCTCCGCATGACCAGTCAATCCACTGCATACCTCCCTGTAGGTGGGGTGTGCCACCTTACCTCCCGCATATCCGGATAGAACCCGATGCACACCTCGCAAACCCTGAAATACCGCTTCGACACACCAGAAACATCCTGCTCCGAACGTAGCCTTTTCCATACTGCGCTGATTCATTTTAATTTGTTGCTATTTGAAGGCCGTTGCATCCCATTCCTCCGCCCCTTCCCGCGGCAGCTCCACGGATTTGCTTATATTTGCTAAGGAATTTTCGTTCACCCACTCCTATTCCACTACCGCCAGGTTTATTCATCTGTCCTCCTATAAAACCAGATGCACGCAATCTTGTTCTCGGGTTCCGAACAATTGAACCACTACGCCTACATTAAAACCTCCATGCTTTGAATCTTCCCCTCACCATCGCTACGAAATATCTGCTCACCAGGAAATCCACCAACGCCATCCATATCATTACCGGGATTTCCATCGCCGGCATCGCTATCGGCACCGCCGCCATCTTGCTTGTCCTCAGTGTGTTCAACGGATTTGAAGACCTCATTGTCAGCCTTTTTAGCAAGTTCAATCCTGATGTCAAGATTACCGCCGCAGCCGGTAAACACTTCCAACCAACCCCTCAAACGCTCTCCGCCATCCGGAATCTCCCCGGTGTGGCCGCTGCCTCGGAATCTCTCGAAGAGGTCGCCTTCTTCGAGTATGACGACAATCAGGACTTCGGAATCCTCAAAGGCGTGGATTCTTCCTACCAGCTCGCATCCGATATCCTCAGCTCCCTACAGGAGGGCCAGTTCCTGTTGTCAGCACCACAACAGGACTTCGCTGTGCTCGGTGCCGGCATGCGCAATAAACTCCAGGTAAATATCGATGACCCCTTCCAATTGCTCCGAATCTTCATCGCCAAAAGAAATGCCCCCGGCAACCTCGAACAGCCTTACAGAAAACATCTCGTCCGCCCCGCCGGCACTTTCCGCATCCAACAGGATTTCGATAACCAATATGTCTTCGTACCCCTCCATGTGTCCCGCGAACTCCTCGACCTCCCTGACCAGGTTAGTGCCATCGAAGTGAAACTGTCAGGACGGACAGACCCCCGGACAACCATCCGACAACTCGAAATCCTCATGGGACCCGGGTTCCTCGTGAAAGATCGATATCAGCAGGATGAGGCATTCCTCAAACTTATGAACATCGAAAAATGGATGAGCTTCGCTATCCTGGCGCTCACCCTCGTCCTCGTCGCATTCAATATGATAGGCGCCCTCTGGATGATCGTACTCGAAAAAAAATCCGATATCGCCGTACTGAAAAGCATGGGCGCCTCCGACCACTTGGTACGCACCGTTTTTCTTTCCCTCGGCCTTCTGCTCAGCCTCATCGGCCTGATCCTCGGCTTCGCCATCGCCATCTCCCTCTTCCTGATTCAGAAAAATTTCGGCATCGTCTCCATCCCCGATGGCTTCGTCGTCAACGCCTATCCCATCAGCTTGCGATACCCGGACCTGCTCGCGGTCTCCTCCGTCGTCCTGCTCATCGGACTCCTCGCTTCCCTACCCGCTTCCAGCCGTACCAAATCCATCCTGGCCTCTCACGCCGGCTCCTGAATTGAGCCCGCCTTCCCTTACCAGTTTCACGTTCGAACCGGAGTCAATCCAAACTCATGCTCGATAGTGTCTGCCCTTAGGCGAATCATGGATCGGACAATTCGCTTGATTCCGACAAGTGCTTCGACCTTCGGCAAAACCTCACACCCCTTTGTGTTATCATTTCCTCGGTATCCTGGCTCTCCAACACCAAACGGCAAAGAAATCCAACTATCAAAGCGGAATAAAACAATGCCTTGCTAACCAATTCAATGAAAATCAAATCGCCCTTGATTAAAAAATCGCCTCAAAAATCCCCTTCCCGGCTATTCAAGGCGAATCGTGGCAACAGCACCAATCCTTTGGCGTTCGACCAATTGATTTGAACCCATCCGCCCCCACCCAAATAATTTCCTTACCCGAATTCCATATCTTTGCCTATGCTCGAACCGATTTCTGACCATTTTGTGCGGGAATGACGCCCCGGCGGCTCATATCCCGTCCTACCTCTAACTTATGGAAGATTGGCAACTGGATTTCGAATGGCTCAAAGTCCGGCATTATGTGAAAGATGCCCTACGTCGCGATGTACTCCCCGACCTTAATGCCGTCCTTTTCCTTATCGGCATACAGGAACTCGGTCGTTGGAAATCCCCCTTTACCAAAGAGGAAAAACAAGACCTGATGCACATCGCCATCTGCCACCTGCTGAGCTTTGACGGTTTCTATCGCTTCAAAGGCCGCGATGCCGACGGATGGCCGCACTACGAAGCCTTGCAACCTTACTCCGCAAAAGGAGTCCGGGAACAGGAGAAATATCTGATGGGAAAAATAATCGATTACTTCCGGGATTGGCTGCCGGACGACATGCCCCCTCCTCCACCTTCGAACGCTTCTTCTGGTTCACCTAAAACCGCCTGATCATGAAATCGCCTGCTTACTTCCTGCTGCTCCTTGCCTTCGCCTCGCTGCACTGCTCAGACAAGCAGTCCGCTTCCGAAAAAAATTCCGCCGAATCCGCAAACCAACCTGTCTCCGAAACCTTCGTACGCATTCAAACGGACCTCGGTGACATCAAGATCAAACTCTACGACTCGACACCGCTCCACAAGGAAAATTTCATCAAACTGGTTGAGAGTGGCTTTTTCAACGGTACCCTCTTCCATCGTGTAATCCCCGGTTTCATGATCCAGGGCGGAGATCCTGATTCGAAAACCGCCCAACCCGGACAAGCTCTCGGTAAAGGGGGGCCAGGTTATACCATCCCCGCAGAAATCGGCGCCAAACACTTCCGCGGCGCCCTTGCCGCCGCCCGACAACCCGATGAAGTCAACCCAGAACGCCAATCCTCGGGTTGCCAGTTCTATATCGTCCAAGGTGGCCCCGTCCCTGCTGCTCAATTCGATCAATTCGCACTAAATGCCGGCTATCATTACACTCCCGAAGAAAGGGATTATTATATTCAATATGGCGGAACACCTCAACTGGACTTCCAATACACCGTCTTCGGTCAGGTGGTAGAAGGTCTCGAAGTGGTCGATGCAATCGCCTACCAACCCCGCGACCAACGTGACCGCCCAGCCTCGGATATCAAAATGTCCGTGAAAATTCACTGACTTCGCTCCTTCCGCAAAGATCACATTATTCGCCTATGATGTCGCCCGACTGCCCCAATGCACGCTTCCTCCGCTTATTCTGCCTCCTGCCGCTGGTGCTGCTATGGGCTTGCAACAAACCGATCGCTGATTTTTCCTTCCGTTCCAATCATGCCCCTTTGCAGGTGCCCCTCACCGTCGTTTTCGAAAATCATTCCCGCCACGCTGATGAATTCGTTTGGAACTTCGGTAACGGCGCTTCTGACTCATCTTTCACCCCATCCCACCGATTCCTGTCCTCCGGCAATTTCACCGTATCCCTAACCGCTCGCAAAGGCAGACGTTCTCATACCACCTCAACACAACTACAGCTGTTCCCTCCGGAAAACTGCCTCGTGGAAATCCAAACCCCATTGGGAAATATGACCGCCGTCCTTTACGACGCGACCCCAATCCATCGCGATAATTTCGAAAAATTAACGGAAAAAGGCTTTTTCAATGAATTGCTCTTCCATCGCGTCATCCCTGGTTTCATGATCCAAGGAGGAGATCCCAACTCCAGAAAGGCAGGCGCGAACCAACCGCTAGGCTCCGGTGGCCCCGGATACTCCTTACCTTTCGAACCAGTCGACTCCCTGGTCCATGTGAAAGGCGCACTCTCCGCCGCCCGCCTCGGCGATGATGTGAATCCGGAAAAAGCATCCTCCGGATCGCAATTCTTTATCGTGCACGGTCAAACCCTTCAACCATCCTCCCTTCGGGACGTGGAGGCCAGAAAAGGTATCCGGTATACGCCTGACCAACGCGCAAAATACCTGGAATACGGCGGTACCCCGCATCTCGATGGCGAATATACCGTCTTTGGCCAGATTATCAATGGATTCGATGTCCTGGACCGTATCGCCGACTTACCGACAAACACGCTAGACCGCCCGCTGCAGGATGTTAAAATGACCATCCTTTTGATCAAATAAACCCTCCAGAACTACTTTTTTAACTAACTTTCCTCCCCCCGCCGGTATTACGCCCGCCGGCTTCCTAAAGTTTGTAGCATGATCGACAACAACAATGTACTGGGTATCGATGTCGGTGCCTCCGGAATCAAAGGCGCTATCGTCGACACATCCACTGGTAAATTGCTGACGGATAGAATCAAGATCTCTACCCCGAAACCCGCTACCCCGTCCGCCGTGGCCGCCGTTGTCCAGGAACTCATCCTCAAACTGGATTATTCTGGTTCATTCCTGGGTTGCGGCTTCCCCGCTATCGTCAAACACGGTGTAGCCAACAGCGCAGCCAATATCGATCCCGATTGGATCGGCCTTAATATCGAAACGCTCTTCCAAAAGACAACCCGACAATCGGTCTTCGCCCTCAATGACGCAGATGCCGCCGGCATGGCGGAAATGCGGTTCGGGAAAGGCAAAGGAAAATCCGGAACCATACTCCTCATAACCATCGGCAGCGGTCTGGGCTCCGCACTCTTCATCGATGGCCATCTGGTTCCCAATACGGAATTCGGTCACCTACATTTCCATGGCCTCATCGCCGAACACTATATATCCAATACCGCCCGGAAGAAATACGAAATGACCTGGCCCGGATTCGGCCGCCGCTTCAATGAGTTCCTCCATCATGTCAACCGCATCCTATCCCCGGATCTCGTTATACTCGGCGGCGGAATCAGCAATAGCTTCGACTTGTTCGCTCCTTATATCGATGTCAATATGGCCGTCACCCCTGCCAAGATGTTCAATAACGCCGGTATCATCGGTGCCGCCATCTACGCCAAGGAAAGATTCGCCGACAAACACTGACCCACCTATACCAAACGGTTGGCCCTTCTTTCCATCCGACCCCTCCAAACCTTACCCAAATCCCTTCTCCCATATTCCGGCTTTCCTGCTGATATTCTTCCTACCGAACCATTCTGTACCCGTTCCCTTTTCCTGTCATCCTCTTGCTAAGCATCAAATTCCCGACTCCCCCCTCGTTCGTATCCGCATGCACAGCCGCCCGACGTGTCACTGACGGCATTTGTCGATACAAGCTATTTGTTTATCCAATATTCCTTGCCAAAGAAGGTACCATGCTTTGCAAAGTATCTTGTGAAAACTTATCTTTGCATTGTGCTTGGGACAAACAGCCGAAAGCGGGATGACCGCACACCAGGCGAAGGGGCGTGCACACCCGCAAATCGCTGATTCGTAATTTTTGCCCCTCCCTGAACGGAAACCTGGTATCGCCCCGCTAAACCGACCAACTTTCTGAAAACATCGAAATTCATAACATCGACGACACATGAAAATCCAAGAACTTTTGGAAAATACAACCCAACAAATGCGAAAAGGTATCCTGGAACTGTGTATTCTTTCCATCATTTCCGAGGAAAAGGAAGCCTACCCCTCCGATATCCTGAACCGGCTCGAACAACTCAACATGATTGTGGTCCAAGGCACATTGTACCCCCTCCTGGCCCGGTTGAAAAGCGCCGGACTGCTTCATTACACCTGGAAAGAATCCGATGCAGGCCCGCCTAGGAAATATTACTTCCTGACCAATGACGGACTCTCCTTTCTCAAAGGATTGCTGCGCTCCTGGGAACAACTCATGACTGCTGTCCAACAATCCACAAAAAATCTGATAGAAAAATAATTAACAATGAATAAAGTACTGAATATCAACTTGGGCGGATTTCCCTTTACCATCGATGAAGATGCATATAACCATTTGCACCGTTATCTGCAGACCATCCACAACCATTTCAAATCCTCCGACGGATATGAAGAAATCACAACCGATATCGAAACCCGCTTGGCAGAACTGCTCCGCGAACGTCTTTCCTCCCACACTATCGTCCACCTCAAAGACGTGACCGCCGTTATCTCTACCATGGGTACACCCGCCGACTTCGGGGCGGATGAGGAACCTGCCGGAAAAGAAAAAACAAATGGCCAAAGATCCCATAAAACAGGAAAACGCCTTTTCCGCCACCCGGATGACACTGTGCTCGGCGGCGTATGCGCCGGTATCGCAGCCTACCTCGGCATCCAGGATCCGCTCTGGATCCGGCTCGCTTTCGTCGCCTTCTTTTTCTTCGGCGGCTTCGCAGTCCCACTCTATATAATTCTCTGGATCATTGTCCCAAAAGCAGCGTCTGCCAGCGACAAACTCGCTATGCGCGGTGACCCGGTCAATGCCAATAATATCGGAAAAATCATTGAAGAGGAACTTTCTCACGTCTCCCGAAAGGTATCCGAACTGGGAGACGAACTGAAAGCGGAATTCAAATCCTCCGGCTCCAAACATCGTACCGGCCATTCAGACGGCCCAGCTACCGGCTTCCAATCCATCCGAAATGCCGTACAGGAAATGTTACGGCTCGCGGGCGCAGTCCTCCTAGCTGTGTTGAACTTCCTTCGTAAAACTATCAAACCCATCACTTTCGCTGTCGGCCTTATCCTCGTCATCACGCTCGGTATCACTTGGATCGGACTTGTCGCGGGTACCTTCGTCGGTTCCCCGTTCCTGTCTTTCATCCTGCCCGGCAAACCGCTCCTCTATGCCCTTGCCATCATCAATATCCTCGCACTCGTTGGCATTCCGCTACTGATGCTCATCCTCGGTGTCATGCGGATCTTTATGCGCACACACTTCAAACCAAAGTGGGTCTTAGGACTTTGGATCTTCTGGGGGCTGAATGTCATGTGCATATCCCTGCTCTCCTCTTCCGTCCTTCGAGACTTCCAAACCGATGCCACCCCTCCTCCCGCTTCCCAAAAATCCTTTATGGATGTCGATACGCTTTCAATCGAAATGGTGGATGCCTATTCGGATTTCCTATTCCTTCACTTCGGCGACAAGCTTCGCATGGCCGGTGACAACCTTCTGTCCAGCAACGTCTCCGTCAATATACAACGGTCTGATACAAACACTTTCGAAATCGTTCAATCCAATTCCTCCCGCGGTAGAAATGCCGCAGATGGTGCCGCCGCTGCAAACGCCATACAATATAACTGGCGCATCAATGGAAACAGATTACTGCTCGACGACGCTTTCACCATCCCCGACGGAACGCCTTGGAGAGGCCAAAAAGTAAACCTGACCGTGAAAATTCCAGAAAACAAATGGCTTGCTTTCGATCGCCGTACCAAGGGGTTCCTCGGCACCCTGACCCTCGACCAGGACAAGCCTTCGCCACCAAGACGTGATTTCTACCGCTACACTTGGCAAATGGGGCCCTACGGACTTTTTACACCTGATTTTTCAGACAGTTCCAATGACTGAGCTCTGCTACCTACCGCCGACCCGGATGATCGCCTTTCCAGCTGCCGGCTTCGCAGCGATATGGCACATCCTTTAGCGTAGCTTATCAGACAATTCGGTACGCTCCCACCCGGATTCCGGATCTTATCACTGCAGCCCTTCCCTTTCCCCCCTCAGGTCTTCCGTCTCGTCATAAGCAGACCTTATCGGATGGATACACTCTTCGGGAGTGTATCCATTTCTAATCCCTTGCTCTCCCGTTGCAAACTCAAAATGGTCAACCTATCACCGGTCACCGCCACACCTTACCCCTCAAATGCCTGCCACTTACCCCTCAAACAATACCCGCTCCCCAGACTTACCCTCCTGAAATAATCCCCGCTCATATGCCAGGTGGCCGCTGACAAGCGTGGCCACTACCTTGCCCTGAAATTCCTCCCCCTCAAAAGGCGACCACCCACATAGATAACTAAGGTTCTCCCGACTCACCTGCCAACGTTCCCCGAGATCCAACAAGGCTATGTCCGCCCATTTCCCTTCGTCCAGATAACCCCGGTCCGCAATCCTGAAACATACCGCCGGCGCATGACACATCTTCTCCACAATCTTTTCCAACGTAATCCTACCCGCTTGGTGAAATGTCAACATGATGTTCAACGCATGCTGTACCAATGGTACTCCCGAAGGCACCCCGAAATAACCGCCTTGCTTTTCCTCCCATGTGTGGGGGGCATGGTCCGTGGCGATGATATCCAACCGATCGTCCAGCAGCGCCTCGAACAAGGCTTTCTGATGACGGGCGTCCTTGATCGCCGGATTACATTTGATCATAGATCCCTTCCGCTCGTAATCACCGCTGTTGAAATACAGATGATGCACGCATACTTCCGATGTGATCCTCTTGTGTTCCAATGAAAGGTCGTTCCTGAACAATGCCAACTCCTCCGCCGTGGATATGTGCAAAATATGCAGCCTTGTTCCGTACTTCCTTGCCAATTCTACCGCTAGCGTTGACGACTTTAAACAACACTCCTCGTTCCTTATCTCGGGATGACAATGCATCGGAACCTCCTCCCCATACTGCGAACGGTATATCTCCTCGTTCCGGCGGATAATTCCTTCATCCTCACAATGCGTGGCAATCAGCATCGGACTCCTGGAAAACACCGCCTCCAAGGTCTCCATACGGTCGACCAACATGTTGCCTGTACTCGAACCCATGAATATCTTGATGCCGCACACCTGCCGCTTATCCGTTCGGAGAACTTCCTCCAGGTTGTCGTTAGACACCCCCATGAAAAAGGAATAGTTCGCCAAGGACCGCTCCGCCGCCATCGCATACTTGCTTTCCAACAATGCTTGTGTCAATGCCGGCGGACGTGTGTTCGGCATCTCCATATAGGTCGTGACCCCGCCAGCGACAGCCGCACGGGATTCCGAATGTATGCAGGCCTTGTGCGTCAAGCCTGGCTCGCGAAAATGTACCTGGTCATCTATGATCCCCGGTATCGCGTACAAACCACTTGCGTCGATTTCCCGCTCGGCCGGCTTGTTGATTATTCCCCCTACCTGTGCTATACGCCCACCCTTGATATACAAATCCCCCGTCGTGATCTGCCCCCGATTTACTATATGCGCATTCTTGATGATGATTGTTTGCATGTCTCTTCATATTTGATTCCCGCCTTGTTGAGTGCCCGGACCGATACGACAGGAGTTTCCCCAGGATGTCAGATCGACACCGGCCTCGACCCTTACCTGTATTGTGGCGCATTCCTACCGCCTCACCAACGTAAAAATAATCTCTATATTCCAATCGAACGACTCTTGCGCATCCTTTCTCCGCCGTTGTCATATTCCGAAACACCGTATATAGCCAACATCCCCTTGGAATGACAACCTCGGGATATGCACTCGTCCCGAGGAGGAACCTTTCCATCCCCGCCACCTGGGTCGGTCTTTTAACTCCCTCTCCCACATGGAATGACTTACCAAGACAATGGTAATCTTTTTTAGTTGTCCCTTGACTACCAATCAAATCTCCCTTACCTTTGTTTCGCATTATTCATAGACGAACCACAATTTTCCCACGCTTGAGTGGATTCGTCTACCCTCTGTCCCACTCCGCTAGAAGAATCCCGTAATTCGGTCATGCGCTTCCCTTCCTTATCTCTGGAATTATGCCAGCCTGATCAAATGACGCTCTTCCGGTAAGTATTTCCTGAAACCAAGACTTCCCTTCTTATTCGTCGCAGCGGGATCCCTACCCGGTAATCGACATCATTGGACCGATGATTCATCCAGTTGCTAAACATCCACCCATCCGGATGGTGTATCCTGATTTCCATTCATGCTCCCTTACCGGCGCTATGGATACCAACTTTTGGTTGTGATTCCTTTATAAAATCGGAAGCCAGGAAGTCTTGTACACGCCGACGAATTCAGATCCGTCTTCCCGGATTTTTACGCAGGTATCTGAGTGTGCAATCCGGCCGAACGCCGGTACCTGTCGGGGTTGGTGTGTCACCCGGATGTGAATATCGTCGAAGATCGGGGCAATTCAAAAAAACACATTGTGTGGATGCTTGGCGTCCATACTCCCACACACTATGGAACAAACAACGTCGCAAGCCGGATTCATTTTCATCCGGTCTCGACAAGGCTGAGGATTACTGAAAAACAACAAACCGTGGGCAACATCTCACCCTATTCCTGCACCGCGCGCTGGAAAGGCATGCCTACCATCGAATGATTTACAGTGCGTGTGTCTATTTACTACTAATTGCAGGTGGCCTGACCAGGCCACCTTTTTTTTCCCTCTCATCATCCTTTGTCCAGGTCATTTCCCGGTAGTGGCTGTTGAAATATAGGTTGTCCCGCTTATTTTTGTCCCATGATACCTTCCAATACCACCATCGGAATCCTCGGCGGCGGACAACTGGGCAAGATGCTCGCCCTCGCCGCACACAATTGGGACCTCGTCACTTGGGCGCTGGATGCATCGGAATCCATGCCGGCTGCAGCTGTCTGCCACCATTTCGTCAAAGGTGATTTCAATGACTTTGATGACGTGTACGATTTTGGCCGATCGGTAGACTTGCTGACCATCGAAATAGAACATGTGAATGTGGATGCGCTCCTCCTTCTGGAACAGGAAGGTCGCAAAGTCTATCCCTCCCCCTCCAGCCTTAGGATTATCAAGGACAAAGGCCTGCAAAAAGAATTCTATCAACTTCATCATATACCTTCCGCCGACTTCCGGTTGTTTCCCGACACCGAATCCATCCGGCAGTCCCTGTCCGACCAATCCTTACGATACCCTTTTGTTCAAAAATCCCGTACAGCAGGTTACGACGGAAAGGGTGTCGCCGTCATCCGATCCGACCGTGACCTCCACATGCTGCTCCCCGGCCCTTCGGTCGTGGAGCATTGTGTGGATATCTCAAAGGAAATCTCCGTCGTCACCGCCAGAAACGCATCCGGAGAACTCATCGCATACCCACCGGTGGAAATGCAGTTCAACGCCCAGGCCAATCTGGTCGAATTTCTGCTTTGCCCGGCTGACCTGCCGGAAGAAACCGCCCTGCAAGCCACCAGACTCGCATTGGAAGTGACGGAAAAATTCAACACCAGCGGATTGCTGGCCGTGGAAATGTTCCTGACCACCGACGGCAGACTCCTCGTAAACGAAGTCGCCCCCAGACCGCATAACAGCGGCCACCATACCATCGACAGCTGCTACACCTCTCAATTCGAACAACATCTGCGTGCCATTCTTGACCTGCCGCTAGGCAGTACCCGGATGAAAACCGCTTCTGTTATGGTCAACCTGCTCGGAGCACCCGATTGCTCCGGCCCCGCCAATTATGAAGGTTTCGAACCCTGCGCCGCCTTGGAAGGGGTGAAGATCCACTTATATGGTAAGAAAATAACAAAACCTTTCCGCAAGATGGGCCATGTCACGGTATTGGCAGCTGACTTGCAAAATGCCGTCCGAATTGCGGAGCACGTTAGAAATACCCTCCGCGTCGTTTCATAGCCCCGATTGTTTCTGTAATCACCAAACACGCTGCCGAACTTGCTGAGCTTCGGTTCCCTGATAGGATAAGATATCCGCGTATTCTTTCCCGACCTGCCCATCTTATCGGCTGAAGTGAATAACTTTACATAATCGGTCAATAAAATCGGCTCCTGTAGCGATTAAACCGTATTGCTACAATTCCATAAGCCAACCTTCAATAAGAAACCACTATGACGATGGATAAGAAACCACAGGTAGGTATTATAATGGGCAGTGATTCCGACCTCCCCGTCATGCAACAGGCCGCCGATGTCCTTGCCTTATTCGAAATCCCCTTCGAAAGGTGCATTGTGTCAGCACACAGAACTCCAGAGCGACTTTTCACCTACGCAAGCCAGGCTCATATCCGAGGCTTGCATGTCATCGTCGCTGGAGCGGGTGGCGCAGCCCACCTGCCGGGCATGGTAGCCGCCATATCTCCTTTGCCTGTCATCGGAGTCCCTGTCAAATCCTCCAATTCCATTGACGGCTGGGATTCCATCCTATCTATCCTGCAAATGCCGAACGGCGTGCCCGTTGCGACAGTGGCTCTCAACGCTGCTAAGAACGCAGGCATCCTGGCCGCTCAAATGCTGGCGGTCAATCACCCGGACTTGCTGCAACGTATCATTGACTATAAATTGTCGCTCCGAGACGAGGTACTCCTGAAAGCCCGCCTCCTGGAGGATTGATTCCTGTCAACGGACCAACGTAACCGCCCCGCTCCTGGTTGCCAGACTGCCATCCACCATAACCAACAAGGCTTTCCAGGTGTATACGGCAACATCCAACGGCCGCCCCATGAACGTACCGTCCCAACCTTCCAAAGCATTGTTCACCATCATCCCTTGCCGTTCGAATACCAACGACCCCCATCGATCGTAAATAAAAAACTCCCGGATAGCAGATACCTGCTCACTACCGTACAGCGTGAAGTAATCATTCACACCATCCCCATCAGGTGAAAAAGCCGTCGGAGCATATATATCACCCGCCTCCTGCACAAAAACTACAACCTTGTCCGTGGCTTGACACCCGTTCGAATCGAAAACCGTCAGATAATATGCGGTTGTTTCTATTGGTGACACCCAAAGCTCCAAACACCGAAAACACCCCTCCGCGTCTTCCCCGGGATGCCAAATCACGGTGTCTATCTCCGCTTCCTCCAGGTTCGTCTGCCCAGTCAACCTAACAAGATCACCCTGCCTTATCGTGAGACTGCCACCTAATTCCACGGATACTTCCTTCGGCTGCACCAGCTGTACCCATTCCTCCCAACTGCACCCCCCTTCGTCCTCCACTCTTACAAGATACCCACCGGGATCCAGATACTCAAACTCCCGGTATGACGCCAGATATCCCCCATCCAAGGCAAATCGATAAGGTGGGGACCCTCCCAATACACTGTCCACCCGAATCGAACCCTCCTGGTCTCTGCAATCCGGTTCCTCTATTGTCATTACCAGCCCACTGATTGGAAACTCACTGACCGTTACTTCCGCGGAATCCACAGCGAAACACCCATTGTCCGAACGAATCACCGTCAGATAATACCATCCTGGATCAGTTACCGTCGCCGAGTATCCGACTACACTGCTTATCCCGCTTGCTCCGTCCGCACTCCCCCATTCGTATGTTACCCCTTCTTCTGTAGACCCGTCCCCGCTGACTACGACAACGCTGTCCCGACAAGTGAAACTACCCGTCGCTGTCGCCACGGCTTCCGGTGCTGCGAGGTTCTGCGCCACCGTTACCCAAGCAGACGATTTGCATCCGTTGACCGTATCCGTTACCACAACCTGATACGCACCTGCCTCATCAACAACAACTTGTTCTTCATCTGCACCGGTTACAATTCCAGGCCCACTCCATTCATATTCCAAGGTGCTTCCCCCCGACGCTACCCACAAGGTATCGATGGGCTCCCGACAGGTCAGCAACCCCGGTGCCCCCACCCATAGTGGCGGTGACTCCTTATCTTGTACTACCACCAATTTCGCTGTGTCACGACAGCCGTTCTCCTGATTCTCCACAACCAAAATATAGATTCCACCACTGTCGACCTGTATGTACGTTGAATCCTGGGATAGCATGAAATGACCCCCTGCTGTCTCCCAATTGTACTGTAATGTACCAGCGGAAACAGACATTTGACCGTCCAGCGTTACCTGGCTGATGATACAGTTGATCACGACGCCCTCGTTCGCCTCGATAGCCGCTACCGGTGCCATCGTATCGACACCGATGAAGACCGTGTCCCTGACTATGCATCCCGTCAATGTATCCGACACTTCCAATTCGTATATGCCCGGCAACCATATGGCAGGCGTCAGTGTCTGCCCCATCATCAGATTGCCTCCTCCTAAACGCTGCCAATGGTAAACCAACCCCGGCCATACCGCCGTTCCGGTACCGTCTAACGATATGGTGTCGTGGCGACAGGTCAGTATGGTATCTACGCCCGCTGTTACAAACGGCAATCCTTCGTCCACTGTCACCGCAACCAGTGCCGAATCCTGGCACCCGTTGCCCAGGTCGGTCACTAACAACTGGTAATTGCCCGCAGCGTCCACCTGTGCTGTCTCTGATTGGAATCCTCCCACAATGTGACCTGTATCGATGATCGACCACGAATAGGCAAGCCCTCCCGCACCTTGTGACCCGCTGCCATCCAACGTCACCTGCAACTGGTCACAATCAATCTCCTGAGGCTCTCCCGGATGTGCCACCGGCGCCAACGTATCCGCCACCACTTTCATCTCAGCATGCCCCTGACATCCGTTCGTCAGATCTGTTACCGCCAAGTGATAAGTCCCAGGACAGGCCGCCGTCAATTGCAATTGATCCGATGGCCCTACGATACAGCCCCCTGCCATGGCCACCCATTCGAAAACCAGGTCACTACCACCGACCACACTCGCCGTAATCTCAAATAACTGCTCCGCACAGGTGTAGGTGAGATCCGGACCAGCATCCGGATTCGGCACCATGCCATCCGTCGTGACCGTCACACTATCGGCTGATTCACATCCGTTCTCGGGATGGGTCACCGTCAATATGTATGTCCCCGCATCACAGACAATCGGACTGAATGTGTTCCCCCCTGCACATATGTCCCCGTCCTGTGTCTCCCATACGGCAGACGCTCCGGCAGGCATTCCGCTCCCATTCAACACAATTGTGTTCATTATGCAATTCAACGTTTCTCCCTCGCCCGCCTCCGCTACCGGTGCAGCTGTATCCCTTGTCACACCCACCGTGTCCGCTGCCGAACATCCGGTGAATGTGTCCAGTACAGTCAAAACATATTGCCCGGGAAGGTTCGCTTCCGCTATAGCCGTCGTACCGCCCGCAGATATGCCCCCCCCCTGTATCCCTTCCCATTGATAGGCAATACCCGTCCCTCCCGCAGAAGAACTACCGTCCAACTGGACAATCGTATCCACACAATTCAATACCCTGTCCGGTCCGGCATCCGTATTTGGCGGCTGGGATAAATCAGGTACGATCACCTGACAAGTCTTGCTGAACTGTACACCGCTGGCGTACGTCCGTGTGACCGTCAGGATATATTCTCCTGGGCTGTCAATGCATACCTGCTGTTGGGCCGGATCCCCACAAAAATTACCTCCTGTTGGTCCGACGGCCCATTCATATCCGATTTCTGTGCCCTGGGAAGAGCCTACACCACTTAATACCGCCGTCGTTGATACGCAATCAAGTTGTCCTACCGTATTGGCTGCACATTGCGGCGTACAACCGGTAGGCCCGAACACCACCACTTCGTCGGTGTCACGGCAAAAATTGATACTGTTGGTCACCTCCAGGTAAAAGGTGTCACTAAGTCCCGTAACGGCCAAGAGCGGCTGCAGGGTATTCCCCCCTCCAACAATTATCCCTCCATCCGTTGAATACCATTCATACTGAAACTGCGGACCCGCCGAACTGCCAACCGCACCAGGTATGGCTGTCGTATCACTGCACGGCAGTTGCAAATCCATTCCAGCATTCGCAACCGCCGGAAGATCTTCCAATGTGATGAATATGGCATCCGCAGCGGTACATCCGTTCGCCGAATTGGTCACTATCAACTCATAAATCCCTACCTGCGCTATTCCGGTGGCCAATTCATCCGTCGACCCGCAGAACGAACCGTCGAAGGTTCCCCAGGCATAGGAAATTCCAGGCCCTTGGGTTGTACCGGATGTGACGGGCACATAACATCCTTCCAGTTCCATGCAGTTCAATGACAAGGACTCGTCAGCAATACTTGCGATAGGGGCCACCGTGTCCGCCAAAACCACCACCGTGTCATGCACTGACAACCCAACCGCCTCGTTCGTAACCGTCAAGACGTATGTACCCGGCGTCACTATCGGTTGGTAACTTTCTGATATGTCCAGCAGCGCTCCGCTGACGGCCGTCCATGCAACAGATATGTTGGGCCCGACAGAACCATCGGCCACCAGGGTGTCAGCAACCTGTTGATGATAACAATTGACCAACCCGTCCACCCCGGCCCATGCAAATGGTTGGCATGCCGCCGTGTCCAACCATACATGTACCGTATCGCTGGCAGAACATGCGGTGATGGCGTCCGTAACTGTCAACTGATACCAACCCACTTCGTCTACCATCGGCACAAGTGTCTGCGATCCTTGTACAATTCCCTGACCACCAGCAGTCGATCCCAACAATGCCCAGGCATAGGTGATGCTGTCGCCTGTTTCCGATCCTGTCCCGTCCAGTTGAGCCATACCCGTCGTACAATCCAGCGCCACATCCCATCCCGCCTCTGCCACCGGTAAGCCACTCGGCCCTACCACCACCACCGAATCCCTACTCTGACAAAATGCAAAACTCAAATGAAAGACAAATGTGTCCGCATAATCCACCGTCACCGTCAAATTGTTGGATAGGATCTCCCCCGACCCGTTCGTCCAATAATAAGAGGAAAATGGCAAAATCAAAGAACCGCCAGCATTCAGCACCACTTGCGTTTCCGTGCAAGTCAAGGTCCGGTCCGGTCCAGCCACCGCCTGCGGTGGAAAATAGTTGCCCTCTACCGTCACCGTATCCATGGACTCACAACCATTCGAAAGGTCGCGTACCAACAAATAGTACGTGCCGGCCGAATCCACTTCCGCCGTCGGCATATCCGTCGGACTGATGAACGACCCCCCCATGCTCCCTGTCCAATGGTAACTGTAGACTGGGCCGACCGATGTGCCGCTTCCGCCCAAATTGGATGTATTGTTGGTACAGGAGAGCGTGTCCGCCGGCCCTGCATCCGCTACAGGCGCCAATGTGTCCGTTACAATGACCAATGATATGGAATCCGTACAACCGTTTGCGTTGTCTTCCAATACCAACGAATACGTGCCTGGCGCTTGTACGGTCGCAACAAGCGTTCCCTGACCCGAAGTGACACCTCCCGTCCAGGTGGCCGAGAAATCCGGTCCTGCCATGGACCCTGTTGCGTCTAGCGTAAGAATCGACACATTGCAGGTAAGGGTGCTCCCTTGTGGCGTCGACAGCACCGGGACCGGCGCAATGGTATCCGCTGAAACCAACACTGTATCCCTGTCTTCACATTGATTTACCGTATCGATGACCATCAACTCGAACAGGCCAGGCCCGTCAATCGAAGGACTAACCGTATCCGCCTGCAACAATGTACTCCCTCCCGCCAGGACGGACCAATGGTATGCTGCGGCACCATTATTGGCCTGAGACATCGAACCGTTCAGTTGCAGGAATGGTTGCTGACAGGAAAACATTGTGTCCGCTCCGGCAACAGCCGTCGGACTGACAGTATCCTGTCCTATGACCCGGCTGACAGACCGGACACATTCATTGCTGGTGTTTGTCACCGTCAATATGTATTCACCTGGCTCGGTGACCAGGACTGCCTCCGGAGAGATGTTGCCGACAGGAGCCCCTCCCGATTCCATCCACAACCATGTCAGGCTTGCCGAAGGGTCGAAACCTACTGCTTCCAATGTGATGGCTGTCGTCTCACAATTCAATTGGTCGGATAACAAAGGAGCAAGGTAAACCATAGGAACAACCGTATCCTGAAATACGAATGTACTATCCACAGCCTCGCAAGCACCACTGCTGACTCGTAGGATATAGTTCCCGGCATTCGCCGTCGGCATCAACCCGACAGTGTCCGTCATGCCCACCGGACTCCCCTCCCATTCCCAGGAATATAGCAGTGTCCCGCCGGAAGATGTCCCGGATGCCGTCAAAATAATGACCGTATCAACACAGTTCAACGTATCCGGCGTCAGGATGTCCGCAGATACCGAAATGACGGTCAGCAAAAGTGTAACGATGCTGTCACACTGATCTGCAGACTCCAAGGTATCTATATAAGTCCCGTCTTCGTAAAAGGGATATCCGGCAATCCAAACCGTATCACCATTGCATATGGTGTCAATGAGCAGCGTATGAGCGGTGGGAAGAATGGTGAGGTCCAGCAGAACGGTAGAATCACAGCCGTTGGAACCGATCAAGCGATTTGCGTACACACCCGATGCCGTGTAAACGGAATCTCCCACCGAATAAGCAGATCCGGAACAAAGCACAATGCTCAGAAACGTTGTATCAGCCGCAAGAACCGTCAGGTCAAGCAAGACCAAACTGTCACATCCGAAATACGATGCAAGCGTATCCTGATACTGCCCTCCCTCAACATACTGACTGTTTCCTACATGTATGGTATCCCCTTCGCATATGGTGAGATTGAGCTGAACCGGTTCAATAGGTGACGCAATGCCGACGAGCATACAATCGTCCGATACATCCCCACAAAATATCGGGGACGGGCCATGCAACATCGTATCAAGTTGGAATGGCGTCAACACTGCTCCAGCAGCAGGCAGCCATGTGGAATCAGAATACAGGTAAGACAAACCACACACCTGGTAATTTCCCGGGGGATAAGTGTCCAAATTAGGCGCTTCTTCCATCGCCAGCAGAACGGTATCCTCGAAAATCAAATAAAAATAGCCGTGCAAGGAAGTGTCCGGAACCAGCGCACCGTAGCCTGGTTCTGGTGACAACCGTAATGAACTGTCCCCTTCACAGGCCATTACGTCGGGCTCGAATGCTAAGTCACCCGCATCCGCTGCACAGCACAAGATACCGGACTGGTCGCACAAGATAATCTGGAAATCAAGAATAACTCCCCCATTGAACTGTGCGTTGTTGTCAATGGAAAGACACCACTGGCCGTTGACGGGGCCACTGTCAAAATCCTCCAGACATCCTTGATAAGGATGGTAAGTACCGCTGTAGTTGGCATTCGCCCAGGGACAGTCGATGGGACAGCCATTGAAAACACACGGATAGGAACATCCGTTCAAAGTATCGGGAATACAATCTTCCGCGCATGGTGAAAATAGAATGTCCCACAAGGCAATCGGTGTCCAGGTATTGCAACTGCCGTTGCTCCCGACCAATTGAATGGCTGTGCCGTCCGGCGATGTTAATGTTAGGCCCAACCCTCCC
Source organism: Bacteroidota bacterium (assembly GCA_041163745.1). GTDB lineage: Bacteria > Bacteroidota > Bacteroidia > Chitinophagales > Saprospiraceae > UBA6168. Next base: position 101,820 of record JBEAQU010000023.1, read on the forward strand.
ACTCTGCCGTGCCGGAACTTTACCGCTACGCCGCACACCCCTTGTGCAGGATGCGAAAGATCGTCATTGAAAGCATCCGTTATTTCGTAGCAAACTTGCCCGGTACTGTTAGCGTTGAATGGATAGGCACAGTTCCCTTCCGCCGCACAACCGCAATTCTGTGCAACCAACCTACTAATTCCTATTGTCTGCAAAAGGAATATCAGCAAAGGGAGTATGCGCATCATCGCCAACACGATCAGTTCTGGGATGGAGATTCCAACCTGCTGCTGTCAGAACCCGATATTCAAAGCAAACAATTCCTTATACCGGGACTTGTCCCGGCCTTTAGGCAACTCTCCCAAGACCAGGCCATCCAGCAGGCAGGTCTCCCTGTCCGATTATCCAATCCGAACAACCGATACCGAAGACGACCAAATCAAGTAAAAGTTGCTTACCACTTATCCGCTTGCGTATCAGAATGTCCGTGCAGCAACAGGATATGAACGCGTTTCTTCCTTATCAGTTTTCAATTGGCAAACCTGCCATGAGGCTTTGTCCCTGTCATTCAGACTGAGGTCGAATCCTTCAACGTTGCCTTCAGGGGTGGCCGGGTTCCCCAGCAGAATGGGTGGACTGAAGAAGAAAGCGGATGATTACCAAAATTACGGAAAAATTCATTGGGGAACCAGGACACACAGCCGGAAATGTATCATCAAGCCTATCAAAATTTACAGAGCTGTGGTCCACTTCAGTCCCTTCACAACAAGGACGAAATCATTTGAAGCAAGGGGTTTTTTCTTGTAAATGTTTAGTGCAGGAGAAAAGACCACAACCTGACGCGAGGTCTTCCTGTCTCGCCCAGATTATCAACCTAAGCTTGAAGGTTATTCAAACCTCAAGAAAAATACTCCTTCATCTTGTCGAAGAATCCTTTCTCCCCTTTCCCCGGCTCCGGTTGAAAGTTTGGTAAATCCCGAATCCGTTCAAGGATTTGACGCTCCTCTTCATTCAGCCGTTTGGGCGTCCAGACATTCACCTGAATCAACTGGTCCCCACGCTCATAGCTTTGGACGGATGGCAAGCCTTTTCCCTTTAACCGGAATATCTTACCGGCTTGTGTCCCGGGCGGCACTTTTATCTTGACCCTCCCTTCAATGGTCGGTACCTCAACGGATGTGCCCAAAGCGGCATCCGCTATGCTGATGTACAACTCATACACCACATTGAGTCCGTCCCTGGACAATTCATCATGTGGTATTTCCTCGATATTGATCAGCAGATCTCCGGCCGGGCCCCCTTTCGGTCCGGCATTACCCTTGCCTGACATGGAGAGCTGTATGCCCTCCGAAACGCCGGCCGGGATGTCGATATCTATGGTTTCCTCACCATAAACCACCCCGTCCCCTTTGCAAATGCCACAACTCGCTGTTACAACCTCTCCTGAACCCTGACAGGTCGGACAGGTCGTAGTAGTTTGCATCTGTCCGAGAAAAGTGCTCCTGACCTGACGGACGTAACCAGAACCCCGGCAAGTGCCACAGGTCTGCAAAGACCCTTGGTCCTTTGCGCCGCTTCCCCCACAAGTCTGGCAGGCCACCTGCTTCTTTACTTTGATTTTCTTCGTCACACCGTTCGCAATCTCCTCCAAGGTTAATTTGACCTTGATACGCAGGTTGCTCCCCCGTTGCCCGGCAGGACGTCTTCCACCTCCACCGCCTCTTCCCCTGCCAAAAAACTCATCGAAAGGGCTGCCAGCGCCTCCGAACACATCTCCGAATTGGGAAAAAATATCTTCCATCGTCATCCCTCCTCCCCGGAATCCGCCGCCACCACCCATATTCGCATCCACTCCGGCGTGTCCATACCGGTCGTATCTGGCCCGTTTGTCCGAATCACTCAGAACTTCGTACGCCTCCGCAGCTTCCTTAAATTTTTCCTCCGCAGTTTTGTCACCCGGATTCCGATCCGGATGATACTCGAGCGCCTTCTTGCGGTATGCCTTCTTCAAGGTCGCCTCGTCGACTCCTTTCGATACTCCCAACACCTCGTAATAATCTCTTTTTGACATGTCACTTGATTGAAATATTTACCTGCACCAATGATGCGTGGGCAGCGTCTTGACTAGCACCGCTTCCTTTCAACGCTGGTATGTTGGCTTCTAACAAACACGAATGGCATCTTTCGCTGTAAGATCCTGCCCCCCCCGTAGCAGAGATGTTCGGTAACACAGGATTTGCAACCGAAAATCGACAGAATACAGGTTGCTTTGGCTGACTTATTTCCCTACGACGACCTTCGCATGGCGGATAATCCTATCGTTCAATCTATACCCTTGCTCGACGGTGTCAATTATCCTTCCTTTTTGTTCCGGTGAAGATACTGGAATCTCCGTAATCGCCTCATGCAACTCGGGATCGAACGACGCACCTTCCGTCTGCATAGGTTCCAACCCCTTCGATTTTAGCGTACTGAAAAGTTTCTGATAAACCAGATCTACACCTTCGCTCCAACCTTGGCCTCCATTCTCTCTGGAGAATTTCCTTGCTCTGTCAAAATCGTCCAATACCGGCAAAAGGGCTGCCATCGTGTCTTGTGCCGCTGTCTTCATCCAGTCCAGCTTCTCCCGCACGGACCGCTTCTTGTAATTCTCGAATTCAGCATACAAACGGAGATATTTGTCGGTAGTTTCGGACAGCCGCCCCTCCAACATAGCGACGGAATCCTGCGATGTTTCAGCAGACTTCTCTTCCTGGATTGATTCTTCCGGATGCTGCTCGGAAGAATTATCCGCTTGCAATTTCAGGTCATCCGTTTCAAAATCTTTCGTCGGCGCTTGCTCTTCTTGTTTGCTCATTAGTTTAACTTTTATATTTTGAATCATCTATCAAGATTTTTGCCATCGGGAAAAATCAGTCATTTTGGCAGTTGGTCTGATGAATTGAACGGAATTTGTAGCAGAAAACTTTGCACCCGGCGAAAACAGTCTGTTCAACCGCCGGCTCCGCCCCACCCGACGAGGTATGCTTACAGTCATGAATATGGATTGGCTGGAATGGAAGGAGATGTTGCTATGGTTTCGAACACCTCGTCAATCAATTCGCTGCTGTAGAAAAGTCCCTTACAAAAATGACTCTCATATCCGTAATACGACATCCATACTGTTCGATGCTGAAATTCTTACCGAGACTCTTTCTGTTTCTGGTACCTTTCACCGCCACGGATTTGAACGGCCAAGCCGACATTTCGTTCGTTGCTACAACACATTCCAAACAAATCTTACAAGATGGCATATTGGAAGTAACATTCACTCTTTCCAATGCAAACGGAACCAATTTCATCGCACCAGATTTCAACCAATTCAAGTTGGTCTCAGGTCCTTTCCGATCGTCCAGCATGCAGGTTACCAACGGCGTCGTTACAAGTCAAATGACTTATTCCTACTCGCTGCGCCCAAAGAAATCCGGCACTTTGACCATAAGACCGGCAAAAATAACCGTAAGAAACAAAACGTTGATCACCAATTCTTTATCCATAGAGGTCCTCGAATCAAGCAAGACTTTACCTGCAGATGATCAACCTTACCTCGTTAGACTGGAAATAAACGCTTCCGACGAGATCTACCCAGGGCAACAACTTCTGCTGGACTACAAACTCTACACCACCCTCTCCATAGAAGGTTACGACTTCCTGGAAGATGCCAAACTAAACGGCTTTTACGCTACAGAATTGAGAGACTTTTCCAGCCTTCCGACAAGGGAGTCCTTGAACGGCAAACAATACACTACCAAAATCCTGCGGAGAGTAGTTATCTATCCACAAAAATCCGGCAAACTGAACATTATCCCGGCGCAAATCCAACTGGCAATTCCGGAACAGGAAGGCCGATCAAGATTTTTTTTCAACAGGAACATCCGAACTGTCCTTGTAAGCACCAACTCGCTCGAGATCAACGTCCAATCTTTACCGCCAAATCCTCCCTCGACATTTACAGGCGCTGTCGGAAAATTCCAATGCGACATTACGTCTGACAGAACTTCACTCTCTACAGATGAAGCGCTGACATTGAAAATATCGTATGCTGGTTATGGTGACTTAAAACGGATCACGGTACCTGAAATCGTAGTGCCCACATCCCTGGAACGCTATCCTGCCAATATAACCGAAGAATATCTAACGGAAACCGCCTCCGGTATCCTTGGACATAGAACCATAGAATATGTTATCGTACCCAAATCACCAGGAACTTTCGACATATCTGCCGGATTTTCCTTTTTCAACCCTGACAACAAACAATTTGAACAATTCGAACTGCAAACAGCTACAATCGAAGTGCTCCCAGGACCTGCTAAACAAGCGATCCTTACCAACGACAGCACACAGAAACAGGATGTGAACACGGATATCCGCCCGATCAAACCGACGGGACAATTACAACTAGCTAACAACCACATAATCAAACAGCCATTGTACTGGCTTGCCGCGCTTTTTGCAGCGTTACTATTCCTATTTGCCAACATCTTACGATACTACGGGAAAAGAAAAAAAAGTAAGCGTGGTTCCCTGTCGAACGATAAACTTAAGATTGAAATCAACAGGCTCAAAAATTTACAATACATTCAACAAGCCTCCTCAGAGGACAAATCATTCTACGAAACCATTGCCGGAGCCGTTGGCAGTTATATACGAATCAAATTCGATATACCGCCTTCCAAATACTCAAAGATGGTAGTGGCTGATTCCATGAAGGAACAGGGGCTGCCAGAAAAATGGGTAGACGACTACCTTTATGTCATGCAACTATGTGAGGCTGCAATGTTCGCGGGAGAAAAGATTGGTATCTCAAGAGAAACCCTTTACCAAAAAGCAACCGAATTAATTGATAACCTGGAGAACAGGACTGGTTCTACTGTGTCAAAAAAATCACTCCTTTAGATGGTTGGATAAAACCTTTGGTAAGAACAGTTGCATGCTCATCATACAGTTCCCCTGTTATGCGTGCGCCAAAAGGAAACAAGCATCCGAAAAGGTAGCACGATGGTAGACAATAGCGCTCCTGTGGCGAAAAAAAGCATTTGCGTCCTAATATAACCCGTCAAAGCTCCCTCCATACCGTCATCCAGGCCAGCGGGAACCAACGAAAGAACACCTCCCTCATCCAAATACAATTGAAAAGCATGGAACCAACTTACAAGTAAATACAGGCATGGTACGCTAAAGAGTAAGACAGCCACTTTTGACCATTGCACTACTGCTATGGGCGTGTACTTGAGCAAGAAGACATAGCGCGTGGAAGTGATGAAAGCTATAATAAAGCATGTGTTCTCTTTCCAAAATGGATAAGTAATGCCGGATGAAAAAATTGGATAAAGCACTAAGCCTATCAAAACGGCGGAAAATACCCACCAAATCAATTCCAATTTCCAAATAGTGGCGGATGTAGTTGGATGCATAAAAATTCCACAATAAACATAGTCAAAACAAAAAAACGGCTTCGCAGAATCTGCGAAGCCGTTTCATAAAAAGTCAGTAAAGTGAAAAAAACTGGCGGCGACCTACTCTCCCACCTTTTAGGGGCAGTACCATCGGCGCAGAAG
>JBEAQU010000024.1:0-151217 GCA_041163745.1 Bacteroidota bacterium
CGGAAGAAGGACTGTCCGTTAACCTGGTCGTATTCCTGCAGCCGGACAGCGTTGAAACCCAACATACCACCGCCATAGAAGTCAATGTTCTTGCGTATGGATTTGATGACTTCGCTGCGAAGACCGATTGTGAGCGAGCGGTTGTTGGAATAGACCGATTGGCCATCCGTCACCAGGTAGGGCTTGGAATTGGATTCCGAGTAACCCATAAAACCGTTCAGACTGAACATTTTGCCGAAGCGATAACCCGCCACCAGGCTGACCGGTGGCACCACGGAGCTCGCACCATCCATCACATAGGTCGGGACGACACCTAGGCCGGCAGACAAATGAAGGCGGCTGAGGCTTGCGTCGGTGCGCTGAGCGGAGAGTTGGAGGGCGAGAAACATCGCCATGGCGAGGACAAGGACAGATTGCTTTTTCATTGTTTCGGATTTTTTTTTGGTTCAAGGCACCCATGGGTCCGGTCAGCTGCTTAGTCGGAAGGCAAAGGTTGCCGATCGGAACAATCAAGGTTCGTTTAGTGTCCGGAAGCGGGGCTTCGAGGGCGCTCGATTTCCTGCCGCCGAATCATTTCCATGATGCAAAATTGCAGTAATACTTTGTAATCGCAAAGAGCAAAATCAATATTTTATTCTAAATTTTAATTGTTAACTTTGTTAACTTCTTATAAAATATTGATTATAGTCAACAAAAAGGAATTTTATTTTGATTCTGTATGAATTGCGCGCAATAGGTCCGTCGTGCTCGAAAGGACGGGTAATAATTTTTTTTCAAAGAATCATCGCGATATACAAGGGAATGATCCCATCCGTCCGGTAACAGCATGAGGACAGGCTGCCAGGGGTATGTCCCTTGCCGCTGGCCCTTTGGATTCTACAGGAGGATGCGAACCCGTCCGACCGATGGTCGCGCGCTGCAATCTGTTTCATGCAGGTACGACGCCGATACGGGCGGGAAGCGGCTTCGCCGCTATGGAAGGATATTTGGAAGTTATGCTCTGACAATGGCTGCATGCGCGGCAGCCAGCCGGGCCACCGGGACTCTCGGGCCGGAGCAGGAGACGTAATTCAAGCCCAGGCGGTGACAGAAACGGATGGACGTGGGATCGCCGCCGTGTTCCCCACAGATTCCGATCTTCAGGTCCGGATTGCTTCGTCGCCCCCAGGTCACTGTGATTTCCATGAGTTTTCCGACGCCGTGCTGGTCGAGCACCTCAAAAGGATTGTCATGCAGGATATCCATCTGTTGATAAAGCGGCAGGAACTTGTTCTCCGCATCTTCCCGGGAGAAGGAGTAGGTTGCCTGGGTCAGGTCGTTCGTGCCAAAGGAAAAGAAGGCTGCCTCGGTCGCCAGACTTTCCGCCATCATACAGGCGCGAACCACTTCGATCATGGAACCGAACCGGAAGTTCAGCCGAACCTGCATGCTTGTCTCCACTGATTGACGGACTTCTTCGACGAAAGATTTCACTTGATGCAGTTCCTCAACGGAACAAACCTGGGGCACCATGATCTCCGGCTGAACATCCAGTCCGTCCGATTGACATTGGGCGGCTGCTTCCAGAATGGCCCGTATCTGCATTTTGTAGATTTCGGGGTAGGTCAGTCCCAACCTTACGCCCCGATGTCCCAGCATCGGATTGACCTCTTTCAGTTCCTTGATTTTGGCAAGCATCCGTTGCTTCTTTGCCAAGGTCTGACGGACCATCTCCGCACCGTCGTTGTTGAAGGGACCGACCACATCTGACAGCCTTTCCTTGCCGGCATGGATCAGATGAAGGCTGGCGACGAGATTGTTCACCCCGTCGATTGTGGACCGAAGGTGTTCAAGGTGTTGGATTTCTGCCTGTACCTCTTCCAGTTGGGGCAGGAATTCATGAATGGGCGGATCCAGGAGCCGTACCGTTACCGGATGCGGTGACATGATGCGGAATATTTCCTTGAAGTCCTGCCGCTGAATCGGCAGCAGGCTGCTGAGCGCATCCTCCCGTTCCGCCAGGGTATCCGCCAGGATCATATCGACCACCAATGGAAGTCGGTCCGGTGCATTGAACATCCGTTCCGTTCTGCACAAGCCGATACCTTTGGCACCGAACGCTTTGGCCTGGCGGGCGGCATCCGGTGTGTCCGCATTGGCCAGCACCCGAAGTCCGGCGTGTTCGTCTGCCCAGGAAAGCAGCGTGACCAGCTCCTGGGAGAAGATAGGTTCCACCATGGGAATTTCACCGGGATAGACAAATCCGGTGGAACCGTCGATCGTAATCACATCTCCTTCCCTGACGACCCGATCCCCCACCAAAGCCTGGTGAAGCCTGACATCCACCACGATTCCTTCCGCACCGGCCACGCATGGCTTACCCATTCCGCGGGCCACGACCGCAGCATGGGAGGTCTTCCCGCCACGGCTGGTAAGGATGCCTTGGGAGGCGAAGAACCCATGGATGTCGTCTGGCCGGGTCTCCTCTCGGACAAGGATTACCCGGACGCCATTGCGACCCAGGGATTCCGCCCGGTCCGCATCGAAAACGCATTGCCCGGAAGCTGCCCCCGGGGACGCAGGCAATCCTCTGGCCAAGGGTGTGACCTCGTGTGCGGGGTCCAATGCGGGGTATAGCAATTGTTCGATCAGGGTTGGACTGACCCTCCGCACCGCCTCTTCTTTGGACAGCAGTCCTTCCAAAGCCATCTCCACGGAGGTCCTGACCATGGCGGTGGCGTTCATCTTGCCGTTGCGGGTCTGCAGGCAGTACAATCGCTGGTTCTCTATGGTGTATTCGAAATCCTGAACCTCGCGATAATGTTTCTCCAGTTTCTGTCGAAGTTCCTGCAGCTGCCGGTGCATCTCCGGCATTTCCCGTTCCATTTCTGCCACCGGCCTGGGTGTCCGGATACCAGCCACCACGTCTTCTCCCTGTGCATTGACCAGGTATTCACCGAACATGACGTTCTCTCCGGTACCGGGGTCACGGGTGAATCCTACGCCCGTCGCACAATTGTTTCCAAGGTTGCCGAACACCATGGTGACGATGTTTACAGCGGTACCGTTTGCCATGGAGGGTGTGATTTTGAATTCCCTGCGGTAATCCACGGCCCGCTTGCCCATCCAGGAACGGAATACGGACCGGATCGCCAGTTCCAACTGGACGTACACATCCTCCGGGAACGGCTCACCGGTTTCCCGCCGAACGAGCTCCAGGAATCGATCGCTCGCTTTCCGCAGGTCTTCGGCATGCAGGTCCAGATCCTCCTTCACACCCGCCTCCCGTTTGACTTCACCGAAAACAGCATCGAATTTTTCATCGGGCACCCCCAACGCGACCTTTCCGAACAACTGGATGAACCTTCGGTAGGCATCATAGGCGAAACGTGCATTCCCCGTCAGTTCCTGCAAGGCGGGCAAAGTGGTTCGGTTCAGGCCCAGATTCAGAATGGTGTCCATCATGCCCGGCATGGACAGGGCCGATCCGGAACGCACGGAAACCAACAGGGGGTTTTCCTTACCTCCGAAGCCCTTGCCGGTCTTTTGTTCCAGTTGCCGGATGTGCGCCTTCACTTCCTCCATCAGGGAAAAAGGGAGGGCTGATGCCGGCCGGTCCAGGTAATCCAGACAGGCGGTGGTGGTAATGACGAAACCAGGCGGAACATTGAGGCCTATCTGTGTCATTTCACACAAATTGGCTCCTTTCCCACCTAACAGCCGCTTGTTCTTGCCATCGCCTTCCTCAAAGGAATAAACAAATTTTCCGGAGGGTATCAGGGCCGGCGCCGCGGCCTTCTTCAGCATCTTCGTGCTCATATGATTTAGTTTTGACACAAAGATTGCCTTGCGAAACGGAAAGGCCACTGATCTTCGTCAGGGTTGGAGAGGACAAATGTCATGTCCGACGACAGGAAAAAAGGATGTCGGCCAGAGACCACCATTGCAGCGCGGCAGCCTCCGTTGCATGCTCAACCGCAGGACAGGCTATCTGTCCGACCGGCCGGAGCGGGCCCGTTCCCATGCCCAGGCCGTGCGCATGATCTCGCGAATATCCCGCCGGGGCTCCCATCCCAGGAGACGGGACGCCTTGTCATTGTTGGCGTATATGGCCTCCACATCCCCTGCCCGGCGAGGACCCAGGCTGTAGGGCAGACGGGTTCCGCTCACTTCCTCGAAGGCATGGATGGCTTCCAGCACGGTGACACCTTCCCCGATACCGACATTGAATACCTCGCAGACCGGTTCCGCAGGGAGCGTTTCCAGGTACTGCAGGCACCGGGTGTGCGCATTCGCAAGATCCATCACATGGATGTAATCCCGCACGCAACTGCCGTCGCGCGTCGGGTAATCCGTACCGAAAACGGTCATGCCACTCCGCTTCCCGACGGCTGTTTCGGTGATGACAGGCACCAGGTTGGTCGCCTTGTTCCGAGGGGATTCCCCGAGCAGGGCACTCTCGTGGGCACCCGCCGGGTTGAAATACCGCAAGAGCACCGCTTTGGGGCCATCCACCGTCCGGCAATGATCGGCGATGATATGTTCCCCCATCTGCTTTGTCCTGGCATATGGACATTCCGCCTCCCGAAACGGTGTCGATTCCGTCACCGGCAGTCTTTCCGCATTGCCATACACCGAACAGCTGGAAGAGAAGATGAAGTGGGGCACCCGGTACTCTCCGGCACATGCCAGTATGTTGACCAGACTCGCCAGGTTGTTATGATAGTATCTGAGCGGATGAAAAACGGATTCTTCCACGCTCTTCAGGGCCGCGAAATGAATGATGCCGCCAAGGTCCGGATGGTCAGTGAAAACCTGGCGGGTCTGTACCGGGTCACATAAGTCCACCCGGTAATTATCGACGGACACCCCGGTGACCGCCCGGATGCCATCCAGCGCCGATTCGTCCGAATTGCTGAGATTGTCCACCGATACGACCGCATAACCGTTTTCGATGAGATCCACCAAGGTATGGCTGCCGATGTAGCCGCAACCTCCCGTCACCAATACTTTCTTCATGATGCACGAAATTTTATTACGCGAAGCAGGCGAAACCTCCTTCCGTCCCATGTTCCGCCGCGTGTTCTGCGACCGGCGCCTCCGGATTCCGAAACCGCTGGAACCGAAGCCTACCTTACAAAGATAAGGACTCCCGCACGCTTTGCGACGCTTTGTCCCGTTCTACGGAACGAACCGGCAGGATGGGAACCTTGGCACAAACCGGACCATTCACCATACAAAGCCCTTGCTGGCGGCTCCGATGAAACATGGCGGCCGATTTCTTGTTTACCAATTGAGTTCGACGGCCTGCATCCGGTCCGTGTGTCCTTTCGACACTGGGGAAGATTGCCGCCGTCCATTCGTTGGCATGCGCCCGGATGATCCGGCGCAAAATCCCATATTTGCATATGACGGACGAATATCTACCTTTTTTGAAAAAATTGGCGTTGGAAGCCGGACAAGCGGCACTTGACATCTACCAGGCTGCCGGATCGGATCTAGGTATCGAGACAAAGGCCGACCAATCGCCCTTGACGGTGGCCGACAAGGCCTCCAACGACATCATCTGCCGAGGTCTCGAGGCCTTGACAGGCGGCTCCATACCGATCATTTCGGAAGAGAACAAAGAGATTCCCTGGGAGACGCGCCGCACCTGGACAAGTTGCTGGCTGGTGGACCCGTTGGACGGAACCAAGGAGTTCATCCGTCGCAACGGGGATTTCACCATCAACATCGCCTTGGTGGAAAACGGAGAGGCCGTGATGGGAGTGGTGCATGTCCCCGTGCATGGGGAGCTGGCCTGGGCTGTCCGCGGCGGCGGTGCTTTCCAGGAGAAGGACGGCAGGCAACATAGGTTGCAGGCTGCGACCTACAGCGATTCAGACAAGGGGCTGAGCCTGGTTTGTTCCCGTTCCCACATGAGCGGGGAGACGACTGATTTCATTGCCCGTTTTGCGGAACCGCAACTGGTGTCGCGGGGCAGTGCGCTAAAATTCCTGCTGGTCGCATCCGGCAAAGCGCACCTATACCCCCGGCTCGCCCCGACCATGGAATGGGATACGGCGGCGGCACAGATCATCGTGGAAGAAGCCGGAGGTCGTGTGCTGGAAGCGGACAGTGGAAACCCGTTGCGGTACAACAAGGCCGACCTTCGGAACCCGTCCTTCATCGCTTCCGGCCGGCCGGCCTGACAGCAGGCTGCCTTGGAATTGCCCTGCCGAGGCACCACGCAGGAAGTTGCTGCGCGTTCGAGGAGGATACTGTGTGCATGCGGGATATGGGGGAAAGACATGTCGTCGGACAAGGGCCGCCGCCACTGTTTAAAACCCGCCGGTGGTCCCTGCATTGTCGCGAGAAGCATCGATTTCCGTCGGCCCGGTCGGGGCGTGGCGGCTTGTGTGGCACATACCTATAAAATCATCGATGGACAAGACAACGGAATTACAAGTCGAGGGCATGACCTGTGCAAGCTGTGCGCGGAGCGTGAACCGATTGCTGGAACAAAAAGGCGCCACGGACATAGACGTCAACTTCGCCACCGGGGAAGTCAGGTTCCTTTCGGATGACACGCTGGTTTCGCTGACGGAGATCAAGGCGGGCATACAGGACCTGGGATACAGGGTGCAGGAACCGGGTGGGCATCAAAGCGGAGGCTGGAGTCTGGAGCGCAAGCTATTGGTGTCCGGTATCTTCACCGCACCGCTGCTGGCGGCACACCTGCTCATGCTGGCGGGTGTGCAGGTGTTGACCTCCCCCTGGGTACAATGGGCCATTTCCATCCCACCCATGGTCATCGGGTTCGCCCATTTCGGCCGTTCCAGCTACCATGCCCTGCGCAACCGGAGCACCCATATGGACCTGTTGATTCTCCTGGGCGGCAGTGCGGCATTTGTCTACAGTATGGCCGGCTTGGCCACCCGCAATGCGGACCTTTACTTTTTCGAGACGGGCGCGACCATCTTCACCCTGGTGCTCCTGGGTAACTGGATGGAAAAAAGAGCGGTGCGGCAGACCACAACCGCCATCGGAGCCATGACCGCCCTGCAGGTGGATTGGGCGAGAAAAATCATCGGTCCGGACGGTGAGACGCAGGTCGTCCCGGCGAAGGACATCCTGCCGGGCGACTGGTTGCAGCTGCACGAAGGTGACAAAGTACCGGTGGACGGAAAAGTTGTCAGCGGCAGTGCGGACCTGGACGAATCCATGCTGACCGGAGAGAGTCTTCCCGTCAACAAACAGGAAGGCGACACGGTGCTGGGTGGATCCCTTGCCTTGCAGGGCAACCTGGTGCTTTCTGCCACGGGCACCACCCGGGAAACGGTATTGTCCAACATGATCAGTCTTGTGAAATCCGCCCAGCAGCACAAGCCGCCGATCCAGCGGCTGGCGGACCGGATCGGAGCCGTCTTCGTCCCGGTTGCATTGGGTGCATCTATGGTGACTTTCCTCGGAAGCACCTTGCTTTTCGGGGTGCCCATCCAAGCTGCCGTGATGAACAGCATAGCCGTCCTGGTGATTTCCTGTCCCTGCGCCATGGGGCTGGCAACTCCCACCGCCGTCATGGTGGGGGTCGGCCGCCTGGCACGCCAGGGCATTCTTGTGAAAGGTGCGGCGACGTTGGAACATTTTGCCAAAGCCCGTTTCTTTGTGTTCGACAAGACCGGAACCTTGACCACCGGACAATTCCGCATCCTTGGAATCGATTACCGGACTACGGAAAAGGAGCTGGTGCACGCGCTGCTGCTGAAAATGGAAAGGAGATCGTCCCATCCCATCGCGACCTCGATACAGACGGCACTGGCGGAGTACGGCATCACGAAGGAGCGTGTCCGGATGGCGGACTTTCCTCTTCGGGACATCCGGGAGCACAAAGGTCAGGGCATGAGCGCTACCGACCCCGCGGGGCGGACCTACAGGCTGGGCAACAGAAGGTTTGCCGGTGTCCCGCAGGACGACGCCCCCGCTGCACAGCTATACCTGACCTGCGAAGGAAGCTTGTTGGCCGTCGTTGAGCTGGAGGACACCTTGAAAGCCAGTGCGGCGCCTTGCCTCGCCGCCTTGCAGGCTCAGGGCAAGGTGCCGGTCATCCTGAGCGGTGACCGGGCGGAGGCCACCCGGCGAGTGGCCGGGCTGCTGAAGGTGGATAGGTATTATGCGGAGCAGTTACCGGCTGCGAAACTGGCGATCATCGAACGATTGAACGCAGAGGGCGTCACCGTCATGGTCGGGGACGGAATCAACGACGCACCTGCCTTGGCCAGGGCGGGTATCGGTGTATCGCTGAGTGACGCCTCGCAAGTGGCCGTCCAGTCCGCCCAGATCATCCTGCTGGGCGGAGACCTGAACAGACTGACACAAGCCCTGTCGATATCGTCCGCCACCCTCCAAACCATCCGACAGAATCTGTTCTGGGCATTTTCCTATAATCTGATTGCCATACCCATGGCCGCGGCGGGCTTGCTCAACCCCATGCTGGGTGCCCTGTTCATGGCGTTTTCCGACCTGGTGGTCATCGGCAATGCCGTCCGGCTGAAATATCGGCGCGTATGATCCGCGAAGCAACATCCGGTGACAACCGCCTGGAAATCATCTGTGAGGACATCCAAGTGCCGGAGAACATCGGGATGATTTTCCGGCTGGCGGAAGCATTCGCCGTCTGTCGCATCCATCTGTCGCAAGGATGTCTGCCGCTCCCTAACCAAAAAACAACCAAGGCATCCCGCGGTGCTGTCCGCTTGGTTCCTCATCTGCGCTTCCCCGATACCGTCGACCTGATCAGGTCCCTGCAAAAGGAAGGTTATCGCATAACCGCCCTGGAAACAGGACCGGACAGCAGGCCCCTCCGGCAGCTGGATTTCCGGGCTGCCGGAAGAATGGCCCTGCTCGTAGGGGGCGAGAAATACGGTATCCGTCCGGAAACGTTGGCGGCGGCGGATGATAGGGCTTGTATCCCCTTGAACGGGAGGCACCGTTCCATCAATGTGGCCAATGCCCTGGCCATCGCTCTGTATGAAATAAAAAGCCAGGTCAGCGTTGGGTAGCCCGCAAGAACCTTCGTTACGTACCGAGGTGGCATAACTTTCGGCACGCCGGCGGTCGCAGGATGAAACTATTCAAGGGCCGGGAGGTTTCATTGGGGAGGGATGCTGCTTATTCAGGCCAGGCCATGACAATCAAACCTCCGGAAACCCGAATGCCGGTCTTGTACGACCAGCCAGGCAGGGGATTTCAGGTGCCGGACCGACCGAAAGCATTCACGTTAACTTACCAATATGCGAAGAAAGAAACAAAAATCAAAAAACCAGAAATTATCCTCTCTTCAGTTACAGTCAGAAGTGCTGCAAGTATTCAAGGAAAATCCAAGAAAGCAATACAATCCCCGGCAGATCTGCAAAAAGCTGGGGCTGGAGAACAACAAGGATTCCGTCCTGCACGCCCTCTCGAAACTGACGGAGGCAGGCCAGCTTCAATCACTGGAGGATTTCAAGTTCAAACTACGGCGGGCGCCTTCGGCCGCTTTCGGTCCCCGCAGATTATACGAGGGAATCGTGGACATGACCCGCACCGGCACCGCTTACATCGAGTGCAAAGGAGAGGAAGAGGACATCTTCGTGGCGGCTGCCAAACTGGGCACCGCCCTGCACGGGGACCTCGTGCAGGTGGCGGGCTGGCGCCCCCGTGGCAGGCGCCGCCCGGAAGGCGAGGTCATCAAGGTCCTGGAACGGGCGACGGAGCAGTTCGTAGGCACTTTGCACTTTGCCGGGGAACAAGCCGTCGTCCTTCCGGTCGGGGAGCATATCCCCATGGAAATCCTGCTTCCGGACAAAGAACTGCAGGGTGCCACCGAAGGCGACAAGGTGGTCGTTCTGATCACCAAGTGGCACAAACATCCCGGACAGCGCCCGGAAGGCCGGATCACTGCCGTGTTGGGCAGGGCGGGAAGCGACCTCGACATGAAGGTCATCCTTATCAACAACGGATTCGACCTCCAATTCCCGAAGGAAGTCCTGGCGGAAGCCGACAGTTTCGCCGGCAGCATCCCGCTGCCGGAGATACACCGGCGCACAGATCTGCGACAAGTGACCACCTTCACCATAGACCCTGTAGATGCCAAGGACTTCGACGATGCCCTATCCATTCGAAAACTACCGAACGGGCATACGGAAGTGGGCGTCCATATCGCAGATGTCACACACTATGTCCAGACGGGAACAGCCCTGGACCGGGAGGCCTACCACCGATCGACCTCCGTCTACCTGGTGGACCGGGTGTTGCCCATGTTGCCGGAGCGGCTTTCCAACGACCTTTGTTCCCTGCGGCCGAAGGAAGACAAGCTCACCTTCTCCGCCCTGTTCGAATTCGATCAGTCGGACACCTTGCTGCGTACCTGGTTCGGCAAGACGGTGATCCATTCCGACCAGCGTTTCACTTATGAGGAAGCGGAGGAACGGCTGGTATCCGGGAAGGGTACCTTCGCGCGGGAGTTGAAACAACTGAACCGCATCGCGCGGAAGCTTCGGGACTTGCGTTTCAAGCAGGGTTCCATAGATTTCGATGTGGAGGAAGTGCGTTTTCGGTTGGACGAAGCGGGTGTGCCGGTGGAAGTCTATGTGAAGGAACGCCTGCAGGCACATCAACTTATTGAAGACCTGATGCTCCTGGCCAACCGGGAAGTCGCCCGATACATCCATAAGAAGGGGAGCGGAGAAATGGAGGTGCCGTTCGTTTACAGGGTGCACGATTACCCGGATCCGGAAAAAGTCCGGGAATTCGCTCTATTCGCAAAGACGATGGGCATCCAGCTCAAGACCGGCACACCGGCGGAAATCGCCGCTTCCTTCAACCGCCTGGTAACGGAAGCGGCTACCAACGAGAGTGTCAAGCTGTTGTTGCCCATTGCCATCCGCACCATGGCCAAAGCGGCTTATTCCACGGACAACATCGGGCATTACGGGCTCGGGTTCGATTTTTACACCCACTTCACTTCTCCGATCCGACGCTATGCGGATGTCCTGGTGCACCGGATATTGGAACAGAACCTCGGAAATGACACCTGGCGCACGGACGGCGTGCGGCTGCACGACCAGTGCCTGCACATTTCCCTCCAGGAGCGCAAGGCCATGCAGGCGGAACGGGAAAGCATCCGATACAAGCAAGTGGAATATATCCGGAAACATATCGGCGACACGTTCCTCGGATTGGTTTCGGGTATGATTGAACGAGGATTCTTTGTGGAGCTGACGGACAACAAATGCGAAGGGATGGTACCCTTCCATTCGCTGCCGGAGGCCTATGCGATCGAGGACGGCAGATTGGTTGCCCGTGGCATGCGGTCCGGCAGCTTGTTGAAAATCGGGGAACTTGTCAGGGTTCGGATTCTGTCCGCCGACCTGGAGCGTCGACAGATCGAGATGGAGCTTGTCTCGACAGAGATGCCGCACAAGAAAAACAACGGGAACCGTTGATCCGCCGGTCGCGTCAGAATACGGAAAACAGGGCGACGGCCGCCACGATGAGGATCGCGACGACCAGGAAATACTGGAATACGCCCCATTTGTTTCGGTATTCGTTGTAAAGCAGGTCGACACAATCCTTCCATTTCAGTGTGCTGACAATCGGCTCGAAGCCCATGAAGAAATACCGGCGTCCTTGTTTGTGCAGGTTTCCATGTTTCCGCAGGATGAAGAAACGAGCGTTGAGAAAAGCCAGTTCGAAGAGTTCGCTTCTGCCGGGACCTGCGTTCCCGCCTTGTTCGATGATGATTTTGTTCGTCCCGTCCAACAGGCGCCAACGACCTTTGCTCACATTGCCGTCCACGGACTGCAGATACTCGCCGTCCTCATTGAAAAAATGTAAGACGGATTCCTGGAATCCGGGATCATCCCGGATTTCCAGCCACGGCTTACCACCCGGCAATACATAGAAATGCTGTTCGCGAAGGTCTTCCCCCAAGTGTAGGATGTCAGGTAGGACTGCATCAAGGTAATCATCAAGGGATTCGCGATGCGGAAGATCAATCTCAAAGGTCTCTTCTATGTCGTCCAACGGATTCTTCATAAGTTTCGGCTGTCTGTCAGCAGGTGGCAATGGCCGCGTAGGCCCCACCTTCCGTACAAAGGTAAAAAATATAAGGTTGGCGCATGCCGATGATTTCATACGCCTGGTGCAGCCAATGTCCGTAAGACCGCATCGCAGGCAATGCTTACATTCCCTTACATTTGGCAGGTTCTCCTTGACACCGGCATACCGGGTCAGGTGAGGAAGTTGATGTGGCGGCAGTCCTGGCTCAAGCTACCGTAAAGGATGCCTCGAAAGACATGGGCCGCTCCAGGTGGTCAGAACACAACCGTATGAAAAACAGTATCGGGTGGGGGATTTTAGTCTTCTTGGTGTCGGTAAGGCTGTCCACAGCGATTGCGGCAGCCGATCCTGTCCGGGGACATTACACCTGGAATCCAAGGCTGAAGGCAGTGTACGGACAGATCATGGAATTCCGGCTGGCGGAAGCTTCTTCGGAACTGGCGGAGGCCACGCGGCAGGATCCCCGCAATCTGTTGATTCTGCACCTGGAGAACTATGTCGACTTCCTTCGGTGCTACCTCGACGAGGACGAGGGGCGATTCAGACAACTGGAATCCAACAAGGACAGCAGGATCCGCCGTATTCGGGAGGAGGGGGATGCGACATCTCCTTACCACTTGTACCTGCAGGCCGACATTCTGTTGCAATGGGCCTTGGCGAGGTTGAAGTACAACGATTATACGACAGCCGTGCTGGATGCAAACCGGGCTTTCCGAATTTTGTCCACCAACCAGGAACGGTTTCCCGATTTCCTGCCCAACCGCAAGGACCTCGGCATCCTGAAGGGCATCGTCGGCACGATACCGGCGACATACCAACAGCTCCTGGCCAGGTTCAGCCGGCTGCAGGGAACCATGGAGGAAGCGCGGGAAGACTTGCGGGCCGCGCTGGCTGCCGGGCCCGAAGGAACCTATGTCTATTATCCCGAGACGGTCGTTTTCCTCACCTTCTTTCAACTGTTGCTGGAGAACGATGCGGCGGCGGCCTGGCGCACCGTCGGCAAGCTGACACCCTCTCCCGAGCGAAGCCCGCTCACCACCTACGTCAAGGCGCAGGTGGCCCTGCGGACCTACCGTGGGGACGAAGCCGTCCGTACCTTGCAGAACCGTCCCCGCGGCAGTCGCTACCATCCCTTGCCATATTTGGAATACATGATGGGCAATGCCAAGCTACAGCGCCTGGATTCGGATGCGGACCGCCACTTTCGGCAATTTGTCCTCCAATTCGGTGGACGGCAGCATCTGAAGGACGCCCACCGCAAACTTGCCTGGCATGCATGGGTGGTCCGGCAGGATTCCGCAGCTTATTTTCGGCATATGGCGGCCTGCCGGACGGCCGGACGGCCAGACAACGGCACCGACCAGGAGGCGCACCGACAGGCGGGGCGATCAGACCTTCCGGCACCGGCGTTGTTGAAAGCACGGTTGTTGTTCGACGGCGGGCATTTCGACCGGGCGCTGGCCGTGCTTTCAGACCCGTCGGTTCGGCTACATCTTATGAAGCCAGAAGAACGTCTGGAGTACACCTACCGCCTCGGAAGAATCCACCACCAGGACGGGCGGATGGAGCAGGCCGTGCAGCAATATGTCCGGACCCTGGATGAAGGAGCCGACGCACCGTATTATTTTGCCTGCCGGGCTGCCCTCGAACTGGGGAACATCCACGCCGTCCTAGGGCATTATGCAGCTGCCAGGCGATTTTACCAGCAATGTCTGCGGATGGAACCGCAGGAACATGCCATGGGGCTTCATCAACAGGCCAAGGCAGGGCTCAAGCGCCTACCATGATCTGCCGCCGAGCGGCGAAGCGTCATACCGGAAAAAGTTTTTTCAAAAGAATACTCGATAAAGATGAATTGACCTATATTTGTGCGCTCGAAAATGGCGCGGTAGCTCAGCTGGTTAGAGCGTGTGATTCATAATCACAAGGTCGGCGGTTCAAGCCCGCCTCGCGCTACCTTCCGAAAGCCGGTTCCTGCCGGCTTTTTTCATTTCCACTCCACTCAACGTAAACGCACGACGCCGGTGCGAACTTGACGTACGTCCCGGGATGCGGCTGTCAAAGCCCGTGCCGAAGGGGAAATGCCGTCTCATCCAACACGAGCGGCGGATAGCCTATTCACCACGACAACGACGGATTGGCAAAGGTCCGAAAGGCAGTCTTATCCCTTGCAGCTTACCCTCATCGGAACGTAATTGTGGAAGGAAGCCATTATATTTGCATGGTCTTCCAACAACAAAAAAGCCATTCCATGCAAAAAACAACACCTGCCGTTTCGGTCCAGACGGCCCTGCAGCTCGGCCTGACGGCAGATGAATTCGAACGAATAAAGGCCATCCTGGGGAAGGAACCCAATTTCACGGAACTGAGCATCTATTCCGTCATGTGGTCCGAGCATTGCTCCTACAAGAACAGCATACGCTGGTTGAAGACCCTGCCACGGGAGGGCGGAAAATTGTTGGTCGGCGCGGGAGAGGAGAACGCCGGACTGGTAGACATCGGAGACGGCCTGGCCTGTGCCTTCAAGATAGAATCCCACAACCACCCGTCCGCCATAGAGCCCTACCAAGGAGCGGCCACCGGTGTAGGGGGCATTCACCGCGACATCTTCACCATGGGCGCCCGTCCGATAGCCGCTCTCAATTCCCTTCGTTTCGGCGACCCGGCACTACGACATACCCGTCACCTGATGCGGGGTGTCGTCAAAGGCATCGGCGACTACGGCAACAGTTTCGGTGTGCCCACGGTCGGCGGAGAGGTTTATTTCAATGCATGTTACAACCAGAACATATTGGTCAACGCCATGTCCGTCGGCATCGTCAAGGTCGGGGAGACTGTCTCCGCCATAGCCGAGGGAGTCGGAAATCCAGTGTTCATCGTGGGTTCCCGTACCGGTAAAGACGGTATCCACGGGGCCACCTTCGCCTCAGCGGACCTGCACGAGGAGAGTCACGAGGATCTGCCAGCCGTCCAGGTCGGAGACCCGTTCCAGGAAAAGCTGCTCCTGGAAGCAACCCTGGAAGCCATCCGGACGGGCAGTATCGTGGGGATGCAGGACATGGGTGCGGCGGGCATCACCTGCTCCACTTCCGAGATGAGTGCCAAAGGCCATGCCGGTATGCGTATCGACCTGGACAAGGTGCCTACCCGGCAGACGGGCATGGCGCCCTGGGAAATCCTGCTTTCCGAAAGCCAGGAAAGGATGCTGCTTGTCCTGCAGAAAGATGATACCGCCAAAGTCAAGGAAATATTCGACAAATGGGACCTCACTTGCGTTCAAATCGGGGAGGTCACGGATGACGGCGTGTTGAATTATTACTTCCACGGGGAGCTCGTCGCCAGCGTCCCTGCGGAATCCTTGGTGCTGGGAGGAGGTGCACCGGTCTACGAGCGTACTTACTCACGGCCGGCCTACCTGGACGACCTGGCCGGCTTCGATCTGTCGGCGATCCCGATGACATCGGATCTTGCGGATGCTGCCAGGCAGCTGTTCCGTTCCCCGAACCTGGTCTCCCGTCGTTGGATCTATGAGCAGTACGACAGCATGGTGAGGACCAACAACCTCACTACCAACGCGCCTTCCGATGCCTCCGTGATAAGGATAGACGGTACGGAAAGCTGTCTTGCGCTGACGGTCGACTGCAATGCGGCCTTCGTAAAAGCCGATCCATACATGGGCGGCATGATTGCGGTGGCGGAGGCGGCCCGTAATATTGTCTGCTCCGGCGGAAAACCTGTCGCCATCACCAACTGCCTCAATTTCGGTAATCCGTACCACCCGGAAGTCTACTATCAGTTCGTCCATGCCATCCGTGGCATGGGGGATGCCTGCCGGAAGTTCGACACACCGGTAACCGGTGGAAATGTAAGTTTTTACAACCAATCCACGTCCGAGGGAGCGGTGGAACCCGTCTTTCCGACGCCGGTCATCGGCATGGTAGGTGTCCTGGAGAATCGTAGGCTGCACACCACCTTGGATTTCAAAGGTGAGGGAGACCATATCTACCTGCTCGGAAATTGTTACAACGACCTTGGCAGTTCCGAATACCTGCGGGTGGTCCATCAGGTGCCCCTATCCCCGGCTCCGGTGTTCGATTTGTCCGACGAGTTCGAGCTTCACCGTCTGGTGGAACGGATTATCCGGGCGGGCTTCGTCCGCTCCGCCCACGATGTTTCGGAAGGCGGGCTGTTCATGTGCCTGATGGAAAGTGCCATGGCCGGTGGATTTGGATTTCAAATCGAGACGACGGAAACCTTCCGGAAAGATTGTTTCCTTTTCGGGGAAAGCCAGGGAAGGGTGGTTGTGACGGTATCGGCGGATCAGGACGATGCCTTCAGGCAGTTGCTGTTCGGGCAGCATGTATCCTTCACCAAACTTGGCGAAGTTTTTGGAAAAGAAGCCGTCATAGATAAAGAAAACTTCGGAAGTATCGCGGCTTGGCGGGAGACACACCTGACCGTCCTCGGTGACATGATGGACCAGCATGCCTGAAAAGGGTGCTCGCCCCACCCGGCGAACCGCTTGGAAAAGCGCGCGCCGGCTGAACAGAAGCCTGACTCCCCGCGTTTTCCTTAGATAATCTGCAACCAACAACCAGACAATAACTACCATGTCAATCAAATATTTCAACATCGGGATCCTCGCCATCACAGCCCTGCTCTTCCATGCCTGCGGCGGGGATGCCGGCAGCAAAGGACTGACCGTCTCCGGCACCATCAACCAAGGCAGCAACATACAGCTGTTCCTGGACAGGCTGGGGCTGGGACCTAACGGAGCCAACCTTGTGATCGGCAAAGCGGATCTCGGCGCAGGCGGGACATTCGAGCTTGCTTTGCCGGAAAGACCGGAAGCGGGCCTGTACAGGCTGCGGGTGGGGGAGCAATCGATCACGTTGGTATTGGACGGTTCGGAACAAAACATAACGATCCAGGGCGACCTGGGCACCCTGAATCAAATGAACTACCAAGTAACGGGATCCGCGGGTACCACTACCTACCGGGATGTCATCCGGCGACTGATGGCCAGGTCCATGAACGTGGACGACCTCAAGGTTTTTGTGGATACCACCTCCAACCCCTACACGGCCATATACACCTGCATCCAAGCCATCGGCAACAATGCCTCGCTGATGGATATCTATAAGAAGGCCGAAGCACGCCTGGCGGAGACCTATCCAAACAGCGGTTATCTGGCGGATTACCGGGCGCTGATGGCCAACGTCCAGCGTTCAGCCACCAATCCCGGCAGGAGCAACGGTTTCCAATTCATCGATGCCGGCAACAGACAGACAGCCCCGGACATCAAGCTGCCGGATCCGAGCGGCAAAGAGTACGCCCTCTCCGAACTCAAAGGCAAGGTCGTCCTGTTGGATTTCTGGGCCAGCTGGTGCAGACCCTGCAGAATGGAAAACCCCAATGTCGTCAAGATTTACAACCGCTACAAAGACCGTGGATTCACTGTTTTCAGCGTCTCCCTGGACGGCGTGGATTCCCGCCAGCGCAATGCCCTGCAAAACGATGCCGGAAAGATCAACGAAGCCTTGCAAATGCAGCGAAAACGCTGGAAGGAGGCCATCCAGGCGGACGGTCTGGTTTGGGATTACCATGTCAGCGACCTGAAAAAATGGGAATGCGAACCGGCGGGATTATACGGGGTGAGCAGCATCCCCCGGACATTCATGATCGACAGGGAGGGCAATATCGCAGCCGTCAACCTACGAGGAGCCGAACAAATCGAGGAAACTTTGCTGAAGCTGCTCTGACATGTCAAAGGCGGACCGAATCCAGGTTGCCGAACTCCTGTTCAGACCGCTGAGCAGACGTAAACATTAGCTTCCGTACGGACACCTGCAGCATGGCTGCCCCGCCGACCAAACTTGGCTTTGACCTGGATTGCAATATTGTGCGGTATCATCCAGCGCCGGATCTCGCCGAAATAGGGTCCATGACCACGGGTACATGAAAATACTGGTACTTTCTAAAAAATTTTCCTTCCCCTTGAACGAAGGGGAGCCGATTGCCACCGGTTACCTGGCCAGGTCGCTCCGGAAGGAAGGATGTGTCATAGACTTGTTGGTCATGAACACAAGCCGGAATCCGACGGATCCCGACCGGCTTTCGGAAGGAAGGGACATTTTCCGAAAAATCATTTCGGTACCGGTCAACACGGACATCACTGTCCAGGGTGCCTTTGCCAGTCTGTTGCAAGGGAGGTCCTATATCGCCGCCAGGTTCTTCCAGCCGGTCTATCAAGACCGCCTGCGGGAGCTGTTGCGGGAAGTTGCGCTGGAAGCGGACGGCGGTTACGACATCGTGCAACTGGAAACCGTCTACCTTGCGGCATATATTCCCGTCATACGGTCCTGCACCGATGCAAGGATTTCCATCCGTTCGCACAATGTCGAACACCGCATCTGGGCACGTCAATTGTCTTTGACGAAAAACCCACTTCGTTGGGCTTATCTTGCATACCAGCAATGGCTTTTGAAGAGATTTGAAATCAACCGTTCTGCATCCGCAGATTGCCTGCTTGCCATCTCCACCGAAGACCTCGCCTATTTCCGGCGGGCCGGGGCGGCTCCCAAAGCCTCGCTGGCTGCCTCCGTTGGGATTCCGGTGGAAGAGTATCATCCAGATCCAACCGCTTTCAGAACCCGACCAGCTTCCGTTTGTTTCATAGGCACTTTGGATTGGCAGCCCAACAAGTCCGGCATCTTTTGGTTCCTGGACACCATATGGCCACTTGTATCGGAGCGCTTCCCGCACGCCACTTTCCACCTGGCCGGAAAGAACATGCCTTCCCAGTTGCTCAACCGCAAACAGCGGAATGTCGTAATCCATGGCGAGGTTCCCGATGCGAAAGCGTTCATCAACCATTCCCCCATACTTGTAGCCCCCCTGCTTTCCGGCAGTGGTATAAAGATCAAAATACTGGAAGCCATGGCTTTGGGTCGGGTCGTCATTACCACTGACATCGGAGCCGAAGGTATTGCCGCCCAAAAAGGGAAGGAAATCATGCTGGCGAACAATCCCCTCGGCTTCGTGGAGCAACTGGCCTGGTGTTTCCACCATCCAACAGCGCTGCCCGCCATCGGCGAGGCGGCCCGACAGTTCATCGAGCGCAACTTCGACAGCGCCGACATCGCGAAGCAAGTCAAGACCTTGTACCGTCAAGCAGTCGGTCCTGCAGGACAAGCAAGATGAGTTCAATCACAATGCGGTTGAGGCGGATGAGTCATAGGCGCACTTTCCCCCATATCGTCGGGACAGACCGCAACAACCACTACCAATCATCAGCCAAATGAAGTGTATGCTCTTCTTTTCAGTGGCGATTCTCCCAATCCTCCTGTTTAGCTGCCATGACTCGGGTCGGCAGGCCGAAGAACAGCTTGCGAAGGAGATCTTTGCCGTTCATGACGCCGTCATGCCAAAAAATGCGGATATCGTACGCATGCAAAAAAAACTGAAGAAGCTGGACAAACAAGAGAAGAACTTGCCGCCCGATGCGGTCGCCGACATCCTGGAAGCCATCCACCGGCTGGAAGCCGCATACGACAGCATGATGCTATGGATGGGTGACTTCAAGGCTCCGGCGAAGCTCCGTTCCAGTAAGTCGCACGAAGAAATCATGGTTTACCTCGAAACGGAGATGGCGGAAATCCGGGCGGTCGAAACCGCCATGCTCAGCAGCCTCGAAAATGGGGCCCAAGTGCTCGAAAAATGGGATAAGAAATAAAAACCAAACCGTCACATACGAAGAACCACTTTGACATAATGACATGAAATACCGTAAACTACAGCTATTCACCGTGTATTTCCCACTGCTGCTGACAGTGGCATGCCTTGCGGCCGCTTGTGACCGCCCCCAGCGGATATTGCCTGTCCTAGGTGAGAAAGACATCCTGGACGGGGATACGATCTTTCATCGGATCGGAGAATTTTCATTACTGAACCAAGACAGCCAGCTGGTGGACAACCGGACGTTCGAAGGCCATGTCTACGTAGCGGATTTCTTCTTCATCTCCTGCCCGACCATCTGTCCGAAGACCACCAAACAGATGCTGCGAATTCACGATGCTTTCCTGGATGAACCAAGGGTATTGCTCCTGGCACACACCGTCGACCCCAAACGAGACACCGTGGAGGCATTGCGCCGCTATGCCCGGAATCTCGGCGTACATTCTGACAAGTGGCATTTTGTCACCGGAGACAAAATGGACTTGTACGGTATGGCGGATGATTATTTCAGCGTCGCCATGGAATCGCCGGATGCACCCGGTGGGTTCGACCACAGTGGCAGGCTGATATTGGTGGATGAGTACCGCCGGGTCCGGTCTTTTTGCGACGGTACAGATCCGGAGGATGTGGACCGGTTCATCGCTGACATTCAAGACCTGCTTCGTGAAAAATAGACAGCCGAACGAGCTCCTGCGGCGACTATGTGGGTTCCTGGCCGTAGTCTTACCCATGGTGACGATGCCTGCTTGCCATGACACCGCATACAACCAAGGGAAGATATTGTACGAAAACTTCTGCGCGAACTGCCATATGGACGACGGGACAGGACTGCCAGGCATCATCCCTCCTTTGATGGGATCCGATTACCTTTCGGAGCAACAACCGGCCTTGCCTTGCCTGATCAGGAATGGAATCGAAGGACTGATGGTCGTCAACGGCCGGTCCTATCAGACGGCCATGCCCGGCATTCCCCAATTGACGGAATTCGAAATCACCAACGTCATCAACTACGTGAACACCGCATGGGGTAATGCGATCCCGCCTGTCCGCCATCCGGACGTCCGTGAACAGCTGGAAAATTGTCCCTAGGCCCGAAACCTTTTCCTGCGCCTGCTGTTCTGAGCGAAACTTCGCGCCATGCACCGACTGACCACTGTCCAGCGACTGCCCATCAGCCTCGAGCAAGCCTGGGCTTTCTTCTCCTCCCCCAAGAACCTGGCCGTCATCACGCCGCGGGAGCTCAACCTCATCCCGGTAACTCCATTGCCGGAAGAAATGTACCCTGGAATATTCATTGAATATCACGTAAGACCGCTCTGGGGCATACCTGTCAGGTGGGTGACGGAAATAACCCACGTGCGGGAAATGCAATATTTCGTAGATGAACAGCGGCTGGGACCCTATAGCATTTGGCATCACCAGCATCACTTCCGGACCATAGAAGGGGGTGTCGAAATGACGGACATTGTGGACTACAGACTTCCCCTCGGCATGCTTGGCATCTTCATGGAGAAGGTGCTGGTGGGGAAGGAAGTACGGAACATTTTCGAATTCCGCAGAAAAAAGCTTGTGACGCTGTTCGGAAGTTTCGCTGGAGACCAAGGGCCGGACTCCACACGTTGAAGATCCGTCAGAACCGCTTGACTTCCTGGGAATCCGCGGTGCGCCTACGCTTGACAGGCTTCTTCTTGAAGGGTTCGTAACGCGGGTCGAAGTCCAGACCGAACTTGTCCGTCAGGTTGACGGAGACGTGCAGGGCACCCATCATATACCAATCCGTATTGGACGCGTCTCCCCGGGGAAGCCCATAAGGATTTTCCCCGAACGTGCCGGTCAGCTCCGGCGTACGGTAAGACAAGGCGGCAGCGAGCGGGTCGGTCGACCGTATGGCCATGACATCCGGGTAACTTTCGCTGACATCATCCAGTCGGTCCGTAAATGTCTTCCTGACACCCAGTTCCAGGCCCAGGTTCACCTTCTCACTCAGGCTGAATTTCAAGCCGAATCCGAAAGGAACCGAAAATGCGAACTGTCGGTAAAGGACCCCTTCCGTCCGGGCTGGGCGCAAGTCGTACCAAGCACCCCTCATCTGCGCCTGCGGATGGAAATGAAATCCTGCCACACCGGCGAACAGGTAGGGAACCGCCGTTTTGTAAGCCCGAACATTGTAAGGAGACAGGTTGATTTCCCCGATCAACGACAATTCCATCAGATTCGACCGGAAATTCAGGTTCCGCTCCACATTGGTCGTCCGACGGCTATGCTCATCAGATCCAGACACAACCGCTCGGACCAATCCGGTGCGAAAGGAGAGAAAACGGTTGGCATTATATCTGCCGAAGACGCCGAACGCGCCGTGTGTTCCCGAAATTTTCCATTGTTGGTCGCTCAACTCTCCCAGGTAGTTTGATCCGCCTACGGATGCCCCGACCTCGAAATACTGGGCGAACAAGGGGTCCTGGGTAGTGAACATCAGCAGAATCAGCGCCGTCCTAACAAGTTTCTTCGCTCGCATTTCTCAATATATGTTTGTAGTGATTTGCTTACATAGGTTCATTTGTTTTAATACAAAAAAAACGCCAAAAAATTGTTTGTCGAAAAAACAGGCCTTCGAAGCCATCCAAAAATACAAGTTGGAACGGCGAATGCCAAGACGCCGGCGATAGGAGTGGCAATCGGGAAGCAGGCAGCTGTGCCGCTTGCATTCGGGCAACCGGCCGAAGGCGGAAAGCCGACATCAAAGGAGCGATGGAATGGGCGCGCAGGAGCTACAGATCGGAAGGGTGAAATACCAGCAGCGGTATGTTCCGGTGGTAGGACATCGATTTGGCATGGCTGTAACGGAACAATTCCCTGAAAAAGTTGCGTTGATGTGCGACCATGACAAGCAGGTCCACCTGCCGGTCGACAGCAAAAGCGACCAGTGCCTTCTGCATGTCGAATTCATCCAGAACATGAAAGGTTATCTGGCGGGAACCTTCGAAATATTTCCGGAAACGATCCATTTCGTGGGAAATTTCCTCCGTGTGGGTGCTGTCCACATGCACGCAATGCAAATGCGCCTGCAGCCGGTTCGCCCAATCGGCGGCCAGCCGGACGGCCGCCGCATCCTCCCCGGTATAGTCCGTCGTGACGGCCATCGTATCGATGCGACCGTCAAAAACCGCAGCTTCCGGCACGACCAACACGGGACAAGGTGCTTGTTCCAACACTTCCGCCGCCACACTTCCCATGAAAATTTCCTTTACAAAGCCGGCACCCTTGGTCCCCAGGACGACCAGCCCGGCATCCAAGGAGGCCGCCTGCCTGCAGATGATATCAACCGCATCACCCTTCTCCAATACGAAGGTGACGGGCATGGACTCCAGTCCCGCTTCCGATATCATGGATCGTAGGCCGGCTGTCCCCGCCCGAAACTCCTCCAGCAAATCCAGATCGTGGTCCTTCAACATATCCTCCATCAGGTTAGGCGAATGGTGGCCACGGACATTCAGCGGCCGGTAGACATGAAGAACCTGTATATCTGCGGACAGAAATTCCGCAAAACCAAGGCAGTATCGAAAAGCATGGTTCGAGGCATCCGAAAAGTCCGTTGCAAAAAGGATTTTCATATCGATGGAATTTAGGTTGGAGTCCTTTCGGATCGTATGGCTTGCAACATGACCGGCAATGCATGACGAATGCAACGGCAGCCGCCGACAGCGGAATGTCGTTGCTGCTAGCTGCCCAATATCTTGATGAAATAAACCAACAGGATACTGATGACCAATCCCAGGAAGATCTTTCCTAAGTCGGCAAAGACCATCCGTTGGATTTTTTTGGAGACACGCCCAGCCAACATGAACCGGATGGCAATCTCCCGACCCGCCAGCAATCCTACGAAGACCCAAGTCGTGCTCATCGGAAGCTTGCCGCCCCAAAGACCAAAATAATCATCTTTGAAGACATACAGCACCAGACCATAAAGGAAATCAATGATCGTAGCCGAACGGATGTCCGCCGTATTCGTTTTCTTACGGACAACATCCTGGATGGCGCCACCTTTCGTGTAGAAGATGAAGCCCAGCAAGGAAAGGATGACGAAAAGTGAGGTCAGAAAATCCGAGTGGTTGAGTTGTTTGCCTGCGTTCAGGTAGATGTAGATGTTGGCCAGGTCCTGCACCAACCATTGAGACCACAACCAGCCGGTGGAGAACCACTGCAGTACCGTCCAGACAAGGTATCTGTTGCGGTCGGGCGTCGACTCGATGAAACGTTTTTCAACGGAGCGGCTCACAGCCGAGTAAATGGACAACCCCAGGATGAAGGCAATCAGGTAACCCATGATGGATTTCTGCACCATTCCACCCAGGACCTGATCCTTGTTGAAAACGCTGCCGACGAGTTCGGACGCTTCCGTGGGCACCTTGGAAAGGGAGAACAAAGTCAGGATCATGAAGGTCGTACTCACCGGTATGCCGATCCGGGTGATCAACAGCAGGATGATCGGCGGAAGCAGGTAGTACCAATCGTAATGTTCGGGCGGTTCGAACTTTGCCAGCCGGCCGTAGGAGATATCGTTCTGGAGATAACCGATGACGAGGACGGCGGATAGGATGACAGAGGCATACAACCAAAGCACATACCAGGGCAACCGTTTCTCATTGGAAGTAAGAAAAGTTCCCAACGTCTGGATCACATCATTCCCGACCACGGAATAGGCGGCCAGCATGAAACCCGCCCACATCACAACATTGGAAAACTCCATACTTGTTCTTTTTGCGACAACTCTGCGGATAAAGGTACCCCGGCGCCACGGATTGGCAAAACCGGCCGCTGAAGCTTGGTCACAATTTACACAGACTTAACATGGCGCGGACCTCCTCCTGTCGACTGCTGTGACAGCAGCAACGCAGCATGGCAGTGGTGTCGAACAAAGCGGGACATTTTCCGTATACAGCTTTCAATAAATGGAATTGTGAGCATCTCGGCTCATCCGGCAAGATACGGGTGAAAACACAAACAACAAGCCACGATGATATCCCGACACTCTTTTCCAATGGCCGCAGCAGCGGCAATCTCCGCCGCTGTCCTGCTCAGCGTTATTTCGCATGTCCGCTGCAAGCCGGGCGAGAGTCAGAAGACCGCCTCCGCAGTCGATACCGATACGACCCGTTTCAAATTGGTGGCATCCGAGGTATCCGGATTGGTATTTTCCAACCAGATTACCGAAAGTTTTGATAACAACATTCTGATAAACAGCTATTTGTACAATGGTGGCGGCGTTGCGGTCCTGGATGTGAACAAGGATGGCCTGCCAGACCTTTATTTCAGCGCCACGCAGGAACCCAACCGGCTCTTTCTCAACAAGGGAGGTTTGGTATTCGAGGACATAACGGACCGCGCAGGGGTGGGGGCGGCGGAAGGTATCAAGACCGGTGTGACCGTTGTGGACATCAACAGCGACGGGTGGCCAGACCTGTATGTCTGCCGGTCGGGGATGCAAGCCACAGCAGAGCGTGCCAACCTGCTTTACGTCAACAACGGCGACCTGACGTTTTCCGAGCAGGGTGCAGCCTACGGACTGGACAACCGGTCCGCTTCAAACCATGCCAATTTTTTCGACTATGACCTGGACGGCGACCTCGACCTTTATCTGCTGAACCATCCGGTCAGCTTCAAGGAGGTCAACAAGATCACGGCCCGGCAGGAAGGCAACGATTACATCCGGATCGCGGATCCGCGGGACGAATGGGAATCCGACAAGCTTTTCCGGAACGAAGGTGACGGACACTTCACGGAAGTCAGCGGTGCCGCAGGCATCCGCAACCGGGCGTGGGGGCTCAGTGCCACGGTAACCGATTTCAACCGGGACGGATATCCCGACCTGTTCGTGGCCAATGACTACATCGAGCCGGACATCGTCTACATAAACGACCGGAAAGGTGGTTTCTCCAACCAAACGGACCGTTACTTCCGGCATTTGAGCAACCATACCATGGGTGTGGACATTGCCGACCTCAACAATGACGGCCTGGTCGACCTCATCGGGCTGGACATGATCGCGGAGGACAACCAGCGACAGAAGGAGTTGATGACGACGATGTTGCTGGAACGCTACAACAACCTGGTCCGGTTCCACTACGGCCACCAGCTCATGCGGAACGTCCTGCAGCTCAACACTGGGGCAGCCCCGGATGAGCACGGCGCTCCCTTCATGGACATCGGCGAACTGGCCGGGGTTTCCAATACCGACTGGAGCTGGAGTCCGTTGCTGGCGGATTTCGACAACGACGGTCGCAAAGACTTGTACATCACCAATGGATACCGTCGAGACATATCCAACCTCGACTACCTGAATTACACCGTGGATTCCATCATGCAGTCAGGCGGTGTGTCCACCGCCCGCTTCCAGTCCATCGACGAATACCTGCGGCTGATTCCATCCACACCGTTGCAGAACTACATGTTCCGGAACATCAACGGATGGCAGTTTGAAAAAGTGAGCGACGATTGGGGGCTCGTCGAGCGGTCCTATGCCAACGGCAGTGCCTTTGCAGACCTGGACAACGATGGAGACCTCGAGGTGGTCGTCAACCAGATACACGGAAACGTCTTGCTGTATGAGAACAGGACAGCCGACCGGCAGGAAAATCAATGGCTGCAAGTCAAGCTCGAGGGTTCGGCCGGCAACACACAAGGGGTGGGGGCCAAGGTAAGGGTGTATTGCGGTTCGGACATGCAATACCAGGAGCTGACACCTGTGCGAGGTTTCTTCTCTTCCTCCAGCACCGTGCTGCACTTCGGTTTGGGCCGCCGCACCGTGGCGGACCGCGTGGAGGTACGCTGGCCGACCGGCAACCTGGTACAGACCCTCACGGATGTGCCGGCCGGCCAGCGGCTGACCGTCCGCATCGGTGATGCGCGGCCCGGCCCCTCGCCGGAACCAAAGGCTGACAGCCAGCCCCTTTTCACCCGGACGGACGTACCGGGGTTGGCCTTCCTGCATCGGGAGGATGATTTCATCGACTTCAACCGGGAGCGCTTGTTGCCCCATAAGTTCTCCGACCGAGGGCCTTGTCTGGCAAAGGGGGATGTGAACCGAGACGGAAGGGAAGACCTGTATTTCGGTGGTGCCAGAGGCCAGGCCGGTGCCTTGTTCCTGCAGCAGCAGAACAGCACCTTCCGGCAGGTCGGCGATGACACTTGGGCGCCGGATGCGACCTATGAGGATCTGGGCGCCACTTTCCTAGATGCCGACGGAGACGGCGATCTCGACCTGTATGTGGTCAGCGGAGGCAACAGTTACGATGCCGGGTCTTCGAACTACCAGGACCGCTTGTATCTGAACGACGGAGCTGGTGGATTCCTGCGCGCAGGAGAACAGGTCTTGCCAGTCATCAACAGCAGCGGGGGCTGTGTGAGCTCGACAGACATGGACGGAGACGGAGACCCGGACCTTTTCCGAGGCGGCCTGGTGACGCCCGGTCGTTATCCGGAGCCCCCTGTCTCCTATCTGCTGGAGCAGGACGGCGGCAAGTTCAAGGACATTTGTTCGGACGTAGCACCTGCCCTTCGGCAAGGTGGCATGATCAACGAGAGTTGTTGGGCCGACCTCGACGGAGACGGACGAGAGGAGCTCGTATTGGCAGGTGAATGGATGCCGATCACGGTATTCCGTTGGAAGGACGGCCGGTTGACGGATGCGACGGCGGACTTCGGGCTTTCCGATACCCAGGGCTGGTGGAATTGCATTCTGGCGGAAGATTTCGACCAGGATGGCGACCTCGACCTGGTCGCCGGGAATCTCGGCCTCAACTGTCGGCTGGAGGCACATCCCGACGAACCGCTGCAGCTTTTCGCCAAGGATTTCGACGGAAACGGAAGTCTCGATCCCATCCTGGCCTACCACAATCAGGGGGCCGTATATCCCTTGCCCTTACGGGACAATCTGATCAAACAACTACCACCGCTAAAGAAAAAATTCGTGCGTCACCGGGCCTATGGACAAGCAACCCTTGAGGAAGTCTTTTCAAACACGCAATTGTCAACCGCCCAACAATTCCGTGCCAACACGTTCGCATCCACCTATTTCGAAAACGACAAGGGAACTTTCAGGCTCGTCCCATTGCCCATCCAGGCGCAGGTGGCGCCCGTTAACGCGCTCCTGGCAGACGATTTCAACGGGGATGGAACGCTCGATATCCTGCTGGCCGGCAATTCCAACTCACCGGAAGTCGAAACAGGCCGTATAGATGCCGGCAACGGACTGCTGCTCCTTGGCGACGGCACGGGCGGATTCACGCCCATGGAGGGAAAAGAAAGCGGATTCTGGGCGCTGGGCGTCGTCCGTGACATGATCCGGCTTGAACTCTCCGACGGAACACGTATCGTGGTCCTGGCCCGGAATGACGATTCGCTGACCGTATTTCGCTACTGATTGCCGGATTCGCAGACAGGCCACACGTGCCTTTGCGCTTGGCCGACGATCGAACACCAACACTAACTTGTACCATCAACTCGTCCTATCAAAAAAATCTTAGTGAACATGTCTAAATTTTTCCTGCCCAGTTGCTGCCTGGTTCTGATTATGGCAGCTTGCCAACAAGACGGAAGCCCGGCCGCCGACGCCACCGCAACCGGACTTCCCGAAGCGTCGCCCACGCTTTCCGGCAGCCAGCTGGCTGCCAGCCAGGCCATGGAAGAAACGGATTACATCGGACGCTCCCGCCGGTCCCTTGAAAAAATCCAGCGGCTGTACGACCAGGCAGCTGGCAAAATGCCCGGACTTGGAAAGGTTTCCACCCGCATCGATGACGACTTCACGCTGACC
Organism: Bacteroidota bacterium; assembly: GCA_041163745.1. Classification (GTDB taxonomy): domain Bacteria; phylum Bacteroidota; class Bacteroidia; order Chitinophagales; family Saprospiraceae; genus UBA6168. The sequence continues at coordinate 28,610 of JBEAQU010000024.1, forward strand.
ATCCAAAACGAACTGCCGGACGGAACCGTCCGCACCGTGGTCAACCTGAAGCACATCAACCCGTCGGATGGCTCCATCATGCTGATTCCGGACACCCAACCGGGTGAGTTTCCTGGTATCCGCCTGCAAGTGCTGGAAGGCAGGCCCGGTGTCAGCATCTACCAAAACGACCAATTGAGCGCCGAAACCATGTTCCTGGAGCTGTATATGCCAACCCGTTCCGATATAGAACAAATGGCACCCGTCCTGGTCTCCATCCTCAACATCGTACATGGAAAAACCCAGTGAGCCTCGGTGTCCGCCCAACACCAGGTAAGAAAAGACGCATCGTCCGAGACGTTGCGTCTCTTTGTATGCCGGAATCACACCCATCCTATTGCACCCTGATTTCCATCCCTCCCGAATGGGAGGAGAATTCCGGTGCATACATGGATTGTATCCTGGCGATACCATTGGAAAAATTGCCGCGGAAGGTGACACGCAAGGGATACGACAGCACATGGGTCCCCTTCGGCAAGCGGTCGAAATAAAAATTGTTGGCCGTGTCACGGATGGATTCATACCATCCAAGCCCTCCCGACCAATGATAGGCACTGCGGGTTTGCAGCGGCTCGAAAGCAGCCGCCCGCATATCCTTGAGATGTACGAACTCCATGTCACGGTCGGACCGAATTACCAGGCGAACCTGGACTTTTTCACCGACAGACAAGGAATCCCCGGCCAAAAGCGGCACCAGCACCTCCCCACTGTCGGAGGGTATGACGCGAAAAAGTGATTTTTGCAAACGCAGGGGGGTGTCATCGAAGGCATCGATACGATTGAGTTCCTCAAAATATTGCCAATACAAGGCGCCCCAGGCAAGGGTCGGGTTCGGGTTTGACACCTGTACGAGGCCCATGTCCGCGTGTATGTCCGGCCCGGGAATACGGTAGCTGAAATAACCGCTACCGGCCGTAACCGAACCGAATGACTGTGTGCGCAGGCCCTCGTTATGCCGTATGGCCGTGAGGGAGGGTTTTTCCCCGCCGATCGTCAATTCGACGGGTCTGCCCATCAGGGCGGGTTCACCGCCCGCTGTCAGGATGGCATCCACCGCGTGGATGGTCGCCTTGCTGTTTTCCCAGCGGTGGGTTTGTTTCTGTTTCAGCAACCAGACCATCATTTCATACGCCGCCCGCTCATCCTGCGCAACCTCCTGGAAAAGCTCCATCAACATAGCCTGGAGCTCCACCGGGGATTGGAACCACGACCAGCCTGCCGAAATTTTCCAGTACATCCCCCATTCGGGATCCCGGATGGCACGGTCTCGCAAGGATTGTACGATCCGTCCGGCGCCATCCGCATCTCCGGAACGGTGTAACACCAAGGCAGCCATTCCTTCCCGGTAGAGGCCTTTCCCCAGCCAATAACGCCGGACCTGTTCCAGGTAATATTTCCAGGCGACACCCGACTTTCCTTCCAGCGGTATCATCGGCGTCCTGTCCGTCGGAGCACGGTCCACCTTACCATTCCCGGGCAGGAAGAACGACCGGACGTACAAGTGATGGATGACCCGGGCATCAAGGTGGTCGTCTTCAAACCGGGACCGACCTTCCCTGACCGACTTTTCCAGTCGTTCGTATCGGTCCAGCAACGCGGCGTCACCATAGGCAACCGCCTTGGCAACCATCTGCGCCAAAGATTCGCGACTTTCGCTGTCCAGCACCCCACGCCGCATCAGCTGTCCGAATCCTTCCAGGATTTCGGCGGTCACCACCCAGGAATCCGGACCGCCCGGAAACCAGGGCCAGGCACCGGAAGCAGCTTGCCGTCCCAGGAGTGAGGCCAGCAGCCCCTCCGTCTGTTGTGCGACCGTTTGTTCGTCCAGCAGGATGGCCAGGTCCCGCAACTGCTGTTCTTCGCTGCGTGCATCCCAGACCCAGGGGGTTTCGGCGAGCAGTGCGGATTTCAGATCCGGATGATTCGACAATTGGCCGGTGGGTGCGGCATCGGGAAAATCCCGCCAGATTTGCAGGACCTTCCGGACCGTCGGAAACTGCCGCACCAGCATGCTTGCCGTTGCATTGGCATAATAACGGGTGAAAAGGTTCGCGTTGCTATCATCCGTCTGCAGCATGGAGAATGGTAAGGCCTGCAGCGCAAGCCAAACAGGATGGGACGTGAACTCGACGACAAGCCCTTGGTGCCGCAGGGTGGACGAGGTGTCCTGTATCAGGGAATGGAAGCGGAAAGACTTGGTGTCCGATTCCCTGACCGGAAGCGGCAATGTTTCCGTCACCAACTCCAAATTGCTCAATACAGGCGTCAAGCCCCTTTCCGCATCCTGATGGGTTTCCGTTTCGGCCAGGACCGTATGTTCGAGAAGCGCCACGGTCGAAGCGTCGGGAATATTAAGGTCCCAAGTGATGCCGACAGCGGCGCCGGGCAACAGTTCGAAGAATTTTTCCCGGTCTTCCCCGGACAGATCTTCAAAGGAAAGCGCGGCCCCTGTCAACCCGTTGGCGAGGTCCAGCCGTACCCGGCCGGCGACGGGCACATCCGAGAGATTGACTACCTTGGCCGGAAAGACCATGCGGTCGAACTCCCGGAAAAAACGGGGAGGGGAAGGTATCACCATCAGCGGCAGTTGGGTCTGCAGGCTTTTCTCCAGCTGTGCCGTCTCCAAGCTTTCCGTGTGGGCCAACAACAGGATTTTCCAACGGGTGAGGGCATCTTTGTTACGGAAACGGATCCGGATGTCTCCGGCCGAATCGGTCTGCAGCTGCGGGAAGAAAAATACGGTCTCCCCGAAATCGCTCCTGACCACCGGTGCGACATGCATGGGTTCCGGCCAGGTCTGCTCTGCTGCCGGTGTCGATGCATCCGCCGTCTGCTCCCGTTCTTTCGCGGGGGCATTATTTCCTGCTTTCATACCGACCATCGGAACAGCATCCAGTCCGTCGGCATTGAACAACCGGAAGGCATGTCGCCGGCCCCTTTCCCAATCGAACCAGTTCAGGCTGACATACCTTTGGACCGGTGGTCCGTCGAACAAATATCCCGTCTCCTCTTGCCAGCCGGTTCTGGTCAGTCCCTGCCGGTCATTGAATTCGAAGCCTTGCGGATGACATTGTAAAGCGGAACGGTAAGTAGGCCATGGCGAAAGTCTCCACTGGTTGGAGGCGAACGCGTCGAGCGCCGCATCGTACATGGTCGCCGCCAGTTCCGCCGTGACCGCCGCACCGGCCTGCCCTTTGACCGTCAGTATCCATTCCGCTTCCGAGCCCGGCAGCGTTTTGTCCCGGAACGACTGGACCTGCAGGTTCAATTCCTTGTTATCCCACGGCACCGTGAATTGCCGGCTGACTGTCCAGGCGAAGCCTTTGCCGGCGAAGGAAACGCGACAATGGACATTTCCCCGATCGGATTCCCTGATGGGGATGAATTCCGTCCAAGCCCCTTTCACCTCGATCCATTTCCGCTCGACCGCCTGGTTGGGCCTTACGATTTCAAGCCATACGGGAACCGTCGATTTCCTGAAGGAAGCCAGGCGGACAGCGGCGGATTGTCCGGGCAGGAAAGTCTGCGGGCCTGCTTTCCCGGGCATCAGTTCGTAGGATAGGATGGCGTGTATCGGAACCGGTTTGCCGGCGGGCAGAAAAACTTGGAAAAATTGAATATGTTCGATCTGCTCGCCACCGGGAGCCGTTGCGGTGATGGTTGCCTTGTACCAACCATCGGGCAGGTCCGGATGGTGGGAGAAGAAGGCCTGTCCGTCGGCCGACCGGTTGAAATCCCCTTCATAGACCAATTTTTCGACTTTCCACTGTTCCGGCTGGTCTTCAAAGGCCCATGGCAGATGCGGAAAATTCCGTACAAAGAAGGCTTCGTCCATAGTTCGGCGGTCAGGGACAGGCCAGTTTCGGGTCAGTAAAGGGTGCTCGGGCGTATGAAGGCGTTCCAATCGGACGTTCCCCGAGGCTGCGACAGGATCTCCATTCAGGTTGGCGGCCGACACGTCCAAACGGAATCCTTGCGCTGACGGCCAGACCCCTTGTTCCGGCGCACGGCCATTGACGGACAAGCGCAGGTCCATTGGTCGGTAGCCGACCGAGATGCGGGATTCCGCCTGCCGTGATTCCCCGGTCAGGTCTGTGACGACCACGGAGACGACATAATGATAAACCGGTTGGTCGGCAGAGTGGAAGCGTGCATCCGGATCCGCCGGGAATGACAGGTCGTAGAAGCCGTCCGGACCGGTTGTCCCGGTGCCGGCGGCAATGGTGGTCGAGGAGGACTGGTATCGTACCTTTACGTAGGAACGCATCCAATCCGGGACAAAAGGAAACCTGGCGGTCCGCTCGACCGACCATTGAACGGTGGCATCCGGCAGGTTCGCACCGGAGAGGGCGGCCGCTTGCAAGCGGATCCGGACGGAATCCCCGACAACCCGTGGCCTTGCCTCCGGTTGCAGGGAAATTTCGAAACGAGGCCTTTTGTATTCCTCCACCTGGAAAGGAAACCGTTGGACCACGAGGTTGGAACCGAGGTGAACCGAGCCTGTTCGCATGGTGGCCGGAAGGACGAAGGATCCTTGGGCGGATCCGAACGAATTTGTCCGCAAGGAAATTTTGTCGACAGTCTTTCCATTGGCATCGTACAGGGACACGGTGACAGATTTTCCCGTCAGCAGCGAAGGTTTTCTGCTGGCATCATGCGCCATACATAGGATCTTGAAATGAACCGGCTGGCCCGGTCGATAGATGGCCCTGTCGAGGAAGAATTGTACCGATTGCCGCGTCCTTTCGCTTACCGCCGGTCGGGCATGCTCATGGAATGCATGCTGGATATGGAACGTGTCCTTTCCCTTCGCCAGCGACACCTCATAGGAACGGTAGCCTTCCTCATGATTTCCCAGCAGGACCATACCATTGCGGTCCGTCACCTTTTCTTCCAGCCTATTCAGTTGGGTGGAAGCACGCCGGGGCCATTCCAATTGGGGTCTTTGCCACAAGGTGACGGTGACCCCGGCCTGCGGTTTGCCGGACATCCGATCGAAAACGACCAGGGTTGACGGACCGTTAAGGTCCGTTTGGTGGAAGGCCCCCCATCGGGAAACCTGAAAAGCGGCGAGCGCTTGGGGCTCGGCGGAAGAAGGATTTCCTTGGGAGGAAATACCCAGGGCGACCATCATGTAATAACCGCAGTCTAGCGCGGGCATGGCGAATTCGGACTGATGGCGATGCAAGTCTCCGTCGTCCGGAAGGGAAATTCGCCATTCCTGGATCGTGGCGTATCCATCAAGGGCGGCAATCGCCTGCGAGAGAGAATCCGGGTCGACCAGCATCCTTTCCCAGGCGGTGTATTGTCGGTGGTCGAGCCGAACGACCCGGATTTGAAGACCTTGCAGGTTCCGGTATTGGAGGCCGGCCAGGAAAGGCTGGTCGGGGGCGGTTCCCGCAGGCACCGTCAGCGTGAAGGAAGCGGCCTCGAGCTTTCGGATTCGTTGCGCCGACAGGTCAAAGAACTGGGAATTCGGAAAATGGACCATCCCGTTTCGGAAAACATCGCGGGCTGTCCGGTTGTACCATTTGGTCGGATCCGGCGGAAGGGAATCCAGTTCCGGCGGCAGCGGAACGAATTGTTCCGCCATCCGGGCATACTGGTCTCCCAGGCGGAACAAAATTTCCGCTGCCGCAGGATGTCGGCCTGTCTGTTCTGCCAATGCCTGCAGGGCGAGCAGCAAGGAGCGGTCCTGCTGGCCCGAGGCACTGACTTCCGAGGCGAAGAAAAGCCGATGCAGGTCGATGTCCGACTGTATGGCCGTATCTTGCCGGTGGAAGGTCAGCCACATTTGATAAAGCGTCAGTATGGTGGCATAGCCGTCGGCTCCGCCCGGCGAGGACGGGATTTTCCAATCGACGAACCGGTCTGCGGGCGCGAACAGCAGGGAATCGACCCGTAGGAAAGCGGGGGCGTCATCGGAAGGGAAAAGCAGGAATCGGTTTTCCTGCAGCAGGAAAAGCGCCCTATCCATCAGAAAATCATACAAGGTGGGGCGCAAATGAGCCGTTTTCCTTTCCGCATCCTGCAGCAGCAAGTGGAAATCGGACAAGGGTATGCTGCGGTTGTCGTCGGATCGGACGGATTCCCACAAGATCGTCCTAACCTTGGCGGCGAGCTGGGCGGTCGTCCAGGTATCGATATCCGGGGAATCCGGCTCCGTCGGACCGGTGCGGTCCGCCATTTTCCACCGATTGGCATGCAGGAAATCCATGTAGCATTCCGCCAGCATGGACCGGAGGATGTCCTGCAAGGGGCCATGGGCGTGCGCCAGTTCCGATTCGAAGTCGGAGATGGCATCCGGCAAGGTATACTCTGCTATTTCCATCCGAAGCTTGTTTCGGTAGACCAACGCCTTCACCAGATGGTCCGCCAAGTTCTGTTCCCGGGCGGTCGACAGCAGCACTTCCGTGGAAGCCAGGGCGGCGGAAGGGAACCCGGCCGCCACCAGGGAGTCGATGCTGTGCCATGCCGCGAGCAGCGCGGCAGCAGTGGGAAGGGTATCATGCATGGTCTGGGGTGGCAGGGTAGGGGAGGGTGCCGCCGAATAGGAAGGCGCTGGCACATCGGCGGTGGCAGCGAGGAAAAGGGCAGGCAGCAGCAACGCGACGGCCAGGCAGCGGAGGGGAGCGCCGGAGGGCCGGCAAACCGCACGGAAGGGGAGGTCGATCATGATGTCAGTATTTTACTATCCGTTAAGATAATGTTCCGTACACCGGAAAAGTTAGCCCCGGAACAAAAAAAGCAACGCAGCGGGAAGACCTGTATGAAGTGGAAACGAAGACAAGAGGCAGCCTATTGTCGGGCGGATGACGGGGTGATCTCTGGAACCGGAGTGAATGGACTTGCAGCGGCAGCGGACGCGCCGATGAGGAACTTGGCAGCGCATTAAAAAAAACCGACGTCAAGAACCATTTCCCTTCGATTGTGTTTATCTTTGCGATTAGAATAAATCTAAATAAATATAAAAGACAAGGTCATGGCAGCGAGGAAAATTTACCTGGACAACAACTCCACCACACCTTGCGACCCAAGGGTTGTGGAGGCAATGGTTCCGTATTTTTATGAGCATCATGGAAATGCGGCCAGCCGAAGTCATCCCTACGGTTGGGAAGCGGAAGAAGCGGTCGATTATGCGCGGGAGCAGCTTGCCCGGCTTTTGCAGGCCGATCCCAAGGAAATCATTTTCACCTCCGGCGCGACCGAGAGTGACAACCTGGCCATCAAGGGCGTATACGAGATGTATGCCGGCAAGGGCAACCATATCATAACCACCCGGACCGAGCACAAGGCGGTGCTGGATACCTGCAGCAGGTTGGAGAAGCAAGGTGCGCGTATCACTTACCTTGAGGTCGATCGTCTCGGCATGGTCAATCTGGAGGAACTGGAAGCCGCCATCACGGCCGAGACCGTCCTGGTTTCCATCATGTGGGCGAACAACGAGACCGGGGTCATCCAGCGGATGAAGGAGATAGGAGACATTTGTGCCCGGAAGGGAGTCCTGTTCTTCAGCGACGCAACGCAGGCGGTCGGCAAAATCAGGACACACCCGCGTGAGGTCGGCGTACATCTGATGGCCTTCACCGCCCACAAGATGTACGGCCCGAAAGGTGTGGGTGCCTTGTATGTGAGCCGCAAGAGTCCGCGGGTCAAGGTGACGGCCCAGATGGACGGAGGCGGTCATGAGCGGGGAATGCGTTCCGGTACGTTGAACGTACCGGGAATAGTGGGATTCGGGAAAGCGGCCGAGCTTGCCATGCAGGAGATGGAACAGGATGCCGCCCGGTTGAGCGGGATGCGGGATTATCTGGAGCGCCAACTGATGCAGCTGGAGGAAGTGTATGTGAACGGTGACCCGGACAGCAGGATGCCGCACGTCACCAACCTTTCGTTCAAACATGTGGAAGGGGAGGGCCTCATGATGACATTCAATCAGGAGATCGCCCTTTCGTCGGGATCCGCCTGTACCTCCGCATCCCTGGAGCCATCCTATGTGTTGGTAGCATTGGGTTTGGGGGACGACCTGGCACATTCATCCCTTCGGTTCAGCCTGGGACGGTTCACGACGGAAGAAGATGTGGCCTACGCCATCCAGGCTGTTTCAAACGGCGTAAATCATATGCGGGAGCTAAGTCCGATCTGGGAAATGTACAAGGAAGGTGTCGATCTCAGCCAGGTCGAATGGTCAGAACATTAACCCAGGTCCTGGACGGCCACTTCATTTGACAACAAGAATCCTCACTTTCAACAAAAAATCTTTCGATATGGCTTACTCTGAAAAAGTATTGGAACATTTCAAGAATCCGCGCAACGTAGGTACGCTGGACAAGAGCAAGAAGAACGTTGGTACCGGTCTGGTCGGCGCGCCGGAATGCGGGGACGTGATGCGGCTCCAGATAGAAGTGGACGAAAATACGGGGGTCATCCAGGATGCCAAGTTCAAGACCTTCGGCTGCGGCTCAGCCATCGCATCCTCCTCGCTGGCGACCGAATGGCTGAAAGGCAAACGCATCGATGAGGCCATGCAGATCGACAATATGGACATTGTGGAAGAGTTGGCATTGCCGCCGGTGAAGATCCACTGTTCGGTATTGGCGGAAGACGCCATCAAAGCCGCGATAGCGGACTATCGGCAAAAGAACGAGACGGCGGACCAGGCATCTGCCAAGGAGCTCTCCGCCTGATCAAAACAGATTCGTATATGTTGTTTGTAGCGGATAGCGCCAAGTCCCAGATTGAGGAAATCAAGCGGGCAAAAGCCATTGGCAACGAATATTTCATCCGTGTGAGTGTCACCAGCGGCGGCTGTTCTGGATTGTCCTATTCCATGGATTTCGACAACGAGCAGCAGGCGAACGACCAGGTGTTCGAGGACAACGGCATGAAGATCGTGACCGATCTGAAGAGTTTTCTTTACCTTTTCAACTCCACGCTGGAATTCTCAGGCGGCTTGAACGGGAAGGGATTTTACTTCAACAACCCCAATGCAGCCCGCACATGCGGCTGTGGAGAAAGTTTTTCCGTGTAGGGAGAACATTCCCGGGTTTTAGTATTTTTGCAAAGTAGGTAATTTTTCATAACTTTGAATTCAGCTCCAATGTATCTGCATTGGAGCATTTTTTTATGCGTAAGGCCCTGCTGATCCAAACCGCTTTCCTTGGGGATGTCGTCCTGGCAACGGCCTTGGTGGAAAAACTGGGGTATCAATTTCCCGGCATATCAATCGACCTGTTGGTACGCAAGGGAGCGGAACAGGTGCTGGAAGGCCATCCGAAGGTCCGTCAAGTGCTTTTGCTGGACAAAACAGCGCCGCGCTTTTCCCAATTCCTTTCTCTTGTCACTCGTATCCGAGCGGAAAGGTACGATGTGGTCATCAACCTCCAGCGATTTCTGTTCACCGGTATGTTGACCGTACTCTCCGGTGCGGGCCGTACGGTGGGGTTCGACAAGAATCCGGCATCCCGGTTTTTTCATGACCGCATACGACACCGGATCGGTATGAACGAAGCGGTCGGCGAGCCTTGGCATGAAGTTGGGCGCAATTTGTCGCTGATCGAGCCATTTACAGACGACCGGTTCTTTCACCCCAAGGTGTATCCGTCGGCGGAAGCGGAAGATCATGCCCGGTCGCTGGCTCCCTATATAACGGTCGCACCGGGATCGGTATGGGCGACCAAACGTTATCCGGCGGACAGGTGGGCGGAGTTCATCCGTCACGTTCCATGGGACCGGCGGATCCTGCTGATAGGAAGTGCTGCGGATAAAGCCCTCTGCGCCGGAATTGAAGGTGCGGCCGGTCATCCGGGCATTCTGAACCTTGCCGGCACCATGCGGCTGACGGAGACCGCCGCCTATCTGAAACACGCGGTGATGAACTACTGCCAGGATTCCGCGCCTTTGCATCTGGCGTCCGCCGTCAATGCACCTGTCACGGCGATATACTGCTCCACCGTGCCAGCCTTTGGCTTCAGCCCCTTGTCTCACAGATCCCATATCCTGGAGACGGAGGAAGCGCTTCCGTGCCGTCCCTGCGGGCTACATGGCCTGGACGCTTGTCCGAAGGGACATTTCCGTTGCGCGCAAATAGATCCCCGGCGACTATTGTCAAAATTGGACGGATAGCCTATCTTCACCGCGGGCCCCTTCTTCCCGGACATCCGGCCCAGCACAAACAACGGTAACAACATGGAATCCTACATCCTTGCCCTGGACCAGGGCACCACCAGCTCCCGTGCGATACTGTTCGACAGACAAGGCCAGGTACATGGTGTGGCACAACAGGAGTTCACACAGCATTATCCATCACCTGGCTTGGTGGAACACGACCCGATGGAAATATGGAACAGCCAGTTGCGGGTTGCACAGGAAGTCATCCGGCAAAAAGGAGTTGCTGTACGAAACATACACGCCATCGGCATCACCAACCAACGGGAGACCACGGTCGTCTGGAACAAGGTCACAGGTGAGCCCGTACATCCAGCCATTGTATGGCAGGACCGCCGGACGGCATACATCTGCGATGAACTCAAGCAACAAGGAATGGAGGAATACGTCCGGTCCGCTACCGGACTGGTCATCGACGCTTACTTTTCCGGAACCAAGCTTAAGTGGATATTGGATCAGGTGCCCGACCTGAGAAAGGAAGCCGGCCGTGGCAACCTGCTGTTCGGCACCATAGACAGCTGGCTGGTGTGGAAACTGACGGGCGGGAAGGTACACGTGACGGACTATTCCAATGCAAGTAGAACCATGCTGTTCAACATCAACACTTTGTCGTGGGATCGGCAGCTACTGGAAGCCCTGGACATTCCGGAACAGCTGCTGCCGGATGTGAAACCGTCGAGTACCGTATACGGAGAGACCGCAGCCGGCCTTTTCGGGGCCGCCATCCCGATCGCAGGCATGGCGGGCGACCAGCAGGCTGCTTTGTTCGGACAGGCTTGTTTCCAGCACGGCATGGCGAAGAATACCTACGGAACCGGCTGCTTCATGCTGATGAATACAGGAGAAAAGCCGGTGCAATCCAGCAACGGATTGCTGACGACCATAGCATGGGGGCTGGACGGCAAGGTCCACTATGCGCTGGAGGGAAGCGTCTTCATCGCCGGTGCGGCTGTCCAATGGCTTCGGGACGGCATCAAACTGCTCGACGATGCAGCGGATTCAGCTTATTTTGCCCAAAAAGTTCCGGATACCGGCGGCGTCTACCTCGTACCTGCTTTTGCCGGTCTCGGCGCCCCCCATTGGGATATGTACGCCAGAGGTGGGCTGCTGGGTCTTACCCGCGGAACCGGTATTCCGCATATCATCCGGGCCACCCTGGAATCCATAGCTTACCAGACCAAGGACGTACTGACCGCCATGCAACAGGACGCCAATCTACCCTTGCAATCGCTTCGGGTGGACGGGGGCGCCGCTGCCAACGACTTCCTGATGCAGTTCCAGGCGGACATTCTCTCCGTCTCCGTCGAGCGGCCGGCGGTGCTGGAAACAACGGCCTTGGGAGCCGCTTATCTGGCAGGGTTGGCGGTAGGGCTCTGGAACAAGGATGATCTGGCGGGCAATTGGCAATCTCAGCACAGATTCGAGCCGGACATGCCTGCGGAGCGGCGTGACAAGCTGTATCGTGGATGGCTCAAGGCCCTGGAGCGCTGCAAGCAATGGGAAGATCCGGGTTGAGCTCCTTGAATCCAGGACGGTGGAAGAAGCGTAGGGACCATGGTCTTACTGCCGGGTCTGGTCCTTTCCTTCGACTGGCAGGTTCCTTTCGCTTCGTACGCAGCGGGTAGCAGATTCGGTTTCCAGGCTGGCTTCATTACGCAGCAATCAGAATAATAATCTGCATTTAAAATAAAATAAGCATAATGTTCCGGATATGGTAACAACCGGAAATATTCCCCTGAAAAAAGCTGCATCCACAGGGAAAGATTCTTGATTATGGCATAGATTTGTAGTCAGACAAACAAACTTCACCTGACTATGACGACAAAGAAAGGGATGCTTGCGGTTGCCATCGTAGGATCGATTACGTGCGGCAAGGCGTATGCTCAAATATCTTCCGAAGCGTTCTTTCCATCCGGTTCGATAGCCGTCGCTGAGACAGGTGCCGACGAATTGTTGGAGATCAACGGATCCAGTTGGACATTCTACCTGGATTCAGCGGAGCGGAAATGTTACATCGATTTCGAAACCATCAGTGTCAATCTCGACGAGATTGAGGTCAAGGATGCGACAGGCAACCGAATCCACGCGGCACAGGTTTGGAACCTGCCGGTGGACACTATTTATGAAGTGGATATGAAAGGATGGAAACCGGGCAGGTATTTTGTTTCCCTTCATTCGATAACGGGTGTCATCCGGAAGGAATTGTATCTGGCGGACTGAGTCGTCCGAATCATCCATCAAAGACCAAGTTCAGCTTTGTGGAGTCAGCCTCAAATGCTGTCCTATGAGGAGTACCCAGTGACTAGGGAAGGTGCCTTCAGTCCCATGCGGGCATGGGCTTCTTGTGCCGCTTGCGGACCAAAGTCGAGTATGTTCGGTTCACGCCAGATCACCCCTCGAAATGCAAGGAAAGCGTGAATGTGCGGGAAAGCACCTTGTCGATGATGCTGGACTCTTCCAGGCTTTTGTCGAATATGAGGATGTTGTTGAATCCGTGGGAGTATTTGATTTCCGGAGAGAAGATGAAATACGGCAGGAAGAACTGAATACCGGAACCAATTTCGAATGCAAAGTCGTTCGGAGCGATCTTAACGAGTGACTCCGCTTGTCTGGACCGGGAGTCACTGGCCACATCGAAAGCGTATTTCACGCCGGCCAGGACGAAGAGGCGCAGGTCGTTGTACGGATCGGACTTGTAACGGACATGGAAAGGCATTTCCACGAATACAGATTCGAAACGCTTGGCGAAAGGACGTCTGTCGATGTTCGTCGGCGCATAGTTGATATTGCGCTCGGCAAAGGAGAGGGTAGGCAGGAAGCGGATGTCGAAATAATCGCCTATTTTAAGATTCGTCACTATACCGAGGTTGAACCCTGGCCCGTTGATGGATTCGACGAGTCTTATGCTGTCGGACCGAACGAATTCACGGGATTGGAACACTTTGAAATTGGAAGCATTGTAGGCAAGGGTAATACCGAAGTAATAAGGCTTCTGATTGAAATCCAAGAAATTATAATTTCCTCTCGCAGTTTGGGCCCCCAGTTGGGGCTGAAAGACCAGGCAGCAGCCAACCGCCAGCACACCTAATAACAGCCTTTTCAAATCGAAGCGGGAATCCGGAAGCATCATCTGCAGCAAGCTTGGTAGGGTAGTGGTAACCCCGATTTTAGGAATAAGAACGAAGCTCTTCGAGGAATGTTGCGCATCCCGGCCAAGCGGAGCGCCATTCGGGAAGTCACTTGAACAGCACCGGAAAAAATCACTTCTCGGACAAATACAAAGTACAGATCCCGAGGGTGAAGGGATGCGCGCTGCTGTTTCGGAATCCTGTTTCCCGAAGAATGTCCAGCATACGTTCACCATCCGGAAAGGCCTGGACGGATTCATACAGATAACGATATGCACGATCATCCCGTGACGTCAGCTTACCGATGACCGGCAACAGAAATCGGAAGTAAAGTTGGTAGAGCTGGCTGAAAGGGAAGACACGCGGACGGGAGAATTCAAGGATCGCCACGGTTCCGCCGGGTTTGGTGACGCGATGCATTTCCGCCAGACCGATGCGCAGATTCTCGAAATTTCGCACACCAAAGGCAGCGGTGACCGCGTCGAAGGATTGGTCGGGAAAACCGATCTGTTCACTGTCGCCGCTCAGCAGGGTTATTTGGTCGCTCAGTTTCTTGTCTCTCAGTTTGCGACGACCAATGTCCAGCATTTCCACGGATATGTCGATACCGGTGACCTGGGTGTCCGGCAGTTGCCTGGCTGCCTCGATTGCGAGATCCGCGGTTCCGGTAGCGACATCCAGCAAGCGCTGGACGGAGGGGTTGCGCTGGCGAAGCCGACGGATGGTGTCCTTACGCCACTTGATGTCTATGCCGAGGGAGAGCAAATGATTTAGAAAATCGTACCACGGGGCAATCTTGTTGAACATGCCCGAAACCTGTGTTTTCTTGGGCTGGTCCAAGCCTGCATAGGGTTTTATCCGTTGATGGTCCAAGGACATGAGCGTTGATTTGATTTGTCGGGCAAAGTTACATAACTAGCGGCAATGGGACGGGATAGGATTTACCAGGCAATTTCACGGGAGCAACAGCAGGGGATGGTATGGTTGCCAAGTTTTGAGGACAAGAACGTCCGGACAGCGTAACTCCGAATCCTTACTTAACATAATATAAATTATAGTGTTTATGAATGCCGCTTTTTGCGTTTATCGGTTTAGCAACTACTTTTGGGATTTTAGTGTGTTATGGCAAGGATATTCTTGTTGGGCCTCATGTTGCCGAGGGATTCACTACTTTCAAGGATCATGACTCATTGAAAGGAACATAGATGGATATCCATGTCGGCGGAGTTCGTCTGCCTTTCCTTGTGACTGCCGCTTCGCCATTTTTGAATAAGCCGAGGTGGTCGGCATTCCGCGTGTGATCTTTCCAAGAATTTGATCTTTTTCTTTCGTTTTAAAATCATTTCTTGCTGTTAATCATATTGTTGTACAAAATACTTGGCAATTGTTTCATGACTTACCCACCCTATCCCATTATTTTTCTCAAATATTTTTATATTGAGAAAATTACGGAGGAGTATAATATAATCTTGATTTTTTTGTGTCGCCATGAAGATTGACATCCTGACAGAAAGGCAGATCATGTTGCGGTGGGATCATTACAGCTTTAGCCGTCCCGTCATGGGTAATTTTTGTTTTTTGCTTAATTTTCCCTCCCCTACCCTGCACGTTTTTTTTTTGAAATATTTTTTAGCGGCGAAAAAGCCGGAGGAGTAAATAAATATGAAACGAAAAACATTTTTCAGGAGTTTGGCAGCCGGTACGATCGCCCTGCCGTGGATGATCCGGTTCGGCGGCGGCAAACCTGGTGCACAGACCGGTGGTGCCGGAGCGCCGGGCATCATCAGTTCCCGCCGCTACCAATGGCGGATGGTCACCACCTGGCCACCGAACTTCCCGGTTATCGGGGAAGGATGTCTGATGTTTGCGGAATGGGTGAAGGAGATGTCGGGGGGCCG
Organism: Bacteroidota bacterium; assembly: GCA_041163745.1. Classification (GTDB taxonomy): domain Bacteria; phylum Bacteroidota; class Bacteroidia; order Chitinophagales; family Saprospiraceae; genus UBA6168. The sequence goes on from JBEAQU010000024.1 coordinate 43,842, forward strand.
GATGGAAATCAAGGTATACGGAGGCGGGGAAATGGTGCCCGCCTTGGAAACCTTTGACGCCGTCCGAAACGGTGCGGTGGAAATGGGCAGCGGAGCCGCGTATTATTGGGTCGGCAAGTCTCCAGCAGCAACCTTCTTCACTTCGGTACCGTTCGGCATGAACGCACAGCAGGTGAACGCCTGGTTGATGAATGGAGACGGCATGTCCTTGTGGACCTCGTTGTACGCGGATTTCGGATTGGTACCGTTTCCCGGCGGCAACACCGGCATTCAATCAGGCGGGTGGTTCAACCGGGAGATTCGATCCGTTGCGGATTTGAAAGGATTGAAGATGCGGATTCCGGGTTTGGGTGGCCGTGTGTTCGAGCGGGCCGGCGGCACGCCGGTACTGCTGTCCGCAGGCGACCTGTACACAGGACTGGAGCGTGGTATCATCGACGCGGCAGAATGGGTCAGTCCATACCATGATTACCTGTTGGGGCTCCATGAAATCACCAAGTATTGTTACATGCCGGGTTGGCAGGAGGCGGGATCCGTATTGGAACTGATGGCCAACAAGCAGCAATTCGAGGCATTGCCGGCGGATTTGCAAGCCATCATCCGGACGGCGGCGCACCGGATGAACCATTGGGTGCTGTCGGAATTCGAGACGAAGAACAGCCACTACCTGGACAAGCTGACCCGCGAGCACCATGTGGAATTCCGTACATTCCCGGATCAGGTGCTGGACACGTTGCGCAGCAGCAGCGAGGAAGTCATCGCCTCCGTAACGGATGCGGATCCTTTCGCCCGTAAGGTGTTCGAGAACTACCGTCGTTTCCAGGAACAGTGTGCCGGCTGGGCACGCACATCGGAAAAAGTATACTACAATACCATCCTTCGATGATCGTCCCGCCGGCAATCCATCAGCATGCATTTCAGGCCAACCCTCGTTAAATTACCCGCACATTGAAAGAGACATTCCTATCCGTTGTCATCCCTGTCAACAACCCTGCGGAGCAGGAGCAAGTGTTGGCGTACATCGGCCGATTGGCGGCATACCTGCATGCACACTTTACGGATTTCGAGATCATCCTTGTCAACAACACCCTGCTACGCGGCGGGTACCGGGAGGCCCTGGCCGGGCTGGAAGCCCATCTGCGGCGGCAGCTTTTCCTCCTGCATCTTAGCGCGCCGGTCCATCGGAACCAAGCGATAGTCGCAGGTCTCGACCGATCCAACGGGGATTACACCGTCATCTTCGAGACTTGTTTCCTGGACCGACCAAGCCTCATCGGCCGGTTGCAGGACTTATGCACGGACGGAACGGACATCGTGTACCTCCAAGCCCAACACCGCCGGCTTCCTTTCCGATACCGGATTCCCTACACCCTCTTCTACTGGATTCTGAACCGGCATTCGCATTTGGCGGTGGACGACAGTGCGCACGACACCCGGGTCATCTCCCGCAGGGCGCTCAACTCACTCCTCCGGTTACGCGAGGACATCCGATTCATGAAAGCCGTCTATTCGATCATCGGGTTTCGGATGGCGGCTGTGTCCGTACCCGACCCATTGCCGGGGAGCGGTACTTTCGGGGAGCGTTTCCGCACCTCGCTGGTGGCCATCACTTCCTTCACCGATTTCCTCCGAAGCCTGCTGCTGTGGATATTTCTGGGGGCCATCGGCTTCTTGCTACTGGTGATAGCGAATGCGGTGAAGGTAAAATTCACCAACGTTGATTTCTTCGGCACCTATCACCCGGTGATGCCCGGTTGGACCTTCCTGGTCGTCCTCAGCTCCATCTTCTTCGCCATCACCTCCCTGATGCTGTATATCATGTCCATCTACCTGTCCAACATCTACCAGGAAATCAAGCACCGCCCGATATACATCATCGAATCCATCCAACGATTCTGACCAGCCGGCCGCAAGATGCATCATGGTACGGCTCAACGGATGAGAACACGGCTGGTTTCCATCGCTTGGTCCGTACGGAACGAGACCAGGTACATTCCCGCGGGCAACCCGACGCCGGGTATGCTGAGGCTGGTGGTCCAACCGGCCGGCAATTGCCCGTACTTTTCACGGTGGTACAGCCGGCCTTGCAAATCCGTCATCAGAATCTCCAAGAAGGGGATGGCTTCCGGGCAGGTGGCGCGAATCCAAACCGAACGGCCGTCCGGTCCGGTGCCCGTTTCCCACTGCAATGGAGCCGGCCCGGCGGGCGTCGGCGTGGCAACCGGTGGTTCGTTTGCGTCTCCTTCCATGATCGACAAGAGTTGGTTCGCCGGCACCATCGGAAAACTGTCGATCCATCCGCTGGGCCAATGGATGGTCAGCAGGTCCACGGTATCCAGTTGGCCCAGGCCGAAATGAAGCACAGGGCTGTTCTGAGATGCCCATCCGTAGCCCGCGACCACGGCATCGGTCCGAACCGATCCGCCGGCATGGACGAAAACCCGTGCTCCGACAGCGGAGCGGTTGGAAGATTGTCCCTCCAGCTTAAGCTGCAGCCAGCGGTTGTCATCGGGCGTCACGTTGACAAAATACTGGTTGGCGGCCTGCAAACCATAATTGGCCAGGTATATATCCTGTCGGCCGTCCTGGTCCGCATCGAATGTGACCACCCCATACCCTGCCTCCATGCTGTGCAAGGGAGCGCCTTCGCTCACGACGCTGAAGGTCTGGTCGCCGTTGTTGCGGTAGAGCAGGTTCGGGAAAGGAGAGAATTTGCTGTCGTTCACCAGGTAAATGTCTTGCCAACCGTCGTTGTCCGCGTCCAGGAACACACATCCCCAGCCCATGCCGGGGTCCCCTACCCCGGCGACAGCCGTCAGGTCTGTGAAAGTCCCGTTCCCATTGTTCAGGAGCAGGTTGTTGGCACCAAGGTTGGTCACGTACAAATCCAGGTAGCCGTCATTGTTGATGTCCCCGGCATCCACACCCATACCCATCGCGGCGATATTGGCTCCCGACCCGGCGGAGACATTGGTGAACTGCCCGTTGCCGTTGTTGCGGTACAGGATGTTCGGGATATTGGCATCATGGGTAAGATACAAGTCATCATCCCCGTCGTTATCATAATCGAAAAAGACGGCCCCCATGGAAATCAAGGGATCCGTCGCACCGGATTGAAACACGACATTGGTGAAGGTACCGTCCCCGTTGTTCCGATACAGTATGTTTTCCAAGCCAAGGCGGGCAAGGTAGATGTCCAGCCAGCCGTCCCGGTTGACATCGGACATCAGCAACGCCTTGACTTTGGAGCCGGCGGCCACACCGGCCGATGCGGTGACATCCTGAAAGGTGCCGTCCTGGTTGTTCAGATACAGCGTGTTCCCTTCGTCGCGTGCGCCCAGGAATAGGTCCGGCCATCCGTCGTTATTGACATCTCCCCAGACAGCGAACTGCGCGGTGGGCGAGACCGCCAGCCCTGTCGCCACCGTCACATCGGAAAACTGATGGGACCCCAAGTTCCGATAAAGCCTGCCTCCGTTGTTCAGTCGGGTGGCAAACACATCCTCCCGCCCGTCTCGGTCGTAATCTGCGACGGCAGCCCCGTAGTTCAGACCGGTCTGGTCGATACCGGCGGCTGCTGCGGATTCCAGGAAGCCGACCTGTCCGATGAGTTCCGGCCCCGACAGAAGGCACGAGACCGCCACCGGCAGCAGAAAGGGCAGCAATAACTTTCTCATGATGAAAAATTAAGATGGACTGAAGAAATCTCCGTGCGGATGCAACGGTCGGATACCCTGCCAGGTCGCATGCAATGTTCGCCCGGGAAGGCATTCATCCGATGGGAGCGATCTGCGAAAGGCATACGGGCCGGGAAATGAACAGTTTCCCGGCCCGTTGTCTGGGATGTCGCCCGGGATCAGTTTTTCGTCACCCGGTAGGTGTACTTGGCATCGTTCAGCAACAAGTCGATGGTATAGTTGCCAGCTTCCCCGATGGCGATGTTGGCACCGTCGTACTCCAGCTTTCCGTTCGGCCCGTCGTCACCCAGGTTGATGGCCCAATCGTCATTGGCGCGGAACTTTATCTCGCCGGCCACAAGGTCCGTCGTCAGGGTCAGGTAACCGCCTGCATCGTCATAGATCATGTCGATGTCGCTGTCCCAACCGTTCGGTGTCGCGCTGCCGATCAGGCCCCAGTTCGTCAGTTGGCTGGAGAATGTCAGCGTGTTCAGGTCGACGTTGAGCCGGTGCATACCGACTTCAGCGGCAAGGATGTTGGCCCCGCCAGGATCGAGCGAACCGTCGGCCCCGTCATCGCCCCAGTTGACATCCCAGGAATAACCTTGTGTGAACTTATACTCCGTCCCTGCCGTGGAGAAGAAAAGGAAGCCTTCGTACATGCCATCGCTGCGAAGGGAATGAATGACAGTACTTTCGTTGGAGGGATCCCAACCCTGATAGTTGCCGGGAACCTGCAGCTTGGGATAATCCACAACAGATTCGTAGGGCGTGACGACCATGGTCAGCGGGGCGGACACCAATTCCTGGACATCGTTGCTAACTTTCGCACGAACCCGAATCTGGGTCGGGGTAGCCACTCCGCCTTCCAGTTCCTTGGCCAGAAGAATGTTATTGACCTTTTCCACGGTGACGTCTTCCAGGGAAAGACCATTCGTGACACCCAGGGTGACAGCGGCAGCAAAATCATTGCCGGCCTGGTCCATTTCAAGGGTATAGGAAATGGCGGCCTGGAACCCGAAATCGGCCGGCGTCCAGGAAAATACAGCGAACACCTCGGCTGCATCGGCCTCCGCGAGCACATACGATCCGTTGTCCGAAGGAGCGGTCAAAGTCGGTGCGCCCCCCAGGCGGACAATCGGGTCGAGTGTTTCTTCCTGGCAGCCAATCAGCAGCATGGCGCCCGACAGGACAGAAAATAGGAATTTACGCATAGCAATATTTTTTTGATGGGGAGACGCCTTCCCGAAGGACCAGGCCTCCCCTGTCAGACAATGAGGATAGGGGAATCAATAGCAGGTTCCCGGACTGTTTTGCGAAAGGTTGGGATTCGCATTCAGGTCCTGGGAAGGAATCGGATATACGTCCCGGCACGACGGTACGGATTTCCCTTCCGGGACCCCGCCTTTCCAAGGCCATAGATAGCCCGTATCGGAGAACCTTCCGTATCGGACCAGGTCGGTACGGCGGTGGCCTTCCCACAGCAGCTCCCGGGCACGTTCATCCAACAGAAAGTCCAGTGTCAGGTCACCGCTGGAAATGGAGCCGGCGGCGCTTCCGCCGTAGGCTCTGGAACGAACTTCATTGACATATTCGAGGGCAAGACCGGCATCGCCGGCTCCGCCACGGAGCACTGCCTCCGCATACATGAGGTAGGCGTCCGCGAGGCGGAACATCGGGAAATCCGTATCGACGAAAGTCAGGTCGGAGCCGGGCGTACCGGAGGAAGTGACATTTTTGAACTTACCGACGGCATAACCTTCCGTGAACAGGGAGATGTCCGCGATATCCAGGGTCTGTCCGTTACTGTAGAACACATAACGGTTGTCTGATTCCGAAGCGTACTTTTCGACGTAGTAGGTATGGTCCGGACTGTCGAGAAACAGTTTGATCAGATAGCTCCCGTTGGAGGGTATGGCTATATTGGCGCCGTCGCGTTCCAGCAGTGCGTCGGCCGCATCATCGCCGTAATTCAGGGCCCAATCGTCATTGGCCCGGAATTTCACTTCCCCTGCCACCAAGTCCGCGGTGATAGTCCATGCGTTCTCGGCGGCATCGTATTGCATGTCCAGGTCGCTGTCCCATCCGTTCGGGGTGGCGGAACCGATCAGTCCCCACTGGGTCGGCACCATTGTGTAGGTAAGGTCGGTCAGGTTCACATCGATCTTGTAGAAGCCGGATGTTGCGACGAGGATATTGGCGCCGCCGGGATCCAGCGTGCCGTCGGCACCATCGTCACCCCAATTCTCATCCCATCCACCCAGGGCGAACTTGAATTCCGTATTGGCATCGAACCAGAAATATCCCTCGTACTGGCCGTCATTGGCCGGGGAGCCGAGCACCGTAGTCGGCAGTGCAGGATCCCAGCCCTGGTATCCGCCGGGTACGTTCAGGACGGCATAACCCGTATTGCCCGGATTCGGGGAGACGAGGACGCTGCCACCGCTACCTGGTGCGGGATATTTGTCGACGATCGCGCTGGTGGTGCGCAATCCGCCCCAGCCGCCATCGATGCCGTATTCCGCAGGGTTCATGGACCCCCCTACCGGTGCGTGGACCAGGAAGGTCATCCCGCCGTAGGTTCTGGTCCGGAGACCGTCGAAAGTGACCGGAAAGATGATTTCGGCAGAGCGGTGGTTGTCCGCCAGGAACAGGTGTGTGTAATCCGGTTCCAGGCTGTAGCCGGCATCGATGACTTTCTTCGCATAGGCGGCGGCGTCGGAATTGGCTTCCCGGCCGACATAGACGCCGGCATTGAGATAGAGTTTGGCGAGCAGCATCCATACGGCGGCCTGGTCGGCACGGGCATATTCGTTGGTACGCGGCGGTAGCAGCTGGCCTTCGAGATCCCGCAGTTCCGTCTCCAGCCAGCTGTAGAGATCGGCAGCGGCGATTTGCTTCGGAAAGAATGCGCCGACCGGATCTTCTTCCGTCACGAAAGGCACGTTCCGGAACAGGTCGAGGGCATGATAGTAGCTGAGTGCGCGCAGGAAGCGGGCTTCCGCCCGGAAAGTCTGGATTTCGGCGCGCAGGCCGGCATCGACACCCCGGCTGTCCAGTTTTTCCTCCGTGGTTTCGCGGAGAAACTCATTGCAGATCGACACCTGATAAAAAATCCGGCTGTAGCAAGCGTAGATGAAGCCGTCGTCCGCGCTCCAGTCCTGTTCATGAAAGTCCTTGATGGTGGCGTCGTTCCAGCCGATGACAGCCTCGTCGGTGGAGAGTTCCTGCAAGTACCATAACATACGGAGGTATTGGCCGAAGCCCTCGTCGATGCCGCTGATGTCCGCCTGGCCGGCGGGGCCCTGCTGACCGGTGACGGAAAGCCCGGCATACAGCCTGGCCAGCACTTTCTTGTAGCTGGTCGGGTCTTCGTAGACGGCGGCGGAAGTGATTTCGTCCGGATCGATGGGCACGGTGTCCAGGTCCTTGAAGCAGGATTGGAAGACCAGAACGGCAGCTACCAGGAGGGTGGCCCTATGGAAATGGAATGTTTTCATCGTGAATCAGTTTGAAGTGTGAGGACTTAGAATCTGACGTTTACACCCAGCAGGGTTGTCCTGTTTCGAGGGTAGACGTTGTTGTCGATACCACCGGCGATTTCCGGGTCCACCCCTTTGTAGCCGGTGATGACGAAAGGATTCTGTACGGTCAGGAACACCTTGATAAAATCCAGGGCCGGGAGGACGCCGCTGAGATTGTATCCGAGCGTGATGTGGTCGAGGCGCAGGAAGGAAGCGTCCTGAACGAAATAATCGCTGAGGTACTGCGGGTTCCGGAAGTCCAGGAAGGAAGCGACCGGATTGACATTGCCGAGATAACCGGTCGGGTGATAGAGGTTGGCGAAGCTGGTTCCGGACTGTATGTTGTTGTAAGCGTAATTGCCGAGGTTGGCACGGCCTGCGAACGAGAAATCCAGGTTGCCGAACGTGAGGTTGGAGGTGAAACCGAAGAAATAATCCGGAGCGGCGTTTCGGTAGCGGTAGAGGTCGTCCGAATTGACGATGCCGTCTCCGTTGCGGTCCACGTAGAGGCCTTCCACGGGTGTTCCGTTCTCATCATACACTTGTTCGTAGACATAGAAGGAGTTGGCGGGGAATCCGACGGAATGAATCTGGGCGGTGTTCCCTACCCCACCGGAGATGCCGCCGACGAGAATTCCGTTGTAGGCCGGGTCATCGGAAGCGGTGAGCCGGGTGATTTTGTTTCTGTTGGCTGTTACGTTGAAGCCGAAGTCCCAGGAGAGTTTCTTCTGTTTGACAACAGCGGCGTTCACGCTGAATTCCAATCCTTTGTTCTCAAGGTCTCCCACATTGGTGAAGATGAAGTTTGACAGGTTGGAACCGGCCGGAACAGGAATGAAGTTCAGGAGGTCGCGGGTTTCGCGGACGTAGTATTCCAGGGCGCCGTAGATCCGGTCATCCAGGAAGCCGAAATCGACGGCGACGTTCCGGGTGGTGGTTTCCTCCCATTTTATCTGGCTGTCATAACCTTCCGGGCGGATGGTCGTGAGAAAATCGTTGCCAAACTGATAGGCTGCGTTGTCGAAGCCGGCGAGATAGCGGGGCAGGTAGACATAGTAGCCGCCGACGTCCTGTTGTCCGGTGATGCCCCAACCGACACGGGCCTTGAGGCTGGATACGTTGCCTTTGCCGTCGTTGTCGATGATTTTGAACGCGAGGGCGGCGGCTGGAAAGAGGCCCCAGCGGGTGTCTGGAGAAAAACGGGAGGAGGCGTCGCGCCGGAGGGTTCCGGTGAGTAGCAAGCGGTCGAAGAGATTCAGGTTGACACGGCCGAAGAGGGACAGCAGGAAAAGTTCCCCTGCGTTTTCCCCTTCTACGATTTCCGTTCCGGGAAGATTGGAGCTGAAGAAGCTGTCCTCGTAGAAGAACCGTTGCCAGGAATAACCGCCCATGACGTCGAGTTTCGTACGGCCGAAGGACTTGGCGTAGTTGAGGTAGAATTCGAGGAGACTGTTCTCCTTCGTCTGGTCGTACCGGCTGGTGCTTCCACCATCGAAGAAGGCGAAGGAAGCTTCTGCCGGTACGTCCGTCGTACCGGAGCCGCTGGCCCGGTCATACGCCACATTGAGATTGGCACGGAGGGATGGTATGGCGGAGAAGCGGTAGTCCGCGCTGGTGCTCAGTACAATCCGATTGACCTTCGATTGGTCGTCCCGGAGATTGAGCTGGGCCAGCGGGTTGGCCGGGGACAAGGTATTCGGTTCTCCGTTGGGTTGTACCCAGGTAAAATACCCGCCGTAAGGGCTGTTTTCGTCACGGACCGGTTGGGTGGGGTCGAAAAAGACGGCGCTGCCGATGGCGCCACGGTTGGCGAAGGCGTTATCGGTACGCATCCCTTTGAGACCGACATTGACCTGCAGGCGGTTGTCCAACAGACGGGGCGTCAGGTTGATGGACCCGGTGGTCCGCTGGTAGCGGTCTGTCCGGAGGATACCGGCCTTATCCGTATATCCGAAGGAGGCCCGGTACGGGATGGACCCCAGTGCGCCGGAGAAATTCAGATGCTGGTCGTGTGCGAAGGCGGTTTGGTAAATTTCATCCTGCCAGTCGGTGATTGAATTCCCCAAGGTGGACAATGCGGGATGGCCTTCCGGAAAATAGGACTGAACCAAGCTGCGATATGCCGCTGCGTCCAGCACCTCCGGCAGATTGAGGGGCTGCCCCAAGGATACGTTGCCGTTGTATTCGACCTTGAGTGGTTGTCCGGCTTTTCCTTTTTTCGTAGTGATGATGATGACCCCGTTGGAAGCGCGGCTTCCGTAGATGGCGGTGGCGGAAGCGTCCTTCAGGACGGTGAAGGTTTCGATATCGTTCGGGTTGACGAAGTCGAACACGTTGCGGGCACCGGAGATGCCGCCATTGTCAACCGGAATCCCGTCGATGACAATCAGGGGGTCGTTGGAGGCCCGAAGGGAGGAACCGCCCCTTATCCGAATCTGCGCCCCGCCGCCCGGGTCCGAGCTGGGGGTGATCTGCACCCCTGCCACCTTGCCGGCCAGGAGCTCCTGCGGAGCGGTGATGGCTCCCCGGTTGAAGACCTCGCTGCCGACTTCCGCGACGGAGCCCGTCGCATCTTCCCGAGTGACCTCACCGTAGCCAATGACAACCACTTCCTGCAGATATGCCCCGGCGGACATTTGCAGGTCCAGGCTGTTGGATGCACCGATGGTAATGATTTCCGTGCGGTAACCCGTGTAGGAGAACTGCAGCTGGTCGGATCCGTCGGGAACCTCCACACGGTAGCTGCCGTCCACTTCGGAGATGCTGCCGTACGTCGTTCCCATCACGAGGATGTTGACCCCGATCAATGGTTCGCCAGACGTACCATCCGTCACCACACCCGAAATCGTTCGCTGGGCGGACAACTGCACCTGCAGGAACAGCAGCCCCAATAGCAAACAAAGCGTTGGATTGCGTTTCAGTGTAAGCATTCTTGATTTATTTGTGAAAGTAAATGATGCAAGAAAACAGGACAGTCACCCGCAGAAGGGGTGCAGTCGGCACGGCAAGATACGCGCATCAGCAGCGATGGAGCAAAAAGAATGTCCACTGCCTGACAGTATTGAGTGATGATTGGTAATGTCTAAAGAAACAGGGCGTCAAGACCATCGTGTTGCGGAGGGTGTCGGGCGCTTTGCAACACGGTCATGTATGTCGGCAAATATCTGCATTACCTGCGAAAATGGCATGAAATCGAGATAAATTTCGTGCTGGAAAGGATGAAATGTTGTCTGCCGACTCCAACACCGCCATAAGATGCAGTTAAGAATGCGGCGGAACCAATGAAATCCACCCCGGATGACAACGGTTCTTGCATGGAGCGGAGGACACCCCGAATCGGACGGCGTGCGGCTATCCGGACCGCTCAGCGCGATTCAAGGTCCCAACCCTTCCAATAACCTTTCACCACCTGCCGAAGGGAAAGCGGGGCATACGGCTCCTCCTGTCTTACCAGGTCCTTCAGCTGTGCGTCCCGGTCGGGGAAACGGGCCATGAGTTCCTCCAGGGCCTCCGCAAACGCTTCCCGGCGCTTGTCCGTCGCTTGAAAGCTTTGGATGGCCACTGCCGTGACATGTTTCAACCAGCAAGTATAATCCAGCGGCTTACCGGAGCCCAGCCGTTCGTTCCAGCTGTCCATTTTGTCCAACCGACGCAAAGCTTCCTCCGGACGGCCATCCGCGGCGGCCTGCAAAGCATGCCCGGCCACCAGCCATTCGTACATTTTCCGACCCTCACCCGCCCCTTCGTAAGGGAGGACGACCAGGGTGTCCAGCAACGAGAGCGCGGCGGCGTAATCCTTACGGATTCCCAGTATTTCCGCCCGCAGGATACCGAGAGCGGCTATGCCGGGATGGCGCTCGAATCCGCGGCGGGCATACGCTTCGGCTTCGTCCAGTTGCTGTCTTTTCAGAAAGTGATGAGCCAGATAGCTGTAAATCCGCCAGTTTTCCTTCATGCCGAGGCTTTTCTCCAAATCCTGCACCGCTGTTTCCGGATGGCTGTCGAGGGAGGCATATCCACGGACGAGGTAGAAGAAAGCGGCGCTCGGCTCGTCTGCCAGCGATTGCCAGATCGTACGGGCCTCATCATGGTCTCCCTGGTGGTAACGCAGCAGGCCGACGCCGAACCGGGACAACCAATCCGTTTCTTCCTCCAACCAATTCAACTCCTCCCATCGGCTGGGTGTGTAGGTTGAGTTCGGCACCTCGACCGGAAGACGAAGCAAACGACGGACCCCCGGGTCCTCCGGGACAAAGGAAAGGATGGCCGCCTGTTCCTCCTTCAATCCGCAGGAGCCGTACCAGATACCGATTTCCTTCAGCAGTTCCGACGTGAGTTCCTCCTTGAAAAGTGCGGACAAGTCTCCCCCGGGATGAAAGGCCATTTCTTGTTCGATCAGCAGGAATGGGTTCATCGGTTGTTCGAGCAGGTATTCCCGGAGCCGGACGGCGAACTCCTCCGTATCATCGAGTCTTCGCAAGGCGGCGAGGCGGACCGGCGCCGGCAGCATGGACAGCGGATTGAACCGTTCCGCCTCCGCCGCATACAGGACGGCTTGCTGCCAATCCGCTGTACGCAAGCAAAGTTCGGCCAGTTCCTGACAGGCAGCCGCACGGAAGGCGGCGGAACGGGCCGCCAGGCGTTGGTGGTGCTTGGCGACTTCATCGGAACCTTCCCGACGAAAGACCAGACCCAGATGATAATTGGCCGCAGGATCGTATATGCCTGTTTGCAGCAGTTTTTCCAAGGTATGTCTCGCTTCCGCCAACCGGCCTGAACCCAGGTGGATCTCGGCCTTCAACAACAAGGCCTCCCGGTGGAACGGATCCAGCTCCAGCGCCTTGGATACGGATTCCAGTGCGACAAGCGGCTGTCTGAAGTCCCTTTGCTCACCCGCTTTGCGTACCCACCAGGAAGCCAGGTTGGTGTCCTGTGGCACCGTGGTGGGAAGCGCGAAGGAGTCGGCACTCTCCCGATCGAAGCGAAGGCTGCCGCAACGGACGGAAACAGGCCCTGCGCCTTGCTCCAGGACGATGCGCCGTTCGTACAATACGCCGGGGCGGAGCGAAACCTGTTCCTGCATCAAGACCCGATTCCCCTGGCGTACCGTTACCGGGACGGACAAGGCTTGGAAAGGATCCAGGCGAAGAGACAAGGTGTCCTGCTCGATGCTGACCTGCAGGGCGCCGGTTTCATTCAGGTCCGTGATGTCGGTCAGCCGGCTGACCGGTGCCCATCTGTCCGTCCAGACCTGTGCGGCATACGGTTCCAGCGAACGTTGGCCGAATGGCGTCTCCAAGCCGCTGTTGAGATCGGCCTGGTTGAAAAGACGACCGGCCTGCACCTCGACATACTGTCCGGCGCCATCCGTCAGCAAATCTTCCCATATGGCTCCGTCCCGGCCCAGGGACCAGGTCCAGATCTTCCGGCCGGGATTGGCATATCCTACTGTTTGGTGAGCCATCCCGAAACGTTCCCGTTGGTAGATCACCCCATAGAAAGGCCGTGTGCTGCCCAACACATGCAATGACTTATGGGACCCGAAGGCATGTTCCCGGTATTGCCGGAGGTCATGGCCCTGTTCGTCCACAGGCCAGGGATGCGCGTCACCACCGTGTCCGATGTAATGCGTGCCCGGAAAAACGAAGGTCAGGTCGTCCGACGCTTTCACCGCCGTATTGTACCAATGGTATTCGGAAGTCCGCAGCGGCGTCAGGTTCTGCCAGCGGGCGATTGTTTCGAAATACTTCTTCCCTTCCTCCAACCGTATCTCGACCTGCCAGATGGTACGGGCGCTGGCGTCCAATGCGCCTACGATACAGCTCGCCGAACCGTCGGCCCCCTCCTGCAGCGAATAGTTGACCGGGTGCGCCGTTGCGGGCGTATGCCCTATGAAGCCGAAGTTGAACTCAATCCCACCCGATGTCCAGGGACCTCTCAAGGCGATGTCCCGGAACTTGACGACCGGATTGTTGTATAGGAACGGCTTCCCCTCCAATTTGTCATAGGCGCCGGATACCTTGCCACCCAATTGGGGCAATATCTCCACCCGGATGTATTCGTTTTCCAGCACCACCATTTTCCAAGTCCTGGGCGCCGGCTCATCGGTGAATCCGTCGAACCGGTTGTACGGATACAGGTCAGGCCTCCGAAACACCAGGGGCAGCGGATCCGGATCGCCGAATCCGTATGTGAGCAACACCGTGTCCATCTCCTGAACCGAGACCTGCGCAGCGGCCTGATCAGGATGAAACAGGAACACGAAACCTGTCATCATCAGCCACCATAGCCATTTCGTAAAGCTTGCTCTGCTGTTCATCGCGATAGTTTTTAATTGTTCTCAACCAATCCGACGCATATCCTGCACTTCAAGGGCAGGAATAAATGTGCACCATTGACCCATTTGGCATGAAAATTTAATGAAAAGTCTGCGTGGTCGGAACTATGTCTGAAAACAGGTTGTTTTAATTCCGAAGCCTCCAAGATAATGCTTCCCAAGGAAAATACAACACGGTCGACAGACAGCCCACCCGACTGCGTCCTTGTCGCACAATAGAAATAGTTTCATACAATTAGTGAGAGTAATTCCGCGGGTGCCCTTCCGGCACCCGCATTTTTTTTTTGACTTCCGCAGCCTGCAATTGTGCCAAGGCATCCTCCTCCAACCGCCGTTCCGACGTAAGTCCTGCCTGCTATTAGAAAGCAACCGGCACACCCTACCCTGCCAGTTGACCCGCACCCCAAGCTGGCGCTGACAAAATAAACTTAGGAAACTTGCGAACTTATGACGGTTTCCCCTGTTCTCCGACAGAACTCAAGATCCTGAGATGGAAAGCCAAACGATCAAGTTGGACATTACGGACCGTTCGGAGCGTCTTTTCATGAAAGTCGGCATAAAAAGCGTGACCACGGATGATATCGCAAGGGAGCTTGGTATTTCAAAAAAGACACTCTATCAACACTTCACCAACAAGGAAGAGTTGGTAGGAGCCGTGTTGCGCCAGCATCTCCAACGGGAGCAGAAGCACATCACTTCCGTCTGTCTTGAGGCGAAGGACGCGTTGGACGAAATCATACGGATCGGCACCACCATAACGTCCATGGTGGAAGAGGTATCCGCCAGCACCTTGTATGACCTGCAGAAGTATTACCGTCGTTATTGGGAGTACATGATCCGGGAGCAGGACAGCTTCATCATGGGTTGTATCATCCGCAACCTCCAGCGGGGCATGCGGGAGACGCTGTACCGACAGGACATTTCGCTGGACATCACGGCCAAGATATACTCCAAGGCTTCCTACCTCATCGTCGAGGAATTGGCGGACATGCATTCCACCCAGGACCGTCGGCAGCTGATTTACGCCTTGCACGACTACCATATACATGCGGTGGCCACCCCGGCGGGGCTGGAAAAATGGGCGGCGTACAAAAAGGAACAGGGGCGCCCCTGAACGATGGCTGTTCGAAGGTAATCCGACCCACAAGGGCAGGCTTATCTGAGGAGGAGAAAGACAAAACCCGACATATCGGCTTCAAGCCAAGGGCATGAGCCGGCCAACAACACACCATGATGAGCAAAAGGAAGCACCTGGTATTTCTGGTGGCGGTATCGCTGCTGCCGACGATACGTTTGTCCTCCCAACAGGCCCTCGATTTGCGGGGGGCCTTACAGTACGCCGCGGAGCACCATGCGCAGGTCCGCAAAGGAGCGGTGGACATCCAGATTGCGGAGCAATTGATCCGGGAATCCCTCAGCACCGGCCTGCCGCAGGTGAATGCCAACGCCTCGATAGCCAACAACCTCTCCATCCGCACCAGTTTCGTTCCGGCGGAATTTTTCGGCGGCCAACCCGGCGAATTCGCACAGGTACAGTTCGGGACGAACTGGAACGCAAGTTCCGGCATCCAGCTGGACCAGCTGGCCTTCAGCAAAACCTGGTTCCTCGGCCTGAGGGCTTCGCGGGAACTGACGCGGTTTTACGCCCTGCTGCATGAGCGACAGCTGGAAACGGTTCTGTACGAGGTGGCGAAACTCTATTACCAAATCCAATACAGCCGAAACCAACGGGCTTTGATAACGGCAAATCTTTCCCAGCTGAAGGGAATGGTGACACTGATGGAAAGGCAGGTTTCGGCTGGATTCGCGAAACAATTGGACCTCGACCGACTGCAGGTGCAGTTCGCCAACCTGGAAATGGAGCTGACCAACCTCGACCTCCAGCTGGAACAAGCGGAGCAAGCGCTCAAGTTCTCAATGCAGATGCCGTTGGATACGGAAATCACCCTGACGGACACCTTGGGGCCGGAGCCCCTTCCCTTTGTCGAACAGCTGGTCTCCCAGCCGGGGTGGTCGGCTTCAACGCAGCTGCGTATACTCCAAAAGCAACAACAGCTCAACGAGCTGGACGAACTCCGATGGAAAGCGAACTACTTCCCCACCCTGTCCTTTTTTGCCTCCTACACCTACGAATGGCAAGCCAACAATCTGTCGGAGTTTACCAGCGGAAGAAACTGGACGGATTTTTCTCAGGTCGGTCTGCGACTGCAGGTCCCCTTGTTCGATGGGATGTACAAAGACAGCAAGCTCCAGGCCGCCCGTCTGAACGCCCGGAAGACAGACCTCGACTACTCCCTGGCGGCGCTCGGAGCGGAGCTGCAGCATCAGTCCGCCATCACAGCGATTCGGCGCAGCCGGAACAGCCGGCTGTCCGCCGAAAAGAATCGAGGGCTTGCCGAGCGGGTATACCGTGTCGCCCAATCGAGGTATGTGGAGGGGCTGGCATCCGTGACGGAACTGCTGGATGCGGAGAACAGCCTGCGGCAGGCCCAGGCCAACCAACTTTCCGTCCTGGCACAGACGAAACTGGCCGAAATCGATCTGATCAACGCCAATGGAATGATAAGCAAACTCATGGAATAACTGCGGCCCGGAACAAGGAAGCCATGCAGGTCACATTCGTCACCACCATTACACACCCGATATGAAAAGGATCATCAAAGCGATCATCTGGACAGCCGTCCTCGGCACCTTGGGATATTTCACCGCCACCCAGCTGTCGGAAAACAAGCAGACACTGGAAGAGAACGCCAGGCTGTCGCAGGAGCGGAACACCGTCATACCTGTCAAGACACAGGCCGTGAGTCCGAAGACCATCACCTCGGATTTTCGCGTCAACGGCATCTTCATCCCGATTCAGGTCGGCGCGGTCATGTCGGAAATGGCCGGCAAGATCAGCCAGCTGCGAATCCGGAACGGAGACAGGGTGCAGGCTGGCGCCACGGTAGCCACGGTGGACAAAGATTTGCTCACGATCCAGCTGGAGACCGCGCGCACCAACCTGTCGAAGGCCGACCAAGACCTTCGCCGGCTTTCCACCTTGTTGGGTGAAGGCGGTGTCACCCAGCAACAGCTGGACGATGCCGGTCTGGCCGTACGCAACCTGGAATCGCAAATCCGCCTATTGGAGAAGCAGCTGTCCATGTGTGCCGTCCAGTCGCCCATCAGCGGTGTCATTTCGAACAAGATCATCGAGACCGGTTCGCTGGTCTCGCCCGGCATGAAGCTGGCGGATGTCACCAACATCAGCCGCCTGCGTTTCCAGGTGTACCTGACGGAAACGCAGGTCATACAAATCCGCAAAGGACAATCGGTCGGGGTGTTGGCCGACCTTTTTCCTTCCCAAGCTATGGCGGGGACGGTCACTTTCATTGACGTCAACGCAGGCCCCAACCGCAGGTACCTGGTAGAGGTGGAGACCGCCAACCCCGGGGAGCAAGTGAAATCCGGCATGAGCGGTTCTGCCCTGTTCGAAGGAGGGGCTCCTGTCACGGAACTTTCCGTGCCCAGGTCCGCCATCGTGGGCAGTCTGCAGGAAGCCAAGGTTTTCGTGGTGGAAAACGACCGGGCCATCCTCCGCCCCATACGGACCGGAACGGTGTTCGGTGAATACGTCACGGTGCTGTCCGGATTGTCGGAAGGGGAGCTTGTCGTCACAGCCGGGCAAATCAACCTGGAGGACGGCATGGAAATAACCGTCCCGCAAGGGTGACGACAACCCAGGTGCACATCCGAGCCGCCTACGCCCGATCCTTTGTCCAACAATCAACCAGCCATGTCAATTACCGAAATATCCATCAAGCGACCTTCGCTGATCCTGGTCATCTTCATTGTGCTGACGGCAGCCGGCTTGTTCAGCTACAAACAATTGGCGTACGAACTGATTCCGAAGTTCGACGCCCCGTTCGTCATCATCAGCACCATCTATCCGGGTGCGAGTCCGGAGGAAGTGGAGAATTCCGTCACCCGGAACATCGAGGATGCGGTTTCGAACATGGAGAATCTGGTTTCCCTGCGGAGCACCTCCTTCGAGAGTCTGTCCTTCGTCTTCATCGAGTTGGCGGACGGCACCAACGTGGACCTTGCGCTACAGGATGCCCAACGTAAGATCAACGCCAATCTGTCGCGATTGCCGGCGGAGGCAGAACCGCCGGCACTGACCAAGTTCGCATCGGACGAATTCCCGGTGCTTAGCATCGGTGTGACCACCCAGCTGCCACCTGGCGGTTTCTTCGACCTGATCAACGACCAGATCAAGCCTGCCCTCTCCAGTGTGGAGGGTGTCGGAGAGGTTCGGATCATCGGCGGGCAGGAAAGGGAGATCCAGGTCAACGTCAACCGACAGGAACTCGAGGCCAGGGGTATGACCATCCTGCAGTTGGTTCAGTCCATCCGGCAGTCCAACCTCGACTTCCCGACCGGTCGGATCGAAAGCGAAGCCGAACAGATAACGGTCCGCCTGGCGGGGAAATACAAGACCATAGACGACCTGCGCGACCTCGCGGTCAAAGTGAATCCGATGACCGGTGAAATGGTCAAGCTCCGGCAGGTTGCGGAGGTGCAGGACGGGCTCAAGGAAATCGGCAGCGTCAGCCGTGTCAACCGGCGGGAAGCCATCGGTCTGCAGATTCTGAAGACCACGGATGCCAATGCCGTGGCGGTGGCGGAAGGGGTCGTCGCCCAGCTCGACCGCCTCAAGACCCAGTATGCGTCCATCACATTTGATTACGACATTGCAAACAATCAGACGGACTTCACGATTCGGGCGGTGGAGGCAGTGACCCATGACCTGCTGCTGGCCATTGTGCTGGTGGCGTTGGTCATGCTGTTCTTCCTGCGTTCCATCCGCAACGCCGTCATCGTGATGCTGTCCATTCCGATGTCCCTGGTCGCCTCTTTTGTCATGATGTATGCCTTCGGCTTCACCCTGAACCTGATGACCCTCCTCGCCATGTCGCTTGTCATCGGCATCCTGGTGGACGACAGCATCGTGGTACTGGAGAACATCTACCGGCATCTTGAACAAGGTATGCCCCGTCGGAAGGCGGCTTTGATCGGTCGGAACGAAATCGCGTTCACCGCCCTGTCCATCACCCTCGTCGATGTGGTGGTGTTCGTCCCGATTTCCCTGACGACCGGGATAGTCGGCAGCATCATGCGGCAGTTCGCCCTCGTCGTCGCGTTCTCCACGCTGATGTCCCTGTTCGTCTCCTTCACCATCACGCCGATGCTGGCCAGCCGGTTCTCCCGGCTGGAACAATTCAACAACCGGAATGCGGTCGGCTTCATCCTCAACGGATTCGAGCACATGCTGACCCGTGTAAACAATTGGTATGCCCGGCAGGTTTCCCGGATATTACGTCCGCTTCCCATACCGCTCGGACGGAAAAAAGCGGGGGGAAGGCGCCATTTCTCCCTCTATCTGAATGCGATTCTCGTTTTTGCCGCCACCTTGGTCCTGTTCTTCCGGTCCTTCGACCTCATCAGCAATGGCTACATCGGGACAGCCTTCATCCAGCCGGGAGACCGCGGGGAGTTCATCACCAAATTGGAGCTGCCCAAGGACGCCACCTTGCAGGAAACCAACCTGGCTGCCCAGCAGGCGGAGGAGTTGTTGTCCGCCCGGAAAGAAATTGTGAAGATATTCAGCACCGTGGGGCGTTCCTCCGGCATGTTGGGAAGCCAGAATACCGCCTACATGGCCGAAATTACCGTCAAGCTCGTTTCGCGGGAGGAACGGGACGATGTCCATACCGACCTCTTCGCCCAAAGAATCCGCAACGACCTTGAGAAAGCTTTGCCCGGCGTGAAGGTCACCACCGCACCGGTCAGCTTTTTCGGTGGGGCCGATGAGGACCCCATCCAGGTTTTCATCAGCGGAACGGACAAATCGGCGGTCATGGGATACGCCGAGAAAGTGCTCGCGGAAGTCAGAAAGGTGCGGGGGACATTGGAAGCCCGCCTGTCCATCGAAGAGGGAAACCCGGAGATCCGTGTCACCGTGGACCGGGAGAAGATGGCCCGTATGGGTTTGAGCCTCGACCAGGTGGGCATGACCATGCAGACGGCTTTCAACGGCAATACGGATGCGCGCTTCCGGACGGAAAACAAGGAATACGACATCAACATCCGCATGGACGACTTCAACCGTCATGCGGTGGAGGATATTTCCGCCCTGACCATCCTGAACAACCAAGGCCAGTTGATCCGGCTGAACCAGTTCGCGGACATTGTGCAATCCACCGGTCCCAACCAATTGGAACGCCTGAACCGCCAGTCCTCCGTCCTCATCAAGTCCAAGGTGCTGGGTCGTCCTAGCGGGGACATTGGTGCAGATATCAAGGATATCGTGGAGAACCAGTTTCCCGCGCCGCCCGGCATCAGCATCATGTACGAGGGTGACCTGCGCAACCAGCAGGAAGGGTTCGAATCGTTGCTGCTGGCACTCGTTGCCAGCATCCTGTTCGTATACCTGATCATGGTGGCGCTATATGACAGCTGGGTCTATCCTTTCGTCGTCATGTTCTCCATCCCGGTCGCGATTGTCGGGGCTTTCCTGGCCATGGCACTTACCTTGAGCGTGCTGGACATCTTCACCATGCTGGGCATCATCATGATGGTGGGGCTGGTCGCAAAGAACGCCATCCTGTTGGTCGACTTTGCCAACCAGGCGAAACTGGAGGGGCTTCAAACGCGGGAGGCATTGATCGAGGCTGGCAGAACCCGGCTCCGACCGATTCTCATGACCACCTTGTCCATGACCATCGGATTCCTGCCCATTGCCTTGGCGAAAGGGGCCGGTGCGGAATGGAAGAACGGCCTGGCATGGGCATTGATCGGCGGATTGACCAGCTCCATGATCTTGACCCTGTTCATCGTACCGGTTGTCTACCTGTTCATGGACGGCCTGCTGGCATATGGAAGCCGGCTACGGAAATGGCTGGGATGGGACCTTGGCCAGGAGGAGTCGGACAGCCCCGTGTAGCGGTCGGTTCGGTTCGGCGGGAAGGGTCGTGTAACTTGCTCGGCGTACAAGACGCTCCGGTGGCCTGTGTCAGTCTCGCTGCAAGCGTTGGAAAGGCGTTCACCACTTCTGTCAGGTGGGCAAGGTTTCCAACCGCTTTCGATTGAGAATCCTTATGCTGCCATCTACGATTTCAATGAACCCATCCTCTTTGAACTCGGTGAGCATGCGGATCACGCTCTCTTTGGCCGTGCCGACGATGTGGGCGAGGTCTTCCCGGAGAATGTGTATGTCTTCCTTTCCGTCCTTGCTTTGGCGGTCGTGCAGCAGGATGACCGCTTCCGCCACCCTTTTCCGGACGGAATTGTAGGCTAGGCTCAGGAGCTGTATTTCCTTCTCCGCGACATTGTCGGCCAGCATCTTGATCAGCCGGGAGGAGACATCGCGGTTCGCGTGCAGTAGTTTCATGAAATCCTCGCGTGGGATCAGGCTGACTTCCACCCCGTCCAGGGCGGCGGCGGAGAAGGAGTAAGGTTCGTCCTTTATAAGCGCCGTATAGCCCAGGAAGTCGCCCTGGCTTCTGATGTCGATGATGTACTCCTTTCCGATGTCGTTGGTTTTGAAAACCTTGACCTGACCTTTGTTCACAAAATACAGGTAACGGGGAACATCGCCCTCCTCGAAGAGCAAGTCCCTTTTCCGGTAGGCCTTTTTCCGTTTGTCGACGGACAGTTTCCTGAGTTCCTCATAACCTTTCGCCTCGTTGATGAAGGCACTCAGCCCTTCTTCGGAACGGTTGAAGTGACGAAGCCGTTCCGACTTGCGAAGGCGGGTTTCGATGACATTCAGCAGCTCTTCGACCGTAAAGGGCTTGGTCAGGTAATCATCCGCCCCCAGGTCCATGCCTTTGCGGAAATCCTCCTTTTCGGACTTGGCCGTCAGGAAAACGAACGGGATGTCGGAAGTTTCCGGTCGTTTGGACAGGATGTTGAGTACGGTGAAGCCGTCCAGGCGGGGCATCATGACATCACAGAGGATGATGTCCGGTTGTTCCGCCAGCGCCTTGTCGACGCCTTCGGCACCGTCGGCGGCAGCAACCACCTCGTAGCCGGAAATTTCCAGGATTTCCTGGATATTCTCCCGGACTTCCGCCATGTCTTCCACAATAAGAACCTTTTTCATAATGGATTGTCTTTTGATTGCTGATGATGTGTGTCGAGCGGTATTTTGAGGGTGAAGGTCGTGCCTTTGTCCTGCTCGCTGACAAAGGTGATGTCACCATCCAACAAGTCGAGGTATTTTCGCACGATGTTCAGTCCCAGGCCTGTGCCCTGGATGTTCTCCGCGTTATGCGCCCGGAAGAACCGGGTGAAGAGGTAAGGCTGGTCCTCCGCAGGGATACCGATGCCCTGGTCCTCGATTTCAATGACGACATATCCGTCAAGCTTGGTGAACCGACAGGATATCCGTGCGTTTTCAGGAGAATATTTGATGGCGTTGGAAACAAGGTTGTACATGATGTTCTTGAGGATTTTCCTGTCCAGGGCCACCTCCTTCTCCGGAAGGTCGACCTGGCAGGCAATCGCCTGTCCCGGCTTCAGCAGGCCTTTCAATTCGTCGGTCACTTCCTCGCAAAAGCCGGGCAGGGAAAAAACGACCCGGTGCACCTGGACCCTTTCCTCCTCCAGTTTGCTGAGGGAAAGGAAGTCGTTCAGGATGTTGGTAAGGTTGTTGACGGAAGACTTGATCCGCTTGACATGTTTGATTCGCTTGTCGTTCTCATCCATTTGGCGGGTGTACAGTTCGATCAGGTCTGCCGACGACAGGATGGCGCTCAGCGGGGTACGGAACTCATGGGAGGCCATGGTCACGAACCTGGACTTCAGTTGGGATAATTCCTTTTCCTTCTGCAACAGCTTCCTCAGCTCCTTGTCGCTCTTGCGCAGGGCTTCCTCTGCAGCCTTTCGTTCCCGGTTCTCATAGGACAGTTGCTGATTCGCCTGCAACAGTTTGTTCACCACATCCACCAACTCCTCCGTGCGTTTTTTCACTTTTTGTTCCAGGTTTTCATTGAGTTTTCTGATTTTGGCTTCCGCCTCCTTGACTTCGGTGAGGTCGTGCAGGATGCCGGCGAACAGGCGTTTGTCACCCAACTTGGCTTCACTGACCGCCAGGCGCACAGGTATGACCCTTCCATCCTGACAAATAGCCTCCACTTCCCGACCGACACCGATGATTCTGGCATGGCCCGTCGATATGTAGTCCCTGATATATTGGTCGTGCCGCACCCTATGATGGTTCGGCATCAGCATGGAGATGTTTTTCCCCACCAGTTCCGCATCCGTGTAACCGAAGAGCCGTTGGGCCGCCCGGTTCACGGAATATATGATGCCGGCATCGTTGATGGTGATGATGGCATCCGTTGCGGCATTGAAGACAGCCTCGAGAAACAGCGAGGCGTCAACCTCCCTGTACGGTTCATTTTTCCTTTCCAAGATGCAGATTTATGCGCTTATTGTGAATAGGTTGCGTACCGTTGGACAGCGACGTCCGGGCGGATGGCAGGAATGGCCAGCCCGCTGGCTCCGTATCTCACCGGGGTCGGTAGGTTTCGCACCATCCAGGGTCTCTCGTTGGCTTGGCCTGTGTTCCGACCGGAGCGGCATCACCTGGAATGAAGATGACCCGGCTGAACGAACCTGGTTTCGGATCGTTTGCTGCGGATGCTTACCTTAAAAGTAGTCAATGTAGTTGAAATCAGTGGCACATCGGCACTTCCTTCAGTTTCTCCTGAAAGAAGAAATCGTCCGGCAGTTGGAAACTGAACCCTCTCATCAGAAGCAGGACCGCCAAAACGGACAAAAAGACTGGGAACAGGCGGTAATATGCCGAACTCCATCGCCACCGCACACCTAGTACGGAAATAGAGAACATCATGGGAACGGTACCTGCGCCGAACAATAACATGTAAACGACGGATTGCCCCAGGCTGTCCGTGCCGACCGCCCCTGCCAGGGCCCCGTAAACCAGTCCGCAAGGCAACAAACCGTTCAACACGCCTGCCATCAGGGGCGCCACACCGGCGGACCGCCCCATCCAACACCCTAGCCGCCGCTGCATTTGCTTGTAGAATGCGGCCAGAGGAGACTCGTCGGAGAGCAGCAACCGCTCCAGTGCCTGCAGCCGGAACGCCATGAGCAGCAGGAACACACCGGCCGACACGGCGAGATGCCGTTGCAACCCGGCCAACCAGATTCCTTTTCCCACCAATCCGATGAGCAAACCCAGCATGCCATAGGTGGCCATCCTGCCCAGGTTGTACAACCATGCCGACCGCCAGCCCGCTCCATCCGACCGCCTGCCCAGCACGATGCAGACAGGGCCGCACATGCCGGCGCAGTGCAGGCTTCCCAGGAGCCCCAAAGAAAAGGCTGTCCAAATATAAGCCATTACGACGACATTTGATAACGGTCGCTCGGAACGGAAAGACCGTTTCCACGACCGTTGTGTCCATCCTTCGGCAGCATACGTTTCGCCAGCAAAGTGCCCAGGCCGACACCGAATGCGACAATTGAGACAGAACTGAGCGGCATCAGGACAGCGGCAACCACCGGTGACAACAATCCGCGGACAGCGAAACTCAACCCGATGACATTATAGACCGCCGCGAGGACCCAGGTCGCATAGACCACCCTGATCATCCGACCGGCATAGGACAACAGGTCAGGCAACACGGGAAAAGCCTGTGCGTCCAGGATCGCATCCGCCGCAGGGGTGAAATTGTTAGTGTCCTCCGTCATGACGATGCCGACATCACTTTGCATAAGGGCACCGGCATCGTTGAGGCCGTCCCCGATCATCAGCGTCACCTGGCCGGCAGCCTGCATCCGTCCGATGAATTGCAGTTTGTCCAGCGGCCGCTGCCCGAAAAACATCCGCGCCGCGCCGCCCGTCGTCTCGTCCTCGAAATGCGTGCGCAACAATTCCCGGTCCGTATCCTGGTCACCGGAGAGCAGGTAGGCCTGGTATCCCGTGGCACGGAACCAACCCAGCACATCCCATGCCTGCGGCCGGTATTGGGCCTGCAGGGAGAAGGAACCCAGCAGAATCCCGTCGACCGATAGGAAGACGTTGCCTTCCCGCAGGAAGGCATGCCCGGAAGCGGAATCCGGCCGTTCCGGCCGGTCTGAACCCGCAAGGACGAAACCGAGCGTGCCGAGCATCAGCCGCTTGCCCGCCACGGTTCCACGGATACCCTGACCGGGATATTCCATGAAATCCGATACGACCGGCAAGGGTTGTTGTCCGGTCCGGACATAATTCCTGACCGCCATGCTGATCGGGTGTCCGGATTCGTTTGCCAGGGCATCCAGGGCTTGCCGGACAGAACCGGACAACGGTGTCCCGGCGTACCGAAGTTTGTTCTCGGCAGACCGGGTCAGGGTGCCGGTCTTGTCGAAGACCACCGCATCGAAACGGCGGAGCCTTTCCAAAACGGACGTGTTCTTCAGGTAGAAACCGTTGCGTGCGAGCATGCGGACGGCATTTCCAAGGGTAAAGGGGATGGTCAGGGCAGCGGCACAGGGGCATGCCACGATCAGGACGGCTGTAAAGGCATGGAAGGCGACGGCAGGGTCCGCCCATAGCCAGTAGGCGAGCGTACCGACGGCCACCAGGAGGATCAGCACCGTGAAATAGCGACCCACCTGGTTCGCCAACTGGCTGGCCGGAGCGACCTGTTCCGGTTTCATCGACGATTCGTTCCACAATTGGGTCAGATAACTTTCGGACACCTTTCGGACCACCCTGATCTCCAGGCTTTCTCCCAGTTGTTTCCCGCCGGCGTAGACACGTTCGCCCGGTCTTCGTTCGATGGGTTCCGCCTCACCCGTGACGAAACTGTAATCAATCGTACCGACCCCGCGCAGCAATTCGCCGTCCGCCGGAATCAACTCCCCGAAACGAACCAGCAGGCGGTCGCCGGGAACCAGCTTGTCAAGGGGAACACTGACCTGAGCGGGCATAGCGCCCTCAGTCACCGCGGGCGTCAGCCGGGTCGCGGCGACCGGAAAATAAGACCGGTAATCTCGATTGAAGGAAATCTGGTCGTATGTGATGCGTTGGAACCACTTGCCGACCAACAGAAAGAAGACCAAGCCGGTCAGGCTGTCCATGTACCCGGGCCCCCACCCTGCCATGATGTCCGTCACACTCCGGGTATACAGCACCAGGATACCCAGTGCGAGGGGGATGTCTATGCCATAGGCTTTGCGACGCAAGGAATGCCAGCCGGCCGCCAGGTAATCCAGCCCGCTGTAGAAGGCGACCGGTGTGGCCAGCAGGAAGTTGAGCCAGGCGAACACGCCGCCGAAGGCGTCGCCAGCGGTTTCCATGCCGAGGTATTCCGGGAAACTGAGCAACATCACGTTGCCGAAACCGAATCCCGCCACCGCGAGCTGGAACAAGAGGCGTTTGTCTGTGCCGGTGGATTCCTTGCGGTCCAGGGAGGCCAGGTTGATGGCAGGGGCATATCCGATGGATGCCAGCAGTTCCACCACTTCCCGCAGCCGCAATGCACGATGGTCGAAGGTGAGGTGCACCTGCTTCTTCAGGAAATTGACCGTCGACCGCCGGATGCCGGTATTGATCCTGGGCAGTCGCTCCAACAACCAGATACAGGAGGCACAATGTATCTGCCGCAGCTGGAACGATACCCTGGTCCAGCGGCCGTCCCGGTATTCAATGAGTTTCTCCACCACCTCCGGATCGTCCAACCAGGCATATTCCGCTTGCCCGTTCGCCGCTTTGGTGGCCGGTCTGTCCTGGATCCTGTAATATTGGCACAGGTCGTTCTTTTCGAGTATGTCGTACACCAAACGGCACCCCTCGCAACAGAAACGCTTTTCCGCCAAGGACAAGGTCTCCAGCCGGACGTCCGGCGTGAAACTCAATCCGCAGTGGTAGCAAACCGCGCTGGAATGCACCTTTTCTTCTGCTGTGGTCTGGCTGGTTACCATCATCGGTTACGTTCTTCTTTGGACCTGAGGGCGCCTGCAACTGCGAATGCCCCGCTGGAGAGGTGATGTGCTGCGAAAATACCCAGCGGTCGGTACGGTCATGCTGATAAAAATCATCCAACCTGCCTGAAATTGGTCAGCCGCCGGGCGGCCGGCCCAACGCTTTCGATCCTTCTGACAATTGTCATCGCGTAGCTGGCAAATCATCATTTGTCCTGCGGTTTGGTCCCGGCATCTTTACAAATGCGGCCGGCACATGTTCGCCGCCTCCTCAGGGTGGACGGTCGGCATGCCGGTCGATCGGCCTGAAGGGATTGACCGAACCAAATCATATCATTATGTTCCGGGCAAAAACAAGCAACCATACCTTCGACTGGATGGGCGAATCGTTCGCTCCGTTGATCGACAGAACACATTTTCTGGGCAGAAGCCCGTTGGGGGTTCCCAAATGGAACCTGCCCGCCGCGAACCTTCGCCGAAAGGAAGCACATCTGCTGGAAATGGAGCTGATGGTGCCCGGCTTCGTAAAGGAAGACCTCAGGCTCTCCGTCCGGGGCGACCAATTGATCGTCCGGGGCGAGACGAAAGTTGAAAGGGAACCAGACAGCCGGTATATCGTGTCGGAATTCGAAGTCCGGTCGTTCGAAAGGCGGTTCCGGTTGGGTGCCGGTCTGAGCCACGAAAGAATTTCCGCGTCCTGTGCGGACGGCATTCTCAGGATATCCTTCACGGATGTCGCACCGGCACTGCAACGTTCCTCGCGAAAAGTCACCATCACCGACTGATAGAAGCCGGAGAATCCTCCCGACTTGCGACGACCATAACCGAAGCAACCATGTATACGCAAAGGATCACATCAGAAACCCTCCCGGAGGTAGCCATCCGGAAACTGGTGGAGGATGGAGCCGTCCTGTTGGACGTCCGCACCCATTGTGAGTACGCAGGGTATCACATCGAGGGGGCCATAAACGTCCCTTACGACGAAATCTGTCTGATGCAGCCCTTTTTGGAAAGGCTGGAGGGCCCTTTGGTCCTGTACAGCGCACATGGCCGGCGAAGCGGCATCGCCTTGCGGAAACTGCGCGACATCGGCTTGGATGTCTACGACGCAGGCACCTTGCATAGCGTGGAGCGAGCCCTCCAAAGAAGGAGCCCGGACAGTTAGGGCGACCCTACCCGATAGCTAGACAAAACCGTTCAACTGCCATCAATTATTCTGAGTATAACGCAAACTTTGAAATTATTTAATAACTTGAGGACGATTGGCCGTAAGAAAAAACAACATCGTCATATGAAGCGCATTCTCGTTCCAACCGATTTTTCCACCTGTGCCGGCTACGCGGAAATGGCGGCCGTGGCGATTGCACAAAAGACCGGATCGAGGGTCACTTTTCTCCACGGCATTTCATCGAACGGCAGCAAAGCCGGTGACCGGGCTGTTTCGCTGGCCCGTTGGTCCCTGCGAAGCCCATCAAACGGCGCATTGGACCGACTGTCGGCGGAGGAAGCGCTGTCCGCAAGGGTGCGCAGTGCCATCCGAATCGGTGTCGAAGCTGAAGGCAGGCTCGTTCCGACCGAGTCGCAAGGACTGGAATACGCCATTTTCGAGGAGCAGGATGTGGACCTGATTGTCATGGGTAGCCATGGAAACCAATCCGTCCAACGGTCAACGCCAGGACCCCTCACTGCCAAGGTGATGCGGCAGTCGAAAATTCCGGTGTTGGTGATGAACAGGGAGTTCAACGGAAGATTCTCCATGGATACGGTCGTATTCGCCTCCGGACTTGAACACGACACGCATCACGCCTTTGAGAAATTGCTTCGATTCTCCCGGGAAATTGGAACCCATCAGCTACACTTCCTCGAGGTGAACACGCCGTCCAATTTCAAACCATCCGGCACCATCGATGAGGAGATGCATTCCTATCTGAGCCAGCACGGGAGTACGCCGACCATCAAACGAAGCATCTATAACCATTACAACGTCGAGACCGGCATCATCGAATACGCCCGGCAGAGCGGTGCGCAAATCATCGCATTGTCGAACCACGGCCGAACGGACCTTTCCGGGCTGTTCATCGCCAGCATCCCGGAGAACATCATCAAGTTCGCTACGCAGCCGGTATTGAGCATCGGCATCTGATGACCGTCCTCCCAACGCAACCCAACATGACCGAAGCATCTTTCAAAGACATCGGATTGGTGCTGTCCCTTGATGAAACGGACGGCTTCCTTCCCGACTTGGTGGCCTCGCTGCCTACCATCCGCACCGGCGCCGGCCGCTTGCATCTGTTCCACATCATTCCCAGCCTGGCGTTGTCCGGACATATGCAGGAGATGGTGCATTCCCTTCAATCCCCGCATTTCGGGTTGGAAGACCGGTTGAAAAAGATAATGCTGCAACAATGGTCCCAACGGTATCCCGAACTGGCGGCCCAAGGCTCCCTATTGGCCGATGTGCGGGAAGGACATCCGCTGCAGCTGATGCTCCAGCTTTGTGCGGAGCATTCGGTGGACCTACTGGTCTCGGCCACCATACCTGGTGATATGGCCAGTGGGCTGGCAGCGAAACGGCTGGCCCGACATGCAAAACAGGCCCTTCTTTTCCTACCGGCCGGCACCTCGGCATTGGAACTGGACCATCCTGTCGTACCGTTTGATTTTTCCGAGCATTCCGTGAAGGCGGTCCGGGCCATGTTGCGATGGGCGGATGAAATGGGCAAGCCCTCCAAGTCCGTAAAGGCCCTGTATGTGGTTGATTATCCGCCGACCAAAGATTATCTGACCCGCCATTACGGCCTGTTGACTTCGGATTGGAAGGAAAGACTGGCCCGCCGTTTCCGGGAACAGATGGCCATGGCCGGCATCGACCCGGACCGGCTGGATTTCCTGGCCGTCAAGAACGACCGGTTCGACGTCGCCGCCACGCTTCGGGCTTATTGGCAGGCATCCGGCACGGATTTCATCTGCATGGGTGCCTTGGGCCACAGTTCCCTCGAACATCTGTTCCTTGGCAGTGTGACGGAGGCATTGGTGAGCGACCCCCTCGACATACCCATCCTGCTTATCCGTAGCTGACCGGATGTTCCGTTGCCGACCGGAAGGGAAAAAATCCTCCTGGGGCTTGTGTCCGATCCATGACGGTCGATGAAAGGAAAGCAAGGGAAATATACCCTGCAGGAGGCCGGTGTCGTTTCCCCACCTACGGGCGGCGGACGCTGTGTTCGCCCGCTCACTCCAATTTGAAACGAACCGGCAAGGTGAACATGACCCGTACCGCCCGGTCCCGTTGCTTGCCCGGATTCCAGGCAGGCATGGACATCACGACCCTTTTAGCTTCCTCCCCGCAGCCGGCACCGATATCCCGCACCAGGTTCGGTTCGCTGATCGATCCGTCCTGCTCCACCACGAATTGAATGACAACCATGCCTTCGACCCCATTCTCCCTGGCCATTTCCGGATACCGGATGTTCCGGTAGATGAAAGCCAGCAATTTCTCATCCGCGCAGGCCTGCCGGTCCTTTTTATCCGGAACATCCTCGCAACCAGGAAACAACGGCTGCTGCTCAACAATACGGAAAATCTCCCGTTCATCGGTATTGGCAGGCGGCGGGGGCGGTGGGGACAGGGACGCCTTTTTGTCGGTCATCACCGGTGGAGGGGCTTCGACATCGGAATGCTGGTCCACACTCTGGTCTTCAAACACCATCGTCTTCACTTCGGGCAAATCCGTTGCGACTATCATCGAGGTATTGACCGGCGGCGGGGGCGGGGGCGGCGGGGGCTCCGCGGTTCGCGGCATATGCAGCTCTATGTCAGATGGCACCGCCAACATTTCCGACAGGTCGACCCGGCTTGTATCCCGGGTCGTCCAACTGAAAGCGAGGAGCATGAGGAGCAGGGCGACGACGAGGCCATATTCCAGCAAGGTGTTTCGAAACCGGAACACATCGACCTCCGGATATTTGTTCCGCCCCTCCAAAGGAGAAGACCAGGTTCGGTCACGGTATTTTTCCGTCAATCCGGCGGTCGTCTGCCTGCCCAGAAAGCGTTGAGTGAAATAAACGACCGCCCCCGTGACAAGGACGATGCCCCCCAGCAACCATTTGATCTCGGTGGAAGTGAATGCTACTGCCATGGTTCGTTGTTTGTTTGGTTATGGAATCGAACCGAGGACGGCACCACACCAGAACGCCCGCCTACCGGTTCTTCCAGGTCGCCGACCATATCAGGACCGGCATCAGACCAGTGCTCAATATCCTGCTCTTGGCTATACGCTTTGGTGGGAATTGTCAGTAGCACAGGATGATTTCCATCACGCCGGTACCCGACAAGTGCACGAACGTGCCGGAAAGGTGCCATGCGGCCTTGCGGGATGACATATGCCTGCCGGCATCATGATTTGGCGAGAGTCAGAAGCGGAAAGGATGGGAAGCCTTCTGCGGGAAACATATGGGCCGGTTTTCCGTCAAACCTTCAGGGTACTAACATTAAAACAACGTTCCATGATGTCCATGCAACTTCTGTCGGCCTTAAGGCCATTTCAGATCTGTCTCCCAATGCTGTTGCTAGTGTTCAGCGTTTCCTGTCGGAACGAATTGCCCGCCTTGCGTCAACCCGTGGCGGTCGGCAACAAGGATTCGGCCGCGATGGTCGGTCCCACGGATGCAAAGTCGGTCTCCGAAGCGGTATCGGAGCGGAACGGGCCGATGCAAGTGGTCATTTCTTCCCTGCAGATCGTGCAGGAAGCCTACCTGCATACCGCCGAAGTAAATGCTGGCGCTGAAAAAGTCACGGTCCTGGTGGACGAGGATTATACCCTCGCCATTCAAAGCCAAGGACGCCGGGTCAATCGGGAGATTCGGGTGCACCTCACCGACCTGGAATCAGACATCCGACTAATGGATATCATCGTGGATGGTCCGGACGGAACACAACCTGGTTGCCGCATTCCGGTCCGCACGGACGGTTCGCCGGTGCGGACGTATGAAAACGGACGGCTGACCAGGGAGGACGACCGGTTGGAACTTTTGTTTTCCGACCGGCCGACCGTACAAAGGGCACTGTCGGGAATGATACTGGCCATCCGTGGTGCCAGGGGAGAGCTTTGACAACGAAAGAATTCCGTGGCGACCGGACTTAACGGACCAGCAGCAAGTTGGCATCACCAACCTTTTGGCTGCCATCCCATACGTCAATCCTGTAACTGCCGGCCGGCAGATGCTGCCAGTCCAGCATCCATTCCTTTTCAACGGAGGACAGGGCTTGGCGAAGCACCGTCCGACCAAAGGCGTCATACAGCCTGACCGTGGGATAGCGCAGTGTCCGATCCACCGCCAGCCTGAACCGACCTGCCCCGGGATTGGGAAAGATACGGATAGTCCTTATACCCGATGGCTGCAATACAGCTGAGAGAGTTTCAACCTCGATGGACAAGGTCACGCGGCAACCCATGCTATCCTGAACCGACACCTCGTAAGTTCCTGGATCCAATTCGGAAATGGTATCCGACGCCGGGAGGTCCGACAGCAGGAAGATATAAGGAGGTGTTCCGCCGCCTGCCGCTGCATAAATGACCCCGTTCGATTGCCCCTCGGTCGCGGGGTCCGACCCAAGCTGCAACGATAGAGGCGGTGGCTCCGAAATACTCGCCATGGTATCCACCAGGCAACCGTTCCCATCGAATACCTGTAGCTGATAATCCCCTTGGGGCATGGCTGTCAAATTCTTGGAAAACAGGAGGTCGTTCCAAACGAACAACAAAGGTTGCACACCGCCGGAAACATCCACCTGCACGGCACCGTCCGTCCCTCCGGAGCAACTGACGTCCGTCACGGAAAGGAAGGTGAACTGCATGGGTTCCGCTGAAGGGAGCAAGTCGAAAGGCGAGGAAACGGCGACGCAACCGGATGCGTCGGTCACGGTCACTTGGTAGATTCCGGCAGGAACCCCGAACAGGTCCTGCGAGGTTGTGCCGTCGCTCCATAGATAATCATAAGGACCATTCCCACCGGAAGCCGTGATGTTCACTGCCCCGTCCTCCGTGTCAATGCAGGAAGCCGGCCAGACGACGGCAGGAAAGGCTGTCAGGGACAATTCGGCCGACGGTTCCACCACTTGAGCCACCAAATGGTCCTTACAACCCAGGCTGTCCGTCAACTGCAACACATAGGGACCGGCGGAAAGGAGCCCGATTCCGGCACCGGTTCCGAGGGTATCATTGGACAGGCCTGACAACCAAAGGTATTGGTAGGGAGGCAGCCCACCGGAAGCGACGACCTCGATGCTGCCGTCGGCACCGCCCTTGCAACTGACCGGAACCAAGCCGCCGGAAGCGACGGAAGCCTGGAGCATCTGGACTTCCGATACCAGCATCCAGGGAGA
This sequence comes from Bacteroidota bacterium, assembly GCA_041163745.1. Taxonomy (GTDB): domain Bacteria; phylum Bacteroidota; class Bacteroidia; order Chitinophagales; family Saprospiraceae; genus UBA6168. The sequence continues at coordinate 76,745 of JBEAQU010000024.1, forward strand.
CACAGCGGTACAGCCCCCTGCATCTGTCACCGTGACGTTGTACGCAGCGGGAGGCAAGTGGTCCAGACCTATCCGATTCGTATCCAGCATACCGATGGTTCCGTTGCTCCAGATGAACTGATAAGGAGCTTCCCCTCCTTGGATATCCACCTGCAGCTGTCCGTTCTGGAATCCCGGACAAACCAAGGATAGGAAGTTCCCTTGTGAAGGGTTGGCCTTGACCGGGCTGAATTCACTGGGCACCTTGATGGAGGGCAGCAGTTTCGTACAGCCGGCGGCATCCGTAATCGTCAGCTGGTATTCCCCGGGTTGTACTTGCTCGAGGCAAGCACCATTTTCACCATGGCTCCATTCGAACGCGTAGGGTTGGATGCCACCGGAGACCAGCACACAGACGGAATCCACGACAATTGCCTCACAACCAGGCGGAATGACCAGGTCGAGGTCCGAAACGATCGGTTCCGGAGCCACGACTTGCAAAGATTCCGTCACCAGCATGCAACCTTGTTGGTCTGTTACGGTCAGGGCGTAGGAACCGGCCGCCAACTCGTCATTGTCTTCAGTTTGTTTACCGTCGGACCAAAGAAAAAGATAAGGCGGCGAGCCGCCGGTTACAGCGACGTCGATGCGACCTTCCTCCCCTCCGAAGCAGGCGATGCTCTCGATGTTGTCCACCTCCACGCCCAGCGCGTCAGGCTGCTGTAGCAGTATTTCCTCGACGACCGCTTCGCAACCGAGTTTGTCCGTCACCGTGACGGAATAAGTTCCGGCGGCAAGCCCGTTGTTAAGAAAAGTGTTCACATTGTTGCTCCATAGGCACTCGTAAGGTTCCGCTCCACCGGACGGAGTCAGGACCAACTGTCCGTTGAACTGGCCGAAACAAGTCGGTGGGAATGTCCCCAGATTCAGTTCAATGGGTTGGTTGAGGGGTATGTCCGCCTCCACCTGCAGTTCGCAGCCGAAGGCATCCGTCAGGGTCAGGGCGTATTGGCCTGCCGCTCGGCCGGTCAGGCTCGTTGTGGTGTCACCGGTATTCCAATGAAAGGCATAGGGTGGCTGTCCACCCGCTATTTGCTGGATGAAAAGGGCGCCGTCGTCCAGACCCACACAAGTGGGTGCTTCCGCTCCCAGGACAACGGAGAGGGCGTCCTGGCCTGTCACGAGCATAGTGTCGGAGAGTCCCTTGCAACCGGATTGGTCTGTCACCTCGAGCAAATAGGAGCCCGGGGCCAGTCCGGAGATATCCTCCGATGGGAATTGTGTCCCGTTCCAGCGAAAGGAATAGCCGCCGTTTCCGCCGGAGACCGTTGTGAAGATCTGACCGTTGTCGATGCCATTGCAATCCGGATGCTGAAGGGTATCCAGGACGATGCTGAGCGGTGCCGGTTGCGGAAGAAGGAAAGTCTTCTCATGGGAACATCCCGCCTTGTCTGTCACAGTTACCGCATAAGTCCCGCCAGCCAGGTTGGTGAGAACATTGCCGGCCGCACCGTTTGTCCAGCTGTAAGCATAGGGAGGCGTTCCTCCTTCCACCTTTACGGCGAGGAAGCCATCGGTATCGCCGGCACAGGTCGGCTGTACGAGGTCAGCCGGATCGACGACCAAAGGAGCCGGTGCGGCGACGACGAGCGGGAACAATACAACCTGGCAGTTGCGGGCATCCGTGATCGTCACCCCGTACGTTCCGGGAATAACCTGTTGCAATTGGTTTGAAATCTGTCCGTTGCTCCATTGGAACGCATACGGCGGAGTACCGCCGAGCACAGTGGTGGTAATAAGTCCGTCCTGTTCTCCGGAGCAGGTCACATTGGTCACATTGGCTTTTGCGAACAAGGGTTCCGGCTCCTGAACAGGTATGGCCAGTTCGTTCGAGCAGATTCCTTCCGTAACGGTTACGTGATAGGTTCCGGCAGCCAGGCCACAGTTTTCAGGACCGATGACGCCGTTATCCCAGGAGATGACGGGGTTGGTCCCCACCACACCCAACTGGATACAGCCATCGTTCCCGCCGGCGCAGCTGACATCGGACACATTTTCAACGACGGTGATGGCGGACGGCCCGTTGACGACGATGAAGGGTATCACATAGGGGCAACCCAGGTAAGAGGCGTCGACCACGGTGACGGCGTAGGTTCCCTGGGAGAGTCCGTCGATGGACAAGCTGCCAGGGTGGTTGGACACGGAACCATTCGTCCAGGTGATGGAGAAGGGCGGGGTTCCTCCGATCGGGTTCAGCAAGATAGCACCATCCTGACCGTTGCAGGAGGTCACCGGTTCCGCGTCAATCTGTACGGCTGCGATGCTGCTGACGGCAGTGACCTGGATGGTGTCTGTGCTGGTGCAGGCGTTGGCGGCGGTGAGCACGACCCGATAGGTGGCGGACCAACCGACCTGGGGCGGAATGGATACGTCGATCTGACCCGTCGTCTGGCCGTTGTTCCAGGCGACGGACAACGGTGCCAGGCCGCTGCCGATGTCCTGCGCGACCAGAACGCCCTCGGTGCCGGCGCACAACAAGGTATCTCCCACGATGCGTGCCACCGGGCTGGGTTTCACCGATACCATGACGGACAAGGTGTCGGAACAGCCGCCGGGCGCCTCGGAACGGACCAGGTATCGGGTAGTTGACGCTGGCTGCACGACACTACCGGATAGCATGGATGTATCGAGACCGGAGATTTGGAAATAATGCAGCGCACCGTTCACGCCATTGCTGTCGATGATGTCCAGGCTGACCAGGTCGAATGAATCCCCGAGACAGAGTTCCGGCTGGTCGAGCGTATGGATGGAGGGTTCCGGTCTTACGATGACAGATACGGCGGTTCGCTGGGCGGAGACACAGGTGGCGCTGAGGACCTCCTCCACATAGAAAGTGTGGACGGCGACCTGGGGGCCGGATTGGGGCAGCTGCCCGGACGGCAACTGAAAAACGTTTCCGTTATGCAGTGGCTGGTCTGCATACGCATCCGCATACCACAGCAAGTCTCCATTGAAAGAACCGAATGCCAACAGAGACGCGCCGGAACCGGTGCATACCGTATCACCGAGGGCGAACGGAGCCGGCAGGAAGGCATCGTCCGCCATGCCGTTGCAATTCTCATCCACTTGATTGCAAGGTATTTCGTCGGCACCCGGATAGATGAAGGTATCTTCGTCATCGCAATCCGTGCTGTTGTCGACATAACCCGGAAAAAAGGCCGGCTGACAGGTGGCGATGAAATGGTTCGGCTGACCGAAACCATCCCCGTCCTGATCCAGATAAACGGAAAACGGGGGAAATCCGAGATCGATTGCGCCGAAGAAGGTGAGGTTGTCGAGCGCGATGTCGCCACGGATACCGTTTCCTCCGGTACCAACGAAGCGGAACTGGACTGTATCACCATGGAAAGCGGTCAGATCGAGGTATTGGGCGAACCATTCCGCTCCAAGGTTCCCCTCCGCTTCCCAGAGGGTTTCCCACTGCTGGCCGTCCTTGGAGAGTTCCAGCCGGAGGCCGGCCACATTGGCTCCGTGCAACATGTAGTGGAAGAACATATCACACCCCGCTGAAGATTCCGGCAAGACCATGCAGTTCGACTGCAGGACCGCCTTGTTCCCATTCCGGCATAGGGCACCGGACGACTCCAGGTAAAGATATTGTCCGCCACCCGGCATATCGTCCGACGGTCCGGTGGAAGGGGTCTGGGAAGGGCCTCCGAACACGATCCAATCGAAGTCGTCATGTGTGGCGTTCCACCATGTTCCGTTCAGCGCGCAGGAAACCCCACAGATTGCCTGGCAGGACGGCAGGTCGTCGAAGGTGGTCTGCAGGACCGTTCCGGACGGGGCACAAGTGGTTGAGAAAACCGACGCGCAGGTATTTTGGGAGAACTGTCCGTCGCCACAATAGGACCTTACATAGACTTCGTAATTCGTGGAAGGAACCAGTCCGTTTAGGGAGAATGGCGGAGGAGCGTTCGTGAACAGGACGATTCCGTTCCCGGTGGAGTCTACGCCGGGTAGGAAAGTACCGGCAGGTCCGTATTCAAGGATGGTGGTGGTGGTTTCGATCGGGGGTGACCAGCTGATGCGGGCCGCCACGGAGTCGACGGCAAGGACCTTCACATCCGTCGGCGGCAGGCAGTCGGTTGCGGCCAGGACGATCTCGGCATATTCCAAAATGCCGGTATGTTCCTTGCCATCGTCACATATTTCCAGGACCCAGGTACCCAGCGGGCTGGATCCGTCGTTGAACATTTCCAGGGGGGCTTCCGGAATGTGCGGTCCCAGAAAAGGTGGCGTTCCTTCAGTAATGGAAGGTGTCTGACAGGAAATCGGGAGGATTCCGGCGATGAATGCCGTGTATCCCGAACAGCCGGCCAGCGTGGCATCCCCGTAATGGTCGTTGCTGGAACCGTTGTCGGAAGAAAGTTCCAAGGTCACCCCGTTCGGAGAGCGGAGACGGAGGTCTAGGTCCGCCACCCATTCGTGGGTGATGATGACCCTTACCTCCTGGACGAAAACATCGATTCCCAGGCTGTCACCGGGTGCCTGGTCCACGGTCAGGTGAAACCGGTTTCCGCTGCCACAGTCAAAATCTGGAATGAGGCCCACATTGCCGCAGGCGGTAGGATTCGGCGCGGAGACCTGTGCGGAAAGCATACTGTTTCTGCCGAAGAGCATCAGGCAGGCTGTTATCAGAACGACGGGGATATGTCTTTTCATATTGGGTTATGCAGTTCACGGGAGGTAACATGGTCATAAGGCCAATAGAAATCAGATTGCGAATGTAAACAAAATTCAGGTATCAGTACTGTCCGTCCCTGGTTTGGCAAAGGATTTGAACCTGGAAGGGATGTGTCTCACAGGGATGAATCTGCTCCTTCCATAGCCCGGCGGAGGGTTATTCACCACAACTTCGAGCCCCCGGCAAGACTTACCCGACAACAGCGCTGGTGTCGCCGGGCAGCAAGCCTGCCACCGTCGGCCTGTCCCTTGCAATTTCCGATGACAAAGTTGCAGGAGCACCCAAAAAAAGATAAATTTGCAACATACGGGCTTCATTTGCCCGTATATACGGGTCAAGCCGGTCCCAAATAAAATAATCTCCATGAACGTAAGCACCGGGATGACAAGACCGTTGGTCTTTCTTTCCTTACTTTCGCTATTTTCCCTGCTACATTCCTGCCGGCCGGATGAGGCCGATCTCCCGACCGCCAGGAACCTCGCCATGAACGAATCCGCCCGTGTACCGATGGCCTGGATGGATTTGTTTCTCGATATTGACCGCTATTGCTACAATTTCCGCCCGGGTCCCTCTCCACGGGTACTGGCATACACGAATCTTGCAGCGTATGAGGCGGTGGTACAGGGCATGCCGTCCTACCAGTCCCTGTCCCACTTGTATCCCGGTCTGGCTTTGCCAGCTCCTGTCGCGGAGGAGTCCTACCACTGGCCGACCGTTGTCAACGCTGTGTATGCCAATCTGTTCCAGAAGATGATTCCCGGCCACATCATGGACGACCTGCAGCGAACGACCCTTCAGTTCCGCATACTCGGATTGGAACAGGGGCTGTACGACGAATTCGTCAACCTGACAGGCCGCCGGACACAGAACTTATCCAAGGAATACGGCAATGCGGTGGCGGAGGCCTTCTGGACCTGGTCGATGACCGATTCTTACGGACACGACGGCGTGAACCGGCCGAGGCCTGCGGATTACGTACCACCAGCCGGACCGGGCATGTGGCAGCCAACGCCCCCGGATTTCGGAGCGGCGCTTTTTCCGTACTGGGGCAAAGCCAGGTCATTCGTATTGGCCCAGGAAGACAAACTTTCCCGCCCGCCGGTCACTTTCAGCGAAGACCCCGGTTCTTCCTTTTACGCACAGGCCCTGGAGGTTCGCAACATCGTGGAAAACCTGGACTTCACCAATCAATGGATAGCGGAATTCTGGAGCGACGACTACATCGGACTGACATTCAGCCCACCGGCACGATGGCTTTCCATCACCACCCAAGTACTGGAACGGGAAGGCAGTTCGTTGGAGATGGCGCTGTATACTTATGCAAAGGTATCCGTATCGCTGAACGATGCGGCGGTCGCCTGCTGGCATTCCAAATACACCTACAATCTGGAACGGCCCGTCACCTACATCAACCGGGTGATGGATCCGGATTGGGCCCCGCACTGGGATTCCTCTCCCAGTTTTCCGGCCTTCCCTTCCGGTCATTCCACCTTCGGAGCGGCGGCTGCGGAAGTTCTCTCGCATATTTTCGGCTACAATTACGCGATGACGGACGCCAGCCACGGTGAGCGTGACGACTTTTACGGGATGCCACGCACCTTTGACACCTTCTATGAAATGGCGGAGGAGAACGCCTACTCCCGCATTCCGTTGGGCGTGCACTTTCGGATGGATGCGGAGGAGGGCGTTCGGCTGGGTTTTGCGGTCGGCCGGAAAGTGAACCAGATGCCTTTCAAGAAATAAACCCGATCTTAGTCTGGCGGAATCCCGGGCAGCGTAGGTCGGAACCGGATCCATCCATGAAGGTCCAACCCTTTCATTCCCAAGGTGCTGTGAAGGTGTGTTCACCGGAGCCCAGTTCCAGGATGAGGTATCGGTTTCCAAGTTCATCCGCCTTTTCCGTCAGCATCCCTTTCACCGGATTCCCATCTTCCAGCACACGCCCATCTCCACGCGTAGGAATGGATACGGTCGCCCGGGTGTTGGGGGGGATGGCGACCGCGAGGGTGAAGGTCCTTTCAGTTGAGATGCGCCATTCGGTGGAAAGATTGCCATAAGGAGTCCGCAGGGTGGCAGCCGCATGGGTCAGCCCGCCGCCGACCAGCGGCTTCACCAACGCGTGTCTGTATCCAACTCCTTCGCCAGGCAGCAGGTCGATACCGGCGATATGCCGGTACATCCAATCGCCGATGGCTCCGTAGGCGTAGTGGTTGAATGAATTCATACCGGGTGTCTGGAAAGAACTGTCAGGCTTGATGCCATCCCACCGCTCCCAAATGGTGGTGGCCCCCATCCGGACGGGGTAAAGCCAGGAGGGATAATCCTCCTGCAGCAGCAGTTCGTAGGCTACATCCGTCCGGCCGAACCGGGTCAGGACATGGCATAGGTAAGGTGTGCCGAGAAATCCGGTTGTCAAGTGGTTTCCATAGCTACGGATGTTATCCACGAGGCGGTCAACCGCTTGTTGCCGGACGGCGTCCGGCAACATATCGAATTGCAGCGCCAGCACATAGGCCGTCTGGGTACCGGAGACAAGGCGGCCGGTAGCGGTCATGTATTCCCGTTGGAATGCCTGCCGGACATTGGCCAGCAGTCGTTCATAGCGGACCCGGTCGGCTTCCTTCCCGAGGAGCCGGGCCGATTCCGCGAGGATACGGGTGGAATGAGCGAAAAAACATTGGGCTATGAGGTACTTGTCGGTCACGGCCGACCGGCCGTCGTTGTCATCTTCCGGTCGGTAGAACAACCAGTCACCGAAGTGGAAGCCCTTGTTCCAGAGGAAGGCTGTACTGTTCTGTTCCATGAAGCCGACCCAGGCCTTCATGCTTTCATATTGTCGGTCAAGCACCTGCAGGTCCCCATATACCTGGTACATGGTCCAAGGGATGATGGTGGCGGCATCCGCCCAACCGGCGGATCCCCCGGCATTATCGCCGAGGACATTCGGAATGACGAAAGGAACGCTGCCGGAAGGTTGCTGGTCTGCGGCAAGATCCTTCAGCCATTTGGAAAAAAAATTCTGTACGTCGAAATTGAAGGCGGCGGTGCGGGCGAAGGCCTGGGCATCGCCGGTCCAACCCAGGCGTTCGTCCCGTTGGGGGCAATCCGTCGGCACATCCAGAAAATTTCCCCGCTGTCCCCATTGGATGTTATGCTGCAATTGGTTGAGCAGCGGGTTGGAGCAGGTGAACGTGCCGGTCGGCTCCATGTCGGAATAAAGGGCATAGGCTCTGAACTGAAGGTCATCCAGGGAGCCCGGATACTCGTCCACACGGACGTACCGGAAGCCTTGCCAGGTGAAGTGGGGCCGGAAGGTTTCCGGATTGCCCCCACCCCGCAGGACGAAGGTGTTCTGTTGACGGGCGGCTCGCAGGCTCTCCGTGTAGAAGTTTCCCGCCTTGTCGAGCACTTCCGAATGAGACAGCACAATCCGGTCTCCCGACTTTCCCGAGGCCTTCACCGTCACCCAGCCCACCAGGTTCTGGCCGAAATCGAGGACAGTCTCTCCTTTCGGTGTGCGGATGACCTGTACCGGATCGAAGGCCTCTTTGATGCGGATCATTTCGTTTTCAGTTGCTGTCAGCAATTCCAGGGGGTGGTCGGCGATACGGACCGTTTGCCAAGCGGTGTCATCGAACCCTGGCAGGCGCCACCCTGCTGGTTCCAGACGGGCATCATAGGTTTCCCCATGGTAAATTTCCGAATCCAGAATACCCCCGGTGGTGCATTTCCACTGATCATCCGACGTGACGACCATTTCCGATCCGTTGCGATATCGGATGAGGAGTTGGCATAGCAGCCCCAGCTGCTTGCCATAGATATCCCGGGTTCCACCCCAGGCGAGATTGCCCCTGTACCAGCCGCTGCCGATGGTCGCTGCCAGCACGTTCTCACCCCGCCGGATCTGTCCGGTCACATCATAGCTCTGGTACGCGAGCCTTTTGTTGTAGCTGGTCCAACCCGGTGTGAAATGATCCTTCCCCACCCGCTCTCCGTTGAGGTGCAGTTCGTACATCCCGTGGGCGGTGACATAGAGCATCGCTTCCGCCACCTCCTGCCGGCTGTTGAATTCCCTTCTTAGAATGGGGGAGGGACGGGGGGACATCGAGGAATCGGGCATCGGTTCTATCCAGGTCGCTTTCCAATCAGCTGGTGTGGCGGGACCGATACCGAAGCGGGCAGGCGTACTCCAGTCCGCTTCGGATGCCTGGTTGTCCCACACCCTGACCTGCCAGGCGTATCGATGTCCTACGGAAAGAGCGGGACCTTGGTACGGTACGGAGCGGCAGTTTTCGGAAGACACCTTCCCACTGTTCCAGATTGTCCTTTCTCCCTGGAGGACGCGGATCTCATAGGCAGTCTGGCGGACATTCGGGCGGGCGGATTGTAGTTGCCAGCTGAACCATGGGTGCCTGGTGGACAACCCCAGCGGTTCCGGGAGGTTTTCCGTTCGAAGGCCGACGGCCGACGTCTGAGCCGCCGAAAAGGTGAAAGCGCAGGAGAGGAGGAAAAGGGACAGGATGAAACGACGCATGGCGAACCGTTTGGGTAAGAAAGGCCGGCCTGGCGGAGGCCAGGTCGGCCCGGGTTTGTTGCTGGGCATCAATATAGGGAGAAAGCGGAATATGTAGGTAACGGGGCGGCGGGAAGACTACTGCAGGTCGTACTCCTTGATCTTCCGGTAAAGCGTGCGTTCCGATATGCCGAGGTCCTGGGCTGCTTCCTTGCGACGGCCGACATGTTTCTTGAGGGCCTTCAGAATGAGGTCCTTCTCCATTTCGATCAGGTTGAGATTGGCATCCACGACTTCAGAACGGTCGAAGGACTTTTCAGGCCGTTCGATGATGATGGGTCTGATCGGGTCGGGAAGGTCCTTCCGCAGCACGGCGGTGCTGGCGTCGTCCTCTCCGAAGGAAGCTGTTTCTGACGCCGTGGGCTGCCATCCCGGGAAATTGGGCATGGCGGTTTTCAGCAGTTGCATTTTGCTGTTGTCCGGCATTTCCAGATCGTTCTGGCGGATGAGTTCGAAGACCAGGCTCTTGAGGTCGTTGAGGTCGTTCTTCATGTCGAAGAGAAACTTGAACAGGATCTCTCTCTCCTGCAGGCTTTCGCCGGCCCGCATCCCGTCCCGGGAAGGAACCGGCAGATTTCGCTGCTGGACATTGGGCACGAACTGCACCAGCTCTTTTGCACCGACCAACCTTTTTTCGCAGAGGATGGCTATTTGCTCCGCCACATTCTTCAGTTCCCGGACATTCCCCGGCCAGCGATAATGCTCCAGCAGGTAACGGGCCTGGTCATCCAGGCGGACGGGATCCGTATGATACCGCTCCGCGATATCATTGCTGAATTTTCGGAAAAGCAGGTGGATATCTTCGCCCCGGTCCTTGAGTGCGGGAACCATTATAGGAACGGTGTTGAGCCGGTAGTAAAGGTCCTCTCGGAATTTCCCCTCCGCCATGCGCTGTTCCAGGTCAACATTGGTGGCGGCGATGACCCGCACGTTGGTCGTGAGCACCTTGGAGGACCCTACCCGTATGAATTCGCCCGATTCAAGCACACGCAGGAGGTAGGCTTGGGTATCCATGGGCATCTCTCCGATTTCGTCCAGGAAAATGGTTCCGCCGTCGACGGTTTCGAAATACCCCTTCCGGTCGCCTGTGGCCCCTGTGAACGCCCCCTTCTCATGGCCGAACAGTTCCGAATTGATGGTGCCGGAGGGGATGGCACCACAGTTGACGGCAATGAACTGATTGTGCTTCCGGGCACTGAGGGCATGGATGATCTTGGAGATATTCTCCTTGCCCACACCGCTCTCCCCCTTGATGAGAACGGTCAGGTCCGTCGGAGCGACCCGGACGGCAGTATCTATCGCCCGCTCCAGCAGCGGAGAGGATCCGATGATACCGAAGCGTTGTTTGATGGATTGGATGGAGCTCATCGGCAGCGGTTGTGATAGGCGGAAAAACTAGGCGAGGATCGGGGTCTTTCCGCCGGTTGGCAAAAAAAAGGAGGGCCAGTCAACGGCCCGCCATGGTGCCGATCAAGGTGGCGCTGGTCGCATCCGTCACCTGCACCTCGACATAATCCCCCGGTTTCACACCGGCTGTCTTGGGAAAAACGACCATCTTGTTCTGGGAATTACGACCCTTGTATTCGCGGTCGGAGCGCCGGGAATCCCCTTCCACCAGCACCCGGAAGGTTTTGCCCACATCGGCCAGGTTATGCCGGAGAGAGACCTCCTGCTGTCGCTCGATAATTTCCGACAAGCGTCTTTTCTTCACCGGCAGCGGCACATCGTCCGGATATTTCCTGGCGGCCAGGGTGCCGGGACGTTCCGAATAATAAAACATGTAGGACATGCTGTAATTGGCCCAGCCGATCATGTCGATGGTTTCGAGGTGGTCTTCTTCCGTTTCGGAACAGAAACCGGCTATGATGTCCGAACTGATGGCGCAATCCGGCATGATGCGGTAAATGGCCTCCACCCGTTTCCTGTACCAGGTGCTGTCATACGTCCGGTTCATCTTTTCCAGGATCCTGCTGCTGCCGCTTTGGACCGGCAGGTGGATGTAGCGGCAAATGTTCTCGTACCGCACCATCGTCTGCAGCACCTCGTCGGTAATGTCCTTCGGATGGGAGGTGGAGAACCGGATCCGCAGGTCGGGGTGCACCTGGGCCACCATCTCCAACAACCGGGCGAATTGGGTGGTCTCCCCGGTCTCCGGATGCTGCCACTTGTAGCTGTCTACATTCTGACCCAACAGGGTGACTTCCCGGTATCCCCTTTCGAAAAGGTCTGCGGCCTCCGCCACAATGCTGTGACAGTCCCGGCTGCGCTCCCGCCCTCTCGTGAAGGGCACGACACAGAAGGAACACATGTTGTCACAGCCCCGCATGATGGAGATGAAGGCCGTCACCCCGTTCTCATCGAGTCGCAAGGGACTGATGTCCGCATAGGTTTCTTCCCGGGAGAGGAACACGTTGACTCCTTTCTCACCTTCCTGGGCGGAAGCGACCAATTGGGGAAGGTCACGGTAGGCATCCGGCCCCACCACCAGGTCCACCAGTTTCTCCTGCTCGAGGAGTTTGTCCTTGAGCCGTTCCGCCATACATCCCAGCACCCCCACCAGGGTGCCCGGCCGGCGCCGCTTCGCTTGGTCGAACAACTGCAGCCGCTTGCGGACGGTATCTTCCGCTTTCTCCCGGATGGAGCAGGTGTTGATCAGGATCAGGTCCGCCCGTTCCAACTCCCGGGTGGCGGAATAACCACAGCCTGACAAGATACTGGCGACGATCTCGCTGTCGCTGAAATTCATCTGGCAGCCGTAGCTTTCGATGTAGAAATGACGGCCGTTACCTGCCGCCGGTGCCTGCACCTCGTATACCTCACCCTGCCGTGCCTCGTCCAATGTCTTCACCACACCGGTGATCGTCGGATTCTGATCGTACATCTTAAATATTTTTGCGAAGATAATACAATTCAGCGGAATGTGACAAAATGTCATGTAATTCAAGGTCCGTCACAAGTGCAGGGGCCCCTTTCGTACGCGGACGAAAGGGGCCCCTGCCTGGACACATTCCATGGCACGGCTGTATGGTCAGCGGACCAGGTTGACCTCGCCTTCGTACAATTCCATGGATCCGTCCTTGAAGACCACCTCGGCCATCCAAACGAAGACTCCCGGATTCATCAGCATACCGCGGTAGCGGCCATCCCAGCCAAAGGGGGGATCGCCCGGCAGCAGGTCGAACAGCGCATAAACCTCTTCGCCCCAACGGTTCAAGACCCGGAACGAGCGTACCGATTCGACGAATCGACCGGGGAAGACCGTCAGCAGGTCATTGATACCGTCATCATTCGGAGAGAATGCGGTCGGAACGAAAAGCGTCCTTTCCTTTCGGACGAAGACGGAAATCAGGTCTTCGGCGAAACAACCGTTCGAACCCACCCTGACCGAGTAGGTGGTCTGTTCCTGCGGTGTCACGGTGATGCTTCGGCAGGCGGTACAGGAATCGACACCGCCTTCAGACCACCGGACGGTATCCAGCTGGAAAAAGGGAGGGTTGGACTCCAGTGTCAGCAGGAGGCTTTCCCCGAGTTCCACGACCGGATCTCCGTTCGGAAAATCACCGGTGATGGCCACCGTCACCTCGGCAGGTTCCGTAACCGTCAGGATCATAGCGGACTCACAGCCTGCGGCATCCACCATGGTGAGGACATAATCGCCCGGCGAAAGATTTACGAACTGGTTCTGGGTGGAGAAGGCGGCACCGTTCAAAGCGAAAAGGAAGGGCGGCTGCCCTTGGAGGACGCTGTCCACCACCAGACTTCCATCGGTCCTACCAAAGCAACTGACAGCCGACACGCTGGCATAAAGCTCGGGATTCGTGATCTGTTGGTTGACGACCACCACATCCGTTGCGGAACATCCTTCCGCATTCGAAACGGTCAGGGTATAGACACCGGGCGTCTCTGTCGTCGGATTGGGCGCGGCAGGATCGTCCAGCGTGCCGCCGGACCACTCGTAGACGAGGTCCGATGAACCGCCCACATTCCCTCCCAGCGTCACTTCCACCACATCGCAGTTCAGGTTTTGGTCCGGCCCTGCATCGGCCGCCGGCTGGGCGGCGATTTGGAGCGATGCGGCGACGGCGGCATCCGGGCAAGGTGGTGTGCCGGTGATGGTATACACCAGTTCGTAGCTGCCGGCCGGCCATGTCGCCAGGCCGAGGTCACCGGCAGGAATGACACCGAACGGACCGGTCCAACTGCCACCTGGATCTGCACCGGACAGGTACGTGTCGAGGTCGACGACCAGCGGTTGACCTTCGCAGAAAACCGGCAGGGTACCGGCGGTGCCGGCGTTGGCAGGCGAGATGACATTGATGGTGATGCCACTGTTCAGTGCGGTACTGCAACCGGTTCCCAGGTCCGTCACCTGAACCAGTGCGACGCTGGTCTGGGAGGAAGGCGTCAGCGTCAAGGGGAAAGTCCCGGGCGCTGGCAAGGGAATGGTCTGCAGAAGGTTGTTGACCGAAAATGTCAATTCGAACGGTCCGACGCCATCGACCGTGAAACCGACCTGAGCGTCGGCACCTTGGCAAATGTCTTGGGAAGCGGATACCGAAGCCTGTGGCAACTGCCGGAAGATGACCGGCGTGCCGGGAGCGAGACTGAGACAGGGGTCGTTGAGGGTCACGCCACCCGACCCGTCGGCATTGCCCACCAAGGCACTGATGTAGTAGGTTGTGTTGTAACTCATGGTCACCGGCTGAAAATCGAAGGCGGGGGAGGCGCCCTGTGCGAGGATGGTGCCGGGCACATTGCCGGCTGCGGTATGAAGGATGTATACCAGGATGTCATCCCCGTCCAACACCGGCGACGACACCGGCTGTGCGACCGCTTGCTCGTCTCCGCACACCACCACCGTGGCGGCGGACATGGCCCCGGCATCCGTCGTACAGTCACAAAGCACCTGTCCCTCAACCAATGTGGGACCGCAGCCGTTCGCATCATCCACCGAAAAAGCATAGGCAGCGCCGCTCGGAATCGGGTCGCTGATGAAATCGCTGCCGGTGAGCATGCCGCCCGGCATCACCGAATAGGAGGCGGCATCGCCTCCCGAAATGGAGAAGGAAACCGTGTAGGCTGTGTTCGCTGGGTTGCAGGAAGTGATTTCATTGATGATGCCGGGCGCTGTGTTGACCGACACCACCGCATTGCCTGATACCGTACCGGCGCAGTTTGCATCGGTGAAATCGGTCAGGGTATACACAACGGATTGGGTCGGTGTGACCGGGAAAAGAAACGGGGAAACCGCAGCCTGGACATCCACCTGGTTGCCCAGGGCGTTGAGATAGGAGAAATCCCAGGGACCTTCCCCTGTCAGCGCCACACTCAGGTCGGTGGAGGCCCCGGCACATATGTCGGCGGAACCGGAGAGGACTGCGGTCGGTTTCTGGTAGAAGACCAAGGGCATGTCTCCGCTGAAGCTCTTGCAGGGATCGGACAGGTTGACGCAGCCGCTGCCGTTGTCATTGCCCACCACCGCCGCCACGTAATAGGTCTGACCATATGTCATGGTCTGCGGATTGAAGGAGAACACCCCGGATGCGTTCATTACGATGGGAACCTGGTTCCCGTCATGCAGCACGAAACATTGGACATCATTGGGATCCAGCGTTTGGGACGCCGCGTCGTAAATCGGTGCCGCGGTGGGTCCGTTTCCGCAGACCGTCTGTGGGCTGGGATCCATGACGCCGGCATTGCTAAGGCAGGCGCATTCCACTTCGTCCTGCTGGACGACGACAGGTGGGCAGCCGTGTCCGTCGGTCAGGGTGAAGGAGAAGCCCTGGCCTTCCGCTATTTCATCACTGCAGAACTGGTTGCCAAGGAGGGTGCCGACGGCCGGCGACACATCATAACCGGCGGCATCCCCTCCGACTATATCGAAGCAGACCGTATAGGCGGTCCCGATATCGTTGCAAGTCACCGCCAGGTTGGCGATGGTGGGAGGCTCATGGACGGTGACGGTCACGGTCTGGTCCGTCAGCTGGCTGCAATGCTGGTTGAAAACCTCCGTCAGTTGGTAATCGGTAGTGACGGACGGGGTGACCGTGTAATCGAACGGGGTGCCGACGATACCAGGCACCGTCTGACCGTTTACGACGACCGACCAGGGCGAGCTGCCGGTCAGCTCCAAGGACAGGACCGCGCTGTTGCCGGGACAGATTTCCTGGGTCCCCGACAAGGAAACACCGGGAATCTCAAAGAACCGGACCGGCGTGCCCGGGGCAACGGACAAACAGGGATCCGATAAAGTTACGGCACCGGACCCATCGTCGGAGCCGACGACCGCCGAAACGTAATATTGGGTTCCGTAGGTCATCGTGGCCGGATCGAAGGCGAAGGTGGGCGACGAAACATTTACGGCGACGACCGTTCCCAGCACATTGGAGGCTCCCGTATGCAGGAAATAATGCAGGAGGTCATCCCCGTCCAGTGCGAAACCGATGGCGGACGGCAGGCTGACGGAGTCGGTACCACAATGATCCACGGGCATAGGATCCATGTCGCCGGCTTCGGAGGAGCAGTTGCACACCACCAGGCTTTGTTCGATGGTCTTCGGAGCGCAACCATTGGCATCATCCAGCAGGAGGGAGAACCCGGTTCCGGTCGGGACCGGATCACTGAGGAACGAACCATTGGAGATGGTACCTGGCAGTCCGGACACCACGTAAGACCCAGGATCGCCGCCGGAGATGTCGAAGCTGACCGTATAGGCGGTGTTGGTATTGTTGCAGTTGACGGCCAGGTTGTCGAACTGCACGGCAGTCTGTACGGTGACGTTGGCCGTGCCACTGACCGTACCGGGGCAGTTGCCGTCCGTCACTGTCAGAAGGGTATATGCCGTCGAGGCGGCTGGCGTCACTATCAGCAGATATGCGCTGCTGTTGATACCGTTCACAGGAACGGTCGCCGTTCCGTTGCCATAGGTCACGGCCCAGGGGCCCTGTCCTGTCAAGGCGATGGGAAGCCCGGCCGGTTCACCCTGGCAGACAGCCGTATCGCCGGAAAGCAAGGCCGTCGGCACTTCATAGAACACGAGGGGGGTTCCTTGTGCCACCGACAGGCAATCGTCTGTCAGGTCGACCATACCGGTTCCGTCATCGCTACCGACAACGGCAGACAGGTAATAGGTTTGCCCGTAATTCATGAAGGCGGCGTCGAAGCTGACTTCCGGGGTGGCGGAGGTGGCAATGACCGGCGGCACAACCGTCAGGCCGCTGCCGTTGTGCAGGACAAAAACGAGCAGGTCGTCACCATCCAGCATTTCTGTGGCATTGTCATAATCAGCCGTGACGGGGCCGTCTCCGCAGGTATTGAGGGTGTTCTGGTCCATCAGGCCGGCCTGGGTGGTACAGTTGCAGACCACGGCATTATCGGAGACGGAAATGCTGGCACAAGCGTTGGCGTCCGACACGACATAGTCATAACCGTCTCCGGAAGGGATGGGATCGCTGACGAAGGTCTGGCCGGTCAGTGTTCCGTTGGCGGTATTGCCCTGCGGGACGACCATATACGAGGCGGGATCCCCATTGTTGATGACGAAGGAGACGATATAGCTCGTATTGGTAGGATCGCATTCCGTTTGGATGGAGCTCACTACAGGTGCCGTATTGACAACCACGGAGCCGGTGCCGTCGACCGTACCTTCGCAACCATTTCCATCCGTCAAGCTTGTCAGGGTGACAGTGCCTGCCTGGGATTGGCTGACGGGGAGGGAGAAAGGCGAAGCGGTGGCTGTCTGTGCTGCTTGGGGATTCCCATTGGCGGCCCATCCGATGGTCCAGGGGGCCGTTCCAGTCAGCATCACCGGGAGGCTAGCCGTCTGCCCGCTACCCTGACAGATGGCGCCGGTTCCGGAGAGCATGGCGGTTGGTGCGGGAAACTCGACGATCTCTCCGGTCCCGGAGGCGGTTCCCTGGCAGCCGTTGACGGTGGCCACGCCGACGATAGAGTATACGCCGGCTTGTCCGGCCTGGAGGTTGAAAGGGCTGGACGGTACGGACACCGTATCGCCGCCAGACCCGTTCACCTGGTATACCAGCGTCCAGGGCGCGCCGGTTCCGCTGATGGTGATTGGCAGGGAGAGCAGGGTGGAATCCCCCTGGCAGAAGGCGTCAGATCCGGAGATGTTGGCGACCGGTGCCAGGATGACCTGTACGTTCTGGCAGGCCTGGGTGCTGGCGCCGCAGCCATTCTCCGCCGACACACAGACCTGGCCGGTCACGGCACCGGAGAAATCCACGGACACGCTCGCGCCGGTCCCGGAAACCACGGCCCCGGTGGGAACGGTCCAACTGTACGTATTCCCTGCCGCGGCATTGTTGACGGTGAAGATGACCGGCTGCTGGCTGGTGCAGGTATTGGTCGGTCCGTTCAGGACCGGGGTGGCCGGCAGGGAGGTGATGACGATATCCAGGCAGGTCTGGAGGGTATCGCAATTGTTGGCGGCGGTGACGCATACCTGTGCATTGCCTTGGGCGGCTCCGCTGAAGTTCACATTGATGGCGCCGCCGGATCCGGAAAAGGAGGCGCCTGCCGGAACCGTCCAGCTGTAATTGACACCAGCCTGGGGATTGGCGACGGCATAGTTGAGCGCCTGGGAGGATCCGCAGACACTGACAGGGCCGGTGATGTCCGGCAGCGGGGGTGCGGACAGAACGTTGACCTGGATGCAGGTCGGAGGGGAGGCACCGCAATCATTGTCGGCCGTCACGCAGAGTTGGCCGCCGCCGGAGCCGGACCAGTCTACCGATACACTGGTGGGCGTGACCTGCGTGAAGGGTTCACCGTTGGGTGTGGACCAGGAGTACCCGGTCGGTGCCGGCGTTCCGACAGGGACAACCGTGTAGGGACCGATGACCCCTTCGCAGGGGTTGAGGGGGCCGTTCACGGCAGGTGCCGCGGGAACGGCGGTATTTTGGGTGACTGTCACACATTTCGTATCGGAGCACACCACTCCGTTGCGGCTATGGGTGACGGTGAGGCAATATTCACCAGGTTCGTCAACTTGCACGAGGACTTCGTCATCGGGGCCTACGATACCCGGACCGGTCCAGAGGAAGTCCGTCTGGCCATCCGGCACCAGGGCGAAGGTTGAATTGACCCCGCTGATAATGACAGCGGCATTGTTGCCGCAACCCAGGATGTCGGGTGCGTCAATGGTGGCGATGGGTTCCAGGATGGCGAGGTCTACCTGGGTGGTGCTGTCGCATCCTTGGTAGTTGTCGCATGTTTCGAAAAGGAAACCGGAGGAAGTGTACGGCACGCCGCAAACCTCGTAGGTATAGGGGGCGCAGAAGGTAACCTGGCCGATGTTGACGTTGATGGGGGGGATGACGTTGATGGTGCAGCGCACCACGCTGTCGCAGCCCAGCCAGCTGGTGACGGTGACGGGCGTACCATTCGGCGGTGTCGCGGCACAGAAGAGTTGACCGGCGCAAGGGATGCAATCCCCGAGGCAGATGGACATCGGGGCCTCGTTGGTCGGGGGAATGGCCTGGGAGGTGACCGTCATGCATACCGGGGCGGTCGGCGGGAAGCAAGGGTTGGACGCCGTGACACAGATCTGGGCGGAGCCGAGGTTCGTCCACAGTACATTCACCGATTCTCCGGGATTGGGGCTGACGATGGACCCCATGCTGGCCGGGATGACGGACCAGTTGTAAGTGGCGCCGTTCGGAACCGGAACCGTGTAGAGGCTGGTCGCACCGGGACAGACATTTTCCGGGCCGATGATGTTGGAAGGTGCCTCGGGCGGTACGGGCAGGGTGGAGCCGTCCAGCACATTCACCTGAAAATCGCAGATATCGCCACCGCAGCCGTCGAAGACCACGTAATAGGCCTGACCGACCACATAATTCGAATATTGGAGCTGGAAGGGGGAGTTGACGCAGTTGCACTGCGTCGCCACAGCCGGACCGCTGCAACTGCCTTCGTAAATCGCCGCCTGCATACCGAACTGACCGTTGACGCCTTGGCAGTTGGAGGGGATGACCTCGATGGTGATGGAAGTGGTGCCGGCGATGAATCCGAACCACTCGTCGTTGTTGAGCACATTGCCACCACAACCCGGGAAGGTCTGCTGTTGGTTGTTGGTGCCGAGTGTGGCACAGTAGCCGTTGAGGTCCGTACAAAGGACGGGGGCCACGGCGCAGAGGTCTCCCGTCTGCGGATACCCTGGCGGCGGGCATTGGCCGGACGCGGTGCCGGCGGACAACAGCAGAACGATCAGGAAAGGCAGGGTAGGTTTGTTCATTGTGAATCGTGCTTAATTTGTTTGTTGGAAAGCCCGGTCGTCTCAGGCTTTGGCAAGGATGCCTAGAAAATCGGCAGCCTTGAGCGAGGCGCCGCCAATCAGCCCGCCGTCCACATCCGGTTGGGAGAAGAGTTCCTCTGCATTATCGGGTTTGCAGCTGCCGCCGTACAATATGGGCACCTGCTCCGCGACCGCCGCACCGTAGCGGTCCGCCAGCAGGTTACGGATGAACCGGTGCATATCCTGTGCTTGTTGCGGGCTGGCAGTCCGGCCTGTCCCAATGGCCCAAACCGGTTCATAGGCAATCACGACGCCGCGCATCGCCTCGTCTGAAAGATGAAACAAGCCACCGGAAACCTGGTCGGAAACAACAGATTCCTGTTTCCCGGCCTCCCTTGCCTCCAGCAATTCCCCGCAGCAATAGATGGGAACCATGCCGTTCGAAAGCACCGCGTTCACTTTGGCGGCCAACCAAGCTTCCGTCTCGCCAAAGTAGGCACGGCGCTCGGAATGACCCAGGATAACGTATTCGACACCGACGGAACGCAACATGGGCGCAGCAATCTCCCCCGTGTAGGCGCCGTTCGGTTCGCTGTGGCAATTCTGTGCCCCCAGGGCGATGCCGTCGCGGCCCGCCAGCAACCCGGACAAGGATGACAGATGCAGGAACGGCGGACACAGGACAGCCAGGGCGGACGAATCCGAAGGCATACCGGCCAGTACTTCCCGGGCCAGCGCTTCCCCTTCCGGCAAGGATTTGTTCATTTTCCAGTTTCCGGCTACGATTTTCTTTCTAGTCATGGTGAAAAATCAAATTTAAGTATTCGGACTTGTCCTGACGGGTTCCCGCCACGACAAGGCTGTGGAAATGTTCGCAGCGGCCGCGGCCGGAACGACGGCTACCTGCCGTCGAGAGGCACATGGAATCATGCAGGTCAGGGCAGGACCGACCCATTTTTCCCGAGTTTACGGCTCGTGGTGACTTCATTTTCCCACGGAAGGCGGGCGGCTGGCAAGACGTCGCTTTGCCCGGTGGGCGGAAAGCGGCACCTGCTCTTTCGTTTTGTTTCAATGCGCCTGCAGGCTGGCAAAGATAATATTGGTTTCAAAATGGGGAAACAAATATTTGGAAGTGGTCACCCCGCCACGCAGACGACGCCCGCCGTCAAACCCCGCAATAGCCGCCCTGCCCTTCCGGACAGCCGGTCCCCGAATGAGACTGCCCGTATAATTCACCAAAAAAAAGTCCGGCAGTTGCTTTTTACACAGATAAAAAATATATTTGGCCTTGAAATTGTCTTTTCCTTTCGAGTTCCACATCTTCAAATCAAATCAATCAGTATAGGCGACAAACTTCTACACTAAATCGATTAGCTTATTTTTTAACTAACCGCAGATTTAGTTATGCAAGTCACGCCATTGAACGACCACCAACTGATTGACTGCTATTTGAACGGAGACGAGCGGGCCTTCCAGGAGCTGCTCGGCCGTTACCAACAGAAAATATACACTTCCATCTATCTGTTCGTCAAGGACGAAGCGCAGGCAGAGGACATTTTCCAGGAAGTGTTCATCAAGATCATCAACACCCTCCGTTCCGGAAAGTACAATCATGAGGGTAAGTTCGTGCAATGGGCCCTACGGATTGCCTACAACATGTGTGTGGACAATTTCCGCAGGGGCAAGCGCAGGCCGGTTGTGCAGGCAGGTGATTCGTTCGATGTGTTCGATGTGCTGCACTGTCCTAATCCGAATGCGGAACAAATGATGATGCGAAGCCAGAACCACGACCGAATCCGTCAGCTGGTGGACAAGCTGCCGCCGGAGCAGCGGGAAGTGGTCATCCTCCGACATTACGCCGACATGAGTTTCAAGGAAATCGCTGCCTTGACCCAGGTCAGCATAAACACAGCATTGGGTAGGATGCGCTATGCGCTCATCAACATCCGCAAGATGGCCGGCGAGCACCAGCTGCAGGTATGACCCGGGGCCGCCGGTGATCGGAAAGGTATCAGCGGGAGGGCCAGGCTCTGCGGAGCAACCTGCCCCGGCCATCTCCGACCGGCGGAAATGCCGAACATTTTCCGGATTGGTTTGTATTTAAAATTTATCCTTGGCAGCCGGACAGAATAATGAAAGCCAACCACCGCATATTGGAAAAGCCTGCCTTCGGCGTTTGCAGCTATCTCGGAGAGAAGATGGGGCTCCCCTCCGGCAGTGTACGCTTATATTTCATTTACATCACCTGCGTCACCATCGGGTCTCCGGTCATCCTGTATCTCTTCCTGGCCTTTTGGCTGAACATCCGTACATTCTTCCGTCATCGCCACCATCCTGTATGGGAATAGGCCTCGCTTGGGTACGGCCGTTGTGCTGTTCCGCAGCAACGGGCACGGGATGCAACCGGCTCCGGCTCATCCCAGCAGGGTAGAGAGCCACTTCGAGGCTTCCTCCAGCGACATCCCCTTGCGGGCGGCGTAATCCGCCACCTGGTCCTCCCCGATGCGGGTGATGGTGAAATACCGGGCATCCGGGTGGGCGAAATACCATCCGCTGACGGAGGAGGCGGGCCACATGGCGCAACTTTCCGTGAGGTTGATTCCGGTGTGTTCGGCAACGGACAGCAGCGACCAGAGGGTTCTTTTCTCCGTATGTTCCGGACAGGCCGGATAGCCGGGCGCGGGACGTATGCCCCTGTATTTTTCGGATATCAAGTCGTCGTTGGAGAGGGATTCCGACTGGTCGTAACCCCAGAACTCCTTTCGGACCCGCTCGTGCATACGTTCCGCAAAGGCTTCCGCCAATCGGTCGCCGAGGGCTTTCAGCAGGATCGAATGGTAATCGTCGTGGGCGTCCTCAAAGGCCTTGGCCCTTTCCTCCAGGCCGATTCCGGTTGTGACGGCGAAGCAGCCTATGTAGTCCTTGCGGCCGGTTGACTTGGGTGCGATCAGGTCCGCCAGGCACAGATTGGGCTGACCCTCGGCGCGCAGCACCTGTTGCCGAAGGAAATGAAGCGTTGCCAATCTGACGGAGGGCTGTTCCGGATCATACACTTCCACGCTGTCCTCCGGCGTAGCATTCGCAGGAAAAAGGCCGATGACCGCTTTGGCCTGCAGCCATCCTTCATCGATGATCCGACGCAGGAGGGATTGTGCATCGCGGAAAAGTTGGCAGGCCTGTTCTCCGACCACCGGATCCTGCAGGATGGCCGGATATTTTCCCGCCAGCTCCCAGCTGGCAAAAAATGGTGTCCAGTCTATGTATTCCGTCAGCAATTCCAAGGATTCGGAAGCCAACACATGGATACCCGGTCGAAGAGGCGCAGCCGGCTGGTAGCGGCTCCAGTCCCGGTGCGGGCGGTTGGCACGGGCGGCGGCCAGCGGCAGCAAAGTTTTGGATTGGTTGCGCTGTTCGCGATGCCGACGGATCTGGTCGTATTGACCCCGCACATCCGCAAGGAAAGCTTTTTTGGCAGCCTTATCCGCCGAAGTCAGGACGGATGCCACCGAAACGCTGCGGGATGCATCCAGCACATGTACCACAGGGCCGTTGTTATAGGCAGGTTCGATCTTGACGGCCGTGTGGGTGCGGGAGGTCGTGGCCCCACCGATCAGGAGCGGAATGTCGAAGCCCAGCCTTTGCATTTCTTTCGCCACATGCACCATCTCATCCAGGGAAGGGGTGATCAGACCGCTCAGGCCGACCATATCCACC
Organism: Bacteroidota bacterium; assembly: GCA_041163745.1. GTDB lineage: Bacteria > Bacteroidota > Bacteroidia > Chitinophagales > Saprospiraceae > UBA6168. Next base: position 100,013 of record JBEAQU010000024.1, read on the forward strand.
TGGTGTTCGCGGGCGGCGGCCAGGATCTTATCAGCCGGGACCATCACCCCGAGGTCGATGATTTCGAAGTTGTTGCAACCAAGGACGACCCCAACGATATTCTTGCCAATGTCATGCACATCACCTTTGACGGTCGCCAGCAGGATCTTGCCTTTCGCATGGCCACCCGCCCCGGCTTTTGAAGCCTCGATGAAGGGGGTGAGATAGGCGACCGATTTCTTCATCACCCGGGCGGACTTCACCACTTGCGGCAGGAACATCTTCCCACTGCCGAAAAGGTCGCCCACCAGATTCATGCCGTCCATCAGCGGGCCTTCGATGACCTGGATCGGTTCCTCGAACTGTCGGCGGGCTATTTCGGTATCTTCCGCAATGAACTCGTCGATTCCTTTGAGCAGGGCATGTTGCAGGCGCTGTTCCACGGGAGCTTCCCGCCAGGCAAGATCCTGTTGCTGCCATTGGGAACCGCCGGAACCTTTGAAGCGCGTTGCCTGTTCGATTAGTTTTTCCGTAGCGTCCGGTGTTCTGTTGAAGAGGACATCCTCGACGCTCTCCAGCAGGTCGCGGGGAATCTCCTCATACACGGCCAGCATGCCAGCGTTGACGATGCCCATGTCGAGTCCGGCCTGGATGGCATGGTACAGAAAAGCCGCGTGCATGGCCTCGCGGACACGGTCGTTGCCACGGAAGCTGAAGGACAGGTTGCTGATGCCTCCACTGATGCTGGCACCGGGACAACGCCGTTTGATTTCACGGGTCGCGCCGATGAAATGCAACGCGTATTCATTGTGTTCGGCGATACCGGTCGCCACGGCGAAGACATTCGGATCGAAAATGATGTCATGGGGTGGAAAATGCAGTTCTTCCGTCAGCAGCCGGTAGGCACGCACACAGATCTCCACCTTCCTTTCCAGGGTGTCCGCCTGTCCCTGTTCGTCGAAAGCCATGACGACGGCGGCGGCGCCATACCGCCGGACCAGGCGGGCCTGCCGCAGGAATTCCGTTTCCCCTTCCTTCAGGGAAATGGAATTCACGACGCACTTCCCTTGCACGCACTTCAGTCCTGTTTCCAGGACCGAAAACCTCGAGCTGTCGATCATGATGGGAACCCTGGCGATATCGGGTTCCGCCATGATCAGCTTCAGGAACCTGTCCATGGCTTCCTCACTGTCCAGCAAACCCTCGTCCATATTGACATCGATGACCTGGGCGCCGGCTTCCACCTGCTGCCGGGCCACGGCCAGGGCGGCGGCATAATCCTTAGCCCGAACCAGGCGGGCGAACTGCCGACTGCCAGTGACGTTGGTCCGCTCGCCGATGTTGACGAAATTGGTTTCCGGTCGGACCACGAGGGGTTCGAGGCCCGACAAGGTCAGATAAGGAATCGGCGGGGGCGGTACCCGGGGGGGAATGTCCGCCACCCGGGCTGCCAGGGAGGCGATGTGTGCCGGCGTGGTTCCGCAGCAACCGCCCACGATGTTAAGGAACCCGCTTCGCGCGAATTCGGTGACCAGGTCGCGCATCTCTTCCGGAGACTGGTCATATCCGCCCATTTCATTGGGCAGACCGGCATTTGGATATGCGTGCACGTAACAGTCGGCAATGCCGGACAAAGCCTCCAGGTAGGGTCGCATTTCGGCGGCACCGAGGGCGCAGTTCAGTCCCACGCAGAAAGGCCTTGCATGTTGCAGGGAAATCCAGAACGCCTCCACGGTCTGACCGGAAAGCGTCCGGCCGCTTGCATCGGTAATGGTACCGGACAACATAACCGGCAGTCTCCGGCCGGTCTCTTCGTACAGGCGGTCGATGGCAAACAGCGCGGCCTTGGCATTGAGCGTATCGAACACCGTTTCCACGAGAAAGACATCCACCCCACCTGACAGCAGGCCGTCCGCCTGCTCGTAGTAAGCCTCCATGACCTCATCAAAGGATACGGCCCGAAAGCCGGGGTCGTTGACGTCCGGGGAAAGCGACAGCGTCTTGTTCAGGGGGCCGATGGCGCCGGCGACGAACCGGGGTTTGCCGGGTGTCCGGCGGGTGTAGGCATCCGCCGCGAGGCGGGCGAGGCGGGCCGCCTCGGCGTTCATTTCCTTGACAAGGGACTGCATCCCATAGTCTGCCTGGGAGAACGCGTTGGCATTGAAGGTGTTCGTCTCGATGATATCCGCACCAGCCGCCAGGTATTCCTCATGGATGGACCGGATGATATCTGGTTGGGTCAGGACGAGGAGGTCGTTGTTTCCCTTGAGGTCGGAAGGCCAATCCTGGAACCGGCTTCCCCGGTAACCCTCCTCGTCCAGCCGGTGCTGCTGGATCATGGTGCCCATGGCGCCGTCCAGTACAAGGATTCGATCCCGAATGGCATTTTCCAATACCGTGGTTTGTGTCATAGCAGAAGTTTTGAGCAGGCCGCCCGGGCAACAGGGCGGGCGGGCTGTGTCGAGTCGGCGGCCGGTCGACGGCGAAGGTCTCCAAGGTTCAGCGATCTGCAGCTGCGTCTCATGGTCTGGCGAACAAGGATGCCTCCACCAGCTCGCAAATAATATGGCCGCAAAGGATGTGTGCTTCCTGGATGCGTGGGGTTTGTTCCTCCGGCATGCACAGCAGCAGGTCGCAAGCTTGTCGCAGCGCACCGCCGTGCCGGCCGGTCATGCCGACGACCATGAGTCCCTTTTCCCGTGCCTTCCGAGCAGCATGGAGTACGTTGGGGGAATTCCCGGAGGTGGACAGCACGAACAGCACATCTCCTGTCGAACCATATGCTGCGACCGCTCTTTCGAAAGCCCTTTCGAATCCGTAATCATTTGAAACAGCCGTGAGGAAGGAAGAGTTCACGTGCAGGGCTTCCGCAGGAAGCGGGTCACGGTCGAGCAGAAACCGTCCGGACAGTTCCGCCGCCAGGTGCTGAGCATCGGCGGCGCTGCCGCCGTTGCCACAGAAAAAAACCCGCCTGCCGTTCCGGTAGCAACCGGTCACGGCGGACACGACATCCTCAATGGACGCCAGCAGGTCCGGACACGCCATGACAGCCGATACCAAGGCGGCATGTTGGGCCAGGATATGTAGGATTCTGTCACGCATAGCGGGCAATTCAACCACAGATCGACCGGAGATGAGCGACCAGGTCTTTTCGTGCGACGGATTGCTGGACTTGTGCGATCCATTCCTGTTTGTCTGCGATGCGGTCAGCGAGTTCCCGGCCCAGGGCCAGGTTTTTCACCGACACCATACCTTTCTCCGCCTCATCCGTACCTAGAAGAACCACCGCCGGACAATTCTTTTCATCGGCGTAAGCCATCTGCTTCTTGATTTTCCGGAAGCCCTTGTAAGCGCCGCAGTAGACCTCGGCATCCATTCCGGCCATCCGCAGCTCCCGGGCGATCCGGTGGTAGGTGTCGTGCAGGGCGTCGTCGAAATAAGCCACCAGTATCGGGCCTCGAGCCCTGACGCCGTCGGAAAGGGACATACGCATCAGTTCCGCCAGGCGGTCCACGCCGATGGAGGCGCCGGTGGCCGGCACATCGATGCCCAGCAGCCGGGAAACCAATCCGTCGTAACGTCCTCCCCCACAGATGGAACCCACCTTACGCTCACGGCCCTTCTCGTCCCGATAAGTGAGCAGCGATTCCGCTTCGAACACCGGACCGGTATAATACGCCATGCCCCGCATCAGGGTCGGGTCGAACATGATCCTGGACTCATCGAACCCGAGGGCGGACCAGAGCTGGTCCATGCGGGACAGTTCCGCGATGCCCTCGACTGCCTGCGGGTGGTTCCCGGCGGCCATTGTCAGCCGGTCCAGCACTTCGGTCCGGGTATCCGCACCGGTGGCGAGAGAGAGGAAATCCATGATGGCGTGACAGGTCGCATCGGGCAAACCCAATCCAGCTATCGGTGCGCCGGAGGCGTCCGTTCTGCCCGGACCGAGCTCCAACAAGACATTGTCCCATCCCACCTTGTCCTGTTTGTCGATGACCCGTAGTACCGCCGCCTCCTTCTCCGCCCCTTCTATTCCGACCGAGGCGAGAAAACCGTTCAGGACCTTTCTGTTGTTGACCCGGACGACATAGGTAGACGTAGGCAGGCCCACAGCGGCGAGGGCATCACAGAGAATCATGCATGCCTCCGCGTCGGTCGCCACGTCGTCCGATCCCACCGTGTCGAAATCCAGCTGCCAGAACTCACGGAAGCGCCCCGGCAGCAATTTCAGTTCGTATCGGAATACCGGACCGTATTGAAACCGCCGGAACAGGGGCGGGCGGCCTTCCGGCACCTGCCCCCTTTTCGCATCCATCCAGAGTTTCTCCGCATACACCCTGGCGAGCGGTGCCGTGAGGTCGTAGCGCAAAGCCAACGGGGCATGCTCCATCACAGCCTTTCCGGATGCGTCCCGCACCTCGTGCGCCTGCTCGTCCAACACCGGCTCCATTTCGGGATTCCGGAAGGCATAGACGCCCCGGTCGACCGTGTCCTCATCCGGCATGTGTTTGCCGATGACATCCGCATATTCCAGTACCGGAGTGTCCCAGTGTTCGAATCCGTAGGAGCGGTACACGGCGGAAGCCGCCCGGATGATACGCTGGCGCAATTCGTTCTGGTTCGCATCGATGTCCCGGAAGCCTCTGATCTTCCGGGGGACGATACCTCTTTCCTTCATTTGGGTAATGTTGATTTGATTTTCGGTCCCGGCATGTCGCAGGGACACCTGGCATGAGCGGCCAGCCTGCGGCCAGGGCACGAATATACGGCGAACCCCCGACAATTGGGAACCGAGGCCGCCCGGCAAATGGATCGGTCGTCGCGGACGGGGAGCCCAGATGGTTCCCAAACAAAAAAAGCATCACCTGACAGGCAATGCTTTTGACGGTTTGTTTGTCCCCCCGAGTGGGCTCGAACCACTGACCCCCGGAACCACAATCCGATGCTCTAGCCAACTGAGCTACAGGGGGAGGCATCTTTTGGAGGGCAATCTCCTCCGAAGCGGCGCAAAGTTAGGAATACTTCCGCTTCATTTCAAAATCATCCTGTTATTTTGTTTGTCTCAAGTGGGAAGTATAGCGGTAGTTTGACAAAAGATGTTGTCGAAATAGGCGGAACGTCGTAGATTTAGGGGGTTATCAGAGACGGTAGGCCATACGGAGGATTTTCGGGCCGAATTTGCGGTGCTGACTCCGTTCATGGCGAAGAAACAAAGACCACACAGGTACCCACGCAAGTTTTGACTCAACGCTATTCCATGTGGCTTTGGTGTGGACTGGAAATAGGGCGGGCCTCGACCGTTGACTTGTCCGGTTCCGCCGGGAACCACCCCGGCGGACAACGAGGATTACCGAAAACCAGCCGGCCGGCCTAATCGTGATTTTTTGAGGGTCCAAAACACCCGAATGCCTGTGTGCGTCTTTTTTCTTAAGTCCGATGCCGGCGGCAGCCATCCGGCACGATATCGCCCCGAGGTGGTGACAAAAGGACTATTCGTCGAAAAAAGCGGGTCTTTGCTGCTGAATAGCCCTACATTGTACCTTGCAAAAGAACCCAACCTTTCAAACCTTCAAAAACAATCCGATGGCAATCATCATTTTTCCCATTCTCGGCATCCTGATCCTGCTGAGCGGCCTTTTCACGGTGCGGCAGCAATCCGCGGCGATCATCCAGCGTTTCGGCAAGTTCCAGAGCGTGCGGCAGGCCGGACTACAGTTCAAGATTCCTTTCATCGATATGATAGCAGGCCGCATTAGTCTCAAGATCCAGCAATTGGACGTGCCGGTCGAGACCAAGACCAAAGACAACGTATTCCTGCGCATGCAGGTTTCGGTCCAGTACAAAATCAATCCGGACACTATCTACGAAGCCTTTTACAAGCTGCAGAACCCGACGGAGCAGATGGCGGCCTACATCTTCGACGTTGTCCGGGCGGAAGTGCCCAAGATGAAGCTGGATGATGTGTTCGAGCGCAAGGATGACATTGCGGTGGCCATCCGCCGTGAACTGGACGAATCCATGAACGAATACGGATATTACATCGTCAAAGCCTTGGTGACGGACATCGATCCGGCCCAGGAGGTCAAGCATGCCATGAACCATATCAACGCCGCGGAGCGAAAGAAGATCGCCGCCGAGTACGAAGCGGAGGCCGAAAAGATCCGCATCATCGCCAAAGCCAAAGCCGAGGCGGAAAGCAAGCGCCTGCAGGGACAGGGCATAGCAGACCAACGACGGGAAATTGCCCGGGGGTTGGAGGAAAGCGTCGGAACCCTGCATGCCGTCGGCATCAACCAGCAGGAAGCCTCCTCCCTCATCGTCATCACCCAGCATTACGACACCTTACAATCCTTGGGAGAGAATTCGAAGAGCACCCTGATCCTGCTCCCGAACGCCCCCAACGCGGCCAGTGACATGTTGAACCAGATGGTCAACTCGTTCGTCACCGCCCAGCAGATCGGTACCGGCGACACCGAGGAGGCAGGCCGGTAACGACCAGACCAAAATCGAATAACGGACCAGCGACGGCAGGTCCGTTTCTTTTTTTTGTTTTTTTATGAGCGGAAAATGACGGATGAGTATATTTTTTTAGGTTTACTGCAAATCTGCGGACAATATGAAGAAGCAAAGCGCGATGCGTAAGCACAATTTCCCGGATGCGGACCTCTATCTGGCATGTATGGAACGCATACGGTACGCGCGGCGGGACCAGGCGGAATTCGAGGCCTACGGATATGGGTTGGAGCGGTTGAAGGCCTTTCATGCCAACTGCGAGCAATTCCGTTCCTTGCCGGATGACGAGGAGTTGTTGGGAGAACAGATGATCCTGACGGAGAAAAAATACCAGGCTGCTGATCGGCTGCAGGCGGCGATCCGGAGTGTGATGACCCGGGTGGCGACGAAGTATAACAACCGGACGGGGCGTTACCGCAAATTCGGGGCGGTGCGGTTGGGTGACATGACGGATGCGCAGTTGATCTTCTGTGCCCGTCGGGTCGTCCGGGTGGCGAGGCAGCAATTGGATTTCCTGGTGGAGACGGGGCTGAACGAGACCTTGCTGGGCAGGATTACCGAAGCGGCACAAACTTTCGAGTTGGCGGTCAACCTGCAACAGGACCGGGTGGCGGACCGAGACATAGGCGTGGAGCGCCGCATAGCCCAGGGAAACAACCTGTATGATGAGCTTGTCGTGGTCTGTGACATCGGCAAGGACATCTGGAACAACCGGGATCCCGGCAAGTACGAGCAGTACTGCCTGTACGAAAGCAACAACGAACAGAAAAAGGCCAGGAAAGCAGCCGGTCGCAGTACCCCACCCTCTCCCTGATGAGCACCATGTCAGACCACATGAACCCAAATCCGGCGAGCGCATCGGCGCTGGATGCCATCCTCGTCGGCCAGGGCTTGGCGGGCACTCTTTTGTCATACAACCTGCTGCGGCAGGGTGCGCGGATACTGGTCATCGACCGGTACCGACCGGGGATGTCATCCGCGGTGGCTGCCGGCATCATCAATCCGGTCACCGGTCGACGCCTGGCGAAAAGCTGGATGTACGAGACCTTGATGGAACATGCCCGTGGTACCTACCGGGATCTGGAGCGTCGGCTGCAGGTTCCCCTCTGGCATGAGCGGGTCATCCACCGGGCCCTGCACCACAACTTCGACATGGCGGAATGGGACCGTCGGAGCAGCTTCCCGGAGTATGAGGGCTACCTGGGAGAGACGGGACGTATATCCCCATACCCTACCATCTTGCGGGAAGCCCATGGCTGGGGCACCTTGTGCAAGGCGGCACAGGTGGCCGTACCGACCCTGCTCAAGGCCTGGCGGACGCATTTGTCGGCGGCAGGCGGATATTGGGAACACGCTTTTTCCTACGACCGATTGGAAGTCACGCCGGCCGGTGTGGTATATGACGGCATCCGGGCGAAGAAAATCATATTCTGCGAAGGTGCCGGCGCCACGGAAAACCCCTACTTCCGGTATCTGCCCTTCCGCCCGACCAAGGGAGAGCTGTTGTTGGTACGGCTGCCCGGTGTGCGGTTGCAAGGCATGGTGCGGAACCAGCTCCTGTTAGTCCCGCACCGGCCAGCCGTCTTCCAGGGTACGGCCGGACAAGATGAGTTGTACTGGGCCGGATCCACCAGCCGTTGGGAATATGCGGATCCCCACCCCACCCCTTCCGTCGGCGAATCATTGGTCCGGCAGCTGCAGGACATGTTGGCCGTACGTTTCGAAGTGGTCGACCACCTGGCCGGTATCCGGCCCACCGTGGAGGACATACGTCCGTACCTTGGGAAGCATCCGAATCATCCTACCGTTTTCATATTCAATGGGTTGGGAACAAAAGGCGCATCGCTGGCCCCTTATTTCGCCACCATGCTGACAGCGCACCTGGTCACCGGACGACCGCTCGACCCCGCCGTCTCCATCGGCCGCATACCCTGTCCCGAATGAAGTGGCGCGGGCATTTCGGGCGCACCTTCGGCTGATTTAACGCTTTCCCTTCGATTTTGGCGAGCATTTTGCATTAGCCAAGACAGTCCGAAAGATCCCATGCATATCCGGGCAAACAGCCGTTTGTCCATCATCCCTTTCATTGGAAACACAACAAGCACGCTCTTGCCGAGCGGAGGCAAGTTGGTCCATTACGCGGCCACCCCGTAGGTCCGACGGCCGTCGGCGCTTTCCCGAAAGGGTTGCCGGCTGCCCGAAAAAACCTGCGACGACCAAGCGATGGCATTGTCGGAGCAGTTGCTTCGACGTTCCTCCTGCCGGCATAACCAGTATCGGATTTTCCTACAACCATCATACCCGCCCCCCCCGGTCGGGATAAGTGTCATTCATGCGACTGCGATTAATTGCCTTCATCGTAGCGGCCGTCCACTTCATGCCCGGCATGTACGGACAGCGGAACCTGGACATCGGCATTTGCTATGGTGTCACCCATTACATGGGAGACCTCCACCGTAATCCGGTGGAAGTCCTTGAATTCAACAAGGCGTTGGGTTTGATGCTGCGCTACAACCACAACAACATACTAGCCCTCAGACTCCAGTTCCTGCAGGGGGCGCTCTCCGGCAGTGACGCCAACTACCCCACCATTGAGGCAGCCCGTCTTCGGAATCTCAGCTTCCGGTCACCGTTGTACGAAAGCAGTCTCCACCTGGAATGTTCCTTCATGAACTTCGGTATCCGCAGGCACCATGTCTCGCGGCGGCTGATTTCCTACCGGGCTTCCGCCTACCTTTCTGCCGGCATCGCCGGTTTTTATTTCAACCCCAGGACCTTGTACCAGGACAGTTGGGTAGAGCTGCAGCCGCTCGGCACGGAGGGGCAGGGGCTACCCGGATATGCGGATAAGTACAATCGTTTCCAGTTGGCCGTTCCGGTCGGCATCGGATTCAAGATCAAGCCGGGCGACCGTTCCTCCTTCGGACTGACCTTCGGATACCGTCACACATTCACCGATTATCTGGACGATGTGTCCGGCAACTATCCGGACCTTCAGCAACTGTATCAATTGAACCCGATGGCGGCTCAGCTTTCCTGCCGGACGGAAGGGGGCGCGGCCCCTGACAATCCCGCGGTGTCGGACCAGCGGGGCAGCAATTCCGGAAACGACCATTATTTCTTCGCCGGCTGCACCCTGGCCATTACCCTCGGCCAGCAAAGGTAATCCGTGGAGGCTAACAAGCTTTTTCTTGTAAATTTTGGCCGGACGGTACCAAACTTTGCGTTGAAGTGTTTAATTTGGAATTGCATAATGTCGGCAGAATCCTGTCTGCCGGTATTTTCTCCAGCATTTTACTCAACTGGATGCGGAATGGTTCGAGATTTGCCCAACAGTCGCTCAAGGTCTGTAAAGGCGGAACAGGCAAACCGATTAAGCAAGCCTCTGCGGATGCATTCCCAGTCAGCCCGAACAAGCTCAGGCCTGAACATCAACACCTCAGGATCGGATTACGCGACCTTGGGTTCCGCCGTTCTGCGGCAGCCCGTCGGTGCGAGGGAGAAACGCCCTGGTACAGGTTGGCATATTAGTTTGTTTACATGACAAATCGAGCAAAGGTGTTCTTCGGTCACATCAGGTACTTTTTGAAGGACCTTGTCGGGCAACGCTCCGCTATCCTGGCACTCAGCCGCCGTGATTTCAAGCGCAAGTACATCCGGCACTTTTTCGGTCTGGTTTGGGCAGTCCTGGATCCTTTCCTGTTCGTATCCATACTCTACTTCGTTTTCCAATCCCGTTTCGGCGGCGGGCTGGTGGAGGGTATCCCTTATGTGGTTTACATGCTGTGCGGATATGTCGTATTGGACATCTACAATACCCAGCAGCAGATCATCACGGTCGTAAGGGACCACCAATACCTACTGAAGAAAGTACACTTCCGCATCAGCTCCCTGCCGATCATCCGATTGTTGTCGAACCTGCTGATGCATGGGGTCATCCTGGCGGTGACCGTTGTCGTGCTGCTGGCCAACGAGATTCATCCATCATTATATTGGTTGCAGCTGGCTTACTATGTCGCGGCCGTTTCCACCCTCCTGGTCGGACTGGGTCTGATTACGTCCTCGGTCTATCTTTTTTTTCCGGACATCGCCAACATCATGGGCATAGCGAACCGCATGATGGTATTCATCACACCTATTTTCTGGCGGTCGAACGACGTTCCTGATACGGTTGCATTATTGTTGAAGCTCAACCCGCTGTGCTATGTGATACAAGGGTATCGGGACAGTTTCCTATACGAGCGGGGATTTTGGGAGCATCCTTTGGAGACCTTGTATTTCTGGACAGTGTCAGGGATTGTTCTGTTCATCGGAATCAAGGTGTTTCGAAGGCTGAGACCCCATTTCGCAGAAATCGCCTGATATGGAAGCAGACAAGGACATTATGATCTCATTGCAGAACGTATCCAAATATTACCGGCTCTACAGTCGGAAATCGGACCGCATACGAGAGGCCTTCCACCCCACGGGTAAGAAGTTCCATGAGAAATATTATGCCCTGCGCAACATAAACCTGCAGGTAGGCAGCGGGGAGATTCTGGGAGTCATGGGGCGTAACGGATGTGGAAAGTCCACCTTGATGAAAGTCATCTCAAACATCCTGACGCCGAACGAAGGAAGCGTGCGGGTCAGCGGGCATATCGTACCCCTGCTGGAATTGGGTGCGGGTTTCAATCCCGAATTCACAGGACTGGAGAACATATACTTTTACAACTACATCCATGGATTCAGCCATTCGCAGACGGATGCCATGCTGAACGACATCCTTGAATTCGCGGAGATCGGCCAATATATCCACCAACCGCTCAAGTCCTATTCCTCCGGCATGCGTTCGAGGCTCGCTTTCGCCGTCAGCATCAACATTGACCCGGACATACTCATCCTGGACGAAGTGCTTGCGGTCGGCGACGAAAGATTCCGACGGAAGTGTTACGCGGTGATGGAAACATTCTTCAAGGGAGGGAAGACCGTGCTGTTCGTCAGCCATTCCAAGTCCGCCATTTTTTCCTATTGCACGCGGGCCATTCTGATGCACGAGGGGGAGATCATCCTGGACGGGCCGGCGAAACTCGTATCCACCTTGTATACACAGCATGTGCAGGCAGCTGTTGAATTGTTGCCGGAAACCCTTGCCACCATTCGCAGGATAGAGGCGGATGTGGCGCTAAAGGAGGCCATCTACCAGGAAATTAGCGAATTGAACAAACCGGAGAACGACTTGGACGACCTGGGTCCGGAGCTTCCGACGGAGGCGGCATCGCTTGTCCGCCGGATGCGTGACAATCAATACCGTGATACCGAAGAGGAGGTGGATACCATGTTGGAGAATCAACCAAACTTTCTTCTGCCCAAAGCGATGTTCCTCGAAAACCTGTCACCCGCCAGTTCCTATGTGACCGAACATCCGGACTTTTCGATTTCGGATGTCCGGATCACCACGCCGTCCGGAGAAACGGTCAACCAGCTCATCACAGGCGACACGTACGAGCTGGAATTCCGGCTTCGCATTCGGAAAGACCAACAGGAAATGTATTGGTATGTGGCCGTCAAGCTTCCCAACGGATTCCAGATCTTCGAATACGGCCCCAAGGGGAAAGCCAGACAGCGGGTCATATCCGATGTAGCTGCTGGATTCGACCGGACCGTCCGGTGGCAGTTCGCCTGCAACCTGCTCAGAGGCTCCTATTTCGTGGATATCGGCATCAGACAGCCGAATTTCAAAAAAACCGTCGATCTGTACAAGATCAGTGACGCCCTGCTCTTCAAGGTCAGGACGCCGCCGACCTTTGCTGAAAAGGGCATCTCATTCCTGAACATGGTACCCTTGGCCACTACCGAGGAACCAACAGACTGACCTCTCTCGCGACGCCGCTGGCCACAAAAAAGCACAACGGATTGCCAGAAGGCTGCAGGTCTCAGCAAACAAAACTATAGTTGGCTATTTCAATTATGGTTTAACTATTATTTCTCCTCTTCAGCTTCGCCAACTTTATTTGACGCTACAATTGCACCTTCGTAATCTATTCCCTATATTTGCCGCAGAGAATTAGCGTTTTTAATCACAAGGAACCACCTACCTATATTTCTGCATCCGTCCCTTCTGGATGTTGTACAAGCGTTTCCATCCCATGAGTGTGGCAAAGTGCTCGAATTAGTATTTTGTCATTTCCTTCAGAATCTTACTTCAAACCAAACTGCATTGAAGCACATAACCATGGCATGTCTGTGCCTGTTGTTTATCGGCAGGGCAGACACGCAGACCATTTACGTCAAGGAAGGAGGGATGGGAACCGGTAGTTCCTGGCAGGACGCCACGGGTAATCTTCAGTTGGCGCTGCAACAGGCTAGGGAAGGTACCGAAATCTGGGTGGCGCGTGGCACTTACCGCCCCACTTCCGGGAGCAACCGGTTCGAATCCTTTGCGATCGGGGACGGCGTCAAGGTACGGGGCGGGTTCGCCGGTACCGAGACGACTGCTTCCCAACGCCAACTGTCCGTCAATGAAACCATACTTTCGGGCGAAATCGGTAAACCCGGCATCGCCGACAATTCCTATCACGTCGTTACGATCGGGCAAGCGGGCCCCGGGACCCTGCTGGAGGGGTTCACCTTGGAGGGTGGGCATGCCAATCTGGAGAACCAGCTCCATCCGATGGCTGCCTTCGGTGGTGGTCTGCTAATCAACGCCCAAGATCGGACGTCCGCCCCGGTCATCCGGCAGGTGACCTTCCGGCACAACAGTGCCCGCAACGGTGCGGGCGTTTACATCAACGGGAGAAAAGGCCGTTGCAACCCGGTGTTCGAATCCTGTTCCTTCGAACACAACGAGGCGGGCTTGGACGGCGGGGCTGTTTACAACGACGGCAGTAAGGGCGGCCGGGCCCATCCCATGTTCAACGGATGCATCTTCGACCGTAACATCGCCACATACGGCGGTGCCGTCTGCAGTTCCTCCGCGGAAGGAGATTGCAGTCTGACGATGTCGCAGTGCATTTTCCGGGACAACGCCGCTTTTCTGCGGGGCGGTGCCATTTTCTCCTTGAACGGTGCCGAACAATGTCTGCTCGATCTGGCGGAATGCCAGTTCGCCGGTAATTTTCCGGATGACCGCAACATGATATTCTCCAATTACGCCGGTCGGTCCAAAGGTTACGGGCTTCAACAGACTCCCTGACCATTTCGAGCCTTAAGGATCACCAACTTTGAATCGAAATATCTCCCGAAGTGTCCGGCACGTATGGTGCGGGGCACTTTTTCTATGTTGTCGTGTCATTCCCAGCGTCGGAAGACAGGCTGAACCAAGCAGCCATCCGAATCGTTACACTGCAGAAAGCGGTTGTGGAGCCTGCCGGCCCCGATGCTGCGGCGTAGAAAAGTCGGGGTGAGGCCACCCATGTATACGGCGTTTGAAACCGGCCGCGCAAGTCGTGTTCACCAAGTAATCCGACCACCATCATGACGGCGACCCACCGGGAGGTGCTGCAACAATTTTGGGGATACCCGTCTTTCCGGCCCTTGCAGGAGGATATCATCACTTCGGTTCTCGACGGAAAGGACACACTGGCCTTGATGCCGACCGGCGGAGGCAAATCCCTTTGTTTTCAGGTTCCGGCGCTATGTCGAGCGGGAGTATGCCTGGTGATATCACCGCTGATCGCCCTGATGAAGGACCAGGTCGGGATTCTCCGCCGGAAAGGCATTGCCGCAGCCGCCATCTACTCCGGCATGCCTGTCCGGGAAATCGACCGGATTTTCGATATGGCACTCGCGGGGCAACTCAAGTTCCTCTATCTTTCTCCGGAGCGGCTGCATACCCGACAGATGGCGGAGCGTATCCGAAACATGACGGTCAACCTCCTGGCAGTGGATGAGGCACATTGCATTTCCCAATGGGGGTATGACTTCCGGCCCTCCTACCTTCGGATAGCCGACATACGGGCGGAGCTGCCCGGAACGCCGGTCCTGGCCCTCACGGCCACCGCGACAACGGAAGTGGTCCGGGACATCCAGCGGCGGTTGCTTTTCCGGGAAGGAAAGGTGTTGCAAAAAAGTTTCTCCCGGCAGAACCTGGCCTACGTCGTCCTGCAGGAGGAAAACAAATGGCCGCGGATGCTGGACATCCTGCGAAAAGTGCCGGGCAGTGCGGTCGTCTATGTCCGCAATCGTCGGATGACAGCGGAGGCGGCACGATATCTTCAGCAGAACAACATATCCGCCGAGCATTACCATGCCGGACTGGACACAGCCGAACGTTCCCGCCGGCAGGATGCCTGGATACGGAACGACATCCGGGTCATCGTATCCACCAATGCGTTCGGCATGGGCATAGACAAGCCCGACGTGCGGTTGGTGATACACCTGGATCTTCCCGACAGCCTGGAGGCGTATTTCCAGGAAGCCGGCCGTGCCGGACGGGATGGCCAGCAGGCATATGCGGTCCTTCTGGTTTCGCCTGCCGACCGGCTCCGCCTGGAAGAAGGGATCGAAACCGCCTACCCCAGTCTGTCGGAGGTAAGGCAGGTGTACCGGGCTCTAGGCAGTTTCCTGCAACTGGCGCAAGGTGCCGGGTATCTTCAAACCCACGATTTCGATCTGAACCTGTTCTGCCGTAATTTCCAGCTGCATCCGCTGAAGTCTCACGCGGCCCTCCGGCTGTTGGAGCAGGAAGGATGGATTGCCCTGACGGAGTCCGTTCAGGTTCCGTCAGCCTTCCACATATCCGTCGACCGGGAGTCCCTTTACGATTATCAGCTGAAGAATCCCCGTTTGGATCCGCTGATAAAGACCGTCCTGCGGCTGACCCAAGGTGCCTTTCAGGATTTCGTACGGCTGAACGAATACCAGGTGGCCCGGGTGTTGCAGACCGGAGCGGACAAGGTCATCGCGGGTCTGCGCTTTCTTGCGAAGGAAGGGCTCATTCAATACCAGCCCACCAAAGACAAGCCCCAGCTTGTTTTTCTGCGGCCCAGGGTGGATGCGGAGGAGTTGCAATTCGACCAGGTCGCCTATGCGGAGCGCCGGGAACGGTCACGCGTCCGGATATTGGCTGCGGTGGACTATGCGACCACTCCCCTATGCAGGAGCCGGCAGCTTCTTTCCTATTTCGGGGAAAAGGATGCCCCGGTATGCGGAATTTGTGACGTTTGCTTGGACAATAAGCGTAAGGAACTGACCAACAACAGTTTCGAAGGTTATCGGAAAAGGATTTTAACACTGTTGGCGTCCGGTGCCTGCCGAAACGAGAAAGATTTGACAAGCCATTTTCCGGCCAACCTGCACAGGCTTGTCCTGGAGACGGTTCAATACCTTCTGGACGAAGGTCAGCTGGAGCGACAGTCGAATGGGCTGACGTTAATCGCGCCCGAGGCTGGCAAACCATCCGCTCCTACCGGCGGATGACGCCGCTTGTCGGTAGGTTACCGATCGTCCGTATCCGACATAACCACGTTGTCCCTGATGGAAAACAAACAACACCGGCCCCGAATCATCTGTACGGTCATAAACGACCTGACATTGGACCGCCGAATGATCCGAATAGCGGGCACCCTGGTCCGGGCGGGGTACGATGTCTGTCTTGTCGGTCGGCGATTGCCGGCGTCACAGCCGCTGGTCGAACAGATGTTCCGGCAACATCGGCTGGTCGTGCCGGTCAACAAAGGAAAGTTTTTTTACCTGTTGTACAATATTCGTTTGTGGTGGTTTCTGATGCGGACCCCCTTCGACGCATTGAACGTGGTGGACCTGGACACGCTACCGGCGGGTCGCATCGCTGCCTTCCTTAAAAAGAAACCGTTGCTATACGATGCACACGAATACTTCACCGAGGTCCCGGAACTGGTAGGCCGGCCTATTGTCCGGCAGGTCTGGCTGCTGGCCGAGCGTTTCCTGCTGCCCGGCATCCGGTACGCCTACACGGTCAGCGGCAGTATCGCCGACCGATACCGGGAGCAATACGGCGTCGCGTTCGAAGTCGTCCGAAACCTGCCCCGACGGCAGGCGGCCGTGGAACCCATCCGGCGTTATCGCCCTGGAAACGCACCTTTCATCCTGCTGTACCAGGGCATGCTCAACATGGGCAGAGGGTTGGAGGTGGCCATTTCCGCCATGCGGGACCTCGAGGGAGTCGAATTGTGGTTGGTCGGGGAAGGAGATTGCTCCGCCGCATTGCGCAGACAGGCAGCGTCGGAAGCGGTATCCGGCCGGGTCCGTTTCCTCGGAATTGTCCCACCGGACCAATTGCCCGCCGTCACCAGGCAGGCGCATGCCGGACTCAATCTGTTGGAAAACAGCAGCCCGAGTTATTATTTCTCCCTCGCAAACAAAACCTTCGACTATGTGCAGGCGGGCATTCCCGGCATTTGCATGAATTTTCCGGAATATGCCCGACTGAACGCGGACGAGCCGGTGTTTGTCCTCTTGGAGGAGCTCAGCATAGCGGCTCTTCGGTCGGCTGTGGAACGTTTGCGATCCGACGAGGCGCAATATGAGCGCCTGTGCGCCGCCTGTCGTCAGCGGGCGGCTGCGTTGAGCTGGGAATCAGAAGAGCGGACGCTCCTATCCCTGTACCGGAGGGCCGTCCCCCTTGGAGACACCGCCCCAAAGTAAGGAGAATACACCGGTTCATCGCAAGGCGTCCCATTCCGTCCGGCGAACAAGCAGCCGGAAAGGAAAATCATGAATGGTAAGGGAAATGGACATGACGGAATCCTGGAATTCGGTGATGGTGTAGAGGACCTCATGACCGGTTTTCTCCACAATCTGTTGGCCTTTCACCTCGTATACGTAGGATTCTTCCTGCAGGGAAGGGGTCATGTTGGTGGTCAGGACATTCCCGTCGGCGAACTCGTAATAAATGCCTGCCAGCGTCTCTGTCTGCCGGCCGTTCCGCCAGGCCTTCTCCAATTCCCACCTTCCCTGCAGTTGAGCGGTCAGGGAATCGGAAGTAGCCGTCTGCTCCCGGCAGGCCACCGAGAGGAAGCCCAGGGTGAGGAGCAGGACGGAAAGACGGAGGAAGTTCATAGTTTGCGTGTTTGATTCAAATGCCGCGAGCGGCCGGTTCCCGGGATTCGAGGTGCTTCGCGGGAAAAGCGCCGGGCAGACTTGGCTGTGAAATCCTGCCTTCGTGCGGGCATGCCGGTCGTCGGCTGGAATCGGGAAGCGACGGATGTCGGGAGCGACTGCAGCAAAGAAAAATAACAATCATGGAGGCCGGTAGGTTCAACCGTTGCGGGCGCCCTGCGAAAAACGGAGGCAAGGGTTGTTGACCACTTCGGGGAAGTATGAACAGGCCCATCCTGCCCGGTCACCGTCGGAAAATGACCGCTTTTGACAATCGAGGAAAATTTTTCAAACGGATTGCCAACGGACCCGGCAGAAAAATCCGTCTATCCTTCGGGAGGATCTCCTGCCCACCGGATGGCGGGCCTTGAATGAAATTTCATAAGACTTGCTGCGATGGGTCAGCGAGGTGAAAAAAAAGAGCAATTTTTTCCACTTGAAGGCTTTTTGAGGGGACACAGCCCGGCTATTGGACCGAAAGAAGGCACAAATTGGGAAGAAAAGAGCCGATTGACCCTTTGATGACCCCGTCGCAACAAGTCTATTCATCAGCGAGCCGAAGCGGCCGGTGGCGCACGCCCGCGTGCCCCTCCGTTCCAAACGGTACGCGAACAACGAGAACAAATCATGTATCGCATGAATCGGAAAACGAACATCCTGTTATTGCTGGCCGGTCTTTTTTTCATCAGCGGATGCCTCAAGGACGACTGCCGGCGAGCCGTCACCTACACGGTCATCGAACCCGTTTACAAGACCATCGACGAAATCCGGCAGGGAGAAGTCGTCCTGGAAGCGCCGCGACCGCTGCGAAAACCGGGCAAGATCTACTACTACAACCAATTCGTTCTGATCAACGAATCGAGGGAAGGCGTGCACATCATCGACAACACCGATCCGTCCATGCCGGTCAGGACCGCCTTCCTCCGCATCCCCGGCAATGAGGACATCGCCGTCCGGAACGGCCTGCTATACGCCAGCAGTTACATCGACCTGCTGACCATTTCCCTCGAGGACTACACCCTGGTGCACCGCACCCAGGATGTCTTTCCGCCGATGTGGGAAGACTTGCAGAACAACCAGGTCGCCGTCTATTTCGAGGAGCGGCAGGTCACCGAGATACTGGATTGCGAGGTCTACAACGAGTTGTACCTGGTGGACGGCAACCTGATAAGGCTGGATGCCGGGGGCTCTTCCACCACCTTTTTCACCTCGGACATGTTCAATGCGTACAGTTCGCAAACCAACCGGGAAAATGCTTTGGGAGGCAGCGGAACCGGTACCGGCGGATCGATGGCGCGCTTCACCATTGTCGGGGAATACCTCTATGTGGTGGACCAGACCAGCCTGGAAGTGTTTGACCTCAGCCAGCCACAGGCACCGGTCTCCGCTGCCCGGGTTGACATCGGATGGGGTATCGAGACGATATTCCCCTACGAAGACAAACTTTTCATCGGTTCCAACAGCGGCATGTTCATCTACGACAACAGCCAGCCTACGCAACCTGTCCAATTGGCCGCCTTCGCCCATGCACGGGCATGCGACCCGGTGTACGTACAAGGCAACCGGGCCTGGGTAACGCTTCGGAGTGGAAACATCTGCGAGGGTTTCACCAACCAGCTGGACCTCATCGACATCACCAACCTTACCGCACCGGTCCTGCTCCGGAGTTTTCCAATGGACAATCCGCACGGTCTTTCCATCATGGACAACGACCTGTTCCTTTGCGAAGGAACCTTCGGTCTGAAGTGGTTTGACATCACCGAGCCACTGGACCTGAACCAACATTTCTTGGCGAAGGAGAACCGGCACAGCTTCGACGTCATCTCCGTACCTGGCGGGGGGCGCCAACTGCTGCTGATCGGAGATGACGGGTTTTATCAATACGATGTCCAGGAAAAGGGCACCTTCCGGCTCCTGAGCAAGATTCCGGTACAGCCCTGACCCGGCACCGGTAACAGGCGCTGAAAAAAAGCGACGTAGCATGCAACAAGCCGGGATGCCGCATAGTTTGACAAATATCCACACCGGCGGGCAACACCGACTTGTGGGAGCCCTTCCCTTGGCAGTGTCGTCCCAGGTGAAGGGCCATCCTCTTTGTACCAGGTGGGCAATCCCTGAGACCGGCAACCGATCGAGACATGACATGTCAAGCCAGATTCATTGCGACGGCATTGCTGATGCTGCTTACCGTTCATCTTTCCGACCTGACGGGCCAATGGGAGGCAGGCGTTGCGTGGACCCTGGGCGGATCCTTTGACTGGAAACAGCGGGAGGGGCTGGCCGGCATGCGCGCGGACGGCCCTGCGGAAGGTTACAGCCTGTCCGCCAGCCGATTGTCTACAGTCCGCCGTATTCGGCTGCAAGTAGGGCCAGGCATCCGATTCACGAAAGTGGCGCGATCCTATCGGGAGAGCGGTATGGACGAACGGACATCCTGGTCCGGCCATTCCTTGGCTGGTCTGTTTCTGCGCGCCCGCTTGTATTTCCTGGATATGGAGGGGGCCTGCGATTGTCCGACTTTCTCCCGGCGCGGTTCGAATGCCCTTAAACAAGGACTGTTTGTGGAACTGGACCCACAGGGTGGACTATCCTGGCACCGTTTTGTTTCGATGGAATCCGACCATGAGCGGGCCGAGCATTGGCAAATCGCGGCAGGCCTCGGTTGGGACTTTCCGAGCGGCAGCCGCGTGCAGGCCACCCCGCTGCTTCAGGCAGCCCACACCCGGATTCGATATCGCAAGAGCCCGGGCGAAAGCACCGGGGCCAACGATTGGGCGTTTCGGTTGGGCATACAGATCCGGCTGCGGCAACCGGACCGCGCGTGAGCATCCCCGCTCCTCCCACCTAGATTTGCGGCATGAAATCCACCGAAGACGGGCACCAAGGCGTACCGGCATTTATGGACTGAAATTGGTCCGGAGCATATATTTTGACATAATTCTTTTATCTTTGCGCCGCTGTAACTGATTTTCGTAATCACTAACGGCTGAAAAACGACTACTCATGAGGCCTGCCCACCCGCCAAAGTCGGGTCACGGGCCTTCTTACAGCAAGGCGGTCGTTTTTCCGCACAACCAACACAATCATGGCTGTTTATCTTTCCAACGAGAAGAAACGCGAAATTTTCAAAGAATTCGGTAACGACGAGAAAAACACAGGATCCGTAGAAGGCCAGATCGCCTTGTTCACCTACCGTATCAAGAGTTTGTCCGCCCACCTGAATAAGTTCAAGAAAGACCACGCCACAAGGAGGAGTCTGCTGATGATGGTTGGCAAGCGCAAGCGTTTGCTGGAGTATCTGAAGCGCAAAGACATCCAAAAATACCGCTCCTTGGTTGAAAAGTTGGAATTGCGCGGTTAATCGCCGGAGGAGTATCCCTGACCTGATCGGGGATACTCCTTTTTTTTCGGCAAGGCCGGAGTAGAGCCGGACCGGCGGGCAGAAACCGTATGTTCCTTTTCTTTCTGTCCGTGTCGTAAAATTCCGCCGCAGCAAGGCGGGTTTCGGCATCTATCTCATTCCTTTCCAAGTGGTTCCGATCGCAGCCCGTCGGCCAATCAATCGCCAAGGCATGGTTGTATGCGGGGGTTTGCGTATCAGTGCATGTAAAATAGTGTACCAATCATAACAATGTTACGGCAGACAGCCGGACACCTTAATTCATCAACAATGGGTAAGAAAATTCCAACTACGACCTCCTTCCACCTGCCGGATGGTCGAGAGGTCACCATCGAGACAGGCAAACTGGCCAGTCAGGCGGACGGGTCCGTGGTGGTCCGGACGGGGGATACGATGCTGTTGGCGACTGTGGTCGCATCGAAGACCGTCAAGGAAGGCCAGTCCTTTTTCCCGCTTTCCGTCGACTATCAGGAGAAGTTCGCCAGTGCAGGCCGGATTCCCGGAAACTTTTTCCGTCGGGAATCCAAGTTGTCAGATTACGAGGTCCTGATTTCCCGCTTGGTGGACCGTGCCATCCGGCCATTGTTTCCGGACGGTTTCATGGAGGAGACACAAGTCATCCTCAGCCTGATTTCTGGCGATAAGGACGTATTGCCGGATGCGTATGCCGCCCTGGCCGCATCCACGGCCCTCAGTTTGTCCGACATTCCGTGGCAGGGGCCGATTTCGGAAGTCCGGGTCGCCCGCATCGACGGCACTTACCAGGTCAACCCGAACAAGTCGTCCTTGGCGAATGCGGATCTTAACATCATCGTGGCGGCGGATCTCCACAACATCATGATGGTGGAAGGAGAATCGAAGGAGTGCAGCGAGCACGATCTAGTGGAAGCCATCAAGGTAGCCCATGCAGCGATCAAGGTCCAATGTGAGGCCCAGCTGGAACTGGTCAGAAAGGTACATGGGGAGGCCGACATCAAGCGGGTCTTCGAAGGTCCGCAGGAAAACGAGGCATTGGTTCAACGGGTGTCGGACCTGACCAAGGACAAGGTATATGAGGTGGCCCGCAGCTTTGCAGACAAGAAGACGCGCAAGGCCCGGTTCGACGAGATCGCGGCGGAAGCCATCGAATCGATCCGCACGGCGGACGGGGAAGCGTTCACTGAAGAGATGGAGAAACAAGCCAAACAATATTTTGACAAGCTGAAGAAAAAGGTGGTCCGCCGGATGGCCCTGGAGGACGGGGTACGGCTCGACGGACGGAAGCATGATGAAATCCGTCACATCTGGACGGAAATCGATTACCTGCCTTCCCCGCACGGTTCCGCCATTTTCACCAGGGGGGAAACCCAATCCCTGACGACGGTGACGCTCGGCACCAAGTTGGACGAGATGATGATAGACAACGCGCTGGAGCAGTCTTATGAGAAGTTCATCCTGCACTACAACTTCCCGGCATTCTCCGTCGGGGAAGTGAAGCCGCAGCGGGCACCCGGGCGGCGGGAGATAGGCCATGCCAACCTGGCCAGCCGGTCCTTGCGCCGGATCATGCCGGATGCGTTTCCTTACACGGTACGGATAGTGTCAGACATCCTGGAGAGCAACGGGTCCTCCTCCATGGCCACCGTCTGTGCGGGATCGCTTGCGCTGATGGATGCAGGTGTGCCGGTGAAGGCTCCCATTGCAGGCATAGCCATGGGCATGATCGCGGAAGACGGCAAAGCGGCGATACTGAGTGACATCCTCGGCGACGAGGACGCCTTGGGAGACATGGATTTCAAGGTAACCGGAACCAGCAAAGGGATTTGTGGTTGCCAAATGGACATCAAGATCGACGGGCTTTCCTACGAGTTGCTGGAACAGGCGCTGTTGCAGGCGAAGGAAGGAAGGCTCCACATACTGGACAAGATGGCGGAGACGATTGCAGAGCCACGGGAAGACCTCAAGCCACATGCGCCACGGATAGTGGAACTCATCATCGACAAGAGCTTCATCGGCGCTGTCATCGGGCCTGGTGGAAAGATCATCCAGGAAATACAAAGCACGACGAATACCATCATCAACATCTCCGAAGTGGGTGAGCATGGTATCGTGAACGTCGCCAGTCCGAACAAAGACAGCATCGATGCGGCCCTCAGCAGGATCAAGCAGATAACCTTCACGCCTAGCGTAGGGGATGTTTACGAAGCGGTGGTGAAGACCGTCATGCCATACGGTGTCTTCGTGGAGTTCCAAGGCAAGAGCGGACTGCTGCATGTCACGGAGATGTCCCATTCCCGGATTGACAACGTGGAGGATGTCTTCTCCGAAGGCGATCCGGTCAAGGTGAAGTTGATCGGCATCGACAGCAAGACCGGCAAGTTCCGCTTGTCCAGGAAAGCATTGATGCCGCGTGCGGACGGTTCCATGCCGGAAGACGGTGAGGAGGAAGACCGTGGCGGCGGTGGTGGCGGATATCGGGGCGGCGGCGGCCGGAGCGGCGGCGGTCATCGCGGTGGCGGCGGCGGCGGCGGTTTCCGCGGCGGCAGACGGTAATCCCACCAAGGCAGCACATACCTACACAAAGGGAATCAGCAAAAGGATATGTTCCGGCAGGAACATGTCCTTTTTCATTACAGGCAACGGCAAACGGAAGGTAGCACCCGATCCTGGAAAGTCAGCACATCACGCAACCTGTTGTACGCAGGATGGCGCCGGAGACAAGCCGTGCATAGGAAAAGGAATGCCCGCGTCATGTGGGGCAATGGCGTATGGTGGTCGAAACCAGCAAACCGACCTGTGAATTAGCAGGGATGCGAAATCGTCGCCGGGTGACAATTACCGGTATGGGACCGCACGGCAACCGACCTTACAGGGAGATGACCATGGGTCGCGGTGGAGCGGTAACATCGTGAGGGACAGTGGCTGGTGAGCATGCTGCGAACCGAATTCCGGAGGGGTGCGAGGCGGTCGGACGCACCTCCTCATTCGCTGGCACGACTTCATCGTATTGCGGTACAGGAGGAATCAGTCTCTGCGTATCACCAGGGTTTTTGCCATGATATCGTGCAAGGCCTGCTTCTTATCGGTGAACCCGGCCATGATGAATCCGATGCCTAGGATCAAGCCGGAGACCAGTTTGCCAAAATATCTGCCGGTCGCTTGTCCGATGCTGATCCGCTCTCCCTGTTCATCGGTGACGACGATCCCGACGATTTGTTTTCCGAATGTCGCTTGTTTCTCCGAGCTTTCGAACAGTATGAAATAGCTGACGCTGACCAGAAGGCCCAACAGCCTGCCCGACGGACTTGGATCCAACAGATCTCCACCGATTGTCAGATAAATGACCAGCACCGGTATGGAGATGAAAACTGAATCGAGAATATAGGCCGCGAAGCGAAGCCAGAATCCGGCGAACTGGGGGGATGGCTTGTAGGTATCCGGCAAGTCGAGGATTTCATTTTCCATGGACAGACGTTCGATTTCGGAAGCAGACACAATATTCCAAGTGTAGACAAAGATAAGATAAGCGCGGAAAAGGCGACCGGTAATTCACTGATATGCACCTGACTTTTATCATGAAAAAGTGAATGGGTTCAACATTCGTCCTAAATTTGACCGATTATCGCCGTTGCAGAGTGGTTTCTTTTCCCGACGAGTGCATTCGGTACCCCATTACAGTCGTGGAATCATCCCTAATCAAACAAATCGCTTTTTCGATGAGAAACAGAACGATCATCACTAACATTTGGCCCGCCCTGGAAAACGGGAAGCATTACATCAAGCGCGTGCCGGGCGAACAGGTCCGTGTCCAGGCCGACATATTCTGCGATGGGGAGGACAGTATCCGGGCGGTCATCCGCCACCGGTCGTCCGCCCGTACGGAGGACAGTTGGGAGGAGGTGCCGATGTACATCGATGCAGACGGCCGTTGGGAGGGCCGGTTCACTGTCACGGAGGAAGGCTTCCATGACTACCACATCATGGCCTGGATCGACCATCTCCGGAGCTGGCACCGCAGTTTCCGACAGAAGCACAAATTAGGGCTGCATGTCGCGGCTGACATTACGCTGGGCCTGCAATGGCTGCGGTCTTGCCAGGCGGCAGCGGAAAGTCCGGAACAGGAGGACCTGGAGACCTGGATACGGCTGTTGGAGAACAGTTCCGGTTACCAGGCCTCGGTAGAACTGATCCTGAGTCCAGTTTTCGAATCGTTGCTGGACCATTGCGAGCTGCGGCTACATCCCACCGTATCGGAACCCGGTTTCCGCGTAAGAGTCGGACGGCAGAAGGAACAATTCAGCACCTGGTACCTGTTGTTTCCCCGTTCGACATCCGATCAGGCGGGGCAGCACGGCACCCTGCGGGATTGTATGCAACGCCTGCCACGGATTGCCTCGATGGGATTCGACACCTTGTTGCTCACGCCGATATTTCCCATCGGACAGACCAACCGCAAGGGAAGGAACAATTCCTTGGAAGCGAAGGACAGCGATCCCGGTTCACCCTGGTCAGTAGGTTGTTCGGACGGCGGGCACAAGGACATACACCCAGCGTTGGGGACCCTGGCGGACTTTGAGGAGCTTGTCCGGGCGGCGCGCACAATGGGCATGGAGCTTGCGCTTGACATGGGGCTCCGTTGTTCCCTGGACCACCCGTATCTAAAGGAACATCCCGATTGGTTTGTCCGGCTGCCGGACGGCAGTTTCCATGTGGAGGAGGTTCCGCCGTTGAACTACATGGACATCGTGGAATTCGATTTCGAATGTGATGACTGGGAGGGGCTATGGGAGGAGCTGTTGTCGGTGTTCCTTTTCTGGGCGGAAAAAGGCGTCCGCATCTTTTATGCCAGCACACCCCAGCGGAAGCCTTTTTCCTTTTGGGACTGGCTTATCCGGAATGTGCAGGATCGCCATCCCGATGTCATTTTCGTATCCGGGGCGCTGACCCATCCGCTGGTCATGCGGCAACTGGCGAAATCCGGCTTCAACCAAGCCATTTCGAACTTCCTGTGGAAGACGTCCGCCAATGAGATCAGGGCCTACATGCAGGAGATCTCGAACAATGGAACACAGGAGTTCATGTGTCCTAATTTCTTTACCAACACGCCGGACATCCTTCCCCATTTCCTCGCTGATGCAGGACCAGCCACTTTCCTGCTACGCTATGCGCTGGCCGCGACGCTGTGTTCCAATTGTGGGGTGTACGGGCCTGTTTTCGAGCTGATGCATAACCAGCGGTACCCAGGAAGCAAGGAGCGGTACCTGCATTCCGAGAAATATGAGGTGGTACGGCATGATTGGGAGGAACGGAACAAGCTCATGGAGTTCATCGGTCTTGTCAACCAGATTCGAAAGGAAAACTCCGCTTTCCACAACGCCTACAACCTCGCGTTCACACAATCCGACAATGACAAGTTGTTGGGGTTCGTCCGGGTGTCCACCGACCGGACCAACCTGATCTGGTGCATCGTCAACCTGGACGACCGTCATCCGCAGTCCGGATACGTGGAGGTTCCGAAAGCCCTGCTCAACCTGAAGGGGTCCTGGTTCAACCTGAAAGTGACGGACCTGTTGACCCGGGAGGAGTACCACTGGTTCAACGACTGGAACTTTGTGGAGTTGAACCCTTTCAGATATCCCATGCACATCCTGCAGGTCGAATTGGGCTGAGCGGAAATCCGGGCAGGCCGCCGGGGAGCCTGGTCGGGCTCACCGGCGCTTGGTTCCTATCAGATCCACCGCTGCGTCCCTTATCATTTTGTTCAGGGCAGGTAAAGCCGTTGTGCGAGCATCGTACCACACGGCGAGCCATTCGTCTATCTGGGCGGTCAGTTCCCGTTGGACGTCAAGAGCCTGTTGGGTGGGCGGATAATCCTGGCTGATCAAAGACAGCAGGTGCGCCAGTTTGTTTGTGAGTCGGATCGGGTAGTTGAGGGGGTCTTGGCCGGAACGGTTCTGTGTCTGGTACAGTTTCTTTTCGACGACGGCGAGGGTGGAGTCGATTCGGCTTTCGAATTCGAGGATAGCCGACTGACCTTCGACAGTATTGTCAAGCCGTTGGCGGAGGTCTTCCAGTTGCCGCTTGACATCGCGGATATCGGCAAGGGCATCATGCGCCTCCGAAATCTTGTCTGCGATGGCGGCATGGTGATCGAACTGGGCCCGGAGGTCTTCCGGGGAGGCGGCTGACCGGGGATCCTGCAGCACAAGGAACGGCTGCGACAACGTATCCTGCCCTACAGTCAGGCGGACCGTATATTCACCAGGGACGACTCTCGGCCCGCTCAAGCGGGCCCACCAGAGTATCATGCCCTCGAAGGACCTGGCATCGGGCAGCCTCATGTTCCAGGTGAAGGTATTCTCCCCCTGCTTTACCTTAAGCCGGTCTTTCTTATCCTTCGCCCGGGAGCTGAAGCTCCGCAATTCCTTGCCGTTGGCATCGAGGAAAGCGATGGACACCACTGTGTTGCTACTGTCGAAGGAAGAGAGGAAGAAATGGGTCGTGACGCCCCCGCGGTGGTTGGTGCCGTTCAGCAGGGAGGTCCCGGCACGGGAGCCGTCCACACGGTAGCTATCCTGGGGTCGGAACAAGACCACCGTCTTGTCCAGCATCGACGGCTGCAACTGATGCAGCAGGGAAAGGTCGTCCATGACCCAGATGCTCCTACCCTGGGTAGCGGCGACGAGGTGCCGGTTCTTCACCAGGAGATCGGTGATGGGAACGACCGGAAGATTTTTCTGGAAGGACTGCCAATGGGATCCGTCGTCGAAGCTGATATACATACCACTTTCCGTCCCGGCGTAGAGCAAGCCGGCGCGATCCGGGTCCGCCCGGACTACGCGGGTGAAATGTTGCGGATCGATGCCGTCCACAATCCGCTTCCACGACTTTCCAAAATCATGGGTTCGGTAGAGATAAGGTTGGTAATCACCCGATTTGTAAGCGGTGGCTGCCAGGTAGCATGCGCCTGAATCGAACGGACTTGGTTCGATGCTGTTGATCATGGCCCATTCCGGCAGGTCCGGCGGGGTGACGTTGGTCCAGGAAGCACCGTCATCCGTGGTGAGGTGAACGAGCCCGTCATCGCTACCAGTCCAGACCAGACCCGGTGTCAGGGGACTTTCCGCAGCGGCGAAGATGGTGCAATAGTATTCTACGGAAGTGTTGTCCTTGGTGATGGGGCCACCGGAGGGTCCTTGCTTGGATGGGTCGTTGCGGGTCAGGTCGGGGGAGATCACCGACCAAGATTGCCCGCCGTTGGTCGTCACATGCAGGTGATTGGAGGCGGTGTAGAGCTTGTCGGGATCATGCGGGGAAAAGAAAATAGGAAAATTCCATTGGAAACGGTATTTCATATCCTCCACTCCGTGCCCCATCGGATTGTCGGGCCATACGTTCACCGGGCGTTGGAAGCCGGTGCGATGGTCCTTGCGTTCAATGAGGCCATCGTAGCAACCGCCGTAGACAACGTCATTGTCCCTGGGATCGACGGCTATGTGGCCACATTCGCAGCCGGCTGTTTCCTCCCAGTCATCTTCGGTGATGAAGCCGCCTTGGGTTCGGTGGGCAATACGGACGGTGCTGTTGTCCTGTTGGGCCGCATAAATCCGGAAAGGAAAGTGATCGTCGGCCGTCAGCCGGTAGAACTGGGCGGTCGGCTGATTGTGATAAGAGCTCCAGGACTTGCCGCCGTCATGGCTGATGCCGGCGCCGCCGTCATCCGCCATCACCATGCGGAGCGGGTCTTCCGGCGCAATCCAGAGGTCGTGATGGTCGCCGTGTTGCGCGTTGAATGCCTTGAAGGTGCGGCCGCCGTCGGAAGAGCGATGATAGGATACGTTGACGACATAGACCTGCTCCGGATCCCGGGGGTCTGCATAAATGCGGGAATAGTACCAGGCGCGCTGGCGCAGGGCGCGGTCCTGGTTGAGGGTGGTCCAGGTCTTGCCGGCGTCATCGGAGCGGAGCACCCCGCCGGATTTCGCTTCCACGATGGCCCAGATCCGGTCGGAGCGGACCGGGGAGACGGTGATTCCGATGATGCCGACGGTATCTTCAGGCCAGCCTGGATTACCGGAAAGGCAGGTCCAGGTATCGCCGCCGTCCGTAGACTTCCAGAGCAGAGATCCGTCCCCACCGCTTTCGAGGCTGTAGGGCGTGCGGCGGATATGCCAAGTGGAAGCGTAGAGGATCCGGGGATTGTTGGGATCCAGTATGAGGTCGACGGCGCCGGCATGCTCATTTGCGAACAGGATCCGCTCCCAGGTCCTGCCGCCGTCCAGGCTACGGTAGACCCCCCGGTCGGGGCCTGGTTGGTAGAGGTCGCCAAGCACCGCGGCATAGACCAGGTCCGGATTGGCTGGATGGATCCGGATGCGCGGAATATGACGGGCGGCCGGCAGGCCGGCAGCGGTCCACGACTTGCCGGCGTCATCCGAGCGCCACACACCATAGCCGTAGGATACATTGCCGCGGACGGTCACTTCCCCGCCACCGACATAGAGGACATTCGGATCGCTGAGGCTGACCGCCACAGCGCCGACGGAGCCGCCGAAATAACCGTCGGAGATGTTTTCCCAAGACTTCCCAGCGTCTGTTGTTCGCCAGACCCCACCGCCGGTGGATCCCATGTAGTAGAGGTCGGGGCGACCGGGCACACCGGTGACGGCGGCGGAGCGCCCTCCACGGAAAGGGCCGACAAGCCGCCAATCCAGGGAGGCGTGCAGGCTGCTGTAATCGGGCGGGGCCGGGGCGGGGTTCGGAGCCTGTGATTTGGCCTTTCGGGATTGGGCGTGCAGGTGGGCGGGTCCCGAAAACGCCAGGCAGGCCAGCAGGAAGATGGAGAGGATTCGATGAAGCTGCATATTGGATGAGTTGAAGATTTGATTCAGCTGAACATGGCATCCTGGGGTTTCGGGAGGGAGTCGGCGGCTCGGGCCGGGTTCGGTTCATGGGTCGACCAGTCCGTGGAAAAGCCAGTCCGCCAGCAGTTGTCTGTTTTGTGGCAGGAGTATCCGTTGTTGGTCCGTCTGGTGCCGGATATTGCCCAATTCGATGTAGGCGGAGGGCACCTTGCATTCCCGCAGCATATGGAGGTCTCTGGGCGAAACGGTACCTGCGTATCCCCTACCCTTCCGGTACTTGCTGTAATGGAATTCCATGCTGCGGTGCATCCGGGTGGCCAGTTTCCGGCCGGCCGGATCATCCGGGTGATAGTAGAAATAGAGGTCCGTCTGGTCGCGTCGGGACCGGGAATCGACATGGACCACAATGAGCGCCTGGTCGGTCACCCCTTGGCGAAGGTGGCGTTCGTACAACTGGTTGATGACATCGGAGCGTTGGAAGAGGCGGGGTTTGTGGCTGCTGGGGATAGGTTCGTTGCCCCAGACCACTTCATCGTAATCACAGGAAAGAAAATGGTCGTCGCGGATACCGTCGTTGGGATCCCGGGTGATCATGTAGGCGGTGGCACCATGAGCGACAAGGTTACGGACAAGGCGCAGGGCCACATCATAGGCATATTCGTCCTCGCAGATGGTCTGCCCTTGGCGAAGCGTGACCATGGCGCCCGGATCCGGACCGCCATGTCCACTTTCGATAAAGAAGACCTTGCCTTGCAGGCTGATGTCCTTCAGGGGGACATGTTCATATGATTTGCCGAAGATAGGGAAGCGGCGGTTACCGGCCGGTTCGACGGCCAGGTTGACTGGGCCCTGGGCGGCGGTTGTGGGGGATATCGGGGAGGGGTCTTCGGTGGGTTCCGGACAATGCAGCAGGTGGTGAGGCACCCAAAGGACCCGGTCTTGGGTGAAAGGCACCTGGCGATAACCGTCCACAAGCATGGTTGTGTTGTAGCCTTCGATTTTCCGGGCCAGTTCCCAATTGTCCGTTCCGATGGTGGACCGGATGCTTTTTCCGTTGTAGTCATAAAGCAGAATGGGGAGGAGGTATTCCTTCCCGGCTTTCAGGCCTTCCTTGCCTTGAAGGTTGTTGATGCGATAGAACTCCGTATGGTTGCAGGCGTTTCTTTCCAGCCCGTATCTTCGTAGGAGGGCATACACACCATCACCCGGCATGGCGGCTGCCTGCAGGTAAGGCGGGGGACCGGATGCGGTCCCCGGAAGGAATGGCAGGATAGAAACCAACAGCAGGAACGGGAACATGCAAGCTGATGATTGAGATAGAATGCATCCGGAGCTCAGCGGATAGCGACCGAACGGTTCGTAAACATCGGAAGATAGCAGAAATTAACCAAACGGTAGCAAAGTTTTCACTGGTGCAAACCGGATTGTCGCACCCCTGGTCCCACGGGGTGCACATCCGCCGCACAGTCGACCATACGAATTGCATTGGTTTTCACCTGGGCGGCCGTGCAAAGCCGGCAGCCGCCGGCTTGATGTTGGCCGGGGTTGAGCCGATATTGTCGGCAAAGGCATTGCGAACATACTCCGCAACAGCCGCCACCATGGTGGAGTCCCAGGCGGGATTATCGCGGAAAGCCGGCATTTCCCCGTCGAAAGATCGGATTTCCCCCCGGATGGATACCGGCCCCGTCTTGCCCTCCCAGATAATCCTTCGCAAATGAGAGGGGTCTCCGTTCACCACGGAGGAGCCCACCAGAGGCGGCGCCAAGCCGTTCCGGCCGGAACCGTCGGCCTGGTGACACGCTTCGCAGTAGGTGCGGAAAAGGACCATGCCGGCGGTTCTGCCGTCCGTATGATCGAAAACCGCCGGTCGGTCTGTCCGGTGGGCTGGTGGTGGGCTGGCGACTTTTTCCATCCAGGTCAGGCAAGGCGCCAGGCTATCCCGGGCAGGAGGCGGCAAGGACCGCAGAAAGGAAAGGAACGCCGGCGGCAGCCCTTTCGGTGCGGATGCGAGCATTTCCCATGCGAGGGTATCCTTCGTATGACGCATGAGAATGTCCGCCACAAAAGGAAAGCGGGATGAATCCGCCGCCAGCTCAGCGGATTGCATGAGGGCCAGGAGGTAACGGTCCGTCTGGCCGTCATTCCGGGACTGCAGCATATCCAACACCGCTGACGAAAGGTGCTGCGCCGGAAGGTCATGATCGGTCGCGAGCAATTTGAGCGCGGACCACACCAGACCGGGGTCGGGGGAGGCCAAGGCTTGTCGGACAATGTCCGGGGAGAGTTCCTTTCTTCCCTCGAGTGTCCATAAGGCATGAATCGCTGCGACCCCTGCATCGGGTGTTCGGACGAGCTGTTCCAGCAGGTTCCGTACGGGAAGACGTAGGTCATGCACCAGCAGTTGCTGGGCTTGCAGACGACGGGCTGCCACCGGATCGGCCAGGGTCCGCACCAGGTCTTCGGCTCGGCGAGGGGTCGGGGAACTGCCGGCGGGTGCAGGGTCATGGCAAACCCGGTAGACACGGCCTCTCCCGATGAGCGTATCCAGGCCGGATTCCTTTGTGCGGGAAAAAAGATACTGCGACATATAGGCCCGGTGTTGGATCACCCCCCTGTGCATATCGGCGATGTAGAGACAGCCGTCGTGCGGGCCGGTGGCCAGGAAGACCGGCCGGAAAAAGCTGTCCCGGGAAGCGAGGAATTCGCGGTCCTGGTAGGCCTGTTCCGCGAACAGGCGGCCTGTTTCACCATCGGACAGCAGCCGGTTTCGTTTGACGAGGTGAGCTTCCGGCGCACAAACGAACACATTCTGCCGGAAATCGGCGGGGAATTGCCCGGCGGAATAACACAAGGGTGCGCAGGCTGCGGTAAACCGGCGCAGTTTTCCCAAGGAGTCCAGCACGCCGTGTTGGTACCCCCGGTTCACGAGGGTTTGCCTGACCGGATACACCCGCTGGTCGGCCGTCAGGACGGTACCGGCGGCATAGCGGATCGGAAACCCTGCGCTGCGGTCCGCCAAGCCCGGCAGCACCTGGTCACCAATCAGTTGGGTGGCATTGGAATTGTAAATCAGCCTTCCGAGGGAATCCATGGTCAGGCCCCATTGACCTCGTTGCGAAACAGAATCGATGCGCCAAGTCTGGCCGTCGCGTCGGTAGCGTTTGGGACAGTCGGCGCTATAAACCCAGTTGTCGGGATTGCAGAGCAATCCGTTGGCCTGGTATTCCGGATTATGGCCGGGTGCATAAGCGCTGTCCACCAGCACCCGTTTGCCTGGGCGGTCATCAAGGATCGGTACGAACCAAAGGGCCGGTGGCTCCGCCAGCAGCAGCCCGTCCGCATAGAAGGCCATCGCACGGGCCATGACCAGGTTGTCCAGGAACACTTTCCGGGAATCCATGACCCCATCCCCGTCGCAATCCTCGAGGATGACGACCTTCCCGATCGGTTCCGTGTTTGCATCACCTGCGAGGTCGGGCATGTAGCCCGGCATGTTCAGAACCCAAAGCCGGTTGCGATCGTCGAAGGCGAGCGCGACGGGCGTATCAACAAAGGGTTCCGCCGCCACCGTCCGGATGGAAAATCCCGGTTCGAGCACAAAATCCGAATCGGCGGAAGGAAAAACAGATAGTTCGGCCCGGCAGGATAGCAGCAGGATGGTAAACATGCCGAGCGTCACCCGGCACGGAGTGGAAAACCAAATCATGCGTCGTATGTTATCAAGCATGAAGAAAGGGCGGCGACCTTCCAATCATACAGATCAGGGTCGCGGCACTTTCGCTAATAATCCGACAGGTTTGCCGCCAACCGGCGGTCGACGCTGCAAAAAAAACATTTCCGGCAATCCAATCGTATGAAAAATCTAAAGAATCTTTTGGCATTGATTCCGTCGTTACTGACTTTCGGTGCTTGCTTCAACCAGAACAGCGTGGTACAGAACGCAGACGGGAAGGCGCCGTCCACCTCCATTTATGACATCCCGCTCACCACCATCGAAGGGGAAGCCACCGACCTAAAGGCTTACAAGGGAAAGAAAATCGTCCTCCTGAACGTGGCGTCCAAATGCGGATACACCCCCCAATACGCGGATTGGGAGGCCTTTTACCGGGAGCACGGCGAACGCGTGGTCGTGCTAGGATTTCCGGCGAACAATTTCATGGGTCAGGAACCCGGCAGCAATGAAGAGATCGCCGCGTTCTGCGAAAGGAACTACGGTGTCAGCTTCCCCATGTTCGAGAAGCTCAGCGTAAAGGGAGGCGACCAACATCCGCTGTACGCCTGGCTGACGGATCCGGGAATGAACGGATGGAACAAAAAGGAGCCCAGCTGGAACTTCTGCAAGTACGTCATAGACGAAGAGGGCAGGCTGACCCATTTCTTCGCATCCGGGGTCAAGCCCGGTGCAGCGGAATTCCGTCAGGCGGTCGGGTTGTGACAGGAGACGACGGCCGTCCGCCGGTGTCCTGACAGGGAGCATCCCCTGAAGGCAGCTCGACATCCATTTGCGTTTCCGTAACCGCTGCTTATATTTGTCGCAAGGGGTCCTTGTGAAAGGACAGGCCCCTTGCGAACAAATGACATAAAGATGAGCAGTCGGGCAACCATACTATCCCTATTACTGTCAGGTTTCCTTGCGATCCCTTCCGGACGTAACCCCCTGCATGCGCAACCCGGCCGGCCGACACCGGAGCCGGTGACGGACACAACGGACCCGACCGTCGTCCTGGTTTCCCTGGACGGGTTTCGATGGGATTATGTGGAGCGGTATTCGCCACCCCATCTCTCCGACTTCATCCGGGAGGGTGTACGTGCCGTCTCCATGGAGCCCTGTTATCCGAGCAAGACCTTTCCCAACCACTACACCATAGCGACGGGCATGTATCCGGACCACCACGGGCTGGTGGACAACAGTTTCCGGGACCTTGCGAAGAACGCGGTGTATTCCATCGGCAAACGAGAGATGGTGGAGGACGGCAGCTGGTACGGCGGCACCCCCTTGTGGGTGCTGGCGGAGCAAGCGGGCCACCGGACGGCCAGCTTCTTCTTTGTCGGTTCCGAAGCCGACATACAGGGCATCCGGCCGACGCATTACCGCCGGTATGATGCTGGCATAAGCAACCAGGACCGCGTTCGGCAGGCCTTGGACTGGCTCTCCCTTCCGGGTAAGGAGCGGCCGCGGCTCATCACCATGTATTTCTCCGATATGGACGACACCGGGCACCGCTACGGTCCGGACGATGACATCCGATTGGCGGCCACCCTGGAAAAGCTGGATGAAACACTGGGGATGCTGTTCGATGGCATCAAAGCCCTTCCCGTTCCGGTCAATGTGGTCATCGTGTCCGACCACGGCATGCAATCCGTTCCGGTCGCAGGCCTGATTCCGGTGGAAAAGCTGCAAGCCAGGGAAGACGAGCGCTACGAACTGGTCAACAACGGCGCCCTGGTCCACTTGTATCTATCGGACAAAGCGGACGTGGGCCGGGTGTCGGCCCGATTGAAGGAAACCGCAGCACATTACCAGATCTACGCAACCCGGGAGGTTCCCTACTTCGACGTATCGCCGGACAACCCGCGCTGGGGCGACATCATTGTCGTGCCGGACAGCGGGCACTACTTTGCTGGTGCGCGGGTCATGGCCATGCGCAAGGCCTCCGGCCAGGCGGTGGTCGGGGAACATGGGTTCGACACCCGTAGGCTGGATATGCACGGCATTTTTTATGCGAAAGGTCCGGACATCCGGCAAGGCCTGGTATTGCCGACTTTCAAAAATATCCATGTGTATCCGTTTGTCTGCCGTCTGTTGGGCCTGCAGGTTCCGGCGAATGTGGACGGGGATCCGGCGGTGCTGGCACCTGCCCTGCGCTGACGGAGCGGGAGTGTGCCATGTGGTTGCGTTGTTCACCGGGACAGGCGGTTGTGGAAGGGGCGGCAACTTTCGGAAAACCTATGCTTAAAAGGTTCCAGACATACATTCGGGAGGAAGGCATGGTCGGGGAGACGGATATGACGCTGCTGGCCGTCAGCGGTGGCGTGGATTCCGTCGTGATGGCCCATCTGTTCCGCGCGGCAAGCCTGCCCATGCAGGTGGCTCATTGTAATTTCGGGCTGCGAGGGGAAGAATCCGATGCGGACGAAGCCTTTGTCGGATCGCTTTGCCGGACCTGGCAGGTTCCATTCCACCGGACCAGGTTCGACACGGCCGGTCATGCCCGAGCAAAAGGCATCTCCCTGCAGATGGCCGCCAGGGAGCTTCGGTATGAATGGTTGAAGGAAACCGCCTCCGCGACAGGCTGTACGCGCATCGCCACCGCGCACCACATCGACGACGCCATCGAAACCTTCCTGCTCAACTTCACACGTGGCTGTGGCATCCGCGGGTTGCACGGCATCCAGTCCAGGAACGGCAACATCATCCGCCCCCTGATGTGGACGGACCGGGAAACGATCCTGCGGCATGCCGAATCGGAGGGCATAACCTTCCGGACGGACCGTTCCAACGAAAGCATCCGATACACCCGGAACCTGCTGCGGCACCAGGTCGTGCCGGTCTTGCAACAGGTGAATCCGTCCTTGCAACAGGGTGCTATCCAAACCTTCCGGCGCATCCGGGAGGCCGAGGCCTTGGCAGACCACGCCTTGCAGGAGATCAGCCGGGCTGTCTGCCAGGTCCTGGATGCGGAAACCCTTCGGATCGATGCGACAGCACTGCGCCGCTACCCCGCTCCCTTGTCCGTCCTTCACCACTTATTGTCTCCGTATGGTTTCCACGAGAACCAAGTCGGACGGATCTGGGAGAGCTGCCGGCGGCAGCGGGGAGCCCTTTTCCTAGGTGCGGGAGCGAAATTGAACGTGCACGGCGACCACATTATTCTTACTTGGCGGGAATTTTACGGAGGAGTAAAATTTATTAATCAAATCCCCCACGAGCCCCTGGTGCTGGAAGCCGGCCGAACGTTGCGATTCCGGCGACACGAAGCGGGACCGGAAAATTTCGGTACCGACCGGTCGATCTGTTGGGTGGACGAGGACCGGATGCTATTTCCCTTGGTCCTACGACATTGGCAGCCGGGCGACCGGTTTTTTCCCTTGGGGATGGCAGGCAAGCGGCGGAAGCTGCAGGATTTCTTTTCCGACCAAAAGGTTCCGCGGGAGATGAAGGCACGCATTTGGATACTGGAGAGTGCCGGACGAATTGTGTGGGTGGTGGGCATGCGGTCGGACGATCGGTTCAAGATACAGCCGGACACGCGACGTTTTTTGGAAATCCGGCTTTCGGAATACTGCTAACAGGCAATATTTTTGTCGGGAGCTAAGTCGAGCCGACAGGCAAGCTGGCAAGTCCGGTTCAGATCCGGTCGGACGGAGGCTCCACGATACCAACGCATCACGAAAAAAACCTACCCATGGAAAAATGCAGGCAGACCCTTTTGCTGGTCACGGCATTCGCATTCATCACCCAAATACCGGCAATTTCGCAGGAAGTCGCGGCGGAGCAACGCACCCTGATCACCAAACGCACAGCGAGCTGGTGTCCCAACTGCGGCACCTGGGGTTGGGATTTGTTCAAAGAACTGATAGCGGACAATTCGCAGAAGGCGGTCCTGATTGCGGCGCATTACGACGGGATTCTGGCCGTGCCGGCCGCCGAGGCGCTGACAGACAATTTCGGCGGGTTTTACCAGCCCCGTTTCTTCCTGGGCGCTACGGACCAGAATGCCACTTCCGGGAACGCGGCGGCCGTACAGGCTTCCGTCCGGGATCAAGTGAACGCCGCCTTCCAGCAGGTACCGGTCGCCAACACATCGTTCCTGCCCTTTTACAGTGCGGGAGAAATCCAGGTGCCGGCAAAGGTCCGGTTCTTCCAGGATGCGCAGGGCCACTATTTCCTGGGCATCTACCTTATCGAGAACAACGTGACCGCTTTCCAGTCCGGCATCGGAGCGAATGCGGTGCACCAGAAAGTTTTCCGGGCATCCTTCACCCAAGGAACCTGGGGCCAGGAAATTGTGAACGGGGGAGTATCGGCGGGAACGGAATTCGACCTTTCCTTCAGCATGCCGGCCAACGACCCCCAGCTATCGGACTATGAGGTCGTGGGGGTGATATGGAAAAAGGAAGGGGAAAAGTACCTGCCGGTCAACACCTGGTCGACCGGGACCTTCGCATCGCCGACGAACAGCACGAAGCAGGCCGTACCGCTGCCCTCCTTGTCCGTATGGCCGCAACCTGCGGCGGGCAGCTGCCGGGCGCAGCTGGACCTGCCATATCCACAAGCGGTTCGGCTGTTGTTGTCGGACAGCGCAGGGAGGTCGATCGGGGAGATTTTCAGCGGCTCGCTGGCTGCGGGCACACATCCCTTCGACCTGTCCGAAGCGGTGGCCGGTCTGCCGGCCGGCACCTATTTCCTACAGGTGCGGACTGCGTTCGGGATACGGAGCGAGCCGGTTCTTGTGCGATGAGCCGGTCGGCTGTGGCGAAGCATGCCGAATGACCGGGCAACCCTGGCTGTCGATTCTGTGAGAACCGGGCATCGTGGTCGCCACGAGGATAGGCACGCACTTGCTGACGGATTATGCTGGTGTGCAGCTCGATCTTTTGTTAAACGCTTCTTAGTGCGGCCTGGACGCTAGGAGCTATCCGATCCATCCCCGGTGGAGGAAGGGAACATGTCGTTTTTCGCCCCGCCGCTACGTCCCGCTTAGATCCGACCTCTCCGAGTGCACATCATAAATACAGCTTCCCGTGTAAAACGGCGAACAGCTGTTCGCAGTCGCTTTTCATGCGACCACCCGCCTGGCGTCCCGGCTGCCGGACAAAACGGCGATTACGGAATGTCCAACCATTTGTGTGTCTGGAGGCTCAACCGCCAGCGGGGGTTTTCCATGCAGTATCGAAGGGCAGCCTGCGTATTTTCCGCCTGTCGCGGCCCGTCCATGGGTTGCAGGAAAAAAAGGTCGAACGCCAGGTCCTCGAATTCCGCAGGCATGGCGCCCGGTTGCGGAAAAACCAGCTTGAGTTCATTCCCATTCCGTAGGCGGAGGGGGGCACCGGCCTTGGGACTCATACAGATCCAATCGATGCCGGGCGGCGGGACGACGGTGCCGTTCGTTTCCACTGCCACCTCGAACCCGGCCTGGTGGAGTGCTTCGACGAGATCGGCATCCAGCTGCAGCAAGGGCTCTCCGCCGGTACACACCACATAAGGCCTGCCCTCGGAGCGGTCCCCCCAAGTCTCGCGTACGAGGCGGACCAGTTCCGTCAGACCGTACCGGCCGCCGTTGAGGCCGTCCGTTCCACGGAAATCCGTATCACAGAACCGGCAGACAGCGGATGACCGGTCCTCCTCCCTGCCGCTCCACAGGTTGCACCCGGAAAAACGGCAGAACACGGCCGGCCGGCCGGTGTGGGCGCCTTCGCCCTGCAAAGTGTAGAACACTTCCTTGACCTTGTATCTCATGGTGAAGCAATACTTGAACCGCCGAGTGGTTGCGCGAGAGGCCGCAAGGGCCGACATCAGCAGCGACACCAGGCCATGCCTGCCGCCGGACAAAGGAGAGAACCGGATGTTGTCCTGTCCACCGACGGCATAAAAAATGTTTTTTTTGCGGCAATACCCCTTGCCGCAAAATGTTGCCTTGGTCCTAAACAGCCGACGAAGGATTCTTCTTTTTCTTTTTCATTTCAATCCAAAAATAGTCGAAGACATAGGTCCTATCCAGGCGTTTCACCGCAGCCACCTCGAAGCCGAGCGCGTCGAACAGGGCGCAGTAGGCGGAGAGGCTGAGCTGGTGGGGATGGAGGATATCACCGGGAAGTAGGCGGAAGAGGATTTCCAGCCATCGGTACCGGTGGGCATCCACGGTGAAATAGGCGGTGGCGCCGGGGATCAGGGCGCTGTTCAGCTTGTGCAGGCTGAGCGGAAGGTCTGCGACGTGGTTGATGGCATTGAGACAGTAGAGGCGGTCGTACCGGAAGGCCGGCACCCATTGTTCCAGCGGACTGGATTCGAAGCGAACGTTCGGAAAACGATCGGTTCGAAGGTAAGCCCAGGTTCTGCGGTATCGGTCCAGCAGGGGATCCAGGGCCGTCACGCTGGCCTCAGGCAGGGCTATGAACACCCCTGCCGGACCGCAGCCGGCATCGAGGACCTGTTCACCAGGCAAGGGCCAGGCGTCCATCCGATGCAGGAGCCGGTGCCAATAGTTTGTTTTCCAGGAGAGGTAGGCATCGTCCGATGTTCCCCGGCGATAGCAGCGCCACCACCAGGCTTCGAAGAACTGCGCGATTTTCCAACGGTACCCCATGCTACAAAAGTAGGCAATGTGGGAGACAAAACAACTTGCCGGGAGGTGTGTCCCGTGCGGTGTCCGAAAGAGGGAACCGGCATGCCGGGGGATTGGCAGGAGCCGGTTATTTTTTTTGAAAGCAGTACGAGCAAAACGGACAAATAACTGTTGTTAGAAAAAAAAGAGATGCGGTACAAAACAGGTGACAGTGTCAGGTTGAAGCATACGGGGGACCTCGGGATCATCCGTAAAGAATTGGAAGCGGGTCTGTTCCATGTCTACCTTCCGGCGGACGACATGGAGATCCCTGCGTTTGCGGAGGACCTGGAACTTCCCGAGGTACGGCCGGCGGCAACGGCCGAACCGACCGGCCGTCGGAGCGAGCCGGCGGCACCACCTGTTCGGAATCGGGAGGTGCCGGTGGAGACGCAGTACCTTATTCTCCGTCACAGCGGAATACAGTTGGCCTTTGTACCCGTTGGCGGGCGGGACGGATCGACGGATTCCTACGACATCCACCTGCTCAACGACACAGCGTACGCGGCCCTGTACGAAATCCGACTGAGCCGGAACAACGGACGGCAGGCCTGGGACGGCACGGTGGCGGCGGGTGGCAGCGGCAGGCTGGGCAGCATGGCCTACGACGACCTGAACGAGGCGCCGGTGGTCGAGGCGACCCTCCGGTGGGTCACTACGGAGGGCGTGGGGCCGGCGGTTGAAAAAACGGTTTCCATTCGGCCGAAGACCTTTTTCGCCAGTCTGCGTACGGCACCTTTTCTGAACCGGGCCGCCCATCAGTACCGGCTTTTCGAGGCGCCTGTCCAGGGAGCGGGTCCTTCGGCGGACGTCGCGCCGGTGACGGAGGACCTGGCCAGCTACACGCGGCGGCACACGAAGGCGAGTCCGGTTCCGGTGGCGCATCGGCACAAGGACCTGAGCAGGCATGAGACCAGGGAGTTGGCGGAATTCCCGTCCGAACTGGACCTCCACATAGAGAAGCTGACGGACGGTTGGAAGAAGATGAGCAATGCGGAGATTCTCCGTTTCCAGCTGGCTTCGTTCGACCGGTATCTGGACAAGGCGGTGCGCCTCGGGGTGGAGCGGGTGTTTGTCATCCACGGCTTGGGGCAAGGGCGGCTGAAAGACAGCATCGCCACGCGGCTGATCAAGCGGCCGGATGTGGAGCGATTCACGAACGAGTACCACCCTGCCTACGGGTGGGGGGCGACGGAGGTGATATTCCGTTAGCCGGCCGCATGCGGCCGGCTAACGGAGGACGGGATCCGGGCCTGTCCGGAGCGGAACCAGTCCTGTCAGGGAGCCGTTCCGGCATCGGCAGCCGGGCGTGTCCCGCCGGACAATTCGATCATGGTGGAGAGTTCGCGCACCAGCGCCGCATCATCTCCCCCATAACCTACGCTTTTGAAGCGGATGACCCCTTGCTTATCCAGCACGAACTTCGTCGGGATGCCCGACACCTTGAAAGCGGCGACCACGGCATCCTCCGTATCCATCAGCACCTCGAAGGGATAGCCCTTGGACTGCATGAAATCGGCGGCATGCTGCCGTTTGTCCGCAGCATTTTCCCAAGTGTTGACAAAGACGAAGGCGACGTCGGCACTGCCCTTGAACTGGTCCTGCGCCTGTTGCATACCAGGGAATGACGCCTTGCAGGGGCCGCACCAAGTGGCCCAGAAATCGACGACGACGACCTTGCCACGGAGGCTCTCCAGGCTGACCGTCTCCCCCGCGAGATTGCGCAGCTGGAATGCGGGGGCCGGTTCCGAGAGCATGTCGTCCCGCAGGGTCTCGCGCAGGTGTTGGGAGGCGACCTTTTCGAGCGCGGCGAAGTACGACGCGTAGGCACTTTCCAACGAATTGTTGGCGAGGAACAAGCGCTTGTGCTGGGCCCGCATGGCATCGGTGGCATGTCCTTCCTGGAGGAAGCGGGCGAGGATACTTTCCGTCTCCGCCGGGCCCTTGACCATTTCGAGGTAGGCGCAATAGCGTTCGTTCGTATCTCCGTCGAGGAACCGGTTAGCCTGGCAGGCGATTTCCTGGTAGGTCAGCGCGTCCTGGTAAAGACCGGAACGATAAGCCAGCAGGGCGTAGGTGTCCGCGTACATGGCCCGGGTGTAAGCCAGGGAGCGGCGGTATTGCGCAGGCGTCTGGTAGGGTTTGATATTCGACAGGGATTCCGATTCCCGGTCGATGATAGACAGGGATTTCCGGGAGCAGTCCAAGCCTTTGGCGATGTTGCCGGGTGTGCCGCTCAGGGATTCGCCGGAAGCTTCCCAAGCGTAGGAATTGAGTACATTGGCGGCCATCTGTGGTTGCCAGATACCGGCGAGACAACGTTCTGCACCGTCGAAGTCCTCCTTTTCGAGCAATTCGGCAGCGGTGGTGGCGGCAATTCGGTCGGCGAGGTTACCGATGACCGAGCGGTCGGGGTAGGCTGCCCAAAGTTGTGCCAGCAATTCGGCTTTCCTTTCCGGGGAATCCGTTGACTGGAGGGTTGCCAATCGGTCGTAAACACCGGCCTTGCCTTTCGGGAAGTGCTTGTTCATGGCGCCATCCACCTGTACTTTGCGTTCATCATCGCGGATGAGCATGCACAGTTCCCTGGCCTGGAGGAGCAGTTCCTCGCTGGGTTTGCGGGCGGAAAGGATGTCGGAGATCCGGGAGACGGCCCTTTCCTTGCCGTCGGGCACCTTGTTGGCCAAGGCGATGGAGACGTGCAGCATCAGCGCCTGGTGCTGGTCGGAATAAATGGGATGGTGTCGGATTTCCTCGAGCAGTAGGGACCAGGCTCGTTCCTTGTCGCGGTCCATGCCGGCGAGCGACCCCCAGTTCTGCCATACCGAGGCGGCGGCGGCGCGGGCGCCCATGACCGGATTACCGTCCTTTTGCAAGTAGACGAAATATCCCTCGCCGTTGTTGTTGTCGAAGGCTTCCCCGGAAGCGTCGACAGCGTAGAGCAGCACCCCGACCGTTGCGGTGGTCGTGGGCACTTCGGCGGTCATCCGGTCACCATCGGACACCAGGGGCAGGGAGACGGCCTGCGGGAAGTCCTGCGGCGGATACTCGAAGCGGAGGGCGACGAGTTCGCCTGTCCAGCCGGCGGCCTCCGGTCGGAAGCTCACCGCTAAACCGGTCCCCGGGACGGGATTGTCCGACAGGATGGCGATGCCCTGGGCCTGGAGCGCCAGGGGAACACCGGCGCACAGCAGAAGAACAATCTGGGATAAGAAGCGTTTTTTCATATCAAATAATAAAAGAAGGTGAATGGCCGCCGGGAGACAATCCGGGCGGGTTTCGCCGGCATCACCGGAGGCTGCCGGCTACTGCGCCGCACGGTGCGAAAGATAGC
The DNA here is from genome assembly GCA_041163745.1 of Bacteroidota bacterium. Lineage (GTDB taxonomy): Bacteria > Bacteroidota > Bacteroidia > Chitinophagales > Saprospiraceae > UBA6168. The sequence continues at coordinate 143,468 of JBEAQU010000024.1, forward strand.
GGAAAATCCGCAAACCAAGGGCATGTAGGGTACTGAAATCCTGGGCGGGTTTGCGACTGTCCCCATGATGACGGCGGAAGGAAGCCTCCGTAGGGGAGGGAATCCCCGGGTCGTGCAGCTGACCCGATAATTTCTTTTTACAGCGGATTGGCATCGGAATCCCCGGTCATTTCTATTTTTGGCAAAAAAAAGGTATTACCTTCGTCGCTGTGGCCAGACTTGTCCGTGCCAGGTTCCATGCGAATACAAAACAGAACTTATGAAATACACTTTTTCCGTTGCTTTCCTGTTTCTGGCCATGACGGCATTCGCCCAACCGGCCAACGACGACTGTTCCGGCCTGATTGACCTTGGGGAGGCGCCCATCTGCGATTCCACCCTGTACAACAACGTCGGTGCTACGGAAAGCAATATAGGATTCGACAATTTTCCGCCGTGTTTCGTTGGGAACCCGCAGCGGGACGTATGGTTTTCCTTTGTGGCGTCGGACACCATCCTGGATTACCGGGTATTGCTGACCGGCGCACCGGACCCTGTCAACGGCCATCCCTCCATCCTGAACCCGCAAATAGCGCTCTATCGCGGCGATTGTGAATTCGACGGCCTGCAGCTCCTTGACTGCGTATCCGCGGCGGCGGGCGAGACTACGGCACAAGTGGACCTGATCGGCCTGACGCCCGGCATCACCTACTTTCTGCGCATCAACGACTGGTCGCCAAACGCCACCCCGAACGCCGGTTCCTTCCAGCTTTGCATCACCGAGAAGCCGCCGATCACCAACATCACCGAAGGAGGCAGCACCCTTTGCAGCGGCACCCTGGTGGACTCGGGGGGAGAGGACGGAGACTACGGCAACAACGAGAACCATACCTTCACCATCTGTCCGTCGACGCCGAACAACTGCATCAATTTCACCCTGCAATACTTCAACCTGGAAAGCGGCGACTTCGGCTTCACGGGGGATGTGCTGACATTTTATGACGGCGCCAGCACCAGCGCGCCGCAGCTTGCCATCCTGAACGGCGCCGGCAGCAACAACCCGTCAAACGGAGGGGTCGCCTATTCCGTTTCCGCGTCCAGCGGCTGCCTGACCATCCAGTTCACCTCGAACGGCAGCACCACTTTCGAAGGATTCCTTGGCACCTGGCAATGTACGGCGGATGCCTGCGACACCCCGCAGGACATCGTCGTGAATTCCGACGCCACCCCGGAGGAGATCGTACAGAGCGTGGTGGCCGGACAAACCGTCATCAACGTCACGGCCGTCAATTGCGACGAGGATGCGCTGGGCACCTTCGATGCCGGTCCGGATTCCCAGCTGGGCCTGGACAAGGGCTTACTTCTGACGAGCGGCTCCGCCGTCAACGTCGCCAACCCGGCCACCTTTTTCACCTCCTCCTTCACCGGCGGCGGCAATGACGGCGACCTGGACTATCTGTCCAGCATAAACGGGAACAGCTCCACCTCGCAGGATGCCTGCATCGTGGAGATGGAAGTGTTCGCGGCCACGGACGAGATCACCTTCGAATACATCTTCGGTTCCGAGGAATACCCCGAATACGTCAACACCTCCTTCAACGACATCTTCGCCTTCCTGGTATCCGGTCCCGGCATCGTCGGCGACCCGAACATCGCCGACCAGTTGAACATCGCGACCCTTCCGAACGGCACCTTCATTCAGATCAACAGTGTGAACGACGGCCAGAACTGGCAGTACTACCGCAACAACGGCAACAGTCAGACAGTGGCCTACGACGGGCTCACCTCCGATTCCCTGGGAATCAAGAAAAGTCTGACCGCCAGTGTGGCGACCATCCCCTGCAATACCTACAAGCTCAAATTCGCCGTGGCCGACCGCGGCGACTCCTCGTTCGACTCCGGGGTCTTCATTTCCGAGATTAAAGGAGGATCCCCACAGTTAGGCGTCAACTACCAATCCGGCATCGAGTACCTGGTCGAGGAATGTACGAACACACCGGACGAAATCGTCGTCTCCCTTAACGCGCCGATCGCACAACCGGCAACCTATGACGTGATCATTGGCGGCAACGCCGTGCTGGGCGTGGATTACGAGCTGGACATTCCCGGCACCCTGACCTTCACCACCGGGACGGAATCGTTCAACTTTCCGGTCCAGGCCCTGGCGGACGGCGTGACGGAAGGAACCGACACCATCGAGATCCAGCTGGTCCGTGACTTCGGCTGCGGCTCGGTTGTCCTGGCCAGTCTGCTCATCGAGATCCAGGACCAACTGGACGTCAGTATTTTCGATGACCAGCTGGACACGGTGCTGGTATGCGACGGAGGTTGCGCCCAGCTCCAGGCGGAGGGAGCCGCCAGCTACTTCTGGTCTCCGCCGGGCTTGCTCTCCAACCCCGACATTTCCAACCCAAGCATCTGCCCGGACACCAGCCTGCTGGTCACCGTCACCGGGACCTTGGGCATTTGCACGGACATGGACTCCGTATGGGTGCAGCTGATCTCTCCGGAGGTGACCATTCTGCCGGACGGCAACCAGACCATCTGTGCCACCGACACCCTTGTCCTGGAGGCGTCCAATAACATCGGCAACAGCAACCTGCAGTGGACTTCTTTCTTCGTCCCCTTGCCCGACCCGACGGCACCGGTCCAGGCGGTCGTTCCGCCGCCAGGCTTCACGAACTTCACCCTCAACGTGTCCGTCTCCCTGGCCGGTTGCCAGGCCTCGGATGCCATCACCATCACCGTCGACCCCTTCAGCTTTCCGACCCTGGCTGCGGACACGGTGATCTGCGAGAACTACAGTGTGGATCTGGGCAGTGACATAGAGAACTCCACCACCACCTTCTCCTGGACCCCGAACCTGGGGCTGGAGCCTGGTACGGACGTCTCCGGTCCGGTGGCCACGCCGGACGTCACCACGACCTACACCCTGGTCGCGACCAGTTCGACCGGAATTTGCAAGGACAGTGCGGAGGTGACCGTCACGGTCATACCGGCGGATGTGGCCTTCGAGAATCCCGACACCACCTATCTTTGCCTCGGAGACACCGTATTGCTGAGCGCAACGAACAGCACAGGAGGAGATGGGGTGAGCTGGCAGGCCCATCCGACGCTGCAGGTTCTCTCGCCGGAAACCGGCACGGCGGCGCCCACGGTTTCCACCTGGTATTACATCCAGTTGGAGACAGCGCAATGCATGGTCTTCGACTCGGTATTGGTCTATGTGGATTCCTTGCCTTTGCTGGACATCATGGCCATACCCGACAAGGAATCCTATTGTCAGGGCGAGCAGGTCACCCTGGTGTCACCGACGTATGAGCCGGCCCATTTTCCGAACATCCAGCACAGTTGGGACGACGACTCCCCGGGCGCATTGACTCCGGACTCCTTCCTCAACCTGGTATTCCTGGCACAGGAAACGAACACCTACATTCGGGTGACCACCGTCAATGCCTGTACGAGTGTCGATTCCATCGACATATTCGTCGTCCCGGTGGCCTCCATCAGCATCGACCCGCCGCAGAGCACCATTTGTCCTGGTGACCCGGTGGTGTTCACCGTCACGGCGGATCCCGGGGTCACGGACTTTTCCTGGAGCCCGTCCAACGGGTTGAGCTGCGACGACTGCACCAATCCCACGGCCACTGTCCTGACGACGACGACATTTAGCCTGGACGGTGAATTCATGGGATGTCCCGTGGGTGCATCCGCCACCATCACCGTGTCGCCCGCACCTGCCTTTTCTCCGCCGCCAAATCCGAGCATCTGCCCTGGTGAAGATATCACGCTCAACAATTCCGCCAGTCCGAACGCCACCTATACCTGGACTTCCTCCGACGGGAGCCTGAACAGTTCGGCAGCCCAACCGGTGGTGTCTCCACTTCAGACCACGACCTATTACCTGGTGGCCAGCAACGGCATCTGCGAGCGAGAGGAGGAAGTGACCATATTGGTTGCCACGGACTTCACGCTCAGCATACCCAACGACACCATCCTGTGCAGTTACAGCCTGGTACCGCTCCAGGCGGAGGTGTCGGCGGCAGGTGTCCAGCTTACCTGGACCGACGAAACCGGCGCCGCCGTCACCCCACCCTACCCGGCCGGTGACGGCGGTGCCTTCACCCTGACGGCCGTCAGCGGGGAAGGTTGCTTTGTCAAGGAAGAGGTGCTGACCGTCGACGTCCACCCGGACTTCAACCTGGACGCCGGACCCGACCAGGTTGTCGGCAGCGGCACACCGGTAACGGTGGGTGTCACCGCCGACCTGCCTGGAGTCACTTTCAGCTGGACTGATGGAAACGGGGAGGACCTCGGTTCCGGTGCATCCGTGACCCTGACCTTGTGCAGCAGCGACCAGGTGGTGGTCACCGGCGTGGACCCGAGCGGCTGTTACATACACCTGGACACCGTGAACATTTCGGTGACCGCCGGGTTTACGGTGGATTCGCTGTTGGTCAGCCAGTCGGACACCTCCGAGATCATTTACGAGGGAGAGGAGATCTCCCTGGATGTATACACCACCCCCAGTCCGTTGCCGGGGGCATCCTACGAATGGTTCCAGAACGGGGAACTGATCGCCACCACCGCTGCGCCGACGAGCGGGACCATCAATGCCCCGGAGATACTTGCCGAAGAGGAGGTGTTTGTCTACGACGTGGTGGTGACGGATGCAGGCGGCTGCTCCAGCCTTTTCTCGGTCAGCTTGACGGTCTCCAACAATCCGCTGGACATGCCGAACATCTTCACGCCCAACAACGACGGATTGAACGACGTGTTTCAGCCTGTGTCGCGGGTTCCTGTCGACATCCTGGAGTTCAAGGTGTGGAACCGTTGGGGACAACTGGTATACGAAGGAAGCGGAAGCGATGCCGGTTGGGACGGCAGACAAAACGAGAAGCCTGCCCCTTCCGACGTCTACGTATACTTCGTGCGTTACAGGATCCTGGGTGGCAGCGGGAAGGAGTATTCGGAAAAAGGAGACTGCACCTTGCTGCGATAAGGGACCTCCGACAACACAGAGCGTTGATGCTACCTTTTCCATTGCTGAATTTCCAGGCGGAAGACCACCGTTCGTTCCTGCTGATTGCAGGACCGTGTGTGGTTGAAAGCGAAGAAATCCTGTTCGAGACGGCGGAAGTGCTGACGGAGACCTGTCGGTCGTTGGGAATCCCCTTCATATTGAAGGCATCCTACCGGAAAGCTAACCGAACCAGCGTCCGCTCCTTCCGAGGGATCGGAGACGAGCGGGCGCTGGCGCTGTTGCGGAAGGCGGCCGACCGATACCGGGTGCCGGTCACAACCGACATCCATACGGCCGAAGAGGCCGCCATGGCGGCTGGCTATGTCGATGTGCTGCAGATTCCGGCCTTCCTGTGTCGTCAGACAGACCTGTTGGCGGCGGCGGCCGCCACCGGAAAGGTGGTCAACATAAAGAAAGGTCAGTTCCTTTCACCAGCCTCCATGCAATTCGCCGTCGAAAAAGTCCGGCAGAGCGGCAACGACCAGGTCTGGCTTACGGAGCGGGGCACCACCTTCGGTTATCAGGATTTGGTCGTGGACTTCCGAGGCATCCCCACCATGCAGGAATTCGGGGTGCCTGTCATGCTGGATTGCACCCACTCCGTGCAACAACCCAACCAATCGGGTGGCGTCACCGGCGGGACGCCCCGATTCATCACCACCCTCGCCAAGGCGGGATTGGCGGCCGGCGCAGACGGCCTTTTCCTGGAAACACATCCGCGGCCGTCCGAAGCCCTGTCGGACGGTGCCAATATGCTGCCCTTGTCCGCCATGCCCGTCCTCCTGCGTCAACTCTCCCTGCTTTGGGATACATGCCGTCGATTGGATTCGCTTTCAACCTGAAGCAGGTGACAGCAGGTACCCAGGCATGATGATGATGTCAATCGGTCGGCGGCCTTCCCCAGTTTGGCAAGATTATTTCCACACTTGATGAAATGCAGCAAGACTATGATTTGAAGTCACATTCATATTCACAATTATGACAACATAACAGCAACCGACCTCCGGAAAAAAAAAAGCGGGAAAAACGGTGCCAAGGTCCGCACCATTTAATTAATTTTGACATTTATGTATTAGTCAGCCGTTTTCAAGCGCCAACGAATTCCGCACGAAACGCGCAGTCATCTTTGAAATTGGAAATTTATTGGCGCCAACTGTTTTATAACATTTCGTTTTCATTGATGTATCCTTGTCTCCCGTGACAACCCGGTATTCAGTGTAGGATGAGCAACGAAGCTCTTTCAACTGTGGTTCGAAAAATCCCATACAACCGATGGAAGCGTACATCGGATTGTAAAATGACATAGAAACATGAAAATCCTGTCTTATGTTGTCTGTGGCTTGCTCCTGTTGCTGCAAGGAGCGGCACATGCGCAGTTGGAGAAGACCATTCACCAAACGTTTGAGACCGGAACGGCCGGAGAGGTCCGGTTGGATTTGTACGGGGAATACGAGGTCATTGCATGGGCTGGTAATTTCATCATGACGGAAACGAAGATCGAGATTTTCAATGCCACATCCTATATCTTCAACTATCTGATAGACCGCCAGAACCGATATCTTGTCGAATCAAGCCAATCGGACGGCATTTTTCACCTGTACAGTCATGACAAGAAGCGGGAAGTCATCCGGACGAAATCCGGTGACTGTGAGGAGAAAATAATCATGAAGGTATTCATTCCTGAGAAATTCATTTCGAACGGCAGTCTTACGTACCTCAAGCACAACAATTAAGGCGTCAGTGTCTTCGGGGTCCGAAGCCCTTGGCCTTCGATGTCGGAAGTATGCCGGAGACATTCCTGTGCCGTTGTGAATTCTTGTTACCTTTGACTCGGTGGGTGAGGTGCCCTCCCGTAATCTGCTCCGGAGAATCCGGGCTTGCATGACGTATACCGTGCGGTGTCTGCAATGGGCGGTCGGGCTTGGTGCTCTCGGGTTTTCCATATACCGCGACACGATCTTCCCAACTCCATAAGATGCTGCGGCAGGAGGGTCTTCCACGTCTCCTTCAACCTGAATTCACCTGCATTCATATGCATATCACTGTGGACATACGCGTTCTGCCTTCGCTGCTGACGGATGAGCAGGCCCTGATTCGTTCGGCCGCGGAGGCGGCCGGCCTGGCACCTTCGGAAATCCGTTCGATCCGATTGCTGCGCCGTTCCGTTGATGCCCGGGGAGCCACGCCGGTTTTCCAGCTGCGTGTAGCCTTGCATACCGACGACGAACCGGCGGAGGAGGACCTGATGCCGGCGGTGCTGCCCATGGTACACGAACAGGAACCGGTCATTGTCGTGGGGGCGGGACCTGCCGGATACTTTGCGGCATTGGAATTGATCGAATCGGGTTTGCGGCCGGTGGTGTTCGACCGGGGGAAAGACGTACGCGCACGGCGCCGGGATCTGCGGGCCATACAGCAGTTCGGGCAGGTAAACGAGGATTCCAACTACTGTTTCGGGGAAGGGGGCGCCGGCACTTACTCGGATGGCAAGTTGTACACCCGTTCCCACAAGCGGGGCGACATCAGCAAGGCCCTGCGCATCCTGGTGGCACATGGTGCGCAACCGGACATATTGGTAGATGCGCATCCCCACATCGGTTCCAACAAGTTGCCCGGGGTAGTCACCAGGCTGCGGGAGACCATCCTCCGGCAGGGTGGCGAGATTCATTTCGAGTCAAAGGTCACGGATTTCCTGATCCGGGGCAAACGGATGGAAGGGGTGGTGGTGAACGGCCGCCAGGAATTCCG
>JBEAQU010000025.1:0-33884 GCA_041163745.1 Bacteroidota bacterium
GGTGTGGAAGAGCGAAGGGGATTCCCCGCTTGCGGGGAATGCTGGTACGCAGTGGATTCGTTGGAATAGGATGCAGTTGCTCCCCGCTTCGCGGGGATGCTGGTACGCGAATTTTTGGAATTAGGCGAATGACAGGGATTTTTTCTTTTTTTAATTTTTTGAAAGCAAGCGGATTGGAAATTTCTTCGCCTTTTTATTAATGGAATTTTGCTCCCCGCTTCGCGGGGAAGGGTACGCGGCGCTGGGCACGGGTGAGGAAGAGCGAAGGGGGATTCCCCGCTTGCGGGGAACGCTGGTGCGCAGCGGATTTGTTGGAATGAGGATTTGTTTTTTCCCCGCTTCGCGGGGATGCTGGTACGCGAATTTTTGGAATTAGGCGAATGACAGGGATTTTTTCTTTTTTTTAATTTTTTGAAAGCAAGCGGATTGGAAATTTCTTCGCCTTTTTATTAATGGAATTTTGCTCCCCGCTTCGCGGAGAGGGGCACGCGGCGCTGGGCACGGGCGTGGAAGAGCGAAGGGGATTCCCCGCTTGCGGGGAACGCTGGTCTCCTAAGCATTCGTGATCCGACAGTTTGGTTTGCGTCCAACGGAACCACAGACCGCCGCCATACCCCCGACCCGACTGAAATGCACAAGGACTGCCTTATTTTTGTTCCCGCTACAGGTCCGTACCATCGGATCGGTAGCCGTTTGGGCGCTGACCGCACCCACCACATCACATCAGCCTGATCGTATGAATAAAGAATGGAATGTAAACAACAAGTCGGATGGCTTGCAACAGGCGGAACACGCCGTCCTCGTCGGCCTCGTCCATGGCACCCAGACGGAAGACCAAGTGACGGAATACCTCAACGAACTGGAATTCCTCGCCATGACCGCCGGCGCACAGACGAAGAGAAGGTTCATCCAGAAAATGCCCCATCCGCATCCCCGTACTTTCATCGGGAAAGGGAAACTGGAGGAAATCCATCAATATATCGAGCAACATGAATCCGTCAACGTCGTCATCTTCGATGATGACCTCACCGGAAAACAGGTCTCCGCGCTGGAACAGGAACTCAAGGTCAAAATCGTCGACCGATCCTCCCTCATCCTCGACATCTTCGCCCGTCGGGCTCAGACCGCCCAGGCCAAAACCCAGGTCGAACTTGCGCAACTGCAATACCTGCTGCCCCGGCTCCGCGGCTTGTGGACGCACCTGGAACGCCAGCGGGGGGGCATCGGTATGCGCGGCCCCGGGGAAAAGGAAATCGAAACCGACCGCCGTATCGTCCGGGATAAGATCGCCCTGCTCAAGAAACAACTGGATAAGATCGACCGGCAGGCCGTCACCCAACGCAAAGGCCGCGGCGATATGATCCGGGTGGCCTTGGTAGGCTATACCAACGTGGGGAAATCCACCCTGATGAACGTCCTGTCCAAATCGGATGTCTTTGCGGAAAACAAGCTGTTCGCCACCCTCGACACCACCGTCCGAAAGGTGGTCGTCGATGAGGTGCCCTTCCTCCTGTCTGATACGGTCGGCTTCATCCGCAAACTTCCCCACCACCTCATCGAAAGCTTCAAATCCACGCTCGATGAAGTCCGGGAAAGCGATATCCTGCTCCATGTCGTGGATATCAGCCATCCCCGCTTCGAGGAACACTTGGTGACGGTACAGGAAACCTTGAAGGACCTGGAAGCGATTGAGAAACCGACCATCCTGGTATTCAATAAGATGGATGCCTACCGGGAGCGCTATTTCGACCAGCTGCTCGATGCGGAGACGAAAACCGAAATCGAACGGGACCTCCGCCATTCCCTTCGCAACCGCTATGGTCACGAGAACATCTTCATCTCCGCCGTCCAACGGGAGAACCTGGACGAACTGCGGAAAATGACCGTCAAACTGGTGAAGCAGGCTTATCAGATCCGCTATCCCTACGAAGTGAGACCCTGGTGACAAGCTTCCCGCATTCTTCACCCGACAAGCCCCTCCTTGCATGAAAGCTGTCATCTTCGACCTCGACGGTACCATGGTGGACAACATGATGGTCCACCACCGCGCCTGGCAATCGACCCTCGCCCGCCTCGGACTGGATTGGGACCTGCCCCGGGTACAACGGGAAATCCATGGCATCAATGAGGAAATACTGGAACGTATCTTCGGCGACCGCTTCGCTCCGGCCGAACGGCAAGCTTTGTCGGCGGAAAAAGAAGCGGAATACCGCCGGATTTTTCAGCCCGAACTGCAGACGCTCGCCGGTTTGCCGCACTTGCTGGATGCCTTGCGCCAAGCCGACATCCCGGTCGCCATCGGGACGGCCGCTCCGGTCGAGAATGTCGATTTCGTGCTGGACGGGCTGCAGCTCCGGCCTTTCTTCCGGTCGGTCTTCCACGCCGGCCATGTCCGTCGTGGAAAACCGGATCCGGAAATCTTCCGCCTGGCGGCCGATTCTTTCGGTGTGTCTCCTGCAGATTGCCTTGTTTTTGAGGACAGCCCCACCGGTGTCGCTACCGCCGCCAATTTCGGTAGCCGGGCGGTCGTCCTGACGACGACCCATCCGCCCGAAGAGTTCCGGCAGCTGTCTCATGTGGCGGCCTGTATTCCCGATTATACCGGACTGACCTTGTCCCAACTGCGGGAATGGTGCCGGTATCCTTGATCCGTAAGCCTGTCCTGTCAGCCGGCCAGCAGGCGCTTGACAACCGTGGAGATGAGCCGCCCCTCGGCTTGCCCGGCCAACCGCTTGTTGGCCAGGCCCATGACCTTGCCCATGTCCTTCGGCCCTTCGGCCCCGGTCTCGGCCAGGATGCCTTTCAATATTTCTTCCAAGGCCGCTTCGTCGAGCTGCTGCGGCAGATACTTTTCGATGACCGCGATTTCCTCCCGCTCGATGACCGCCAGGTCTTCCCGCCCCTGCTGTTCATAGATGTCCAAACTGTCCCGGCGTTGCTTGACCAATTTCTGGAGGATCTTGATTTCCTTCTCCGCTGTCATCTCCTCCCCGCTGCCATCGGTCTTCGCCAGCAACAACGCCGCCTTGATGGCGCGGATTCCCCGCTTGGCCGCCTCGTCCTTGGTCCGCATGGCCTCCTTGAGGTCTTCCATGATTCTTGTTTCCAGTGCCATATTCTTTTTTTTCAGACTTGTTGCAATCAAGCCTTGTGATGATTCTTTGCTGCGAAAATACAGGTTTTGTCCTTCCCCCGGCTTCCAGATGCTTCAAAATCATCCAAAGTCCGCATTCCGGCTCCTCGCGGCGAAGCGGTGAAAAAAAGCAATTCCTGTGCTTCCACACACCCCTTGATCGCATGAATATAGTTCCAACACCCTAATTTTACTCTTCCGATGCATCCGTCATTCCCTCCAATTGTCACCTCCGTATGAAACTACCGCAACCTATACCTGTCCGGGAACTCGCCCAGCGGCTGGGCGCCACGATAACAGGCGACGACACCCTGGCCGTTACCGGAATAAATGAGATTCATAAAGTGGAGGCGGGAGACCTCACCTTTGTAGACCATCCCAAATATGTCCGGAAGGTGCTGGATTCCGCCGCCACCTTCATCCTGCTGTCGGAAGAGGTACCTTGTCCACCCGGGAAAGTCCTCCTCCTGCACCCAAGGCCATTCGACGCCTACGACGGTCTGGTGCGGTCATACCGCCCCTTCCGGCCCCTGTCCGCCCAGGTGGCGGAAGATGCCCTGGTGCATCCGTCCACCGTGCTGGAGCCCGGAGTGGTCATCGGTCACCAGGTGGTCATCGGCAAAGACTGTTATATCCAGGCCGGTGTGTACATCGGAGACCACACGAGGATCGGTGACCAGGTGACCATCCAGGCGGGTACCATCATCGGTACAGATGCCTTTTATTTCCAGCGGTCCTCCGAGGGGTATCGGAAATGGCGGTCCGGGGGCAGGGTGCTCATCGAAGACCATGTGGACATCGGGGCGGGTTGTACCGTCAACCGGGGCGTCTCCGGCGATACGGTCATCGGCGCCGGTACCAAAATGGATTGCCAGGTTCATATTGGGCATGGCGTGGTCATCGGGCAGCGCTGTCTGTTGGCTGCACAGGTGGGAATCGGGGGAAAAGCGGTGCTCGAGGATGAAGTGACCCTGTACGGACAAGTAGGGGTTGCGGCGCGGATTCGAATCGGAAAGGGGGCGGTCGTCAGTGCCAAGTCCGGTGTTTCCAAGAACTTGGCGGGCGGGCAGGTATATTTCGGGATACCGGCGGAAGAAATCGGCCGCCGCCAGCGGCAGCTGGCGGCGCTCCGGCAGCTGCCGGAGCTGCTCCGGCAGCGCAAGGAAGGAGGTCGGAGGGAAGGGCGCTAGCCGCGCAGCGTCGGGTCTGTGTCGCCGCCCAGGGACGGTCTTGTCTGTGCGGGGATGCGGTGGCGGCTGCGGATTCAATCCGCCATTCCGTCACCTCTTCGGCCGCGACATCGCGCATCAACACAGTTGAATACGGAACCGACCATTTGATTTGCGCCCATTTGGTTTGCGCCTGGCCGGAACGGCCGTCCGGGCATTGCCTTCGGTGCGGAGATTGTTCTTACGTTGTGGCGGCCAGGGTTTCCAGGAAGGTGCGGACGGCTGTGAATGAAACGACCTTCCCTTCGAAATGGCGGGTGGCCTGTTCCGTAGCCACAGGATCCGCCCCGAGGTGCTGCAGGATGTTAGCGAGGTGCATCTTCATATGTCCCTGCTGGATGCCGGTCGTCACCAGCGAGCGGACTGCCGCGAAGTTTTGTGCCAATCCGACGCTGGCGATGATTTGCATCAGTTCCTCCGCCGAGGGGTCACCCATCAGTTTGAGCGACTGCCGCGCCATCGGATGCAGGCGGGTAAGTCCGCCGATGGTTCCCAAGGCCAGCGGTATATCCAACCAGAATCGGAAAATTCCGTCCGTCACCGTACAGAAGCTGAGGCTGCGGTATTGGCCGCTCCGGGCCGCATAGGCATGGCCGCCGGCTTCGATGGCTCTGAAATCGTTGGCCGTCGCCAGGATCACCGCATCGATTCCGTTGAAGATACCCTTGTTGTGTGTCACCGCCCGGTGCGGGTCGATGTGGGCGATGCGGACCGCCTTGGCGAACTTCTCCGCCATGGCCTCCGCTGTGTATCCGCCGGGGAAACTGCCCAGGTCGGCTACCGGACAGGATACCGAGGCTCGTACCACGCAGCCGGGTGTATAGTTCGAAAGGATGGACATGATGATGTGGACATCCCGTTCGTCATTTTCCTCAAATGCCGGGTGGGTGGAAATGAAACTGTCCAGGGTCTTGGCGAACTGCTCCAATACGGAATTGATGAAGTTGGCCCCCATGCTGTCCCTGGTGTCGAAGGTGACCTTCAGCTGATAGTAATGCGGTTCCTGATCCGACAGGTCCACCAGCACAATGTCCCGGATTCCGCCGCCCCGTTGCTCCATGTTGGCGGTGATGGGGGCGGCTTCTGCGAGCAAAGCCGTTTTCAAAGCCGGGAATACGCCTTGCAGTTTCGCAAAAGGTCCTTTCCAGCTGAAATGGACCTGTCCCAGTTTTTCCATTCCGAGGACGGTGGCCTGGAATCCGCCGCGTGTCATCCAATACTTGGCGGCACTGGCGGCGGCGGCGACGACGGAACTTTCCTCGATGACCATGGGGACGGCATATGTCCGGCCGTTGACCAGGAAGTTCGGAGCGACCCCGAACGGCATGGCGAAGTTGCTGACCGTGTTTTCGATGAATCCGTCCAGCAGTTGTTGCTGTCCGGCATCGGCATGCCACCAGGATTTCATCTGCTGCCGGACTTCCTCCCGGTCGGACGGGGGGATGTAATTCTCCAGCAGCCATTCCAGTTTGTCAGGTTTCGGCAGCCGGGAGAATCCGTTGATCGTCTTGTCAGTCTCTTTCATGTCGAAATGCGATGTTCAGGCAAAATTCCTTCGGGGGGCTCTAACGGACCCGCAGCAGTGCCGTCGCCAGTTCCAGCCCGCTGACCTGGGCGGCCACATGGTCGTGCAACGCTTGGTATGTTCCCCTGGCGTGCTGCAGGAAGGGCGCGGCCTGTCCGTACACGCAGGCAAGGGGTAGTTTGTTGATGAGGTAGTAGCCGTCCAGGAAATCCCGGACGCCGCCGGAGATGATGACCTGGTGGCAGCGGACTTCGTCGCCCAGTTCCTGTAAGGCGGCGGTGGCCAACCCGACCATGTCCGGTGCCGTATGGCCGACCCGCGCCAGCGATTCGTATACAGCCTGCCGGGAGGGGTCGCTGCGCAGCAATTCCAGTTTCGCAAAGTTGGTGCCGCCTGCCGCTGCGAAGTCGATGGCTTGCAACGGCAGGCGGAAGAGCGCCTTCAGGCTGTCGATTCCCATGCCTTGCCCCACTTCCTTCACGATGAGGGGAATGTCCGTCCGCGCCAGCAAGGTGGTGATGGTCTCCAAAGGCGGAACCGCAAACCGGTCGCCTTCCGGCTGAAGCCACTCCTGCAAAGGATTGACATGCAGAATCAGTCCGTCTGCCCGCAAGCGGTCGACCAATGACCGAATCCGCCATGTTTCGTCCCGTTCCAGCAGCCGCTCCACCTGAGCGACACCCAGGTTCGCATACAAGGGTTGGTCGGGCCCGAGGAGGTCGCGCACATCGAAGTCCGGCATGGACTCGTCCGAATGAAGCAGGGATCTGCAGGACCCCAGTCCCATGCCCATGCCAAAGTCCCGGCAGGCTTGGGCCAGATTCTGGTTGATCGTGCGGGCCCATTGCGTCCCGCCCGTCATGCTGGATACCCAGATCGGCACGCGCATCGTCTTGTTCAGGAAGGAGAAGGGCCGTAGGCTGCCGGGGATGGGATGGGCGGCCAGCATCGGCTCGTAGGAAAAACGGGGGTCCGTTTCCGTTCGCAGCACCTGCGACCGGAACGCGAGGTCGATGTGGTCCCGCTTACGGTCCGCTGCCGTAGGATCCTGGTCTTCCCAGGCGGACGGTGATGATGTATTCATGCTATCGCTGTGCTTTTTCGGAGGGCCGCCTGTTGCTCATCCCATGCGATGCTGCCGTTGACACAGTTTCCGTCACAATAGCTCACCGGCAAACAACGGATTTCGATTCCTGGTCGATGGGTTCTGCCAGCTTTTCCCGCCATACAGGACAGTAAACGAACCGACATGCAAAGCAAACAATGACAGCGCCGTTTGGTTTGCCCGTTCATCCGGAAAACAAGGGGCGCGATCCACCTAACTCCATTCCCATCAAATATTTCAAACCAAGAAAATCCCTGTCATCCGCCGGATCCTTCAACATTCGTGTCCACAGCCATCCCCGCGAAACGGGGAACAAATCCATCCCACCTCCAAGCCACGTTCCCCTCGCCGCAATCCCTCGCCGCGAAGCGGGGCGCAAAATTTCACTAATAAAAAGAAAAGGCGAAGAAAGACCTAATCCGCTTGCCATCAAAGAAATAAAAAAAAATCCCTGTAATTGGCCTAATCCTAAAAATTCGCGTACCAGCATCCCCGCGAAGCGGGGAACAAATCCCAACCACCTGCAACGAATCCGCCACAGCGCCGCAATCCATCCCAACGAAGCGGGGAACAGTAACTGGCACAACCCAAATCATGACCCATATAGCCGTAACATAGCCTGTCAAATCAAAGATTCGACAAGTGTTTCCGCGTCGGGAACAAGTCGGCGTCAATCTTCCGGAGAAGAAGGATGGGGGAGCGGGGAGTTCAATATTTCGTCCCGGATGGCCTGTATCCGGGAGGGTGGCATTTTCATTTGAGCCAACCGGGAACGGACAAAGCCCCGGAAGCGGAGCTCATGCTGGTACATCTCCGATAGGAGGGGCGTCGCTGCGATCAGGTCCCGGACTTCAGCCGCCAGGTTCTCTTCCAGTTCGTTATCCAACAGCAAGTTGATTTTCAGCAGCATGTCCTGTTCATCGTAAGCCTGTTTCATACGAGGTCGGATGGTTTGTAATACACCGGACGCCCTGTTTCCCAACCTTTCCGGCGCCTGACAGCGCCGATGAGCAGCGAAACGGAGGCCGTTTGCCGGCTTTTTTCGGAATAGTCCCGCGGCAGCATACCTGTGGAGGAGGTCATTTCACCGAGGGTGGCGACGGCACACAAGGCCCACGGCTGGGAGCCGGTATGCTAGGTTGCCAAAAGGATGAGCATTTCCGTGAGGGTACGCATCGGATCGCATCATCCCCGTTTGTCTTCGTATCCCATGTGAGTGGCGTAGCTTCGTAGCTGCTCCTTGAGCAGGTTGCGGGCCCGGTGGAGCCGGGACCGGACCGTTCCGATCGGTATGCCCAGGATGCCGGCAATTTCTTCGTAGGAGAATTCCTCGACATCACAGAGCAGGATGACGGTCCGGAATGCCGCAGGGAGGGAATTGACCGCTTGGGTGACCTCATCACCGATGAGGTACTGGTACATTTCCTGCCGCAGATCCAGGGAGCCGGTCAAAGGGGTTTCCTCTTTTTCCTGATAGGCGACGAAATCCTGCAGCGCCACCTGGCCGGGCCCTTTGGCCCGTCTGCGGTATTCGTTGATGAAAATGTTCTTGGCGATGGTGAAAAGCCAAGCCTTGGGGTTGGTGCCTTGTTCGTAACGGTCGATGAACCGCCAGGCCTTGGTCAGTGTTTCCTGGAGCAGGTCATTGGCATCATCCTCGCTTCCGGTGAGATGATAGGCGAAGGTATACAACTTGTCCGTCAACGGCATGATCTCCGTGTCGAAGATATGCCGGAAATGATTGGTTTTGTTGGTTACGGACAGCATTTGGCAATCGTGTTGGTTCTGTTTCTTGCAAGTCGGAAGGTCCGTCCGGCGAACACCCTGGTCTGTCGCGCACATGATGGGCCTGGATTGGCCGGACGAATCATGTCCACAATAGGAAACAAGCGGCGGTGCGAATAAGTTTCTTTGGCGGGAAGGGGATAAACGAATCGGCCTGACCGTATTATCCGGTCAGGCCGATTCGTTCGGGCCGGCGCGGGTGCCGGCGACAAAGGGCGGGGTGCTCAGAAGAAGTTGGAGCGGTTGTCGGTGATGTCCGCCTGTTTGCGCAGCGACTGCATGACTCGGGCCCTGGCAGTGGCGCGGGTACTCTGCTGGTTGGATTGCTTCACCATGGCGACATTGCCGGCGCTGCCCGCTTGGGGTTTGTTGTAAGGCTTGACAACGAAAATTCCGCTGGAGCCGAGAACGGGCTCGGAGACCTGGTTGAGGTCCGTCCGCAGGGCCGTTGAGACGACCGTCGGTTCCACGGCACCTGCCTTTTGGAGGAAAGCGGAGGAGAAGGTGACGGCGACCGCGGTATCGACGGTGGCGGAGAAGCTGCCGGCGATGCTGTAGAGGTCTGACTGCCCGGCCATGCGTTCCTTGACCAGGGCGGTTTTCTTTTCGTTGATGACCATCAGTTCGATGTTGTCGCGTACATCCTGCCAGGATGGTGTGCCGGCTTGCTGCACGGACTGAAGGGCGGCGACCACGAAGCGGCTGACATGGAATGTGCCCGGGTCCTGGAATCGGTACACTTCCGGGGAGATGCTGCCTACTTCCGCTTCCTCCTGGACGTTGAAGTCCACACCGAAGGCCCAACGGACCATGTCGCGGGAACTTTGTCCGATACCCAAGTTGCCGATGGTGTAATCGTTGATCCGGAGCGGAGCGGAGGTTTCGACCGAGAGGCCGACGGCCGAGGCTTGTTGCCGGAGGGCGTCCAGGTCCGTGCTGGCTTCCGCCAGGGAGATGGCCTGCTCTTTGACGGCATCCTGGGTGGCCTGGCTCGGGACGATGTCCTGGGTCAGGTAGGCCACCTTTACGGAGGGCTCGTTGCCGATGAATTTACGATCCGTGACTTCGATCAGGTGGATGCCGAACTGTGTCAGGACGGAATAGACCTTGCCGGGTTCGGCCTGGAAGAAGCAGACATCGTTGAATTCCTTGACCATGGTACCCTGGCTGAAGAAACCGAGGTCACCGCCCTGGGCGGCATTCGAGAGGTCTTCGCTGAAGCGGGCGGCCAAGGAATCGAAGGAAGCGACGCCGGTTTCGAGCAGGTTCCGGAGGCTGTCGATGGTGCGGGTGGCGGCGAGGAAGCTGGGGTTGTCCGTGACCCTGCGGAGGATATGCCGGGCCTTGACGGAATCCGGTATGACTTTGCGGTCCAGGATCTTGACCGCCTTGTAGGTGGAGAAATCCTGGTAAGGGCCGTAGACCGAACCGACCGGCATGTCGAACAGGGTGTCGGCGATGGCGGGATTCAGGGCGTCCTTCTTGAAATAGGCGGCATCGATGATGCCCAGGTTGTTTTCCACGAAGAGGGAATCGTCCTCGGCGGCGGCGAAGTCTGCCGTCAAAGCCGCGATGCCGTTGCGGATGGCGGCCGAATCGGCGGCGGTCGGCGTCACATTGAAGGTGACGTAAGCGATGCGGCGGGTTTCCTCCTCCTGTTCGAACTGGCCTTTGTGCGCGTCGAAATAGTCGGCGAAATCATCATCGGACAAGGTGATGGCCGAATTGTCGATTTCGTCGAACGGAATTTGGACATAAGTGAAATCGACTGCTCGCATCTGCTCCGCGGCGATGGCTTCCGCCATCCAGGTCGGTGTGTACATCCCTTTTTCGATCATCCGGGATATCTTGGTCTGCAGCCGGTCCTTGACGATTTCCTTTTCCTGGTGTGCCCAGCGGTATTTGAAATCCGGAACAAGCTGCCCTGCCTGGATCAGCTGGTCTATTTTGGAATTGGTGATGATGTCCTTCAGTTGGTTCAGCTGGGCGCGGTCCAGCATCCGGGTGTTCGGATCCTGGTAGCGGCTGGTGATGAGGGGGCTGAGTCGGGACATGTCCTCGCTGAACTGCAGTTCGAGGAGTTCCGCCTTGCTGACGCCCAATCCGATACTGGCGGCTTCCTTGCGGACCACCGCTTCATCCACGAAGAAGTTCCAAAGCGCCGCCCGGTCGCTGAAGCCGTCCGTGGCAGTGTTTTGGTAGAGGATCGAATGGATCCGCATGAAATCCGTGTATTCTACCTTTTGCCCCTCGATTTCCCCCAGTTCGGTCCGGCTTCCGCCGAACAGGCTTTGGTTCGGGTTGTCGAACATGAGCATTGCGATGAACAACACCAGGGCGCCGGCCAGAGAGCCGACCAGCAACCATTTCTGTTTTCTGATTTTTCCGATAAGTGCCATGTGAAATTCACTTTTTTTCCTGTCCTGAAGCGCTGTCCGCCGACGGCCAACGGATTTCCGGCCCGCCGGGGATGCGGGGAAAGACGTCGGACCGGACCGTTCCGTTTCCGACCGATTTTCCGCGCACACGGCCGGGCCGGGCTGAAAATGTTGCGGTGGCTGACAATCTCCCGAAACAGGAAGTCGCTACGAACTTGACCGAGGACCTCGTTTGCGCCGGCGGATGGTGCTTCCGTGGGACCGACCGGGAATACGGTTCACATTCCCACGGACCCGCCGCATGCCCAACAAGGGCTTTCGGGTAGGTTCTTGTGATGCAAGATGATTCGCCTCGCACGTTCTACGAAGCAAATGGGGCCAAGGTTTGTCAAAATGAAAAAAAGATTTGAAGCCTGGCCAGCCAACGCCCTGCGCCGGACTCATTGACGGGCACGACGGTGTGGCGCACGTTCCCGAAAATCCGCGCAAATCTAACCTCTTTGTTCAGGAAATCAAAATTTAAGGAAGGCGAAGCAAAGGTGTCGGACACCTCAGCCGACGTTTACCGTTTCCTGCCGCGCGATGAACTCCCGGACCCAACCCAGGGTCACCGATTTGGGCCGTTCCAACGGCATGCCGAGCGCCCGTGCCCAGCATTGGGCCGCCAGTACACCCAGCGCACGGGAGACGCCGAAAAGGACGGTGTAATAACTGTACTGGTCCAATCCGTAATGAACCAGCATCGCACCGGAATGAGCGTCCACGTTCGGCCAGGGATTCTTCACTTTTCCGAGCTGCTGCAGTATGCCGGGCACGACTTCGTACACTTTCCAAACGACGTTGACGATGTCGTCGTCCGGCAGGTATTTCTTGGAAAATGCGAGCTGTGCCATGAAACGGGGATCCGGCTTGCGGAGCACCGCATGGCCGTAACCCGGGACGACTTTGCCGGATGCGAGCGTCCGGTTCACATATTCAGCGATCTGTTCGTGCGTGGGCCGGCGGGTCCCCAGTTCGTCCAACATCTCGAAGATCCACTTGATGACCTCCTGGTTGGCCAGCCCGTGCAAGGGACCCGCCAGGGAATTCATCGCACCCGAGAAGGCCAGATAGGGGTCGGCCAGGGTGGAACTTACCAACTGCATCGTGTGGGCCGAGGCGTTGCCGCCCTCATGGTCCGCATGGATGGTCATGTAGAGGCGCATCAGGTCCTGGAACTCCGCCTTGTCGGATACGCCCAGCAGGTGGGCGAAATTCGCCGCCCAGTCCAGGTTTTCGTCCGCCGGAATGTGCAGTCCTCCATGGAAGACCCGGCGGTATATGTAGGCGGCCACCCGCGGCAGCCGCGCGATCAGGTCCATCGAGTCCTCGTAGGCGGCGTCCCAATATTCCGTTTTACCCATGCCCTCGCTGTACCGCCGTGCGAACACCGAGGCGGTCTGCATGGCCAGGATGGCCGTCGAGAACTGCGTCATCGGGTGGGTGTCCATCGGCAGCTCGTCCAACACCCTGAAAACGTGGGCCGGAACTTCCGAACGGCGGCGCCATTCCGCACCCAGCCATTCCGCTTCCGCCTCCGTCGGTATCTCGTCCGTCATCATCAACCAGAACAAGCCCTCCGGCAAAGGCTCCCGTCCGCCGCCTTTCGGTAGCAGGTCCTGAAGCTCCGGGATGGAATATCCCCGGAACCGAATTCCTTCCTCCGCATCCAGCAACGAAGGCTCCCACAACATCATGATGATTCCCCTCGCCCCGCCGAATACCTGGTCCAACGTGACACTCGCCACCTTCATGTCCTTGTGGGCGGCCAACAATTCCTTCACCTCCTGCTTCACCTTCGAAGCCTGCTGGAAAAATTTGTTCTTTAACGGATCCATTTGCCTTGCAGCGTTTATCTGGTTATGTTAACGGGCGCTTGTTTCCTTTGACATCCGACTGCTCGCCAGTGTCTTCTGCGCAACCTGCTGTCGACCTGTTCAGACCTTATGTCCTTGCGGCCGGAAACGAGGCTTCCCTTTTCACTCCGCTCCGCGCCTCTATCCGCCGCCTTTGTCCTGCGGCGGAGAAAGCCGTTGGGAGGGCTGTCGGCAAGCCCCGCAACCGTGGCATTGCAACCCGAAGCGCCCGACCCCTCCGTCCGTTAGATATAACAATGCAGACCGGGCTTGGTTTTCCGGTTTGTCGGAAGGATGGCGGCCGACCGCTTGTTCGGGACGGTAGCTGCCGGGCCACAGGGGTCAGTCCAACGCTTCCAGGTAAAGGCGGAGCATCTCTTGCGTCACGGTTTCCTCCGTTGCCTGCGAATCCTTCAGTGTCTTGACGAGGGCTGCCCGACGCTCCCGGAAGGCGGTTTGGCGCTGCCGGTGCACCGGCAGCTGGGATTCGTCCAGCATCCGCTCGACGGACTTCTCGTGCCCGAATTGCAAGGCTTTGATCTTCTGAAAGTATTGGTTGAGGTCCTGTTCCTGCAGCGGCGCCACTTCCGCCAGGTTGCGGTATTTGCGCGCTTGTATCTTGAGCATCTCCGCTTGCTGCGCTTCGTTCAGGCTGTAGACCTGTGACAAGTCCGCCGCCGCCTCGGCCGCCCGGCCGTCCTGCGCCAGGACAGGGCGTGCCAGCAGAAACATCGAAATCGCCAGGATGCCAATTGCTGTTTTTTTCATTTCGCTAAATTTTGGTAATTGTCCTATTTTTGATGACCAGTTGCAAAGGTAGGGGATAGCATCAGCATTCCACCTACCCCCGCACCGGTAAATTAGACCCATTTGTGCCATCCTAAAAATTTTTTCAACGGTGCTTGTCATTCAGGATGTTTTGGTCAGCGAAGCGGTCTTGGAGGAAAGGTTCCGCTGCGAGTTGAGTGCATGCAAGGGGGCCTGTTGTTGGGAAGGCGACTTCGGCGCCCCCCTGGAACCGGAGGAATGTCGGACGCTCGAACACATTTTCGAGGACATCCGCCCTTTTCTTTCGCCCGAAGGGGCCGATACGCTGGCGCACCGGGGTAAGACTGCCTATTACGCGGAGATGGACATGACCGGTACGCCGCTGCTGCCCGACGGAGCTTGCGCCTACCTGACCTTCGGAACGGACGGCGTGGCGCACTGCGGAATCGAGCAGGCATGGAAGGCCGGCAGGACCGATTTCCGAAAACCGGTGTCCTGTCACCTGTATCCCCTACGGGTATCCCGCAACGAGGCGGTCGGTTTCGAGGCGCTCAATTACGACAAATGGGACATCTGCTCCGCCGCCTGCTCCGCCGGCCGCCGGGAGAACATCCCCGTCTACCGGTTCGTCCGGGATGCCATCATCCGCAAATACGGACCTGCATTCTATGAGGAACTGGATGCGATGGCCGCATACCTGGCAGGAAAAGATCCGGACCGGCCGTGACACCCTTCTTCCGACGGCCCGTCAGAAAACATAGGATGCGGTGGCACCGATGAACAGGTACCAATCCCGGTTTGCCCGCCCGTTCTTGCTGACTCCGTCCAGGTAGTCCGTCATCGCCATGCGCCAACCCCACTCGAAACCCAGGGAAAAGGATTCGTACGCGTCCAGGCGGATACCCAGGATCAACGGGACGGAGGACGCCACCGAGGTGGTGCCCGGTTCCGGGAAAAGACCCGCGTCCGCAGGATCCGTCACGGTCACCTCCGAATCGATGCTGAGGAAGGCCAGCCCCGTTGCGAAGTAAGGAGACACGCTCGACCGGAACACGCCCCCGCTGCGGTACCGGCTCTTGCCCAGCGGGTGGAACTCACCCACCACCGCCAATTCGACGAGGGACGACTGGAAACTCCATCCGCGGTCCCGCGTGGCGGTCGTCCCGAAAGCATCGTCACCCGAAATCAATCCGTAGTACAGACTGCCCCGGATCTTGACGGCAGGAACGATTTCATACCGCGCCAAGCCGCCGAAGGAAAGGCTCGTGGCTCCTATTTCTATCTGGTCGTGGGCAAGGTCGCCCTGGTAATTGGCAAAACCGGTGAATAAACCCAGTTCGAAACTTTGCGCCTGCAGGATCACCGGGAAAAGCAGACACGAAAGGAGGCTGAGGAATCGCATGACGTTTTTTTAATCGGAATGAAGTTGTCGACAGCCGGATTTTCCGTTGACCCGACCGAAATCAAAATTCGTTCAAAGTTTACGTTCCGCCAAATTATTGGTTCGGGAATCATGCAATTCTTCCGACAGCGCAGGGGACTCCTGCTGCCGGCGTCGCCAGCCTGGTGTCCGCGGTCGTTCCGGACCGCCGCGGCCGGGGTCCGACCCACTACGTCGTGACCACCCGGGCAGGCAGGGCGCTGGCGCGCAGTTGTTCCAGGACCTTGCGGGCCGCCAGCAGGCTGCGAACCTGGTCCTTGACCATGATGAGGCTTCGGGTGGATTTCTTCAGCTGCAGCCCCGTACGGGCACCTTCCGACCCCAGCCACCGGAACAGGCGCTGGAAGAGCGGGCTGTCGTAGTAGGCGGACTGAGGGTTTTCCAGAAAATAACACCGGAGTTTCCCGTCCTTGAGGATGATCCGCTCGAACCCGAGCTCCCGGGCGACCCAACGCAACCGCAAGCCTTCGAACAATTCCATGGTCGGTTGGGGTATCTTGCCGAACCGGTCCCGCAACTGGTCGGCAAAGGCTTTCAAGTCCGGCTCCGTCTCCAACTGGTCGAGGGCGGTATACAGGCTCAACCTTTCCTGGACGGAACTGACATACTCGCTGGGCAGGTGCATCTCCACATCCGTGTCGATGGTGACGTCGCGGACAAAGGTCTGCACAGCCGTCGAGGTATCCTGGAAAACTTCCTTGAAATCGGATTCCTTGAGCTCCTGCACCGCTTCCTCCAGGATGCGCTGGAAGGCCTCGTAACCGATGTCGGCGATGAAGCCGCTTTGCTCGGCGCCCAGCAGATTGCCGGCACCCCGGATGTCGAGGTCGCGCATGGCGATTTCGAAACCACTGCCCAGGTCGCTGTACTCCTCTATGGTGCGCAGCCTTTTGCGGGCGTCTTGTGTCAGGGTGGAGGTCGGCGGGGTGAACAGGTAACAGTAGGCCTTCTTGTTGGAACGGCCGATGCGGCCCCGCAACTGGTGAAGGTCGCTGAGGCCGAACTCATGGGCATTGTTGATGATCATCGTGTTCGCGTTCGGGATGTCCAACCCGGTCTCGATGATGTTGGTGCATACCAGCACGTCGTACTTCTTGTCGATGAAGTCCAGCAGGGCCGTTTCCAATTGGTCGGCCTCCATCTGCCCGTGGGCGGTGGTGATGTCCGCATCCGGACACAGTCGCTGCAGGAGCGCGGCGACGTCGGGGAGGCTCTTGACCCGGTTGTGTACGAAAAAGACCTGACCGCCGCGTTGTATCTCCTTGTATATGGCATCCTTTATGACCTCCTCCTGCAGTACCCGGACCTCCGTGTGGATGGGTTGTCGGTTTGGGGGCGGGGTCCGGATGATGCTCAGGTCCCGGGCCGCCATCAGGGAAAACTGGAGGGTCCGCGGAATCGGTGTGGCGGTCAGGGTAAGGGTGTCCACGTTCACTTTCAACTTGCGGAGCTTTTCCTTGGCCGCGACGCCGAACTTCTGCTCCTCGTCGATGATCAGCAAGCCCAGGTCCTTGAACGCCATGTCCTTGCCCAACAGGGCATGGGTCCCGATCAGGATGTCCAGCTTCCCCGCCCTGGCCTTCTCCACTGTCTCCCGTCTTTCCTTGGCCGACTTGAAGCGGTTGATGTAGTCTATCTGCAGCTTGAAATCCGCCAATCTTTCCGAGAAGGTCTTGTAATGCTGCAGCGCAAGGATGGTCGTGGGAACCAGGATCGCCACCTGCTTGCCGTCCGAGACGGCCTTGAAGGCCGCCCGGATGGCGACTTCCGTTTTTCCGAAGCCGACATCGCCGCAGATCAGCCGGTCCATCGGCCAGGGCTTCATCATGTCCGCCTTGACATCCTGCGTGGCCTTTTCCTGGTCCGGGGTGTCCTCGAACACGAAGGATGCCTCCAGTTCCGCCTGCAGGTAATTGTCGGGTGGAAAGGAATGGCCCGGCGTCGCCTTGCGAAGGGCATAGAGCTTGATCAGCTCCCGGGCGATGTCCTTGACTTTCTTCTTGGTCCGCTGCTTGAGCTGCTGCCACGCATCAGCGCCGAGTTTGCTCAGGACCGGCGGGGTCCCGTCCTTTCCCGTGTAGCGGGATATCTTGTGCAAGGCATTGATGCTGACGTACAGGACGTCGTTGTTCTTGTAAAAGATCCGGACGGATTCCTGGGTATGGCCGTTGACGGTTATTTTCTCCAGGCCGGAATACTTTCCGATGCCATGGTCGATGTGCACCACGAAGTCACCGGGTTGTAATTCCCGCAACATTTTTAGATTCAAGGCTTTGTCTGCCGTGAACCCCTGTCGCAGCCTGTAATGGTGATGTCGCTGGAAAAGTTGGTGGTCGGTATAGCACACAATGCCCAGCGCCGGGTCGACAAAGCCTTCGTGGATGGCTTTCATGACCGGCTCGAAACGGACCGCCGCCTCCAGGTCGTCGAAGATGGCGTGGAAGCGCTCGACCTGTCGGGGGTTGTCCGTGAAGATGAAATTTTCCCAGCCTTTGGCCGTGTTGGCATGCAGGTTCTCGATCAGCAGGCTGAAGTTCTTGTTGAAACTGGGCTGTGCCCGTCCGGAAAAATCGGTGGGAGCGGCGGCCGGCAAGGTCTGCACAGCGGTTTCCGCCTCGGGTGCGGCCCCGGTGACCAACAACCCGAAACGACCGAGTTGGGCCGTTACCTCGAACGGCCGGATGAAGGCCCGGTCACGGAAGATCTCCCCGAGTTCGGTCTCATCCAACAGGGGCAGTGACCGGGCGAATTCCTCGGCTTTTTCGAAGCACTGCTGTAGGCGGTCCGTGAGGAGTGCCAGGTCGTGCGCCCAAACCAACGACCCTTCGGGCAGTATTTCCAGCAAGGACACCTTCTGCGACCGGTCGAAACGGGTGTTTACGTTCGGAATGATGCTGACCTGGGCGATCGCTTGTACCGATAGCTGTGTGAGCGGGTCGAAGGTACGGATGCTTTCCACCTCCTCGTCGAACAACTCTATCCGGTACGGGTAGTCGTTGCCGTAGGAAAACACATCGATGATGCCTCCGCGGATACTGAATTGTCCGGGTTCGTAGACGAACTCTTCCCGGGTGAAGCCGTATTCCACCAAGACTTCCGTCAGGAAATCAACGGCGAGGGTGTTGCCCTTGACGATCGTAATCCGGCGCTGCGCCAGGACGGACGGTGATACGACCTTCTCAAACAAGGCTTCGGGGTAAGTCACGACGACCGTCGGCTGCCGGCCGTTCCCCGATATCCTGTTGACCACTTCGGTACGCTCCAGGACATTGGTGGCGTTCATCTCCTCGAAGTACATCGGCCGCTTGAACGAATCCGGGAAGAAAAGGACCGGCTTGTCTTCCAGCAGGCCGGCGGCCGTGTTCTGCAGGTAGGCAGCCTGTTCCTTGTCGTCTGCAATGACCAGGTGGTGCGCCGTCCGGCCTGTCCGGTACATGCCGGCCAGGACAAAGGCCAGCTGGGCACCGGCCAGACCGGTGAGCTGATACCGGGGTGCCGTCCCCGCCGCCGACAGTTGGTCGAGGATGCCCAGGACCCGCGGGTCCCGGGTATACAGATCCAATATGCGGGTCAGGTTGTTCACGTCGGGTCGGTTGCCGTTTGCTTCCGCACCAGGGTGCGGAACTGGAAATTGTATTCGTTCTTCTCGTCCGCCGGATGGCTTTCCCGGAACACTTCCTCCCACTCCTCCTCAGCCCATGCCGGGAAGAAGACGTCCCCGGGCACTTCCGCATCGACCTCCGTCAGGTACAGTCTGTCCAACAACGGGAATACCTGTCGGTAGATGTCGCCCCCGCCGATGACCATGGCTTCCGTCTCCCCGTTGTGTTCCGCTACGGACAGGGCCTCCGCCAGGGAATGTACCACGATGCAGCCGGAAACGACGAAGAAAGGGTCGCGGCTGATGATGATGTTCGTGCGGTGGGGCAAGGGCCGTCCGATGGATTCATAGGATTTTCGGCCCATGATGATGTGATGTCCGGTCGTTATCCGTTTGAAATACTTCAGGTCGGCGGACAAATACCAAGGTATCCGGTTTTCAAAACCGATGACCCGGTTTCGGGCGACGGCGGCGATGGCTGAGATGGTCAAGATATGGTTGTCCTTTTGTTAGAATTGTGCTAGCCGTTATCGGTTGATTCCCGATGGTTCCGTTGTCGGTGCCGTCCCGACTTCCTGTCCAGCCCGAAGGGTATCCCGCGGCGGGGAGGGCCTGCGGCGGGGGCGGGAACGGGTCAGGTCCGTCGTCCGCATGGATTCCTCCAGCCAGCGGCGTTCCGACGCTATGCTGCCCCGGATGTATCGCTCCATGACCAGGCTGGCAATCGGGGCGGCGTACCGGGAACCTCCCCCGGCATTCTCCACGAAGACGGCGATGGCGATCTTCGGGTCGTTCACCGGGGCGAAGCCGATGAAGGTGGAGTGGTCCTCCCCGTGCGGGTTTTGGACGGTGCCAGTCTTGCCTGCCACCGAAATGTCGTGCATGCGGGCCGCCGCGGCCGTACCCCCTTCCACGACCTTCAGCATGCCGTCCTTGACCGATCGGAAGTAGACAGGGTCTATTCCGGTCGATTTCGTCTCGAGAAACCGTTCCGGCGGCGGCAGGCGGTTGCCGTTCCGGTAGAAGAACTTTGCGAAATGTGGAATGTGGTATGCTCCGTCGTTGGCTATCAGCACGGCGATGTTGGCCATCTGCAGGGTTGTCAGCAACAGTTCCCCCTGCCCGATACCCAGGGAAATGATTGTCGGAGACCGCCAGCCGCCCTTGCGTTTGGGGTACAGCCTGTCGTAATAGGCACTGCTCGGGATGTTCCCGCCTTTCTCTCCGGGGAAATCGACCCCCAGGGCCTTTCCCAGCCCGAACGCGGACAGGTAGCGGACGAAAACCTCCAGGCCCTGCTCCGGATTGTAGAACCCGAATTTGTCCACAATCTCCCGGAACGCACGGAAAAAATAGGAATTGCAGGACCATTGCAGGGCGGTGGCGACATCCACCGGCGGGGCATGCGATCGGCAGTTGCGCACATCGTTGCCGCCCACCGTATAGTAGCCGGGGCAACTGTATCCCGTCTGCGGCGTGATCACCTGCTCCTGCATCCCGATCAGACCGACCAAAGACTTGAAAATGGAGCCCGGCGGATATTCCGCCATGATGGCCCGGTTGAACAAGGGCTTCAAGGTGTCGGATTGCAAGCGGGCAAAAGCCTTGCCCCGGTTCTGGTCGATGACCATCAGGTTGGGGTCATAAGAAGGAAAGCTTCCGAACGCCAGTATTTCGCCGCTCGAGGGCTCGATGGCGACAATAGCACCTATCTTGTTGTGCATCAAATCTTCCGCATACGCCTGCAAGTCCAGGTCCAGGGTGCTGACCAGATCCAGCCCGGATTGCGGCAGCACGTCCTTCGAACCGTTCTGGAAACTACCGATGTCCCTGCCCAGGTTGTCCTTGAGGACGTACCGGAAACCCTTGGTACCCTTCAGCTCCTTCTCGTACGCCAATTCCAACCCGCTGGCTCCGATATAGTCCCCGATGACATAGGCCCCATCCGATGCATCGATGTCCCGTTCCGTCACCTCCGTGATATATCCCAGGGGATGGGCTGCATGGCGGACCGGATAACTGCGTACATTGCGGACCAACACGAAGAAGCCCGGAAATTCGTACAGGCTCTCCTGTAGCCGGGCATATAGCTCCGGCGAGATCTTGTTCATGAATACGAACGGCTTGTGCCGTGCATACCGGATGTCCCGCTTGAAATCCTTGTTCAGGCGCTCCCGGAAGGAGGCCTGGTCGATGCCCAGGATGCGGCAGAACTTCGCCGTATCCATCGCCGGGTCCAGTTGGTTGTAGGTGACGAGCAGATCATATGCCGGTGTGTTGTTGATCAACAACCTTTCGTTGCGGTCGTAAATCAACCCTCGCGCCGGGTAGATCGTCTCCTTGCTCATGGCCACCGCGTCCGCCCGGGTCTTGAAGTCGTTGTTCAACACCTGCAGCGTGAACGCCTTCACCAGGAGCACCGACGCAGCGATGCCGAAAAGTGCCAGGATGTACTGCTGCCGCTCCTTGTGCTGGTTGTTCAATCGGATTTCGCTTTAGTCAAAGGTATCGGTCGGGATCATCGGATGCCCCTCCCGCCGGATGGGGGCCAATTATTGGCCATGCTTGTATTTTTCATTCCAATGGATTGAAAATCAATTGGTAGATTAACACAAAAACCAATGATATGACAAAACTGACCAACGTCTTCAACAAGATGTCCGCGATATATACAAAAGTAAAGGCTTCCACGGAAAAATAGAAGAACAAATGGATGGTCAGCAGGAGGCTTGCATAGCGGACGAACCAGCCGGCCCCCACACGCGCGATGGTCGGGGAATAGTTGATGTTGTAGCCGTTGCGCGGTTCCAGGAAGCGCAGGACGTATGGCCGGAGGAAAGCGGAGCAGACCGAGGCGCTGGCATGTACACCCAGGGTGTTGTAGAAGAAATCCACGGATATCCCGAGCAGGAAGCCCAGGGCCAAGGTCAGTGGGCTGGGTATGTTTATGGGTAGCAGGAGGAGGAAGACCGGGTAGATGAATATATGCAGGTAGGGAAATCCGTCCCAGTTCTCTCCAATGTTCTTGAAGACCAGCCCCTGGAAGACCACCAGGCCCAGGAAACGCAGCAGGTTGTGATAAATGGTGCTATTCATCGGATTTCGCGGCCGACCGCTCCAAAGCATCCTGCTCCGCTGCCAACAGGTTCTTCACGATGTACACGTGCTGCAGGTTGCTCATGTCAAGACTGGAACGTACCGTAATGTTGAAGAAATTGCTACCGGGAGCCATGGACAGCCGGTCGACCACCCCGATCATCAGTCCCGGCGGGAACAGGCTTGAGTACCCGCTGGTTTCGATGGTGTCCGATTTCGCCACCGGCGCATGCTTCGGGATGTCATCCAGGGTGAAGAGCCATGGGTTCGTATCCCGCCAGGTCAAGGGACCGAAGAATCCCTTGTCACGAATCCGGGCGCTGACCTTCGCCTGTCGGTGCAGCAGAGACATGACCACGCAGTAATGCTCCGATACGTCCCGGACAATCCCGACCACACCCATGTCCGTGACAACCCCGCTGTGCGGAACCACCCCGTCCGCCAGACCCTTGTCCAGAATCAGATAGTTGTGATGCTGGTTGATGCTGTTCCGGATGACCTTGGCCGGCTGGAACTGATACCGTCGCAGGCTGCTGTCCGCCGAAATACCGTCCGGTTCGGCCGGACTTCCCTGCTTGTCCGTATTCGCAACCAACGCCAGCAGGCGGGCGTTCTCCCTGGCCAGGCGGATGTTCTCGTCATACAACTGCAGATACTGGTACACGGCGGCGGTCTTCTCCTGGATTGTACCTGAGAAACGGTTGACGGTATTCAAGTATACCGACGACTGCCGTTGGTTATACTTGACAACCATCGAAAAGCAAACCAGCTCCAGCAACAGGAACACGAAAAGACCGCTGAACCTCAGTAATAGCTGTAATAGCTGCAGCATCTGCCATACGATTGCAGACAAATGACCATCCGATCCGGGATCACCGTTCCCAGGACCGCAAGATGGATAATCTTCGCCTCTTTAAATACTTTTCCGATCTATCAGGAAGGAGAATCGGTCCGCATTCTTCAGCGCGATACCCGTGCCGCGTACGACCGCCCGCAAGGGATCCTCGGCGATGTGGACCGGCAGTTTGGTCTTTTGGCTAAGGCGCTTGTCCAGGCCACGGAGCAAAGCCCCGCCGCCCGTCAGGTACAGCCCTGTTTTGTAGATGTCCGCGGCCAATTCCGGCGGAGTGGATTCAAGGGCCTTGATGACGGCCTCCTCCACCTTGCCGATTGATTTGTCGAGCGCCTGCGCCACCTCGTGGTAGGAAATGGTGATCTGCTTCGGGATGCCGGTCATCAGGTCCCGGCCGTTCACCGCATAGTCCGGCGGAGGGACCTCCAGTTCGTGGAGCGCCGACCCCACATGTATCTTGATCTGCTCAGAGGTACGTTCTCCGATTAGGATGTTGTGCGCCCGCTTCATGTAGTCCATGATGTCGGCCGTGAATTCGTCGCCGGCCGTCCGCAGGGATTGGTCGCATACGATGCCGGACAAGGCGATGACGGCAATTTCCGTCGTGCCTCCGCCGATGTCGATGATGACGTTCCCGACCGGATCCTCCACTTCCAAGCCGATACCCAGGGCGGCGGCCATCGGCTCGTGAATCAGGTAGGTTTCCTTGGAATCCACATGGTCGGCCGAATCGAATACGGCCCGCTTCTCCACTTCCGTGATGCCGGAGGGAATGCAGATGACCATCTTGAGATGGGAAAAGAATCGACGGCGATTGCCGATCATGTTGATGAAGCCCTCTATCATGCTCTCCGCCGCCTGGAAATCCGCAATGACACCGTCCCGCAGTGGCCGTATGGTCTTGACGTATTCATGGGTCTTCTCGTGCATCTGCATGGCCTTCATCCCCACGGCAATGGTTTCTCCCGTCCTCCGGTCGATGGCCACAATGGAAGGTTCGTCCACGACGACCTTCCCATCGCTCATGATGAGCGTATTGGCTGTGCCAAGATCAATGGCAAGCTCCTGCGTGAAAAAACTGAAAAATTTCATTGACGCGTTGTTGCATCCGTTTGCTGGTGTGATGACGGCGGACCTTTCCTGCCGGTCTCAGCCAGGCGGCTTCCGCCGTCCCGGTCTCCGCCGGGCACATGGGCCCCTTCCACTAGCAACTGAAGGTTATTTGCATTCAGTACCACGGTTTGGAACTGTTCCGACCGGAATGGCCGCTGTTTCGCCGCTTCGGCACACATGAGTGCCATTCGCTGCCTAACACCGACAACGCCATTCATGGCACAAAAGAAAAAAAAATTTGATAAATATTAAAATAAATAACAAATTCCCTCTTGTCCGCATGCCGGGAATCCGCGGCATGCCTGCTGTTCAAACAATGATTTCCCACATATCGTTCCGGTCGAAATATTGCCGTGCCAGGCGTCGGATTTCCGCTGGCGAGATCGACCGGATGGCTTCCGACAACGCTTGAAAGGTATCCAGGGACACACCCTCCGTCAGGTATGCTTTCACGACCTCCGAAATGTTGAACGGCCCGTCCAGGTTGGTCAGCAAGGTGCCCAGCAGATAGTTCCGGACCATCCGCAACTCTTCCTGCCCGACCAGCTTCCGCTGCAGGTTCGCCAGTTCGCGATAGATCTCTTCCCGCGTCTTCTCCACGAACGCAGACCCCACTTCCGTCGCCACATAGAAATATCCGCCTGACAACAAGGCCTCGTGGCTGCTGTAGATATTGTAGGTATAACCTTTCTTCTCCCGGATGTTCGCCATCAGCCGCGACCCGAAATAGCCCCCCAGGATGGTGTTCAGCACATACATGCCGTAGAAATCCGGATGGTGCCGGTCGAAGAGGTGTCGCCCGATCCGGATGGCCGTCTGCACAGCCGGCGGATGGGGCAGGCGAATCTGTTCCGGGACGGTGTTCGCCGCCGGCAGCACGCAAGGACGCCGCTCCCCGGGCCGTATCGCCGCACCGAGCTCTTCGTCCAACATCCGCCGCAATGCATCGTCAATCCGTCCGCTGAGGAAAATAAGACAGTTGCCGGCCGTATAGTTCTCCTCGAAATGCCGCGTCAGGTCCTCCCGCAGCAATGCCGCATAGGTCTCCGGGAAGCTGTTGTAGCCGTACGGATGTTCCTTTCCGTACAGCATTTCCGTGAACTGCCGGTAGGCGACGATGTCGTTCTTGGACAGGTCCACCTGCAGGCGACGCTGGTTCCGCTCGATGAAAGCCTCCAGCTCGTCCTGTGGAAATGTCGGCGCCCGCAGGATGTCTGCAACCAGGGGCAACAGGTGATGGATGTGTTTGCGCAAGGAATACAGCAACACACTCGCCGTGTCCAACCCGATGGGCATCGACAAGGACGCCCCGTAGTAGTCCATGGTCTCCGCAATGGCCGCGGAAGAGTGGGAAGCCGTTCCCTCCCGCATCAGTGCCGCCGTACTGCGGGAGACCATCTGCTTACGTTCGAACGGCCTTCCGGCGTAAAACAACAGGTCCAGTTTGACGATGTCCTGCGTCCCCAGGTTGGTCTCATATACAGGGATTCCGTTCGATAGTCTCCATACGAATGGTTCCGGTACGGTCAGGCGGCTGATTTCCGCAATCGGCGGCGTGGTCCTGCGGTCTGTCATCGGTTGGGTTCCCTTGTCGTGATGAGATACTCTCCCGCCCAAGCGGCTTTCCCCGCCGTCTCCCGTAGGGCTTCGTCCTGTTCGAGCAAAGCCTTCGCATACCGGTGTATTCCCTCCAAGGGGTCCGGACCCGCCATTATCTCCCGCACCCGCCCATCCGTGGCGGCCCAGGCTTCCACCTCTTCCGCTGTGGGGACCTTCGCCAATCCGGCCAACTGCCCCAGGTTGTTGCCGGTGAATACCTTGCTCCATCGGATGGAGGCAGGCAATGCGTCGAAACCGATGCACAAGCTGTCGATTGACTGGACTATGGTGTGGATGGCCGGACCGCTCGCACGGACGTAGTACGACCGACCGAGCCGACCCATCAGGTCCAGCTTGTCCGGTATTATACGGCCCCGTTCGTCGAGGACTTCCTCCAGTATGTGCATCCGCAACATCTCACAGATGATCAGGTGCCCGGCACCTCCTCCTGTTCCCAAGGGAATGATGTCGCTGACCTTGCATTCGAAGCTGACCGGAGATTCCGCCACCCGGAAAGGCCGGACCAGATCAGCCGGCAACGGGGTCAGCCCACTTTTGGCAAACTCGTCCACCCCCCTCGGAAACTGTGCGCTAGCCACCGCCATCTGCCGGACGATGTCATGGTTGACGGCGTTGATGACGACCTCCCGTGTCTCCTCCACGTTGGCGAGGGTGTCCTTGATGGTGTTGTCCGTCGCCCGTCGGTTCGAGGAAAAGACGAAAATAGGCGGGTTGGAACTGAAGGCATTGAAAAAACTGTATGGCGCCAGGTTTGCGTTCCCGGCCCCGTCCATCGTGCTTACAAAGGCAATCGGCCGCGGTGCGACGGCCCCCACGATGTACTGGTGGAAATCGTGCCGCGGTACGCTTCCCGGGTCGATTTTCCTGTATTTCCGCTCCTGCATGGGCTTGTTCTTTGCTTTGGTTGTATTCGTACCCCGTGGGCTCATTCGTACTCAAGGCGCAAGTCCAGGCGCTGTTGCAAGGACGCCACCAAGGGATTCGAAGCCACCAGCACCTGGTATTTCTCCCGCTCGCTCAGCCTGCGTTGCGCAGCCGGTGCCGCGTTCGGCCGGGAAGGGTCCAGCCGGATGACCATGGACAGGGTCGGTACGTCCAGTTCGCTCCGCAACTGCGATATCAGGGCCGTCTCCTGCCGCACCAGGCTTTCCGCCAGCGAGGAACCAACCGTCACGGTCAGCTGCTCGTCCTCCAGCCGCAGGTCCGCTCCCTTGAGTATGGTCCTTACGGAGTCTTTCTCCGTTTGCTCCGTGTAACGGTCCCAAACGGTCCGCACCGCCGCCAGCGTGAGCACCGCCGGCTTCTCCGGACCACTTTGCCGGCTAGCCTGTGCGGCCTCCGCCTGCAGGATGTCCAGCCCCCGGATCGTCGGCAAGGCGGCATGCCGCCGGCCGTCCGGTTGCGGGGCCGCCTCGACGCTGCCTGCCCTCGTATCTACCTTGCGCGCCTCCCGTTCCGCTTCGGCGGTTTCGTTGCCTGCACCGGCTGTCCGTACAGGCGGCACAAACTCGTCGGAACCGCCGGCCGCCGGGCCGGTTCCGGTCAGTTCAGGCTTTTTTTTTTCCCCGGATCCTTCCGCCCCGCCCGCCGTCGTTCCGAGCAACGTGGCTTCCGCCGCTCCGGAAACCCGCACGGTTTGCGCGGCGAAATTCATTTTCATCAGCCCCAGCTCCACATGCAGCCGTTTGTTGCGTGCCATCCGGTAATTCAATTCGTATTCGCCACACAGATTCAGTGCCGTCAGCAGGAATCCCGTCGGCGCAAGCGAAGCTTGCGCCAGGTATCGCTGCCGGAGTTGCTCTCCTGCTTCCAGCAAGACCTGTGTCTCGCGATCCTTGCAGACGAGCAGGTTGCGCATATGCTCCGCCAAACCGGTGAGGAAATGGTCTCCCTCGAAGCCGTTGACCAATATGTCGTCGAATATCAGCATGACCTGCCGCAGGTCCGACGCCAGCAGCGCTTCCGTGAAACGGAAGAAATAATCGTAATCCAGTACGTTGAGGTTGCTGACCACATCGGCGTACCGGATCTCCTTGTCCGAAAAACTGGTGATCCGGTCGAAGATGGACAAGGCGTCCCGCAAGGACCCGTCCGCCTTCTGTGCGATGATGTGCAGTGCCTCCGGCGCCGCCGTGATGCCTTCCCGGTCGCAGATCCCCTGCAGGTGGTCCGCGATGTCCTTTACCTGTATCCGCTTGAAATCGAATATCTGGCACCGCGACAGAATGGTCGGGATGATCTTGTGCTTCTCCGTCGTGGCCAATATGAACACCGCATAGGGCGGCGGTTCCTCCAGGGTCTTCAGAAAGGCGTTGAAAGCACCCGCCGACAACATATGGACCTCGTCGATGATATAGATCTTGTATCGACCTTGCTGGGGCTGGAAGCGTACCTGTTCCACCAGCGAGCGGATGTTCTCCACACTGTTGTTGGACGCCGCATCCAGCTCGATGATATTGAAGGAGGCGTTTTCCTGGAAAGCCCTGCAATTGCCACATTCCCCACACGCCTCGTAATCCGGTGTCAGCTGCTGGCAGTTCAACACCCGCGCCAATATCCTGGCACAGGTGGTCTTTCCAACACCGCGCGGTCCGCAGAACAAAAAGGCATGCGCAACATGATCCGTCTGAAGGGCTTTCTTGAGGGTTTGGGAAATGTGCGACTGCCCGACGACATCGTCGAAGCGCAACGGTCTGTATTTTCTCGCGGATACTACGAATGCCATCTGCTGGAGACCTTTGATTGCCCGGACGGAACCGTCGGGCAGGATGCCATGTTTCAGGGACGCCGCCCATGCGTCCTGGCGCTCAGCCGGGCATGGGGTCTTCCACTCCTGCGCAAATATAGCAAACTATCAGGTGGGTTATTAGCTACGCGCCGAACTCCGTGGATCATGGCCAGGCGAGGGGCCTGCAGCCGGCTCTATGCGTAGGGCGTCGCAGTCCGACGAGGCCGCTCGACGCCGGCCTGGCGATGGAAGGTCCGTCGGAACATGGTCGGGGCTCCCGGAACTGCCGGCAGGATGGGCTCCCGTCCGTCCAGCCATGCTGCCGGCAGGCTATCCGTGGATGGGCGACGGCCTGCCGCGCAGGAATATCCCTTCCCGCCGGGTCAGGAATGCCTGGATCTCGGCCACGATGGACAAGGCGATCTCCTCCGCGTTCTCCGCACCGATGTCCAGTCCCGCCGGGCTGAACACCGAGCCCAGCTGGCCCGTGTCAAGAGGATTTCCCTCCGCCGCAAATTCGTCCAGCATCCGTGCGATCTTCTTGTGCGGCCCCAGCATCGCGACATACCGCACCCGACGGTCCGTCAATGCCCTTAACAAGGCCTTGTCGTAGTTGTAGTTGTGTGTCATCAGCGCAAAAACGGTTCGGTCGTCCACCGATACCTGCGCCAAGACCTCCTCCGGCTTGGCAACCAATACCTGGCAGGCATTGGCGAACCGCTCCGGCCGGGCGTAGTGCGAACGCCCGTCCACCACCGTGGCTTCCCATCCAAGCAAGGAGGCCATGTCCACCAACGGAATGACATCGTTGCCCGCACCCACCACCACCAGCCGCACCGCCGGTGCATGGTACTGGTAGAAAACGGTCACGTCTCCCGCGCCCGTTTCGTAGGATACCCACGCACTGCGGCCTTCGGCCAGCACCTTTCCGGCATCCGCCCGCCAGGTTTCCGCCAGTTCCGGAAATGGGCAGCCCCCCGCCGTCCGGCCGTCCGCACCCAGGAACATCCGCGTCCCCCCCTGCCGGCGCCGCTCCCGCAAAGAGAATGCCGTCGCCACCACGCCGGGCTGACGCTGTGTGTCCACCTGCCTCAACACAGCTACCGGTGAGATCGAATCCGTCGGGTCGACCGGCTCGATCAGCACCTGAATGATGCCGTTGCAGCCCAGACCTATGCCGATGCTGGCGTCGTCTTCGTCCATCGTGTCATACGTCACCAGCATCGGCCGCTGCTCCCGTATCACATGCAGGGCCTTGCGCAAGGCGTCGCCCTCCAGACAGCCCCCGCTGATGGCACCCGTCAGCCGCCCGTCCTGCGCAATCAGCATCCGCGCTCCGGCCCGCCGGTAGGATGAGCCCTCCACATGTACCACCGTGGCCAATGCCGTCCGTATGCCCGCCGCCACCCAACTGTCATGGCTGCGGATGATGTCCCTGGTTTCTTTCATCTCCGTAGGTAATTGTTTTTTTCCGCCGTTCCGACCACGCCGGACCGGCTGTTTTGCCGGGCCGTTCCTGCGGACAGCCCGGCATGGAAAACAAACGACCAGCCGTTCTGGTTGCTGACCCTGCTTTTTCTGCTGGACGCACCCCCGCCCGAGGATATGCACCCCGCCCGGCAAATGACCGTCGGAAGGAGCCGGACAGGCGGAACCGGTTCCCTCCGTGGATCGCATGGCTGCCCGGGCACAAACCAAATGGTCGCCCAAACGCCGGCAGCGTATGGAGGTGGGTCGGGGAAGACCCCTGCGCATGGCATCGCCCGTCCCACCGACACAGGTGCGCAGCGCCCGTACCCCGCCCGCCATACAGCCAGCAGCCTCCTAAATCCAAATGCCCCGACCCCGCGTTCCAGCTTCCCAATTTTTCCTATTTTCGCCCCGTTTTCCCTCGCGCGACCCACAGCCCGAAAGCATCGTCTCGCGCCGGGAACGAGCGGTGTGACGAACCGGCCGGGCGCCCCCAAGGGAACCCACCGCCAAGCCGGCGATGCCGTTGATCCGAGCGACAGACAACCAAATCATGAGCAGGCGCAACAAACTTCTGAAATTCGCGGAAATCCTGTCCTTTCCCAACGTCTATGAACAATACGACATGGGCTCCCCCCTGCTGACCCGCAGCCAAGGCGAAACGATGACGATGAAGGAGGCTTGGGCCGACCGACATTTTCAAAACCAACATCCGGTCGTGCTCGAACTGGCCTGCGGCAAAGGGGATTACACGCTGGCCCTCGCCCGGCAAGCGCCCAACCGAAATTTCATCGGTGTGGATGTGAAGGGCGCCCGGATCTGGCGGGGTGCGAAATCCGCTCTCGAGGAGGGCCTGTCCAACGTCGCCTTCCTACGGAGCCGCATCGAACACCTGCCGGATTTCTTCGCCCCCCGGGAAGTCGATGAGATATGGATCACCTTTCCTGATCCGTTCCTACGGAAAGGCAAGGAAAACCGGCGGCTGACCGCTCCCGCCTTCCTGGACCGCTATGCTGCCCTGCTGAAACCCGGCGGTATCATCCACCTCAAGACGGACGACCCTACCTTGTACGGCTATACCCTGGACGTGCTGGAAGGACAGCGGCAATTTACCTGTCTCATCCGGTGCGACGACATCTACGCGGCGCCCCTTCCCATGCCGGAACTCGACATCAAAACTTATTATGAGAAAAAGCACCTTGCCGCCGGGAAGACTATCAAATATGTACGGTTCCGACTGGAACCCGTCGCGGAGGGATGAGTCCCCCACCTTTCTGACCAAAGGCTTGACTAATTTCCAGAAGTCCTGCTGGTTCAGCGCCGGCTGGGCTATCTCCCTTGTAATGTGGTCATGGCTAAGGGCCTTGCCCAATGCCTCGCTCATGCCGACGGCACTGACCTGACCCTTGTATGCAATCAGTCAGGTAGTCAACATACAGTTCAGGGGTGTCTGCTTTTCTCATGGCTCGTGTTTGTGAACCACAAATGCCGTATGTCAAAAAACTTTACTGTCCTCGTTTTTTTTGGGTGCGTAATGTCAGTTATTTACTTGTGAGCCGTATACAAGCCGGTTCCGCATCGGCCGGCGGGCAGGACCGCATCCTGCCGGCGGGAAGGCACAGGTCCGGCCTTTCGCTGTCGGATGGCCTGCCGCTCGGGCGGAGCGGTCCGGTGGTCGGGGGACGCCACGGATGCTTTGTCCCGGCAAGGGAAGCCACGGTTCCAGGGCGAAGCACGCTCGCTTTTGAAATTGACAGAACCACTTTTCCTTTCTCATTCAAATAGAACCGGCATACCCCTGTCGGGGAAGCGCCCGGCGGGTCTTCGGCCCGCACGGGCGCTTGTTTTTTTCCGACAGACCAAGTGGTCGCCCAGCCAACCGCAGCGCGTTGGGTCGAGGTCAGAAGAACCTTTCCCGACGGCATCGCTCCCGTTACACAAACTTCTCCTCGCGAAGCGGGAAACAGCGGTACGCTCAGTACTTGTTTTGGTCCACCCGATTGAGGCGAATCGGTCCGTTGCACGGCTACTTGTCCTGCCGGATGCGACACTTTAGTAAGAGCCCGAAAAGACCTGTCATGCGACAATCCCCTGTGTGAGCGGACATGGAGCGTGCAGCTTGCCGCTCCGCAACCCTTTGCCCGACGCGGCATATGTTAAACTGCACCGAATTTGTTGGCGGCCTATGGATGAAATGTTACTTTTGCGTCGCTATAACATTTTATAATCCAATCAAAGTCTCAATTACCGAATCGGTCCCATAGCTCAGTTGGTTAGAGCATCTGACTCATAATCAGAGGGTCCAAGGTTCAAGCCCTTGTGGGACCACCCTAGCGTAGCCTTCCCGTCCCCACGCAAACCGCTACCGGGTAGCAGCGCGGTTTACATGCCCAACGACGCAGGCAGGCTGCCTGCCGATCGTTTCGGTCCTCGTCAGACAATGGATGCCTGCATCAGGCGATGGCAGGAATTACATGGCACAGCGGTATCCGCCGGATGTTTTTTTCCTCCGCCGGCCGTGCATCCGTCTCCCGTCATTCCACCACACTACCCAAAACATCCCGGAACCTGCCGACCAACGCGTGGATCTTCCCGGTCACCGTTTCCTGCCGCTGTGTTCTTTTCCCGATCGGCGTGAGGCGGGCGTATCCCTGTCTGGCCGGTTTCGTTGTTCCGACGATGACGCGGCGGGAGGGGGGTACTGTTCCACAACCTGCAAAGCGCCACTGGTATCTGGGAGCAAAATGCCATCAATTACAGCATCGGCCACTTATTCGGATCTTCCCTGATGCTTCCGGCGGCCGATGGCTGCCGTGACACCGATGGCACACTGTTCAGCCGCGGCGGCGAAGGCAGCTTACGGGGACAATATCGGAGGCAACCACCCTCAGCTAAGATCAAGTGTCCGACAGTGGTCATGCCGGTACAGGCGCTGGTCCTCGTAGATAAGGGAAATCCGTCCGCTGCGTAGCGGACGGATCCGACACTTCGACCGGCTGGTGATTTGGGGCGTCTGATGCACCGGGCGGTTGAAGAGGTCGTTTCCCTTCTCCCGGACAGCCGGATCACCTGGCCTGGCTCCTTTCCAGCAGGATCTGATGCGGTTTGCCCGGTCTCACATCCACATCCGGCAGACCCAGTGCCTCCGCGACGAATCCGGAGCAAGCCTTGTTGCGGTTGTTCCGATTGACCGGCAGGACGATGTCGAAGTGGGTGAAGAGAAATTCCCGCATACCGATGTGTACCGGGCTGAGCCATCCGCAGTCGGCCGTTCCGCGCCGGCTCAGGGCCTGTCCCTCCAAGCTGTTCCCAGGGGATGGGAGCGGGCAGCATGTCCATGTTCCGCTTGCGGTAGACCGAAGCTGCACAATCCGGATCCCGCTGTGGGTCGTGGATTCGACCGGCAGCAGCCGGGTCTTGTACCAGAAAACGAAGGCGGCATGGGGGTAAGGGCTCACGATGAACCAGGCCGTCGTGCGGGACAGGAAATTGGTCCGGTCCACTTTGAGGAAGGTCAGGTCGCCGTCGCGGACCTGTTGGCAGACGACATCGTAATCCGTCGCGTTTCGTTATGGTATGCTGCCGAGGGCCGGATGCCGGTTCTGCCCGGAAGCGCTTCCCGACATCGGCGGCCGAGCGGGGGCAGGGGGACAGGCGTCCGTTCCGCCGCCATGGCCGCCGCAGTTCGTTCGGTCGGAAAAGCCTTTTCCAGAATAGTTCGGAACTCTTGGCGAAGGTTACGGAAAAGCTGTTTCGGGAGTATGCTGTTATGTAAACGGAATGTAAAAAAATAAATAATAATAATATGTAAGTAAATGAAAAACAATCATTAGAATACGAATAGCTGTTTATTTCAAAATCTTTTCAATTTTTTTTCCAAAACTGTTTGGCGTAATGAAATTCGCCTTTACCTTTGCGACCGCTTTGGAAAACTAAGCAGCCGATCGAAAAGCGACGGCGGTTTACATAAGAGTAAGGAGCGGCGGGATGCCAGGACCGGTTGTCGGTTTCCGGCGGAACGCCATCCGCAAAAGTTCATTGACAAACAGGAAGAGAAAGGTAAGAAACGAGGCCCTTATTTTGGAAGATCGAGATTTGAGTTATCGAATCAGGAAGACCTAACTGTAGTCAAGACAAGATTTGT
>JBEAQU010000026.1:0-61786 GCA_041163745.1 Bacteroidota bacterium
CTCCTGTGACCCCGCCCAGACCGGTACCGTCACCACCGTCCTGTCCAACCAATTCGGCTGCGACAGCACCGTCGTCCTCACCACCGCCCTGCTGCCCTCGGATACGACCTTCCTGTTCCTAAACACCTGTCTCGCTGCGGATACAGGAACGGTCCAGACGATCCTGTCCAACCAATTCGGCTGCGACAGCCTCGTCCTGACGCTGACCAGCCTGTTGCCACCCGCCGCTTGCGAGCTAGACCTGACCTTTGCCGCGGATACCATCGGTTGCGAAGAATCGACGGGCACCATCGTCCTGACCATCCTCAACGGTAGCGGCCCGTATGCCTTCACCTGGACGTCGTCGGATGGGAGCACCGGCGCCGGGACGATTCCGCTGGCCCAGGTGCCGACCCCTGTACCCGACCTGCCGCCAGGGATTTATTCCTTCGAGCTGTCGGATCCGGACGGTTTGACAAGCACCGTCACGACCGCTGTTTTCCAACCCGCGCCCCTGCAGGTTTCGCTGCAGGTGGACTCCGATTTCAACGGCGCCGACTTATCCTGTCCCGATGCGACGGATGGCGCCGCCACCGTGACGGTTGTCAGCGGCGGCCTGCCCCCTTACGCTTACCTTTGGTCCAATG
Source organism: Bacteroidota bacterium (assembly GCA_041163745.1). Classification (GTDB taxonomy): domain Bacteria; phylum Bacteroidota; class Bacteroidia; order Chitinophagales; family Saprospiraceae; genus UBA6168. The sequence continues at coordinate 627 of JBEAQU010000026.1, forward strand.
GCGACACCGACGCCGGAAGCGCCGGTCTGCCGGCCGGAACGGCTTCCGTGACGGTCACCGGAAGCGCCGGCTGCTCAGCGGTCGGGACGGTGGACCTGACGGCGCCGCCACCCCTGGCCGTGACCCTGGCGGCGGTCCAACCTGATTGCTTCGGCAACGGCACCGGTTCCCTGCTGCTGACACAGGTCGGCGGTGGGACCGGCCCATACCGATATGCCCTCGACGGCGGCGACTGGCAAACCGATCCGCTGTTCGACAGGCTGCCACCCGGACCCTACCTCCTGCGCATCCAGGATGCCAACGGTTGCGAATCCACCGCCTCGGCGAACCTGCTCGCCTATACAGCCCCCGCGGTCTCCCTCGGCGACGACCAGGAACTGGCCTATGGTGATGCCGTCACCCTGCAACCGGTCATTCAAATCGCCGCCGGTGCCCTCGGCAACATCACCTGGTCCGGTACCGATTGCCCGGATTGTCCGTCCGTTACCGTCCAACCGCTCACCACCACCGCCTATGGCATCACCGTCACCGATACCGCCGGCTGCGATGCCAGCGACGAGATCGTGCTCTTCGTGCGCAAGGACTTCCGCTTTTTCTTCCCCAATGTCTTTTCGCCGGACGGCAATGGAATCAATGACCACTTCACCGTATTCGCCGGGCCCCAGGTCGTCCGGATCCGGGAAATGACGGTCTTCGACCGCTGGGGCGAAACGGTCTTCACCGGCCGGGACCTCCTGCCCAACGATACCGCCGCCGGCTGGGACGGCACCGCCCGCGGCCAGGACCTGCCCGCCGGCGTGTTCACCTTCCTCGCTGTCCTGGAATTCGTCGACGGTGGTTCGGAACTGGTCAAAGGAGCGGTCACCCTCGTCCGCTGAGGCCCGGCTCAGGGATCGGGCGTGCTTGTCGACTTCCATCCGCCCCGGGGTTCCCCGACCCACAGGACAGACAAACAATTTTTCCTTGGATACATGTCGTGTTTCCTGAAAACCAACAGTACCTAATGGCTTGGCTCAAAGAACCGAATGGTCTGCACTGTTGATTTCGTGAAAAAACATGCATGCCTCCAATTTTTCAGCCGTCCGGTACACCACGATGGGAATTTCCTTCCCCCGTTACCGAAGACGTCGTTTTTCGTTTTGTCACTCGCAATGAGCCCCCCGGTTTTCATGGGACCCCACTACCCTTATGTCGGGTGGAAAGAATGCACACGCTCCAATGCATGCGCCGCCATCACCTAGTTGAGAACCGGATTGTCCGTAGCCTAGTCATCTCCTCGTATGCTTATCCGGATGTGTTGGCCAGCAAGCCAATCCGTAGGCACCTTGCTGGTCCATCGGGCCACTTTATCCGCATCGAAGATTACACAGGTCGCATGCCGTAGGGCCACTTCCTCGTCGCATCTTACGCCAACATAGCAATGACCATCGAATGCCAAACGGAAAGCCAGGTCATGGCTCGGCTTCGCTGGTCGAACACGGCCATAGAAAAGCGAAAAACCTTACTATGGATGCATATGTGTTGACGGTTTAGTTCGGTACGGGCCATGACCGGCGTCACCGTGAAAAGGATGAACTGGTGCTGCTGAATATGAGGAAGCATACTCCGGCTCAGCAATATGAAGGAGACGGAACATACACGTAAAGCAGCACGAACCTGTTTTTTCAAGGGAAAGAGCCTGCGTCTGTTGTCCAGAACGAGAAAATTACTGCCGACAGTCCTCAGGATGAGCGTTCTCAACTTGTTGCTGCTTGCCCGTGTCATCAACGAACGGGCCAAGGATGACCATAACCCACTCCCTATGTTGGTATTTCCCTTTACGGGATGGCAAAGTCGCCGTTGCGGACACTTAATAATGCCTTCGTTAACCAGGACAATCGTCTTCTGAACAGCCACTTTTGATTGAGCCCATGCTTTGGACGAAAATATTTCATCCCAGGAGAAAGGTAATGGGCGGAGAGGGGAGGCTGATTCATACCTGGCTTTCAGCCGCCAACGTTGGATGGTTAAGAGCGCTCCGCCTCCAAGAAGGTAGATACCGTATGCTGAAACGGCTCTTCCCGTTTCCTCCAACGCTTTGCAAGCAGGTTATTGTAACTGTTCCGATTGGTGAAAAAATAGCTTTGGCAGTAAGATTTTGCCTATGTGGACGAAAGAGCCTGTATTGTCAAGCATGGCATAAGTAAACAGAGGGCCTGTCGTGCCGCGTTTCCGAAGGGATGTACCCGCCTGAAGTGATGAAAGGCCAGCCCAATTTTTTTTTTCGGTCATGTGGAAGGCAGATTTTTGTTCGGCAGGCGAAAAGTCCCTTCATATGTTGTCCGATCAGACATGGCGGCAGAAGGAAATGCATCGCACCTTCGACCTCAACCTCGTACCTCCGACGAGATCCTGGATATTGATTTCCTGCACCATCAGGTGGCAACGATGGATTTTGGAGGATGGCCTTAGGAGGATCCGCTGTGAAAGCAGGGTCGATGGATGGTCAGCGGCCTGGTGGGCAACCCGATGAACGGATCTTTCGGTACCCGGATTTTTTCGATGTATTCGTTTGCGAAAGGACGACATTCGTTTTGTCGTGCACCTGACCAGGCTGTTGTTGTCCGGATTCCCGCGGTCCGGGAGGAGGCGATGATCGACGGAAAAGAAAAATATGCTTCGGCCAAAAAAACGACATTTGCAGCGCCTCCCAGCTTCAAACTTCTCCCTATTTCCATGGAAATAACAAACGAAGTGCTTTCGCACCCAAATTGTAGCGCAGGCACTTTCAATTATACTGCCTAGGATTCCTGACGCTGGTCAATCGCATTAAATCTTGAACAATGGAAACACTACATTCGACTACATCATCCCACAAGCAGCAGACAAAAAATTAGAAAGCGCATAAACCCCGGGATAAATACTTAATTGTCAGAATAATTAACGTGTTAGGTCCTCTGTAGTGGGGGATATGACAGTTGGTTGCAACGGTATAGAAGTACAACGGCTTCGTCAGACATTTTGTCGAAGTTACCAAAATCAGTGGGGTATGCTGAGAATAGGATATGGTTGGGAGCATGCCTGGTAATACGTGCATACCTTCATCTATTCACCCTTTCGGGACACTACGGCGGGAGTTCCGTTCTGCGGCAACCGGTGAGATCTTTCTTCCTGATGTCACACGAGGTGAGGCCTCAGGCTTTCATGCAATTCCACCTCGTTGACAGGTATTCCAATACTCCAATATCACTCCTTTGTTTGATATGACAATCCAACTGAGGGAAAAAAAGTGAAAAAATAATGGAAAGGCATACGGTGCTGTCCAACGTAGCGCTGGGTTGACCGAGGTGCCGGATAATTCCAGTCTGCGTTCCTAGCCATACCTTGCTTTCCGCATCATACCAGTCTGGACAGACTTGTTGGCGACACCTCGTCGCTAATTTCCATTCTTCATTCCGGGCATTATCTTTTGCTTGGTCGATATGCCGATTCGCTACTGACCACTGGTTGCGCATCATGTGATCGGAGATTCAGCGTTGCTGTTGAACCGAACCATGGAGCGGCTGCAGGTAGTGTTTGGTCCTTGTTTCGACGTCAAGGCTGGACTATCTTATTGGATTGGGAAACAGTGGGCTGCGGATGGCCCTTTCGGGTTCGACTATCACAGGCAATCCATTGAGATACGGTCCTGCGTGTCCGGAGAAGTTGAGGACCGTGCGTTTTACGTGAGGCTGGGTGCCTTTGACATCCGATGCATTTCGGAAATCATAGGCATAAAAAAAGCCCAGCAAATGCTGAGCTTCAAGCGGTCCGGACGGGACTCGAACCCGCGACCCCCTGCGTGACAGGCAGGTATTCTAACCAACTGAACTACCGGACCTTGTTCGACGAATCGGCGTTGCTTCCAGCACCTTGATAATCGAAGCGGTCGCAAATGTAGAACGGTTTTGCTTCCCATGCAAGCGATTAACTAAAAAAAATATTTTTTCTCCGAAACAGATTACTTGCTTGTTTAATTTCATACTTTTGCTTATATACTTAAGTGCTCCCCCTTCAGTACGATTGTCGCGCTCTTGCAGCAACAAAAAACAAACACATGGTTTTTTTGGACTTTGAAAAACCGATTGAAAGCCTGTACGAACAACTCGACAAGATCAGGCAGGTCGGGGAGGAGGGGGACTTGGATGTCACCCGGATGGTGGAAGAACTGGAGGCTAAGATTCAAGCCAAACAAAAGGAAATCTATGACAACCTGACTGCCTGGCAGCGTGTCCAGCTGTCAAGGCACCCCGAAAGGCCCTACACACTGTACTACATATCGCAGATCTTCGAGACGTTCGTGGAACTGCACGGGGACCGTTGCTTCGGTGACGACAAAGCCATTGTCGGCGGGCTTGCCAGTCTTGAAGGCCAAACCGTCATGGTCATCGGCCACCAGAAAGGCACCAATACGAAAATGCGGCAATTCCGCAATTTCGGCATGGCCAATCCGGAAGGATATCGCAAGGCGCTCCGCCTGATGAAAATGGCGGAACGTTTCCGGTTCCCCGTCGTTACCCTGATCGACACGCCCGGAGCTTTCCCGGGAATCGAGGCGGAAGAACGCGGACAAGCCGAAGCCATCGCCCGGAACCTCTTCGAAATGGCTAAACTGGAGACACCCATCGTTTCCATCGTCATCGGGGAAGGCGCATCCGGCGGTGCCATCGGCATCGGTCTCGGCGACAAGGTGTACATGTTGGAGAATACTTGGTATTCCGTCATTTCTCCCGAATCCTGCTCCTCCATCCTGTGGCGGAGTTGGGAGAACAAAGAGCAGGCCGCAACGGCGCTCAAACTGACCGCCTCCGACATGCGCTCCTTCGGATTGATCGACGGAATCATCAACGAACCTTTGGGAGGCGCCCATTCATCGCCTGAAATTATGGCGGACATACTGAAAAACTACATCAAGGATGCACTGGCCGAACTCGGACAACTACCTGTGGACACGCTCCTGGAAAACAGGATCCGTAAATACAGCACCATGGGCGTGTTCGAGGAAGCCGCAAGCTCAACGGTAGAAAACGAGCGCGCAGGCCCCGGGAACTGAACCGTCCTTCCGGTCGCCGCCGCCCAGTATGAAACAACATAATTCCCACACGATGCAATTGATCAGCCACCTCCGACAATTGATGCACGATACGTTCATCAAGGACGAACTTGCGCAATTGGCAGCCCCCGCACGCAAGCTGACCACCTTGGAATCCTCGAATCATGTCGGCATCATCTTCGATGGAACCAATCCCGCCGACTGCCAGGTCGTCCTGCACTTTGCGGAAAAACTCCTCAAGAAAGGCAAGAAGGTCCGCGTCCTCGCTTACTCCAGGAAAAAACCGGAATACTCGGACTTCCGTATCCAGTTTTTCTCGGATAAAGACCTGGATTTCTTCCTGCGACCGAATAGCTACACCGTCAGCGAGTTCGTCAACCAACCGTTCGACCTGCTCCTCAACCTGACGAATGATGTCAACAACACCCTTCATTCCATCGCCGCCCACTCCAAAGCGAGGTTCCGCGTCGGCCCCAACACGACCCGAACCTACTCCTACGACCTGATGCTGGAATGTGAACAATCCACCGACATCGAGCAGTTCCTCAACCAGGTCCTGTTCTACCTGAGAAAACTCAAACCACAATATGAACCAGCCCTCGCCGTGTAAGGGTGCCGGGGTGGCTTTGGTCACCCCTTTCCGAAATGGCAAGGTCGACTTCGAAGCGCTCGCCCGACTGCTGGAACATGTCTTGCTCGGCGGGGTGGATTTCATTGTCTCCCTCGGTTCCACGGGAGAATCCGTGATGCTGACCAGCGCCGAATGCAAGGATGTGTTCCGGTTCACCCTGCGGCAGGTCAACCACCGCGTCCCCGTTGTGGCCGGCCTGTTCGGTGCCAACAGCACCACCCACCTCCTGGAACGTTTGCAAGCCTACGACCTCGAGGGATTCGCCGCCATCATGTCCAGCAACCCCTCCTATGTAAAACCTTCCCAGGAAGGTATTTTCCGACACTACCTCCAACTGGAACGCCATTCCCCCCTCCCCATCATCCTGTACAATGTGCCTGGCCGCACTTCCTCCAGCATCCTGGCGGAAACCACCATACGCCTGGCAGAGGCCAGCCCGAGATTCATTGCGATAAAGGACGCCTCCGGCTCGCTCGAACAATCCATGCGGATCCTCAAGCACGCCCCGGACGGCTTCCTCGTGTTCGCCGGCGACGATGCCCTGACCCTACCCCTCCTGGCCGCCGGTGGCCATGGCGCCATCTCCGTCATCGCCAATGCTTTCCCCCGCCACTTCTCCAGACTCGTCCATGCCGCCATCGCCGCCGACCTGCCTGTCGCCCGCTCCCTCCACCATGATCTCCTCGATTTTCACCCCTGGCTCTATGCCGAAGGAAACCCACCCGGCATCAAGGCGCTCCTACACCTCCTGGGCCGCTGCGAGAACGAGCTGCGCCTGCCCCTGACCCCCGTTGGTGAGAATACGTTAGCGGGTCTCCGCCGACTGCTGGAACAATACCCATCCCTGTGGTAAGCAAGGCCCGAAAACGACAGGTGCCTGTTCTCCCCTATCGGAAAAACAGGCACCCTGGCCAGCTGTCGGCCCGTCAAGCCGGGTCCAAGCCCTTGTCAGAGCCCGAACGCCGCCCGCACCTTATCAACATAGTCCAGCTTCTCCCAGGTGAATGTCTCCACCTCCATCTCCCGCGTCTCCCCGGAACCGTTGGTGAAGCTTATTTTCTTCAACTCCGGTGTGCGCCCCATGTGGCCATAGGCAGCCGCATCGGAATAAATCGGGTTGCGCAACTTCAGCCGCCGCTCAATGGCGTACGGCCGCATGTCGAACAAGGCCATGACCTTCTCCGCCATTTCTCCGTCCGTCATGTCCACCTTGGCCGTTCCGTAAGTGTCTAGGTAGATGTTCGTCGGCTTCGCTACCCCTATGGCGTAAGACACCTGCACCAACACCTCATCACAGACGCCCGCCGCCACCAGATTCTTGGCAATGTGCCGGGTGGCATACGCCGCCGACCGATCCACTTTGGACGGATCCTTTCCACTGAATGCACCACCCCCGTGGGCACCCTTCCCACCATAGGTGTCGACAATGATCTTCCGACCTGTCAATCCGGTGTCCCCGTGCGGACCACCGATGACGAACTTTCCGGTGGGATTGATATGGTATGTGATGTCTGGCCGAAACAAGGCCTGTACATGCGCCGGATACAGGCGGACAACCCGCGGAATGACGATGGCGATGATGTCCTGCCGAATCCGCGCCAACATCGTCTCGTCATCCGCAAACTCGTCATGTTGGGTGGACACCACAATGCTGTCAATCCGCTGCGGCTTGTTTTGGTCGGAATACTCGATGGTCACCTGCGACTTCGCATCCGGCCGGAGATAGGTCATCTGCCGACCCTCCCGCCGGATGGCCGCCAACTCCCGCAGGATACGGTGCGAAAGGTCCAGTGCCAACGGCATGTGATTGGCCGTCTCGTTCGTGGCGTAACCGAACATCATCCCCTGGTCGCCAGCCCCCTGGTCTTCCGGATTGGACCGCTCCACCCCCCGGTTGATATCCGCGGACTGCTCATGGATCGCCGAGAGAATCCCACAGGAATTCGCCTCGAACATGTACTCGCTCCGTGTGTATCCGATCCGACGGATGACTTCGCGCGCTATGGACTGCACATCCAGGTAGGTCCTGGTCTTGACCTCTCCCGCCAACACAACCTGCCCCGTGGTCACCAGGGTCTCGCAAGCTACTTTGGACGAGGCGTCGAAAGCAAGGAAATGATCCACCAACGCATCCGAAATCTGGTCGGCCACCTTGTCGGGATGGCCCTCGGACACACTCTCGGAAGTAAATAGGTATGGCATAAGCTTAGATATTGTGTTTGCGGTTATGAATGTTCGCCCTCTCCCGGCATCGGCGGATTCTTTCTTCGGCTTGCCACGGACCCGGTACTATTTCACCTCGCAGTACAGCAGCCGTCGCTGCTCGCCGCCGACCAGGTCGACATACCCCTCCAGCACATCTCCCGGCAGCACCGGCCCCACTCCCGCCGGCGTCCCGGTGAAGATCAAATCCCCTTTCATCAACTTGAAATATTTCGAAATGTATACCACCAGGTCGCGGAATCCGAACAGCATGTCCCGCGTGTCGCCTCGCTGGACGAGCGTCCCGTTCTTCCGCAGGGAAAACGAGATGTTACCGTCCGCCGCCGACACCGACGACCTCGGAACGAAGTCCCCGACGACCGCGGAATGGTCGAAGGCTTTCGCCAACTCCCAGGGATGCCCCTTTTTCTTGAGCTGCTCCTGCACATCCCGCGCCGTGAAGTCTATCCCCAGGCCGATTTCCTCGAAATATCCGTCGGCAAAGGCCGGTGCCACCGCCTTGCCGTTCTTGCTGATCTTGAGCACGATCTCCAACTCATGGTGCAGGTCCTTCGTGAAATCAGGATAATAGAACGGCTTCTCATTGGCCAGCAGCGCCGTGGACGGTTTCATGAACACCACCGGGTTCGACGGGACCGGGTTGTTCAGCTCCCTGGCATGTTCCGCATAATTGCGGCCGATACAGATGATCTTCATATCGAATATTTGATTGGATACACTGCCGCGCCCCTCCCCGGCCTCTTACCGGACAATCCGGCCCCTGGGCGGACAAAGATAGCATTTGCCCGGGATTCGCTTGTGCTGCCGCACCTGCGCCCCCCCCGTGCCACCGGATTCAGTTCCGCACATTGACCAATCCTGCCAATTCCTTGACTTCCCGCACCGTCTGCTGAGCCTGCCTGCGGATGTCGGCCGAACTCCCCTTGATCATTTCCTTCACCGCCTTCTTGTCCGCTTCCAAGGCCGCCTTCCGCTCCCGGAACCCACCACTCAGCGAAACCAGGGCGTCCGCAACCTGCTCCTTCAGGTCCGCATACCGCAAGGCCCCCGCATGATAGTCGTCCGACAGGGACCGGTACGCCGCCGTCGCTCCCGCCGCCTTGAGCAATTCGAACAGGTTGGCCACGCCGGGACTCATCGCCCCCTGTTCCGTGACCGCCCCGGTGTCCGTGACGGCGGAACGGACCTGCTTGCGAATGCGAGCCTCCTCCGCAAAGACGTTGATGTAATGCTTCTCCCCCAGGCTCTTGCTCATCTTCCGCGTCGGGTCGGCCAGCGACTTGATGCTCGGGGTCTCCGTATACAACGATTCGGGCAACCGGAAATATTCCTTGCCCACCTGCTGGTTGAAACGCTGTGCAATATTGCGCGACAGCTCCAGGTGCTGCTCCTGATCCTTTCCCACCGGGACATAATCCGCCCGGTATATCAGGATGTCCGCCGCCTGCAATACCGGATAATCGAACAGGCCGACGGAGATGAAACCTTCTCCCTGCTCCTCGCTTTGCGCGCTCTTGTCCTTGAACTGCGTCATCCGGGACACCTGGCCGAAAGAAGCGAAACAGTTGAAAATCCAGCCCAATTCCACATGTTCCGGAACCAGCGACTGGATGAAAAGGTGCTCCGGCCGTATGCCGACGGCCAACAGATTGATGATGAGGTCCCAAGTGTTCTCCCGCAGCTTGCGCGGCTCGTACGGCATGGTGATGGCGTGGTAGTCCACCACCCCGTAAAAACAGGTGTACCGGTCCTGCAGCTCCACCCAGTTCCTCACCGCACCGAAGTAATTCCCATAATGCATGTCTCCGGTCGGTTGGATGCACGACAATACTCTCTTGCTCATCTTTGTGTTGTTTTTGCGCAGCGGTCCGAAACCCGCCGACAGAACGTGCACGGCACCGGCTCAGGCCGGAGCCAAGGCAATCACCGATATCTCTATGTTCACGAAACGCGGGAGCTGCGCAACCTCCACCAACTCCCGGGCCGGTGCGGTTTCCGGCGGGAAATAGGTGGCGTACACCTCGTTGATCCGGCTGAAATGCCCCATGTCCTTGACGAACACGCTCGCCTTGACAACCTGTTCGTAGCCGCTGCCCGCGGCCGCCAGGATGGCGCCGATGTTACGGAGCACCTGATGGGTCTCCGCCTCGATTTCGCCGGCCACCAACGTTCCGGTGGCAGGGTCTATCGGTATCTGCCCGGAAACGAACAGCAGCCCGTTGACTTGCACCGCCTGGTTGTAGGGTCCGATGGCGGCAGGAGCAGCCGGCGTGGATATTATTTTTTTCACTGGCTTGACTTGGTTTGTCCCGACAACCCGTTCACCGGATTCCGTCGGGAATGACCAGGCTCCCCTCGCCGACCCGCTGTTCCGCCATACACCGCATCCGCGGCAGGTACAAACTCGAAAAGCCCCTCGGTCCATTTGCATGAACGGGAGCTTTCAGTAGGGCAGCGCCGGAAGCCAGGACACGACAACGGTCGATTTATTCCTCAGCCGACTTGGATTTTACCAACACCTTGCCGCGGTAGCGCATATTGCCCTCCTCGTCATAATAGGCATGGTGGTAGACGTGCGCCTCACCGGTGGCCTGGCACTTGGCAATCTGTGGTACCGCCGCACGGTGGTGCGCACGTCGGGTGCGCGTACGCTGCTTGGAATGCTTGTTTCTAGGATTTGGCATCTTCGTATGGTTTGTAAGCCCGGTACCGTTGGTGTTGCGCGGCGGACTGCCCGCCCGTCGCAACCGCCCGGTGGCCCGACTCAATTATCATGTTGCAAACCTTTCAAGGTGTCCCACACCGATGGGTCCGGCCGCACTGGCGACGCCGGAGCGTCATCCGTCAGGTACTTCAACATCCCGGGATCACATGACAACCCGGCTTCCGAGTGGGTGCGCGTCATCGGCATGGCCAGATGAATGTACTCGTAGATGTACCGCGCCAGGTTGAATTCCTGCGTTCCCGGCAAAATGTACACCACGTCCGCGTCTTCCCATGGCGTTTCGTCGAATTTCACCAGCAGGACCTCCTCTCCCGACAGCGGAAGGTCAAAATCCTCCAGGCATCGGTCGCAGGGCAGCCGGACCGTACCCTCGAACGAAATCCCTACCTGGAAAAAGTCCTGCCGTTTGTCAAAATCGACATGTACCCGGAATTTGCCGCTGGTGATGTCACTGCCCTCGAATTGGCGGAAAAACTCATCGCCAATCGCAAAGTCGTACGCATGCAGACCGACGCGCAATCCCGATATGGGCAGCGTAAATTGGTCCAACGGTTTCATTCCGTATGGTTTTTGAAAAGGACGGCAAAGTTAGCATTACTTTTCGATATCCGTCCGGACTGGTCCGTACTTTTTTACATTCGGATTCCGCAGGTGTTCCTGCCGACACATCCCGCTTTCCTCACCAGAAGACCGCATACAGCACCGCCAGGATGATACATACCGCCATGGCCCCGATATTGAACACCGGATCCGTCCGGAACAATTCCCTGGACAACCGGATTCCCTTCGCATGGTCCGCTCCCCGTGACTCCAGGTAACTGATTCCGACCATGATCAGCACGGTGCCGGCCAAGGTCCACATCATCTGGTCCAGGAACGGCAGGTCCACGAAGAAGGCGCTCTCCGACCATCCCTTCGGCGCCACCTTGAAATACATGGCCATGGGGATGGAAAGCAACACCCCCCAGATCGCTGCGTTGTTGGTGGTCTTGCGCCAGAACAGCCCCAACATGAACACCGCGAGGATACCCGGACTCACCACCCCGGTATATTCCTGTATATATTGGAATACCTGGCCCAGGCCGCCCAGCTGTGGCGCCAACAGGATGGCGATGACCAGTGCCACCGCCGCCGTTGTCCGGCCGACGTTGACAATCCTGCCCTCGCTGGCATTCCTGCCGAAGTATGGCTTGTAGATGTCCATGGTGAAGATGGTGGCCGTCGAATTCAGCATCGAGGCCAGGGAGGAAACGATGGCCGCCGCCAAGGCCGCCAACACCAGCCCCTTGAGGCCGGTCGGTATGAATGTCTTGATCAGCCAAGGGTAGGCACTGTCATTGATGAGCTTGCCATCCGCATTGATGAAGGACGGATCCACGGACTGGGCCGTCACCACGCCGTCCGGGCCGGCGTTGAGCACATACGCCACGATGCCGGGAATCACCACGATCAATGGCATGAGCAATTTGAGAAATGCCGCAAACACGATGCCCCGCTGCGATTCCTTGAGGCTCTTCGCCGCCAGGGTCCGCTGGATGATGTATTGGTTGAAACCCCAGTAATACAGGTTCGCCACCCACATCCCACCGATCAACACCGACAATCCCGGCAGATCCAGCCAGGCATCCCGGCCGTCCGGCGTGATGATCTCCCCCTGGTCCAGGATCATCGAGAACTTCGAAGGGACCTTCTCCATCAAGATCCGGAATCCTTCCAGCGCACCCGCTCCGTCCGACAGGTGCGTCAGGGCGATGTAGGTCGTGACCAGCCCCCCGACCACCAGCAGCAATACCTGGACCACATCCGTCCAGGCCACCGCCGACAAGCCGCCCCACAGGGAATAGACCGCGGCGAAAACCGCCAGCCCGATGATGAAGTATATCATCGTCGTCCCGTCTCCCGTCCCGATGATGGTGTCCAGGGCCTTGGCACCCAAGTACAGGACGGACGTGAGATTCACAAACACGAACAGTCCGATCCAAAATACCGCCAGGATGGTCTTCAAATTGGTACTGTACCGCTTCTCGATGAATTCCGGGATCGTGTACAATCCTTTGTTGATGAAAACCGGTAGGAAAAACTTGCCCACGATCAGCAGGGAGGCCGCCGCCATCCACTCGTAGGTGGCGATCGCCAGCCCGAGCGCGAACCCGGAGCCGGACATGCCGATGAACTGTTCCGCAGAGATGTTCGCCGCGATCAGGGAGGCCCCGATCGCCCACCAGGGAAGGGATTTGCTGGCCAGGAAGTAATCCTCCGCCGATTTGCCGCCCTTGCGGGACACCCACAGACCCAAGCCCACAATCAGCAGGGCATAGGCCGTGAAAACAATGTAATCAATGGTTCCGAAATGCATGTTGTGAGAAGTTGGTGAAGGTTGGTCCCGGCCGACTTATGTCTTCCGATTGCGAAATGTACGAAATCATCGGGCATCCCCCCCTATTCGAGCGGATAATTTTGAACCCGGACGGACTTGCTCACTTTTCCTCCAACCGGTGCCGCAACAGTCCGGTCACGACCGGAGGGTCGGCCTTGCCACCAGTCGCCCGCATGACTTCCCCCATGAAATACCCCATCAGCCCCTTCTTCCCCTTTCGGTAGGCATCGACCTTGTCCGCATTCGCCGATACAATGTCATCCACTACAGCCGCCAGGGCATCGGCATCCGTGGTCCGGAACAACTGCAGGTCTTCGGCTATCTCCCGCGGCGTACGGCCGGGATGCGCCAACATTTCCTGCCATAATCCCTGCTGCGCCATCGTGGCGCTGATATCCCCCCGATGCACCAGCTCGGCCAGTTCGGCCAGGTGCGCCGCGGATATCGGAAAGTCTTCCATCCGGATGCCCGCTTCCGACAGATACGCCGGCACCCGGTTGCATATCATCCCGGCCACCCACTCGTAGCGGGTCGTGTGCCGGGCGACGGCCAGGAAGTATGCCGCCGTGGCCTTCTCTTCCGTCAACTGGCCGATGTACTGGGGCGGCAACCGAAAATCAGCCTGCAGACGCGCCCGCAACGCCCAGGGCAGCTCCGGCATGGCCGCCGCCTGCTCCGCCAACCATGCCGGCGACAGCCGGACCGGCGGCAGGTCCGGATCGGGAAAATACCGGTAGTCGTTGGCGCTCTCCTTGTCCCGCATCGGCACTGTCCGACCGGTCGACGGAACGAACTGCAGCGTCTCCCGGACAATCTTCCCGCCCCGCTCCACGATGTCCACCTGCCGGCGGAACTCATGCTCGATTGCCTGTCGGGCGTATTTCATCGAATTGACGTTCTTGACCTCGCATCGCTCTCCCAGTCGCTCGTCACCCTTGCGGCGGACCGATACATTGATGTCACAACGCATCGACCCCTCCTGCATGTTTCCGTCCGATATATCCAGGTAACGGGCCAGCTGCCGGAAGGCGGTCATGCAGGCATCGACCTCCTCGCCGGTCCGCAGATCCGGTTCGGTCACAATCTCCAGCAAGGGCACCCCCGCCCGGTTCAAATCCACCAGGGTATGGTCCGGATCCTGGTCATGGACGGATTTTCCCGCATCCTCCTCCATATGGATATGATGGATCCGCAACAACCGCTCGCCTTCGCGCAACGGCAACCGAAGAAGGCCGCCGACACAGACGGGTGCCCGGTCCTGCGTGATCTGATACCCCTTCGGCAGATCGATGTAGAAGTAATTCTTTCGGTCGAAGGAATGGACCGGCGGGATGGTGGAACCCAAGGCCAGTCCCAGCCGCACCGCATGGGCGACCTGCCGTCCGTTCAGCCGGGGCAGGGTGCCGGGATGCCCCAGGGACAAGGGACTGACCTGCGTGTTGGGAGCCCCGCCGAAACGGGCGTCGTCCCCACAGAACGCCTTGCTGGCAGTGGACAGCTGCAGGTGTATCTCCAGTCCGATGACCGCCTCGTATTGGTCGTAGACTTCCATTCGTCAGTGTCTGAAATGCCGGATACCCGTGAGAACCATCCGCATGCCGTGGGCATCACAGTAGTCGATGCTTTCCTGGTCCTTGATGGAACCACCCGGCTGGATGACCGCCCGGATACCCTCCTGGTCCGCCAGTTCCACACAATCCGGAAACGGGAAGAAGGCGTCGGAGGCCATGACCGCCCCCTTCAGGTCGAATCCGAAGGATTTCGCCTTCGCGATGGCCTGCCGAAGGGCATCCACCCGCGAGGGCTGACCACATCCCATGCCGATGAGCTGCCGGTCCCTGACCAGGGCGATACCGTTCGACTTGAGATGCTTGACCGCAATGTTGGCAAAGAGCAGGTCTGCCTGCTCCGCCGCATCTGGCGCCAGTCGCGTCACCGTGGTGAGGTCGGCCGCCGTCTCTGTCCGCAAGTCGGCATCCTGCTCGACCACCCCGTTCAACAAACTCCGGAACGACCTGGGGCGAACGAAGAAATCCTTGATTTTCAGTAAAATCCGGTTTTTCTTCTGCCCCAACAGCTCCAATGCACGGGCATCGAAATCCGGCGCGATCAACACCTCGTAGAAGAGCCGGTCCACTTCCCGGGCGGTCTCCACATCGACCGGGCGGTTGCACACGAAGATGCCACCGAATGCGGAGACGGAGTCGCAGGCCAGGGCGGCCGCCCAAGCTTCCGGCAAGGCGGACCGGGTGGCCAGGCCACAGGTGTTGGTGTGCTTCAGAATGGCGAATGTCGGATCGGCCTCCCGGAACTCCCGCATGACCTGCACGGCGGCGTCGATATCCACCAGGTTGTTGTAGGAAATCGCCTTGCCGTTCAGCTTGACGAACAATTTGTCGAAATCCCCGAAAAAGACGCCGTGCTGATGCGGGTTCTCCCCGTAGCGGAGAATATCGGACCGATGGATGCTGAACTTGAAGGAAAGATCCGCCGTTCCTTCGTTGAAATAGTTGAAGATGGCGATGTCGTAATTGGAGGAGACCTTGAAGGCCCGCCGGGCGAACTCCCGCCGGTCGGCCAGGTCCGTGAATCCCTGTTTGGACCGCAGCAGGTCCAGGAACATCTCATATTCGTTGCGGGAAGGCACCACGGTGACGTCCCGGAAGTTCTTGGCGGCCGCCCGGATCAGGGAAATGCCGCCGATGTCTATTTTCTCAATGATGGTGGCTTCGTCATCCGTCGTGGCGACCGTCTCCTCGAACGGATACAGGTCCACCAGCACGAGATCGATCTCCGGTATTCCGTATGCTTCCAACTGGGCCCGGTGTTCCTCCTCGCGCCGGGCCAGGATTCCGCCGAAGACTTTGGGGTGCAGCGTCTTCACGCGGCCGTCCAGGATGGAAGGATAGCTGGTCAGGTCCTCCACCCTTCGCACGGGGATTCCCAGGGACTCGATGTAGGTCTGTGTGCCGCCGGTGGAATACAACGCCACCCCCAGCCGGTGCAGTTCCCGAATGATGTCCTCCAAACCCTCCTTGTGGTATACGGAGACAAGCGCGGTCGTGATCTTTCTTGTAACCATGGTGTTCGTTTGACCGGCGACTGTATGCCGGCGTAGGGCGCCGACCGGTTGTTACCGGCTCGGCACGTCGGCAAAAGTAACCGAATTTACCCGCGTCAGAGGATGTTTTTTGCGGCCAGCTCGGCCGCCAACTGCGCCGAGGAACGGAAATGCACCGTGTGCAGCCCCAGCAGCCTGCCTGCCTCCACGTTGCGGGCATTGTCGTCAATGAACAAGGCGGAGGATGGGTCGACGGCGTAACGCTGGAACAGGATTTCATAAAACACCGGAAACGGCTTGCGGGTCTTTTCCTCCCCGCTGACGACGATGCCCTCGAACCAATGCAGGAATTCGTACCGCTCCAGGGCGACGGGGAAGGTTTCCGCCGACCAGTTGGTCAATGCATACAGGCGATGCCGCCCCGCTTCCCGGAGTCGCTGCAGGATCTCCACCGTTTCCCCGATGGCTCCACCCAACATCTCCTCCCATCGGCCGTAATAGGCCCGGATGGCATCCTCCCAACCAGGATGCCGCGCCACCAACTCCTCCGTGGCTTCCTGTATGGACCGGCCGGCATCCTGCTCCTCGTTCCAGTCCGACGTACAGATATGTCGGTAGAAATGCTTTTTCTGCGCAGCGTCCTTGAAAAACCGGTCGAACACGTAATCCGGGTTCCAATCGATCAAAACGCCGCCCAGGTCGAAAATGACCGTGTCGATGGTCTGACTCATCTCTTTGCTTTTTTTTCCGAAACCGGCCCGCCGAAAGGCACTTCACAGCGATCCGGACCGCAAGGCTTCCACCGCCGCCACGGTCTTCGGAACCGGATTCCCCAAGACCCGCGCACCGCTGTCCGTGACGACCACATTGTCCTCGATACGGATGCCGCCGAAATCACGCCACCGCTCCAGGATTTCGTAGGCGATGAAATCTTTGAACTTCCCCTCGCTGCGCCAAAGGTCGATCAACTCCGGAATGAAATACAGACCGGGTTCCACCGTCAGCGTGAACCCCGGCTCCAGCGCCCGCCCCATACGCAGGTACGCCGTACCGAACAACTTGCTGCGTTGCACCTGCTCGGAATAACCCACGTGGTCCTCCCCCAGGTCTTCCATGTCATGCACATCCAGGCCGATCATGTGGCCCAGGCCGTGCGGGAAAAAGAGCGCATGCGCTCCCACGGACACCGCTTCCGCCATATCCCCCTTCATGAGCCCGAGCGATTTCAGTCCCTCGGCCATGTTCCGGGCGGCTTCGAGGTGCACGTCGAGATAGGTGCGGCCCGGCCGCAGCCCGTCGATGGCCGCTGTCTCCGCTCCCAGCACGATTTCATAGATTTCCTTCTGCCGGGTGGTGAACGCCGGCGATACCGGACAGGTCCGGGTCAGGTCCCCGGCATAATGCAGCGCAGTCTCGGCGCCGTGGTCGCCCAGGAGCAACTGGCCGGGACGCAAGGTGTTCCCATAGTGGTGGTTGTGCAGGATCTGCCCCTGCACGGAGAGGATGATGCCGTAGGCCAACTGCCCTCCCAGACCCGTGGCGATGCCGGCCGCTATCCCGGCCAGGGCTGCCTCCTGCTGCCCCGGCTTCGCCGCCTGCATCACCGCCACGTGCATGGCGCCGGAAATATCCACCGCCCGGTCCATCTCCGCCAACTCCTCCTCGGACTTGACGGAGCGCTGGGCCACGATGGCCCTTATCAAAGCCAGCGACGCGCTGTCCTTCAGGTTGTCGAAGGAGATGCCCAGGGACCGGCTCAGAAAAATCATGGTGTCGTGCCGATAGGGCGGTGTGAAATGGATCTCGCGCCCTTTGGAAGCCGCCTCCAACAGGTATACCGGCAATTCCTTGTAAGGCAGCACCCGGCTCACACCCACCTTGCCGGCCCGGTCCTTCAAACCGGGCTGCGGTCCGGTCCAGATGATGTCCTCCATGGTCAGCTCGTCCCCGAACAGCCAGTCCTCCCCGCTCTCGGTATCCAGGATGCCGGCCAGGTGCGGTTGGTCCAATCCGAAAAAATACAGGAAATGGCTGTCCTGCCGGAAAGGATAGGTGTTCGCCCGATAGTTCATGGGCATTTCGTTGTTGCCGGGCAGCAGGATGATCCCGCTGCCGACTTGCCGGCGCAATGCTTCCCGGCGCGATTGGTAGGTCTGTGTTGAAAACATAAACGGTGTTTCGAACGGATGGCATGCATCCGGTGACCGGCGGATGTGCGGCTCTCCGCCGCCAAGTGCCGACGGCGCCACCGTATCGGTCCGGATGGTGACTGTCCGTGTCTATACCCGACGGTCAGTAATCGACGGAATCATATACCACCACCCGCTCCCACAGGTGTTGGTAGTCCGCGACGAAACGAAGGTGGATCGGATCCACCTGATAGGCGTCCTGTGCCGCCTTGTCCTCGAACATGGTCAGCCAAGACAAGGCGTAGGAGCCGTCCACCACATCGCGGCTCGAGCCGGCCGGCACCCCGATGTGATAATCCGCTATGGTGCGGATGGCCGCCAACGATTTCAAGCCCTCGACCAGCTTGTCGCGGTCTTCGGCCCGATCCGGATTTTTCAACCAGAAATACACCTGGTGGATGAACAAGTCTTTCATTTTCCTTTTGTTTGTTCCGCAGGCCACGGTACCGGCGAGCGGCAGTAAAACTAATGAACCGGCGGCGGTTTTGACAAATTTTCTACGTGAATTCATGTACTGGGTTGTTTGCTTGTGTGTTATGTCCGTACCGCCCGTCCCGTCCGCGTGCCATCCGGGTCACCGCGACAGGCGCAGCGGATCCCTCGTCGCGACCAGGTCACAATAGCCCCGGCCCGCCAATTCCTGCCGCAGCATGCCGTAGTCGAATTCGCGCAGCGCTTTTCCACGACGAAGGAAATACAGGTGGAAGCCTCTCTCCTGGAGAAAGTGAAGCTGGCGCGTCGGGTCGAAACCGAGTTCCCGGGCGGAATCCGGGGAATATTCCATGACGATGGTGACGGCGGGATTCCGTTCGATGGTACCGGCACTGCCCCGCAACACTTGTTCCTCATATCCCTGCACGTCGATCTTGATCAGGGCGACGGGTTCCCCGGGTCTTTCCTTTGCCAGGTACCCGTCGATGCTCACAAGGGGTACCGTATAGGTGAGGCGGTTCGCCGCCGGCCATGTTTTTCCGAACGTGTCCGTCACCGTCCTGCTGTCCCCGTGATGTGCCGGGTTCGACCAGAAGGACACCGTTCCCTCCTGCGATCCTACCGCGGCCCAAACCGGCAGGACGGCCGGGTGGCGTCGGGCCACCGCCGAAAGGACATCGAAGTTGTTCCGGTCCGGCTCGAAGGCGACCACCCCGCCGCCTGCATCCAGATACCTGGAAAAAAGCTGGCTCGTGTAACCCAGGTTGGCCCCTACATCCATCACCAATCCGCCGCTGCAGAGGGTCGGTTGCGCTTGCAGCAGGGTGACCAGGGGATCCTCCAGGTACCGCTTGTACAGAAAATAAAACAAACGGAAGCCTTTCCGGTAAAGCGGAATCCGGAGGATGCCCGTCCGGTTGACAAGGGCATAGGTTCCGACAAGGGTTCGCTGGATCAGTCCGGTCATCATGTCGAATGCGGTTCAGGTTATGGCTCGTCCTGGCGGGTGAGCGTCCAGGCCCGACCGCAGGGGGCTGCTGTCCGGCAGAAGGAACCTGGCTGCAACGTTCATTCGGGACCTTCCCCGATGTGAGGGAAAGGTTGCCGGTGTCAGGGAAGGACCAACACCCTGCCTCTACCGAGGACCAGGCCCTGGCTGTCGGTCACCTGCACCAGACAAGGACCGGCAGGCCAGCCCGCCGTCGACAAGGAAGCCTGGCCTGCCGCCGACGGGTCGGCATCCAGGGGTATCCGGGCGAGTGGCCGGCCCAACAGGTCGAATGCTTCCAACATACGGACCTGCGCACCGGTCGTCGTCGGCCAGGTCACGGTCAAGGTTCCGCGCACCGGATTGGGATACACTTCCAACATGGCCGGAACGTGCCGCACATCAGACACTTCGGTGGCGAGCGGCAGAAAGCCGCTGGCAAAGGCATAATCACCGGGCAACAGGGTGTCGACACGCATGATGCCGCTCGTCGACCCCAGGGCCGTTCGTCGGTAATAAGGATATTTCCCCCAGGGTTTCCCGGGATGCGGCCGCCAGACAAGCATCAGCAGGCTGTCGTCGGCCGCGTTCAACAGGTCGTAGTCGAAATCGTTGGGTCCCGCCCCCTTGTACGGGAGCAATACTTTCGCCTTGAATCCTTCCGGCAGGATTCCGCCGAAACGCCAATAATGGGTGGTGGACAACAAGACCTCGGTCGGATTGGGTTCCATCGGGTCGGGTGCTCCCCAATAGTGAATGAAACTGATCAGCGCCGTGTCCGGAAGGGCCAGGACTTCGAAATTGCTGACATCGCAATAGGGCAGGGTT
The DNA here is from genome assembly GCA_041163745.1 of Bacteroidota bacterium. Classification (GTDB taxonomy): domain Bacteria; phylum Bacteroidota; class Bacteroidia; order Chitinophagales; family Saprospiraceae; genus UBA6168. The sequence goes on from JBEAQU010000026.1 coordinate 21,152, forward strand.
TGGTTGCCCGTCTCGGTGACCAGGGCCCGGTGCTGCATCCGCCCCAGGTTCAGCCGGTTGCCGTCGTTCAGGATCTGCCAAACCGGCTCGAAGGGCACCTGCACCGTAGCGGTGGTGTAAGGCCCCGAAACCATGACGATTACCGTATGCGCTTCCCGCTGGGCGCTGAAAAACGTCACTTCCAAGGGTACCGCCTCATGGAAGAACGAGGCCGCCCGCAGCTTCTGCTCGATATGCACCGTGGCTTGCCACTGGTCCGGTGCGGCGGTCGGTTCGACCTTCACCGAATCCAGCTCAAACAGGGCGAATCCGGGCTGGAAAATCCAGCCGTTGAAAAAAGGCGCCATGTCCACCCCCGTGACCTCCGTCAGCTTGTCGCGGAAGGTGGCGGCATCCATGGACTGGTAGCTGAGGTCGGACAACACCTGCTGCATGCCGCTCTGGAACAGGCTGTCGCCCAGATAACCGCGCAGGTTGTGCATCACGGAAGCACCCTTGTTGTAGGTATGGGTGCCGTAGGTGTGTTCGTACGGGATGCCGGACAGGGGCCAATAACCCTGGTCCTCGATATGGGCCTGGCGCAGGACGACCCCGTAGTGGTTGTCCTTGACCTGCTTGACGAAAGCTTCCCGGCCGAACGCATGTTCCGTGAAGAGGTGCGCACTGTACTCTGCGTTCCCTTCCTTGATCCACATGTCGGACGGGCAGCTCAGGGTGGTGATGTTCCCCCACCAATGGTGTCCGAGCTCATGGGCCATGAGCCGGTTCATGGAAAAGGAGGCGCCCTGATCCAGTATGAAATCCGGATAGGCGATCAAAGATGCATGCTCCATCGCGCCGGCCACGGTCATGACATATCCTACCTGGCCCCAGATGTAAGGTCCGAACCAGTGCTCCATGGCATCCACCGCTTGCCCGAGATAGCTGAAGGCAGTTTTCATGGCGGTGGTGTCGCCCGGTTTGCCCACGAGAAGTATCGGGTGTTCGCCGTACTCCCCGGAATGGGTCTGGTGAATTTCGGCGTATTGGGAGGCCGCCAGGCCGACCAGGTAGGTCGGCAGGGGCTGGTCCATCCGGAAATCACGCCGTACCCTTCCGTTGCCAAGGTCGGTTTCCGCCGTCAGCACACCGACGGCATACCCTTTGCGGCCGCCGTCGGTGATGAGCCGGATGTCGTAGGTGGCCCGCTCCACGAAATTGTCGAAACATGGGTGCCAGCTCCTGCCGAAATTGTACGGGTTGGATGACAAACCGATGCCAAGGTTGTATGCGATGCCATTCTCAAAGACCAGTCCGCCGAAGCCGCTGGGATCCGCCGTGGGCTGGCCATGATAATGAACGGTGGCGACCAGGGTGTCTCCCGGGTCGGCGGGCACCGGCAATGCGATGTCCAACAACAGGCCGTCGTAAGTGTAACCGACAGGCTGCCCGTCGAGCAGCACCGAATCGACCGTCAGGTCCGCCAGGTCCAGTGGCAGGGCCGTCACACCCTCCTGCAGCGGGGTGAAGGTCACCGCACAGTGCGCCGTGACCTGCTCCTGTGTGAATTCCGTCAGGTCCATGGTCACATCGTAGTGCAGCACATCCAGGCTGTCGCTGCGCGCATTGCTGCCACAGGAGATTCCCACCGGGACGGAACGCCCGTCCGGATGCGGCATCTGCCGGAAATAATGGCAGCCCCTGGTCAGCAGACTGTCCGCCGGGCCATGTTGTGCAGCCACCCAGCCGGGCAATAAGCCCGATAGAGCGACCCATACAAGTTGTTTCTTTACCATACCGATTTTTTTTATTCCGTCCCCCACCCTGCTTTCTCCAAAGGACCGGAGTTCCGGCGGCAAAGCCGGCCCCTGAAAAAGGCTCAAGTTACTGCGCCGCCGCGAGGAGGCCAAATTTTTTCCCGACGGACAATCGTTGCCGCACTGACAATAGTCAACCCCCACGGGATAATCTTGTCAACGCGACACATACCCAAACGGTGCCATATTGCGTTATAAAACTGCAACACTATGGCCATCAACATCCAACAACACGCCGCCAAGGCTCGCGGCTTCCTCCAGGACGCCGCTGTCCACATGGGGGTCACCTACGACGAAGCGGTGGCAGGCAGAATCGTCACCGCGGTCCTGCACAGCTTGCGCGACCATATCAGCATGCAGGAAAGCCTACAACTGATCGCACAACTTCCGACCGTCGTCAAAGGTATTTATGTCGAAGGTTGGAAGTCTGAACCGCCACGCAGGCTGCACCACGAAGCCGATTTCTTCCAAGCCGTCCGGCAACACCTGGGTGCGACCGCCGGCCATGACCTCGGCAACGACGCCATGGCCCGGGAAAGGATACAAGGCGTCTTCCAGGCACTCTCCCGCTATGTTTCCCGCGGTGAGATGGAAGACATCGCCGGCCAACTGCCGCGCGAACTCCAAGCCTTGGTCCTGTCCGGACGAACGGAGCCGTCCGACAAGGTATGATCGACCGCATCTGCTAACCTGCCGTCCATACGGAAGCCGGACGGCAACAAAAACTTTCCATATGACCAGCCAAATCCAATTCGTGAACACGAAAACCGTCGACCGCCTCGAAATCGATGTCCTTGACAAACTGGAAAAACTGGAGAAACGCTATGATTGGATCATCAACGCGCGCGTTTTCCTGAAAGAAGAGGTGTTCAAGGATACTGTCAAGGACAAGGCCGTGGAAATCATCCTCAGTGTTCCCGGCCCCAATATCTTCAACAAGACATACGCGCAAACCTTCGAAGCGGCCATTGCGGAAGGATTCGCCGACATGGATGTGCTCCTGCGCAAACACAAGGAAAAGATGTACCGGAGCCAGTCGCGGGAGAAAATCAATATGCCCGACCTGCCCGCATAAGCCCGACAGGTAGGCGGCAATCTCCGCTCCGGTGGTCATCGGACCGGACGACCGGTTTCCGTGGGGAGCTCCCACGGAAACTTCCTTTGCAAGCTTTCTCCCGGCCAGCCGCCGCATCACAGCCAACCACCCCGATCATTTCCCGTCCGCCGGATCTTGGCGTCCTTTCCTTCATTCCTTATTTTTGCAACACGTCACGCTTCACTCCGCCCGGCTCCGACAGCGCGACAGGGGGCCGGCCACCCCACCCTCCCCTCTCCCTATGGAACGGGCAGCAGGACCGGGCGCCAAGTTTTCGGACCGATATGGAAAACATCTTCGATCTGGTGGTCATCGGTGGAGGCCCCACGGGTCTTTCTTGTGCCATCGCCGCACGACAAAAGGGCCTGTCCTGCATCGTGCTGGAAAAAGGGACCCTCGTCAACTCCATCTACCGCTTCCCGGCGAACATGACCTTCTTCTCCACTTCCCTGAACCTGGAAATCGGCAATATTCCTTTTGTGTCCCACGCCGACAAACCCAGCCGGCGGGAAGCGTTGGAGTACTACCGCCGGGTTTACCAGACATGGGACCTGGATGTCCGGATGTATGAGGCGGCGACGGATCTGCTTCCCGGGTCGGACGGAGCTTACCGCGTCGTCTCCTCCCACGCTGATTATCAATGCAGGAACGTGGTGGTCGCCACCGGATTCTATGATGTCCCCCGCCGGCTGAACGTACCCGGGGAAGACCTCCCGAAGGTCCGCCATTTTTATGACGAAGCCCACCCTTACATCGGACAGCAGGTACTTGTCGTGGGTGCCGCCAATTCCGCCTGCGATGTCGCGCTAGAAACCTTCCAGAAAGGGGCCCGGGTCACCATGGCGATCCGAGAGGAGGCTATCTATGAAAAAGTGAAATACTGGATCCGGCCCAACATCGAGAACCGGATCAAGGAGGGAAGCATCAGGGCCTATTTCTCCACCACCGTCAAGGAAATCAGGAACAAATCCGTCCGCCTGCAGACACCCGACGGGGAAATCTCCCTGCCCAATGATTTCGTCCTGGCCATGACCGGCTATCAACCGGACTACGACCTGCTGCGCCACCTGGGTATAGTGATTCTGCCGGACGAGGCCAGACAACCCGCTTTCGACGGGGAGACCTTCGAAACGAACCTGCCCGGCGTGTATGTCGCCGGTGTCGTGCAGGCCGGCCTCCATACCGGAAAACTGTTCATCGAAAACACCCGGCACCATGGAGACCGGATTGTCGGCCATATCCTGCGACGCCGGCTTTCGGATGATTCAGGTGCCCGGGTCTGAAGGTACGATTCAACTTGCGGAGTCCATGGTGCAAAGGTACGCGAGACCGCTGCCCGGGCGACGGTTCTTTATAGCATACCCGCCTGCCGCTCCGTGCGATCGTTGCTTTTGTCGGAATCGGATGTATCGTTCACCGCTTCGCAGGGAATATTCGGAGGCGGAACGCATCCGTTAGGGATGGTTAGGTTGTTCACCGCTTCACGGGAAGGTTGGCATGTGAAATTTCAGGATCCGTCGAATTACAGGGATTTTTTTCTTTTTTTGATTTTTTGATCGGGCGTCGGGGGGACATTTGTTCGTTTTCTAATTGGTGGGATTTCTCCACCGCTTCGCGTGGAGTGGCGAGCGGTATCGGAGGATGATGGCGTGGCAGGCCGGCCGGAGACTGCTGCTATGGTTCGAAACACTTAGGGGCGTCGATTACGCGTGGAGCAAGCGTGCGTCCTCTCTGCCCGGGTGGCCGTATCGTTTGCCCCCGGGTCGGAGGCCCGGTCACTGCAACAGCCTCAGCAGATATTCCCCATACCCGCTTTTCAGGAATCGGTGCCCCAGCCGTTCCAGCTGCTCGTCATCGATGAAACCCATCTCCCAGGCAACCTCCTCGATACACCCTATTTTCAATCCTTGCCGTTCCTCGATGACCTGTATGAACTGCCCCGCCTGTAGCAGAGACTCGTGCGTGCCGGTATCCAACCAGGCCGTACCCCGGCCGAACATGCCGACCTTCAGCTTTCCCATGGAAAGGTAGGTCCTGTTGACATCCGTGATCTCATATTCGCCACGGGGGCTCGGCTGCAGGTTCCGCGCAATGTCGACCACTTGGTTGTCGTAAAAATAAAGCCCCGGAACGGCATAGTTGGACATAGGGTTCGCCGGCTTCTCCTCGATGGACACCGCCTGGAAATGTTCGTCGAAAGTGACGACCCCGTACCGTTCCGGGTCCGCCACCTGATAGGCGAAAATGATACCGCCGTCCGGGTTGTAACTGGATTTCAGCAATTTGGGAAGCCCCGCTCCGTAGAATATGTTGTCCCCCAGAATCAGGGCCGCGCTGTCGGCACCGATGAACTCGGCGCCCAATACGAAGGCTTGTGCCAGGCCGTTCGGCTCATGCTGCACCGCATAGGAGAAATGACACCCCAAGGCGCTGCCGTCCTGCAGCAATTTCTCGAAATGCGGCAGGTCATGCGGAGTGGAGATAATCAACACATCGCGGATACCCGCCAACATCAGAGTGGACAAGGGGTAGTATATCATCGGTTTGTCGTAGACCGGCATCAGCTGTTTGCTGACCGCCAAGGTCAACGGGTATAGGCGGGTACCGAGTCCTCCGGCCAGGATGATTCCTTTCATGTCTTGCGGTTTTGCTGCGTTAGGATTGGAAAGAAGAACGAACCAGTCCGCAGCCTCAACTAATCCGTTCTCCGCCGTTTGTCCGGATGCGTCCGCAGACCCTGACATCGGCAACGACGGAGAATCTATCCTGAATGGCTGTGACGGAAACACCCACTCCCCGACCGTATCAACCCGGTCGGCGGCAGGTTTGGTTTCCTACCTTTCCAATTCTTTGCCAACTCCTGCTCTGGAAAAAAGGATTTGCGTCAGACCACTCTTTCCGACTGCAGAAGCCGACGAACCCGCAAGACCAATTCATCCGGCTTGTAAGGGGAGATGATGAAATCGTCCGCCCCCAGCTGCAGGGCCTCCATCACCCGAAGGTCCTCATCCAACCTGCCGGCCACCAAGACCGGCAGCTCGTGCAGGTGTTCGTTTTTCAGAAAGGAAATCACCGCCAACGCTTGCCCGTCCGGCAGTTCCAAGTCGACCATGACCAGGTCTGGGGCTACGCGGCTGACCATTTCCCTTGCGGAACCGAGGTTCCTTGCCACATCCAACCGCCATCCGAATTTTCGGAACCGGTATTCTATCGTCGTCAGCATCAGTTCTTCGTTCGTGCAGAGCAGTATATTCATATCACACCTTGTTTGGAACCGATTCCCTGTCAAAAGGGAACGGCCGTGTTTCGTTTCGTACGCTTGTAAGGAAGGAGCGACCGTGCGCCCGCTCATCGGTATTGTTGCTTCGGATTTGATCCCGTTCCGGCGCCGGAGGGAACAGGATGTCCGAATACATATCGCAAAATTCTACAATATTACATTTTTTCGAATCAAATCACAAAACAACTCATATAAAATATTGGAAGGATGACAGCGTGAGGAATCGGAGCAGGTTCGTTGATCCGACAGGACGGCGGGTATTGAAGCAGTTGCAGGCCGTCACTTCCGGGCAGCCGGCATGCTGCCCGCGGGACAGGGGAGCCAACGTGCTCAGTATCCTGCCAGGCGGCGGAGTTGTTCCCGGAATCGCTCCACCGGCAGAAACTGTTCCTCCAGCGGACGGGCGAACGGGACCGGCGTATCGAGGCCGGCCGCCCGGAGGATCGGAGCATCCAGGTGTTCGAAGAGGTTGGAAGCGATCCAGGCCGCCAGCTCCCCTCCGATTCCCCCGACCAACGTGTCCTCATGCAGGATGAGCACCCGGTTGGTCTCCCGGACCGTCTGCCCGATGGCTTCATAATCGAGCGGCAGCAAGGTCCGCAGGTCCAGGATGGCAGCATCGATACCTTCCTCCTCACATACCTGCAACGCCCAATGCACGCCCATCCCATAAGTTATGACGCTCAACGCCTTTCCTTCCCGGACCAGGCGGGCCTTCCCGATGGGAACCCTGTAAGGCGCGTCCGGTACCGGCGACGACTGGCTGCGGTACAGGGCCTTGTGCTCGAAGAAAAGCACCGGATTGGGATCGTCAAATGCGGCCAGCAGCAGCCCTTTCGCATCGTAAGGAGTCGCTGGATAAACGACCTTCAGGCCGGGCGTATGTACGAACCAGGCCTCGTTGCTTTGGGAATGGAAGGGGCCGGCACCTACGCCGCCACCGGCAGGCATCCGGATGACGACATCCGCACGGGCTCCCCAACGGTAGTGGATCTTGGCCAGGTTGTTCACGATCTGGTTGAAACCGCAGGTGACGAAATCCGCGAACTGCATCTCCACCATGGACTTGAACCCGCGCAGGCTCAAGCCGAGCGCCGTACCGACGATGGCACTTTCACACAGGGGGGTGTTCCGTACACGGTCCTTGCCAAACAGGTCGACAAATCCTTGGGTAATCTTGAAGACACCTCCGTATCCGGCGATGTCCTGCCCCATCAGCACCAAACGGTCATACCGTTCCATGGCTTGCCTGAGACCGTCGGATATGGCGTCGATGTAGCGTTTTTCCGAGACAGGTCCCTCCGTGGCGGGCCCTTTGGCGAGCGGATGTTCGTAGGGGGCGTACACATCCGACAATTCCGCGTCCAGTACCGGTTCGATATCCGGTTCGGAAAGCGTTTGCTGCCAGGCGCCCTCTATGTCCGCCCGGATCTCCCGACGGATTTCATCCCGCAGCTCCGGGCTCAGGACACCTTCCACGAATAGAAACCGCTCGTATTGTTCGACCGGATCCCGCTGCGCCCAATGTTCGAGCAGTTCCTTGGGGACATACTTTATGCCGGAGGCTTCCTCATGCCCCCGCATGCGGAATGTCATGCATTCCACCAGGACCGGGTGCGGGTCTTCCCGCATGGTGGCGGCCAGGTCGCGCAGCACGGTGTAGACCTCCAGGATGTTGTTGCCGTCCAGCACGACGGATTTCATGCCGTAGCCGATGCCTTTGTCTGCGATCTGCCGGCAGCGGAACTGCTCCGCCGCGGTGGTGGACAAGCCATATCCGTTGTTTTCAACCAGGAAGATGACCGGCAGGTCCCATACGGCCGCCACATTCAGGGCTTCGTGAAAGTCGCCTTCGCTGGTCCCGCCTTCCCCGGAGAAGGCCAGCGCTACCTGGCGTTCCCCCAGCAGTCGCGCCGCCAGGGCCGCTCCGTCCGCCAAGGCCAATTGAGGACCGAGGTGGCTGATCATCCCCACGATGCCATACTCCAACGTGCCGAAGTGGAACGAACGTTCCCGGCCCTTGCTGAATCCGGCCGACTTTCCCTGCCATTGGGAAAACAACCGGTGAAGCGGAACTTCCCGAACCGTGAATACGCCCAGGTTCCGGTGCAGTGTGAACAGGAGTTCCTCCGGGAGCAGGGCACTGGCCGCCCCAACCGCCACGGCTTCCTGGCCGATGCCGGAAAACCATTTGGATACCTGCCCCTGCCTAAGCAGGATGAGCATCTTTTCCTCAATCATCCGGGGACGGACCAGACGCCGATAAAGGGTCAGCAGGGTATCGTCGTCCAAGCCTTCCCGCCGGAACACCATTCCGGTCGAAGCTACTGTCTGCATGTAAGGGTACAGATTAGGTGCCGTGCTCTCGCCTGTCCGATATTCGTAAACCGGCACGAGGGCGGGAACCACAGGCAAATATAGCGGAAAAAAACAAGGGAACCAGCAGGGGGAGGCGATGCGCGACCGGCTCCGGGACGTGGCGCACAAAAAAGCCCGCCGGTGGGATCCGGCAGGCAAGCTGGTTTTCTGAGGCCTGGTTCTGAGGTTGATGTGTTGGAAAAAGTGGCGCAGCAGCGCCTTCATTTGGTTTTATGCAGTTGCGGATACAAAAGTAAAGGCACGGCGTCCGAACAGCTACCCCCCGTGTTCCATTTTCGGTGACTACCGTTGCAACGGAACGGCAATTCTTAGCAAATCTGTCGCACGATGCAATGTTTTACAATGCTGTCTATTTATTGTCCAATACTTTGACTGTTTCATTGTGCAAAGCAGGCTGCCGTCTGAAATCTTTGGGAGCGATACCGGCAAACGCCTTGAAAGCCCGGGAGAAATAGTTGGGCGCTACGCCGACCTGGTATGCGACTTCCGTGATGTTCAGGTCGGTTTCGATTAGCAGCCGACGGGCATGGGACATCCGTACCTCGTTGATGAGTTGAGACGTGGAGCCCCCGGTCAAGGCTTTCAGCTTCCGGTGCAGCTGGGATCGGCTCATGTTGAGCTGCTGACAAAGCTGCGGGATGCCGAATTGCTCGTCCTCCATATTTTCCTCCACCACCTTCCGGATCTTATCCAGGAACACTTTTTCCCGTTTGTAGGAGAGGTCCGCCACCAAGCGCTTGCCTTCGCCGGCCGATTGGGTTTCATCTTGCAGGAGCGCCTGCCGCCGGTTCCGGTTCCGGAGCAGGTTGGACAGGTACAGCTGCAGTTCCATGGGGTGGAATGGTTTTGAAAGGTATACATCGGCACCGCAGCCGAGCGATTCGATCTTGTCGCGGGGAGTTCCGAGAACAGAGGAGACCAGCACGGGAATATGGCTGGTGGCCGGGTCCTTTTTAAGCCGCCGGCAGAGGGTCAGCCCATTGTCGTCGGGTAGCACCGCCTCGGTAAGTATGATGTCCGGAATCACTTCGCGAGCGTAATCCATGGCCTCCTGCGCGCTGTACAGCACCTCGGTCCGGAAATCCGCCTGCAGCAGGTTTTCCAGGTAGGCGGCCACGGCTCGGTCGTTCTCGACAACCAGCAGCTTGGGTGCCGGTTCTTTCCCCTTGCCACCGTAGGCCGGTCCTTCCGGCTCGGCCACCAGGAAGCCGGACCCGGACTCCGCCCGGGCATCGTCATTCGCCGGCAGCACCGCTTCCGTATGGGGCACCGTCAGCAGGAAAACCGTGCCCGGCTCGTTGTCCGGCCGGTAATGAAAAGTGCCGCCCAACTGGCGGACCATGTTGGCCACCCAGCGGGTGGGCCACCGCCGCCCCGCCGCTTTGTCCGCAGACGTATCCAACAAGGTCCGCAAGGCCGCCGCGCGACTGTCCGCCGGAGTACCCCGCAACCGTACGGCCACCGACCTGCCGGTGTCCGTCCCCTGGAGCGCTACCTCCAGGGTGAGCCGCTCCCCGTCGGGTGCCGTCAAGATTGCCTGCGACAACAGGTAGGTCATCACCTCGTGCCAGGCTTCCCGGTCGAAGTCCATCCAAATTTCCGGTTCCGGGCTCTGCAGCAACAGCAACCCATTGCGTTGCAAGGTGTGCGCACCCAAGGACGCGGTGATTTGCTGCAGGAAGAGCAGAAACTCCTCCCGCCGGGGATTGGGATCGAAAGATGCGGTGGACATCCTTGCCAACCGCTCCATGTGATTCACTTGCCGGGTCAGCTGCCGGACCAGGTCGCCCATGGCGATTTGTTTTTCGACCGGTAAAGGTTCCTCCACAGGCTGACCCTTCCTGCCGTGGATGATACCGTTCAGCAGGGTCAACGGCTTTTTCAGCTCCATACACGCATCGTTCAATACCATGACGCCCCATGCTTCCTCCTTCCCCGGCGGCACGACCGACTCCCTTTTTTCAAGCGCCCGCTTTATGAACGCCACCATACCGGCGGAAAAGAAGCCCAACTGCAACAAAATGCCTGCTTCCGTCACCCATATGGGCAGCGCTACACCCACCCATGCCGCCCATCCCGACAATAACATACCACTGAATATGAGGAATATACCGGCATACCACCATCCTTGCCGGTGAAACGGCACCGGGCTGCGCCATGTCCGCAGGCCGATGAAACCATAGTACAGAACGGCGAAGACCGCCAGGATCCGGTCCGCCACCAGCCCGTATCCAGCCAACAACAGCAGCAGGGTTCCGAGAAACAGCCCGAAACGAATCCGGACGAGTCGGTCGGCAACGTTACCGATGCCCGGGACAACCTGCCGGAAAAAGAGCACGAACCCCATGTCTGCCAAGGCCATGCCGGCGTATAGCACGACCGCCAGCAGCACCGGATGCGCAACCTTGCCTCCCAGGTCGTTCATGACGCCGTAGGCGGACAGCAGATACAGCAGCACGCCCGCCTGGAAAAAGGCTTGGTACATGAAAATACGCCCGCTGCTTCCGGCGAAAAACAACAGATTGTACACGATGAACGTGGCGATCAACCCGATGGACAACCAGTTCGTCCATACAAACCGAATGTCACCCCATTGACGGTGACCAGGTGCCGGCCGCAACCATAAGCGGTTCTGCCAACCCCATCCTTCTGCCTGCAGCAGGACCGTCACGGGTTCTCCCGCCGGCAACTGCAGCCGTATGTCTCCCGGTAGGCCCGACTCCGCCCGCCTTCCGGTCCGAGGCAAGGACCTGCCCGCCGCAGCCCATCGCTGCAACACCGCCCCGTCCTCGTCGCGGATGACCGCGATTGTCCGGATGCCCCTCGAATCTGATTCCAACAACCAATCCGTTGTGCCCACGCCTTGCAGAAACCGGTTCTCCAAACGGGTACGCAACCAGACGGATGACTCCCCCCATCCTTGCATCCCACCCGCCGCCTGACTATCCAGTCCCGCCGAAAGCAGCCTGAAGTCGGCGTTCCAAGGTTGCCCGAACAACGCCGTGGGAGGCACCCCCTCGGCTTCCGAGTGAAATAAGGCTGACAAGCCGGCCAACCAGACCGTGTCCTGCTGACATCCGATCACCGTCCGGTCGGTCTGACCGGATGTTCCTGCCGCTGCGACCAGCATACTTACCAACAACAGAAAGGGAGTACGTTTTTTCATGGTTAATGCGTTTATGGTTAATGGAAGCGTATTGAATTTCTTTCCGGATCTCCGCCGATGCCCGCCGGACAAAACCGCCGACTGCCGTCACCATGCCTGGCCTATGCGGCGACCCTACAGGTGGACGAAGGGACATCGGAATGCCAGGTATTCTCCAGCAGGTACCGGCATGGGAATCTCCACCCTTTCCAGTCTGACGGAAAAGGAAATGTACCCCGTACGGTATACCCGCCATAGGTCGGCAGGCCATCGGTAGGATGACAGGTCACAGACAGTTGGCACACTGTCGGACACCGCCGCCTACACACAGCAGTAACGTAAGGTATATCGGTTTGGGAAAGTGGTGTGTGAACTCAACCGTCGCTGAAGGAATGATGTGGGACAGGACCCTTTCAACGGCTCCCTGCCGAAGCCACCGTGTCCTTGGCAGCTGATGGGAACCGACCTCGAACCGACATAGTCGACCGAAGAGAAATGAACAAGTCCAATTGGAATCCATTCAAGTGCGGCCTACGAAGACCGTTAGCCTTGACGGTTGAATTGCTCCAAGCTTTGGACTTTTTAGAATCTCCAGGCAAAAGAGTAGCGGCGAAAGTTGGCAGGCACACATGCGGAAGATATGAACACCTATTTTACGAACCACCAAAGACAAAAAATTGGTGGTTGTTTCGCCCCGTGCATAAAGCGTTGGTCAAGCCAATTAAACATTAGTTCATCTCAAGTGCTTAACCATTTTAGGATGCAAATTAACCAAATGTTTTGAGTATTTAGAGTATTTACCGCATCATCAAATTATATTTTTTTTACAAATGTAATAAATATTCATAAAATGACCGGCGGGAAGCAACAGTTCCGGCGGGATTCCGGCGGCCGCCATCCGCCGCCCGCCCCCCGCTGCCGGTTGCGCGGAAAAGTGAATATTTTTGTCTGGTCGGCTGGAAATCCCCGGCCGGCAAAACCGATGCGCCATGTCAACAAACAGACAATACTTTCTTCGCCACCTGGCGCAGACCAGCGACATTCCCCTGCTGTTGGACATCGAGCGGGCGGAAGGGTTGTACCTGTACGACACAGCCGGCAAAGCGTACCTTGACCTGATCGCCGGCATCAGCGTCAGCATCCTGGGTCACCGCCACCCGGCGGTGGTGGCGGCCGTCAAGGAGCAGTCGGACCGCTACCTGCACACCATGGTGTACGGGGAGTTCGTCCTTTCCCCGCAGGTCGCCCTGGCCGATCTGCTCATCCGTCAGCTTCCTTCACCGCTGGAACGCGTATATTTCGTCAACTCCGGCAGCGAAGCGACGGAAGGTGCGATGAAACTGGCCAAGCGTTACACCGGCCGGCCGGAAATCATCGCCTGTCACCAGGCATACCATGGCTCCACCCAGGGTGCCGCGAGTCTGATGTCCCCAAAGACCTTCACCCAACCCTATCATCCCCTGTTGCCGGGTATAAGACATATCCGTTTCGGAGCGCAGGAAGACCTGCGGCACATCAGTGAACGGACCGCCTGTGTGGTCTTGGAAACCGTACAAGCGGAATCCGGGGTCCGCAAACCCTCCGTCGCATACCTGCAGGCATTGCGGGAACAGTGTAGTAGGACCGGTACGCTGCTGGTCTTTGATGAAATCCAGGTGGGTTTCGGCCGCACCGGCGCCCTGTGGGCGTTTTCCGCCTATGGCGTCGTACCGGATATCCTTCTGCTTGCCAAGGGGATGGGCGGAGGCATGCCGATCGGCGCCTTTGTCGCGTCCGACGAGCACATGCAATGTCTCGGCATGGATCCTCCCCTGGGGCACATCACCACCTTCGGTGGGCATCCGGTGAGCTGCGCCGCCGCCCATGCCACCCTGGGTGTGCTGCTCCAGGAATCCCTGGTGGCCGAAGTTCCGGAAAAGGAAGCCTGTTTCCTGCAACACCTCGTGCACCCCGACATCCGGGAAGTAAGAAGCGCCGGCCTGCTGCTGGCAATCGAACTCGAAGGGTTCGACCGGATGCGACGGGTCATGCTCCGCTGTCTGGAGCTGGGACTGTTGACCGACTGGTTCCTCTTCAACGACCGGAGCCTACGGGTGGCTCCCCCCTTGACAATCGACATGGCATCCATCCGCCGGGCCTGTGAAATCCTGCTGGAAGCGATCGACCAAACCCGCTAACGAGATGGCGTCCCCTGGCGTCCCCAAGGTGGCAGCTCCCGCCACCGCCCTTCCGACACGTACAGGAACAAGGCATCCGCCCCGGGTGCCGACCGGAAGGTGAGGAGCGCCCCGTTGCCCTCGACCTCGAACCGATACCGGTCCGTCTCGTAGGAAAGGGTCCCCACACCGTTGCGCCACCACCAATTCCCCCATTGTAAAAAGGTCATTTCCAAGGTGACCGAGTCTTTCCACCGGGCCTGGACACCGTCCTCCGGAAGATTCATATTGTACTGTGCGACCTGATGAACCCGCCCCGGAATCTCCCCGTCCGACAAATAGCGCAAAGCATGCCGCCAGGAAAGGTCCTCGCCGGAATAATCCCGGAACATAGGCAGTCCTTTGTAGTTTTCCGGGAATGCCAGCAGATAGATTTCCCGGCCGTCCGCCTGCCAGCGGTAGTCGGCCAGCAAGCCCCGGACAACCGTCGCACTGCGAGCCCAATCCGTGTTGAGCCGGTCCAGAAAAAACAGCTCCGACAGGAACCAGCCGGCGAACAGAAGATAGCACAACGGCCAGCGTAGCCGCCACAACCAGCCCGCCAGGCCCATGAAGAAAAAAACGGATGCCAGGTACCCGTACCGGTCGTTCTCCCCCTGCTGCATCCAGGCGACGTATAGATTGGCCAGTGGGGCCAGCGCTGCCAGGAACAACGCCCAGACCAGGATGCCGGAGCGGCTGTGCGCATCCGTCTTCCGATACAGCGCAAGGACGGTGAGCAGGACGAGCAATCCGGCGGCCGACATCAGCCAAATCGGTTCCCCGCAGGCCTGCACAACCGCCTCGCGGATGCGGTAGGGGTACTCCCGCCAAAAAACCAGGTATTTCAAAAAATACCGACATACGTTCGCTGCCAGCTCCGCCGGTACGAAACGCAGGTGAACCGCCGGACCGTAATGCCCGACCCAATGTCCCAGCACCATGCGCGCCGTCAGGAAATACCCCGCCAGGATGACCAGTTGCGGCAGCAGGAGCACCTGCAGTTCCCGCCGCCGGCTCCTGCCTGCCACAGGCTCCGTCCACCGTACCCGAAGGTACCAGACCGCTGCCAGCAGGGGCAGGGCCAGCGCCAGTTCGAATGTGAACAAAGCCGCTGCCAGCGACAGCTGAAAACCAGCCAGGTCACGCGGACGTCCCCCTCTCCGGAGGAAACGGTCCAGCCACAACAAGGCGCCCAGACACCAGGCAGTACAGGTCAGGAAATTGAAACAGACCTTCCAGGTGACCGCCTCCGACTGGTATGGGGAAAACAGGAACAGCAGGGCGGCCATCACCGCCGGCTCCGCCGTGCCACGGAACCAGCGGAAGGCCAGCCGGTAGACCAGCCAGCCATTCAACAGGTGCAGCGACGTATGTAGAAGATACCATGGAAGGGGCTCGCTTCCGACGCTGCGGACCATAAGATACAGACCGGCGTTGGTAAGCTGGTGCAAGGCCGGAAACCCGAAGCAATCCAGGATTTTCCAGGCCGATGCCCCCTCCATACGGTCCAGCAGCCCCGTATAATCCGTGACGAAGCCAGCCCCGAGGGTCCGGTGGTACAGGAGATGCCAGCAGGCGGCCACCAAGACCGCCAAGCCCCAGCGCCCCTTTGTTCCGATTGTTCGAGATGCCATGTCGGCTGTGTTTGATTTCCTTCCCGGGGCGGAAGGAGATCCGCCCTGCCTGGCCGTCCGGAACCTCCCTCTTCCCGCCGGGGTGGTATCGAAACAGTTTCTTACCTTTGCCAAAAGTACAAATCTTAGCCTTCCGGCCATCATGAACCACCTCCGACATGCCCTCTCCCTCCTGCTCGGCATGCTGCTCCTGCCGGGATTCACGCCCGTCACCGCCCAGGTGGTCGCACGCCTCTCGTCCGACTCGGCGGCGGTATGGGTCGGTCGGCCTTTCGACATCACCTTGCAAGTGGCCGCGCCGGTCGGCAGCGCCGTACGGACGCTGCCAACCGGACCGACAGCCTCCCCCGGCCCGGAACTGCTGGCCCAACAGGACTGGGACACCCTGCCTGCCGCTGGCGGGCCCCTGTTTTTGGCCCGCCGTCTGCAGTACATCGCCTGGGACACCGGGTTGCTCCAAATTCCTTCCCTGCCCCTCCTCGCCGGGACCGATACGGTCCTCACCAATGCGCTCACCCTGCGCGCCGCATTTCCACCGGCGGATACGGTCCTGGCCGACATCAAGCCGATTCTGACAGAACCGGCCCGTTGGGAAGATTTCCTGCCCTACCTGGCCGGCATCGCCGCCCTAAGCGGCGTCATCCTGGCCGCCCTGTACTACCGCAACCGGCAGGCGAGGTCCCACCCTTCCCCACCCCCCGCAGCCCCGCCGCCGGCTCATGAGCTGGCCCTGCAACGCCTGAAGGAACTGTGCCGCAAGCAATGGTTGCAGGCCGGCAGGATCCGGGATTACCACAGTGAGCTGACTCATATCATCCGCAGCTACATCGACCAACGCTTCGGCATCGCCGCCCTGGAACAGGCCACGGAGGAAATATTGGACGATTGGAACCGGACAGGGCAGGACCCCTCCCTTGCGGCCAACCTGAGGAGCTTGCTGGAAACGGCCGACCTGGTGAAGTTCGCCAAGGCGGAACCGCCGGCCGACTTCCACGAAAGGGCCATGATGTATGTAATGGATTTTATTCTGGAAACCATGCCGGTGGAGGTCGTTCCCGACACCGGAACAAGCCCCCTGTAGGATGCTCGACGACTTTACCTTCCAATACCCTTGGATACTATGGGGGCTCCTCGCAATCCCGGTGATGGGCTGGTACCGCTTCCGTCACGAGGCAACCCGTTTCCCGGCCATGACCTTCCCCTCCCGGCCCTCCGCCGCCGGCATGCCTTCCGCACGGCTCCTCGCCCTGCGGTTCCTGCCGGTCCTACCGCTCCTCTCCATGGCCATGTTGGTCGTGGCGCTCGCCCGTCCGCAACAAACCCTCCGGGAAGAGGTCGTAAAGGGGGAAGGCATCGATATCCTCCTCGTCATGGATGTCTCCAGCAGCATGCTGGCGCAGGATTTTCAGCCCGACCGACTTTCCGTCAGCAAGCGGGTGGCGGCCGACTTCATCGACATGCGCCGGCACGACCGCTTCGGGCTGGTCGTTTTCAGCGGGGAAGCTTTCACCCAATGTCCGCTGACCGCCGACCATCGCGTGCTCGCCGCTTTCGTCGATGGCATACAATGCGGTTTCCTGGAGGACGGGACGGCCATCGGCATGGGTTTGGCGACCGCCATCAACCGGATCAAGGACAGCCCGGCCGCCAGCAAGGTGGTCATCCTCCTTACCGACGGTGTCAACAACGCCGGTTACGTCATGCCAATGACCGCCGCGGAACTTGCCCGCCAATTCAACGTCCGTGTATATACCATCGGCGTCGGACAAGAAGGAGAGGCGATGACTCCCATCAGCCGCCGGAAAGACGGCCGCTATGTCTTCGGCCTCGCAAAGGTGGAAATAGATGAGGACCTCCTACGGGATATCGCCGGCATGACCGGCGGACAGTACTTCCGGGCGACGAGCGCGGAAGGACTCCAGTCCGTTTATGCGGAAATCGACCAACTCGAAAAAAGCTCGGTCGAGATCACAACCGTCAAACGCAATCGGGAACAATTCGCCGCCTTCGCCGCCTGGGCCCTGCTTCTACTCCTGCTCCACCGCGCCCTCCGCCTCACCTGGCTGAAAATATTCCACTGAGCCTACTACCCCTCCGGCCCTCCTTTCCGGCTCCGCCCTCACTGTTTTCATTTTTTTTTGAAAATTGAAAAAATAAAAAAAAGCCAATCTTAGGTTTCAATACATTGTTTTTCAAATTGATAGAAAAAATAACTACTTGCCAAAATCTTAAAAGGGCATTAGAAACTCCTTTTGTTTACTTTTTGATTTGGAATTAATTAAACAAAAAAGATACCTTTGTTTCACAATTCCTACACAAAACTTTATAAAACGAATCGCCATGTCAACCCAGGAGTTCAATTCACGCTTTTATGAACTTTCGCCTGTGCTGAACGCCTTCGCGTACAACCTTACCCAGAATACGGAAGACGCAAAGGACCTCTACCAGGAAACGGCTTTCCGGGCGATTGCCAACCGGGACAAATTTCTTCCGGACACCAATTTCAAAGCCTGGCTCTTCACCATCATGAAGAACATCTTCATCAACAACTATCGGAAGAAGGTCAAATCCAACACCATCATGGATTCCACCGACAACCTGTTCTATCTGAATTCCGGTGGGGACGCCATCGAAAACGGGGGTGACGCCAGCATGCTGATGAAAGAGCTCAAAGTCCTGATCGACAAACTGGACGACTCCATCCGCATTCCCTTCCTCATGCACTACCAGGGGTACAAGTACCAGGAAATCGCCGATCATTTCAACCTGCCGCTCGGCACGGTCAAAAGCCGCATATTTTTCGCCCGTCGCGAACTGAAGACGGAAATCCGCAAACGATACCAGTTTGTCGACGAAATGCTCCTGCGGGCCTGACCTCCGCCCTGCCGCCCCGTCGAACCTGTCCGAAACCAACACATAACAGCGAAATAGACCTACAAGGCTATAGTCGGGACGCATACCTTCCATTGGTACGTCCAACGCTATAGCCTTTTTTGTTTCCCCTTCCCGTCAACCCTTCCTGGAACTTCCGCATCGGATACTTTCGTCCCATCCCAGCGACATTTTCGCATTTTTTTTTTGAAATTTCTTCCAAATCAAAATACTTTATTCACAAAATTAAGCATAATTGCTGCGAATATTTTTTATAAATCACTGACATACAATATTTTAAAATTATTATTCGCCAATCTTAATAGTAATAACTTTTCACAACAACCATATTTTGTCTTTGTCCAGGGCAAAATACTGTTGCACATTTGTATCGTGGATGGTGAGTGACGACGGGTTCGGCCAGCGAGGAAAGCGAGACAGTGGAAAAGACGGCCGGACGGAATGACAGCAATTCGGTGAAAGCACCGGACCACGGATTTGAAAATGTTCATGGGATTATAATTTGTTAATGGCCAGACGTCCCGGCTGAATCAGCCGGGACGGGCTGTTTTTCCCAGATCACAATCCGTCAGCATTTGAAATGTTCATGGGATTATAATTTGTCGGTAGTAAACCCCCTGTAACGGGGGTTTTACTATCTTTTGAATCCCGCATCAAGATATGCGTCAGCCTGAAAAAAAAGGCCGGTTAAAAGTAACCGGCCGAACACACAACAGTTCATGGGATATTAACGCTAATACAACTATACGGAAGAGGAATCCGTGATTAAAAACTCTACTTCTCTACAAGACAGGCTGGCGCAAAATTACATCGCAATTTTCAGCAACCAACCGATTAGCGAAAATTTGCAGTGAAAATTCGTTTTTTTGGATATGTTCATGGGATTATGATTTAAGAGTCGTGCAGTAACGCACGACTTTTTTTTTGTCCGGACCGAATAACCATCAGATAAAATCCACGTCCACAAAGTAAGGATAACGCATGAGGTAATCGATGGCCTGCTGCAGGTCATATCCTTCGTGTACGGACCGATACAGCATTTGGGTGATAGGGACATGCAGCTTCAGCTGGTCGGCCAGGTGTTTGGCGATGGCCAGTGTCCGGACCCCTTCGGCCGTTTCCGGGAGGGAGGACAGTATGTCCGCCTTCCGCTCACCTTGTCCCAAGCGGTATCCGAAAGTGAAATTCCGGCTGCCCATGCTGGTAGCGGTGCAGACGAGGTCTCCGATACCGGCCGTTCCGACAAAAGGGCGGGGGGAGGTCCCGAATGCCTTGCCGAAGTTGATCATCTCCATCAGGCCCCGGGTCAGCAGCAAGGACTGGATGTTCTTGCCAAGTCCCATGCCGGCAAGCATACCGCTGCCGATGGCGATGATGTTCTTCAGGGCACCTGCGAGTTCCGCCCCCAATATCTCATACGTTCCGAAGACCTGGAAATGCCGGCTGCTGAGCATTTTTTTACCCTGGCTGATCACCTCGTCGAATTTGCTCCCGATGACGGTAGCCGTCGGCTGTCCGTCCAGTATCTCGTGGGCCAGGTTCGGACCCGACAAGCAACCGACCCGGACAACCACCGTTTCCTCGAGGATGACCTGGCTCATTGTACGGACATCCCGGCGCGACAACCGTCCCTCCCGGATGTCTTCCTCTCCCAAGCCGCCCAGGTCGAAGCCCTTCGTTCCGTGAATCAGGATATGGTCCGGCCGCAGGTGAGGAGATATGGCCTGCATGACGGAGCGGAAGCCATCCGAACTGACAATGGGGAATATCAGACCGCAACGAGCCGCCAGTTCGCCGAGGTCTCCCGTCGCCGACACCCTGTCCGCGAAGACCGTTCCGTACACCGGATGACGGCCTTCCCGATTGACCTGGTCCACCAGTTCCGCTTGCCGGCTGTACAAGAGCACCGGCGTGTTGGCGGACAGCAGGCTGGCAACCGCCGTCCCGAAGCTGCCGGCACCGATTACACCCACCGGAGCCGGTTTGTTTTCTTTTGTCATAATCCAACTGTTATGGCCCGGTTCCGGTCGGACTTGGGACAGCCTGCCCCAAAAAGGCCGTGCCTTCGGCGCTTTCTTCAGTCCCCGTCCCGGCATTGCCGGCCGACACACCCTGCGGTGTTCCTTTCATGCGAGGTCTTCCGCCGGTCGCCGCCGCTTCAACCACGCATACCCTGCCCAGACCACCAAACTCAGGGCCGCAAGCAGGTACCAAAGGACGGGAAACCCCCAATATCCTGCGATGCCGAACCCGAACGAAGGTCCGACGATATGGGCGATGGAGAACGTCATGGCGTACAGCCCCATGTAACGACCGCGGTTGGCTTCCGTTGTCCGGCTCATGGCAAAGGTGTTGGCCAGCGGCATATTCAGCATCTCCCCGAAGGACAGGGCCACCATGGAAACGATGGCGACAGCAAAGCCGAGCGGAAAAAAATTGAAAAGGACATAAGCGAGGCCGTAGAGCACAACCCCCCAGCCCATGGCGTTCATCCTGTCCAGCTGTCGCTCGTAGCTGAAGATGATCGGCATTTCCAGCAACACGATCAGTACCCCGTTCAGTGCCATCAGGGCGCCGATCTCATCCTCCCTCAGGCCGACCTCCTGGTTGAAGTAGACGGGCAGGGTGGTGATCATCTGCATGAAAATGATGCCGGACAGGGTCGTGACCAACAGGAATATCAGGTAGGGTTTGTCGCGGTAGGGACTGCCCGATGCCAGCGAGGGCCCGGCATCGGCCCGTTCCGCTTCCGCATCCGCCGGCCGGGGCTTTTCCCGAAGGGCGAAGACAAAGAAGATACCCGCCGCGATGCAGGTCAGCCCGTCCACCCAGAACAAGGAGCGGTATCCGACGGAGGCAATCAGCAGGCCGCCCGCCGCCGGACCGATGGACCAGCCGAGGTTGATGGCCATTCGGATCAGGGAGAACGACCGCGTCCGATTGTCCGGCTCGCTGTATCGGCCCACCGCCGTCATGGTAGCCGGCCGGAAGGATTCCGCAACCACGCTCAAGAGCAGCACCATGCCCCAGATCGCCCATTTCCCTTCCATGTAGCCCAGCCCGACGAACAACAGACCGCCTGCGACCAGGGAGCTCCAGATGACCCGGAAATACCCGATCCGGTCGGTCAGAAACCCGCCCAGGAAGGAACCTATCATCGATCCGAACCCGAACAGGAAGGTCGTGACGCCGGCTTCCTGCAAGGTGAATCCGCGCCGGGCGGTCAGGTAGATGCTCAGGAAGGGAATGACCATCGTCCCGCTGCGGTTGATCAGCGTCACCGCCGCCAAGAGCCATACCGAAATCGGCAGTCCCGTGTAGGAATCCTTGTACAGGGAAATCGTTCGTCTTATCATGCGGCCGGCTTTTCATCCCGACGGTCAGCACCTCCGTGGGCAGCGGCGGAAATTCCCGCCGCTTCGCAAAATTAGACACTTGCGGTCTCCGGCGGCATTTTTTTTTCGCGGCGGCATGACAGGTGTCTCCCCTACCCGACCTGTGCAGGACGGACCGCCTCGCAGCACCTGTTCCGGACAAGCGGCAGGTCAGAGGAAAGCACGCAGGGCACGGGCCTTCCCCGAGAGGAAGTTGTCGCCGGCCGACTCCAGGGAATCCAGCATGGCAGCGGCGGCCGGCAGGTCACCAGTCCGAAGGTAAGCCAACGAAAGATACCAGCGTGCCTTCTCATGATACAGGCCCGGCCGGGATGCCGCGACCCGCAGAAAAGGGACGGAGGCGATAGCCTTGTCGCTTTCCAGGCATGCCAAACCGTGAAAGAAATTGGCGGCGGCATGGTCCGGCTGTGTCGCAAGGAAGTCGTCCAGCCGGCGGGAAGCGGAGCCGTAGTCGCCGGCCGCATAAGCGGAGAGCCCTTCCCACAGGGATAGGGATTCCTGCGGATCGGCGGCGGCAGTGCCCCCCCGGTGGGTGAGGGGAATGTCACATGGATAGGAGGTGTAATATTCGCGGAACAATTCCTCGGGTAGCGGGTCGGCAGGGCGGTACATCCTCAACAGCAGGACGCCCGGCAGCAGCAGCAGCAGGATTGCCGCCACCATCCACCTTCTCCACCAGGGTTTGGTGGAGGCGAAGAAGGCCTGGCGCGCCGGCGGGGGTTGGAACGGCGGAAAGACGAGCGGATCCCTGGATGCGGGGGCAGCGGAAATCCCCGCCACAGCAGCGGCGCAAAGCGGACAATCCAGCAGATGGTTCTCTGCTGACCAACGCGCAGCTTCATCAAGGGTGCCTGCGAGATAGCGGAGCAGGGTCTCTTTTTCCAGGCAATCCCTGCCTTGGAATACCTGGCTGGGTCTTGGTGTGGACATGGAACTTCTTGGTTTGGTCGTTAAGGATTTATCTTCTGGCCACCTTTTCCAACAATTGCCGAAGGTTGCGCTTCCCGTTCTGCAGATGGCTCTTCACCTGCTGTTCCGTGAAACCGGTATCCCTTGCTATTTCGCGGTAGCTTTTCCCTTCCAGGAAAAACAGGCGGACACAATTTCGCTGGCCGTCCCCCAACTGGTCGATGGCCTTGCGGACTTCGGATTCCAACGTTTGTTCGTTTTCGAATAGAGTGAGCAGGGAATCGTTTTCCACAAAACTGCCGAACTCATTTTCCATGGATTGCAACACGGACTGCATATCCTGTTCCTGCCGCTGCCGTCGTAGTTTGGCGAAGGACTCGTTTCGACAAACCGTGTACAGGTAGTTACGAAAGGACTGGACTTGTGTGTTCGGCAAACGCTCGTACAGGATCCGAAAGACCTCGGACACCGTTTCGCTGCTGTCCTGTCCGTTCTTCAGAATCTGCATGCAGACACCGTAGGCCAAGTGAACGTAGCGGTGGTACAGCTGCTCGAAGCCACCGGCGTCACTGTCCGTGACGAACCGCTTCAACAGCGTTTCGTCGGAGGGTGCCGAGGAGGGTTGGTTATTCCCGGAGTTCATTCTTAGGGTTGTTTTCCACCGTTGCCGATCCATACCTGCCGGCAAGGGAGGCCAGGGCCGCCCGACTCGGACCGGAAAAGATGGGAACGCAACTGCATGAGGTCTGTCACAAATATACGGAAGTGCGGCGCAATAACGGAACGAGATCGAATTTTCCCGGCTTGTTCCGGGCCTGCCGGAAGATAGGGAGCCGCAGCCGGATGCGGTCCACCCCGCCGTCGGGGCGTTGTTGTTACTGCCGGTGCCTCAGCCCGGATATTCCACGTAATTCCGGGGTGTCTCGTACAGCCGGACCCCCAGGTCGAATCGCTCCGGCAGCTTTTCCCGGAGCAAGGTCCATATGACGTGGCAGATGTTCTCCGCCGTCGGATTGAGGTTGCGGAACTCCTCGGTGTCCAGGTTCAGGTTCTTGTGGTCGAACCGGCGTTCCACCTGGTCGCGGATCAAGGTGCTGAGCTCCTTGAGGTCGATGAGGTAGCCTGTCTCCGGATCCACCTCCCCGGACACCCTGACCTCCAGCTCGTAGTTGTGACCGTGATAGTGCGGATTGTTGCAGAGCCCGAAGACCTCCCGGTTACGCTCCTCCGTCCAACGCGGATTGTGCAGCCGGTGGGCAGCGTTGAAATGGGCTTTCCTGTAGACGGATATACGCATGGCATGTCTGGTTTTTTCTTCCCATGGATTCCGCCGAGGTGCTGCACGACGAAATGCGTATCCCTAACAAATACAAGCCGTTTTGGTTTGCGGACAAGACGAGCGCACCGACAAGCCGCCGGAATGTCGTCTGGTTGACCTTACCACCGGCCAGGTGCGATCTCCCGCCGATAAAAAATGAGAAACATAAGCACCTAATATGTACCTTTGTCCCGATCGCTATCCGGACAACAACGCTTTTCCCAAACGCTGCATATCATGGCTTCCCATGTCTGACACCGCACCCACACCGATGACACGGCAGGCCGGCGGTACGCGGGCGGAAATGCGGGATCTCCCGGACTGGAAAGGGCGGCGAAAGAAAGGGCCCGCGTCCCTTCTCCAACTTCCCCGATGATGCGCAAGAACTGTACATTTTATCATCAAATCAATACAAAATGAAGCGTGTCTTTACATGTATGCTAACTTTCGCGGCGGCCTGGTCCCTCTCGGCGCAGGTTCTCTTCGAACAGAATTTCGAGAGCGGAATCGCTCCCATGACCTTGGTCGACAATGACGGCCATACGCCGGCCGCCAACGTGGCGGCCTATTCCGCCGCCTGGACCGTGGCCAACCCGTCCTTCGGCAACGGCACCAACGTGGCGGTCAGCAACTCCTGGTACTCGCCGGCGGCGGCGGCGGACGACTGGATGATCACCCCGCCGATCACCATCACGGAAGCCAACACCATTCTCACCTGGGAAGCCAAGGCCCAGGATGCGAATTATCCCGACGGCTACGAGGTACGGGTCTCCACCGCCGGCAACACCCTGCCGGAATTCACGGACATCGTGTTCACCATTCCGCAGGAACTCACCACCTGGCAACAGCGCGGCGTATCCCTGGGCGATTATGTCGGACAGACCATCCACATCGCCTTCCGGAACAACTCCTTCGACGATTTCCTCTTGCTGATGGACAACATCACGGTGGCCAACATCCTTGACCGGGACGTATCCGTAACGGATTTCCGTTCCACCCGTTTCCACCTGCTCGGCAGCGATGTCACCATCGAGGCGGAAGTCAAGAACCTCGGCGGAGAAACGCTCAGCTCCTTCGACTTCCACTGGAGCGACGGCATCAACACCTACACGGAACAGGTCACCGGCCTGAACCTGGCGTACGGGGAATCCGTCCTCGTGTCCCACGGCACCACCTTCAACCTGCCGCAGGCGAAAACCTTCCAATTGTCCGTCTGGGCGGACAACCCCAACGGCGAAGCCGATGGCAACCCCGACAACGACGGGGTGATGGGACTGCTCTCCGGAGTCACCTACATCCCCGGCAAGAAATCCGTCGGTGAGGAAGGAACCGGCACCTGGTGCGGCTGGTGTCCGCGCGGAACGGACTGGATGGAATACATGACGGCCACCTACCCCGACCAGTTCATCGGCATCGCCGTCCACAACGGTGACCCGATGACCGTGACGGCCTATGACGACGGCGCCGGATTCTCCGCATTCCCGAACGCCTACATAGACCGCGCCATAGATATCGACCCGAGTGAATTCGAAGATTACCTGTCCGACTTCCAGGCCCGTATCGCACCGGTGGCGCCCGGCATCACCGCCAGCATCGATGTCGCCACCCGTACCCTGACGACGACGGCCACCGCCGAATTCGTCACCGAACTGTCCGATCTGGATTACCGCATCGCCGTCATCCTCACGGAAGACCACGTAACCGGTACCGCCACCTCCTTCGCCCAGGCAAACTATTACAGCGGCCAATCCGACCCGCTGGCCGGCTGGGGCTACGACTGGCAGTCCCTGGCCAATCCGGCACCTGCCTCCCAGATGGAGTACAACCACGTCGGTCGTGCCTTGGTCACTCCCTTCGACGGGGAGGCAGGCAGCATCCCCGCCTCCGTGGTGGCCGGCGACGTCGCCTCCAAGACCTACACCCAGGCCAACTTCAACACCGCTTGGAACCCCTTCCACATGCATGCCGTCGCCCTTGTCCTGGACAATGCCTCCGGTGAGATCCTCAATGCGGAATCCGCACCGGTCGATGTGGTCTGCCCGGCTGATTTCGACGTCACCGTCACGGTCGAGGACGCCACCACCGGCAATGCGGACGGTACCGCCCAAGCGTCGGTGGCCAACCCCTCCTTCGGTTTCGGCGGATATACTTTCTCCTGGAGCAATGGCAGCACCGGCGCCAATGTGTCCGACCTGGCACCCGGCGACTACGAACTGATCGTGTCCGACAAGATCGGTTGCACCCAGACCGTTCCGGTCACCGTGGGCACCGTCTCCTCCATCTCCGGTATCGAAGCCCTGTCCGGCCTCTCGCTGACGCCGAACCCGGCCGCTTCCTCCTCGATCCTGAACGTACGCTTCTCCTCGGCGGTGCCGGTGGTCGTGACCCTTGTCAATGCCCTCGGCCAGGTCATGGAGACCACTTCTTATGACGCCGCCACCAACCTCAGCCACACCTTCGACCTTTCCGGTTATGCCAATGGCATGTACCTCGTGAAGGTCGGCAGCGGCAACCAGGTGCATACCGAAAGGCTGATGGTCGCCCACTGACGGGCCGCCGACCAGCCACCGGCTGCCCCGGCCTCCTGCCGGGCATCCGCCAGCATATCCTTGCGCCTCCCCGGCGCAAGGATATTTTTTTTCCGCTCCGGTACCGGCACCCCAACCCAGCGCCTTGGGTTGGACGCAAACCTATTGTCGCCCAAACACAGGCTGCTCAGGGATGTGGGACCCGGAAGCCCCCTTCCATGACATCTTCTGTTCCGCAGTCCCCCTCCTCGCGAAGCGGGGAGCATAACCCTGCCTTAACAAGGGAAG
Source organism: Bacteroidota bacterium (assembly GCA_041163745.1). GTDB lineage: Bacteria > Bacteroidota > Bacteroidia > Chitinophagales > Saprospiraceae > UBA6168. The sequence continues at coordinate 48,010 of JBEAQU010000026.1, forward strand.
AAACGCGCAACATCACTCCAATCAAACAATTAAAAATATGATTCCCTGCCATTCCGCTCCATTTCCTGCCCGTGGCGACCCCGCGACGCTGCGCGGCCGTCAGAAAGTCCGCATTTCCGCCTCGGCGATGATGGTGCGCTGCACACAGGACATTAGCGGTACAGACCATCCGGTGCACTCCCGTTAAGTTTCTTTTAAAAACGCACTTCCCGCGGACAATCACCCGAATTTGCCTTTCCGACGGTTGCGGCTTCCCGGATATTATGCGTATATTTGAAGTTCGCTTTCAAATTGATCCGCATGAAGCAAATTGTACCCATCCTTTTTTTCCTGTTCACCTACGTAGCCGGGTTCGCCCAGCTCTCCGTGCAGGTCTATCCCGACGACCTCAATTACAACCTGGAGACAGACCTCTCCTTCGAATTTTCGGAACCCATCGCCCACGCCTGGGTCATCAACACCTCCGACGAAACCATCGAACTGCGATGGGAGCGGGAAATCATCGGACAGGATTGTCCGGCCGCATGGAAATACCGCATCTGCGACGACACCGCCTGCTATTCCTCCAATACCGTGTCCAATGTCCTCTTCGGCGGCGGACTCTTCAAACCTGTCAAACTGCCACCCGGTGACTCCACCATCCTGGATCTGCACGTCATCCCCAATACGGTGTCCGGCTGTTGCCAGGTCCGGATGAACCTCAGCCATGTGATCGACCAGCAAACGGACGAATTCATCACCTCCGCTGATTTCAATATCTGCGTCAGCCAGCTGGTGTCTTCCGTCGGCGAACGGGAAAAAGCCGCGCTGCGTGTGTTTCCCAACCCGACCTCCGATTATTTCACCCTGACAAGGAACCATTTCGTCAAACGGGTTTACGTTTCCAATATTTTAGGCAAAAGGGTCAAGACTTTCAACAATCCGGACGGCGGCAAGCTCGACATCGCCGATCTGCCGGACGGCATCTATCTCGTAAGCCTGGTGGATGACAGCAACCGGGTCGTCAAGACCGTACGCCTCAGCAAAAGAAGCCCCAGACCCTGATGCCGACAGGCAGGCTTCGGTATCGCGCTGCCCGCAGGCTCCCGAAAAAGAAAAATCTCCTTCCGACAGGCTACATCTTACCACCATGGGCTCGCCGGGCAGGAAAGCCGGATGTTCCCGATGGGCTGCCATGCGCATCGGGAACATCTTGTATTGACAAGGGGTGAAGGAAACTTCCACCCATAACATGGCAGGATGCCCGCTTGCCAATCAGCACCGGATCGGATGCGTCCGGATGTCTGCACAATCAGAAACCATCCGGACACAAGCCGATGCAACCGACCCGCATGACAAACCCGTTTTCCCGCGCAGCCGCTTACAGCCTGGCCGTCGCCGTGCTGATCCTCCCTGCGTGCACAGGAGATACCACTGCCGATTCGCCGTCCGCCGCCACGCCTGCCGCGCAACCCGCCGATGCAGCCATCGCCGACCTGACCCGGCAATTGGCATCTGCCGACGGCCCGCAACCCGCGCTGCTGGCAGCCCGCGCCGCCCGTTGGCTCGAACGCGAGAATTATGACGAAGCCATCGCCGACCTGGAAGCTGCCATCGCCATCGACTCCTCGAAAGCGGAGTATTTCCATGTGCTCGCAGACGCCTACATGGACTATTTCAAATCAAGAAAGGCGCTCCATACCATGGAGCGGGCCGGCAGCCGATTCCCGGACCGCATTCCTACCCTGCTGAAACTTGCGGAGTTCCAACTGATCCTCAAGCAACACCAACAGGCCTTGTTCACGCTGGAACGGATCCGGCTGAAAGCACCCCTGCACCCGGAAATGTTCTACCTGATGGGCGATGTATACCTCGATATGGATCGGCCGACCGAAGCCATTCTCCAATTCCAGTCGGCGGTGGAACAGGATCCGGACCTCATCGACGCCTGGGTCAAGCTCGGAACCCTCCTAGCCGACCGCGAATCGCCCCAAGCGGAAAAATATTTCGACAATGCCCTGCGGGTCGATTCCAACAGCGTCGCAGCCCTCCATGCCAAAGCGTTCTTTCTTTCCAATGTGAAGAACGACCTGCCGGCCGCCGTCCAGCTGTACCGGAAGATCAACATCCTACACCCGCAATATGTGGACGGGTTCTACAACCTCGGCCTGATCTACATGGACATGGATTCCCTGCCCCAGGCCTATGAACGCTTCCATATCGCCATACAGGTGGACCCTACCCTGGCGGGAGCCTATTACCACCGCGGACTGTCGGCGGAAAAGATGGGTAATGCCGAACAGGCACTGTCGGATTACCGGCAGACGCTCCTACTGGATCCCGATTATGCCGCAGCCAAGGCTGGCTTGAGCCGCCTTTCCCCATGACCAGCGTGGCCCGGCTTCACGCAACCCCTCGCAAGCACAGGACACCATGCTGGTGTACAACCACCCCGATGGGATCCGACCGCTCCGCCGGCAGGTGGCTGACACAACGTAAACCGCCGTTTCACCAACCTGCTCCCTCCTTATGTCCGACCAAGTTCCCAACGACATGCCTATGCCGACGATCCGAACGAAACGCCGCACCCTGGCCTTCCTGCTGGCCGGCTGTTGGGTGGTGAATGTCTTGCCGACATCCGCGCAGCCCAGCCCCTGCGGACCCGATGCGGACATGACCCCCACCTGCCTGGAGGCATGTGTCGTGTGTGATATCAACGGGTTCACCGGAATCAACAGCGACCCGGATCCCGGCGAGGCCCCGCCCGGTTTCTGTACCACGACAGCCCACCATATGCAGTGGATCGCCTTCATCGCCGGCAGCGAGGACCTGAGCATCTCCGTCAAACCCACCAACTGCACCAATGGGTTCGGACTGGAGGTCGGAATCTATGAAAGCCTGGATTGCGAATCCTTCAACCTGGTATCCAACTGCGACGGGGATATCTCTCCCGGCCAGACAGGCATATTCCAGAACATCACCCCATTGGTCATCGGTCAATACTACTATTTCGTGATGGACGGCAACAACGGCGATATCTGCCAATACACCATCCAAGTCCTCGAAGGAAGCACCCTGGTACCACCGCTGCCAGCGGCGGAGCCCGTCGAGGGCCCTTCGGTCGTCTGTCGCGACAGCTCGGCCTCTTTCAACATTCCACCGGTCACCGGAGCCAATTTCTACGACTGGACCCTGGACGGCATACCCGCAGGAGAAGGGGCCACTGCCGACATCCTGTTCACAGGCGCCGGCACCCACCAACTCTGTGTCACCGCTTACAACGTATGCGATACCGTCGCACCCGCCTGCATGCAGGTGACGGTGGTCGCCCCACAGACAACCGCGCTGACCGTCGGACTTTGCGAAGGCGATTGCACAACGGTCGGTGGCACGACCTTCTGCCAACCCGGCACCTACGTCATTCCCCTGCAGGGATACCTGGGCTGCGACAGCACCATTCTCCTGACCGTCGAGATGTTGCCAGTGGTGGAGACCGACATCAGTGCCTACATCTGCTCCGTCGATAGCCTCCTCGTCGGAAATCAATGGTATTCACCGCCCGGACAATACCAGGTCGTCCTGCCCACTTACAACGGCTGCGACAGCATCATCCACCTGGATCTCCAGGCTGTCATCTGTGAAATCACCGGGTCGGCAAGCACGACGCCGGTAACCTGCCAGGGTCATGCCGACGGGACACTCTCCTTCCAGGTACTGCAGGGAACCCCACCGTTCTCTTACACCTGGGAACGCCTGGGCGGCACACCTGCCGGCAGTGGCAACCTCTCCGGCACCGGCATGCCCGCCACCTTGGGCGGACTTCCCGCCGGCGTCTACCTGATCGCCATACAGGACACCTTCGGTAACGATGTCGTGCTTAACACCCTGGTGTCCGCCCCCCCACCCCTGGCGGTCGAACTGACCGGAAGTGACTACCTGGGGTATGGGGTCCGTTGTGCCGGAGGCATGGACGGCACTCTCTCCGTACAGGCTTCCGGCGGAACACCCGGTTATTCCTTTCTATGGCAAAACGGGCAACAGACCGCATCCGTCAGCGAACTGACCGCCGGTGACTACTCCGTGACCGTCACGGATGCGAACGGGTGTACCGCCACTGCCGTCCTTTCGCTACAGGCCCCGCCGCCGCTGTCCCTTTCCGCTGCTTTCATCCCGCCGAACTGCAGCGGTACCACCTCAGGCCAGGCGGAGATCCTGTCCGTAACAGGCGGTGTCCCTCCCTATCAATATGGATTGGACGGATTGGCGACCGGTCCGGTGGGGCTGTTCGAAGGGTTGGGCGGCGGAACACACACCCTGCTGGCTACGGATGCGAACGGCTGCCAGGCAGACAGTACGGCCATCCTCCCGGCTGTCGAGATCCCCTTCCTCCAATTACCATCTCCCGTCGAACTGTTGCTGGGATATTCCGAGCCCTTGCCACCCTCCCTCAACCTGCTTCCCGCCAACATCCAATGGTCTCCGGCGACCGGCCTTTCTTGTACCGATTGCCTGACCCCGGACGCTGCACCGGTGGAATCAACCTGGTACACCCTGATGGTCAGCTCCGCGGACGGGTGCACCGCCACAGACAGCACTTTCGTCCGCGTTGTCAAGGTCCGGAAGGTGTTCCCTCCGAATGTGTTCTCCCCGGACGGAGACGGTGTCAATGACCGGTTCACCCTGTTCGGTGACCGCGGCCTCCGACAGATCCGTTCCCTTCAGGTATTCTCCCGCTGGGGAGAATCGGTGTTTGACCAACAGGACCTGCCCCCCAATGACCCGGCATACGGATGGGACGGCACCTTCCGCGGAAAACCGATGATGCCCGGAGTGTACCGCTGGGACGCCGTATTGGAATTCCTGGACGGGGTCGTGCTGGAATTCGAAGGAGACCTGACCTTGGTCCGCTGATTGCTGTAGCCGGAAACGGAGGGGAGGAAAGGAAAAGCGCGTCAGCTTTTCTTAGTTCCGTGCAGGCCAGGGTCGGTCGGTAGCGAAGTCAACCCAGGCTTTGTGGATGCGCAACGACTTGTGCTATCGGGATCGGGCGCCGCTGCGCTTTCGGAAAATAAGTTCCGTATCGAATCTCGGTTCACTTCCCGGTGACTCCGGATTTTTTTTTACGGAAAAGAAAATGGTAGGAAAACCCTGACCCTGCATCTCCGGAGACGAAATTATCGATGAAATCCCATCCGTTGCGGTCCATGAAGTTCAGAATACCCGCCAGGGAATGGACGGTTGCGGGGCGCCGGTCCGGTCCCGTCACCTTGTCGAAAGCGATGGCCCCCTGTGCCTGTCCGTAATCGATTCGGACGCGGGCGGGAATCAGGTAAGTGGTCGAAGGAGAGATGACCTGACAGAAGGCGATCTCCGGCATGGCGTTGATGTCCTTTCCGTTCACGAAGACCTGTGCGGGCAGTTGCTCGACCGATAGGAGAAGCGGAAGGAAGAAAGGCAGCAGCAGCATTTTTTTCATCGTCGAAAGTGGATGGGGGTAGTGCGCGGGATGTCAGGGGGCAGCAAACAAAAAAACCCTGACAGAACGAACTGCCAGGGTTTTGTTGATAAAGGGTGGGCGCAGAAGGATTCGAACCTCCGACCCTCTGCTTGTAAGGCAGATGCTCTGAACCGGCTGAGCTATGCGCCCTTTTGTCAAGGCGCCTCGCTGAAGAGGCGGCTGCAAATATAGGCGGTACTTTGATAGTTTACAAGACAGCGGAAAAAAAATATCAATCTGATTTGCACAGCCAGCAAGTACTGCTTGCCGGTCGGCCGGACTGATCGAAGGGAGACATTCAGCCGGAATAGGAGAAGAGGAGGTGACCGGGCATACCGGTTGCGGAACGCAGCGAAGGATATTGCACGCCCCCCCAGGAAAGCTGCGCACCGATAAGACTACCCTTGGGTATGGAAATGGTGGATGACCGCTTCGCATGCCTGGTCCAGCATGAAGAAAACCGATTCGAATCCATTGTCATCCCAATACGGATCAGGCACATTGGATGCGGGATGTCCGGAGACAAAATCCATGATAAGGCGGACCTTCTCCCGATGGGAAACGTGGGAGGCGTGGCGGAGAATATCGCGGTGATTGCTGCTGTCCATGGCCAGAACCAGGTCGAACCGATCCAGGTCATGGGGTTTGAACTGGCGGGCGCGTTGCCGGGAAATGTCGATACCGTACTTGCCTGCGACCCGGATGGACCGTTGGTCGGGTTGTTCTCCTACATGCCAGGCGCCGGTACCAGCGGAATCCACTTCCCAATCGAGCCCGATTTTCCGGACTTTATCCGACATGATACCTTCCGCGAGCGGAGACCGGCAGATATTGCCGAGACAAACCATCAGAATTTTCATAGCCATCAACTTAAAAGTGCGGATACTTGATACGGAATGCTTTGTCGGTGGTTGTAAAACGGGGCAATCCTTGTATTTTGTGAATCACGGCACGGCGGCCCCTGTCAACATCCTGTTACGCAGGGAACCGCGCGGGGTTTCGCACGGAAATGGGAGGCACGAACCAACTTGTAGAACAAATGATTGTCCGGACATATTCAGGTTCCGATCCGGTTTGCGCCCGGATTGGGTAGCGTGGGGCGGACCGGGAAGTTGCCGACCACCGTCGTCACCATAACCATTGGTAGCAAATTTACGATGGAGAAGTGGATTTTCATTGTCAACCCCCTGGCTGGGAGCGGAAAAGCCGGACGGGAGTGGCCCAATTGGGAGCGGTGCCTTCGTGCGGCGTGCATCGACTTCGAGGTGTTCCGCACGGATGGACCGGGTGATGCGACGCGGCTTGCGACGGCTGTCATTGGCCGTGGATACCGGAAGGTTGTCGCCTGTGGCGGGGACGGTACGGCGAATGAAGTGGCGAACGGCATTCTGACCCAGCGTCACTGTCCGCCGGAGACGGTGATATTCACGGTGTGCCCGGTCGGTACCGGCAACGACTGGATCCGGACTCACCGGATACCGCGGCGACAAGCCGCCTGGGTGCGTTACCTGAAAGAAGGACGGGCCGGATACCAGGATGTGGGATGGATCTGCTGTCAGGTAGGCGGGGATACCATCCGGCGGCATTTCATCAATGTGGCCGGGCTGTCATTCGACGGTTACCTGGCCCGTGAATCGGCGGGCTGGAAAGGGCGGCTTCCGGCGTCGCTGTTTTATGTAAGGCTGATGTTGCGCGGCTTGTTCCGCTTCGTCGTACCGGAACTGACCGTAGGAATACCGGCGGGGAGTGTGACGGACCGCTTCTACACGGTCAACATCGGCATTTGTCGATATTCCGGCGGAGGGATGCGCTTGGTTCCGCAGGCGGATCCGACGGACGGCAGGTTGGCGTTGACCACGGTGCGTAAGGTCGGCAAACTCGGCGTGCTGTTGGCTACGCCCCTGTTTTTCTCAGGGAAAATCGGTTGGCATCCGGCCGTTTCGTTGTACAAGGTCCCTTCCGTGACGGTAACGGCCGACGAGCGGGAGGGGCCGGTATGGGTGGAGGCCGACGGAGAGTTTCTGGGGGCCGCGCCGGTATCGGCGGGAATCCTTCCCCGGGCTTTGTGCCTTTGGCTGCCGGTCGGGTAGAATGGTCGGCAAGCGTGTTCAGCACCCTTCCAGGGTTCTCGCCAATCCAGTCTGACGGCGTAGCGTCGTATGGTTCCGAACCGCCGTCCGGATTGCCATTCGGGAGCCGGCCAGGGCGACCAGCCGTTTGCCTGGGGTGATTCCGGTGTAGCGCAGGTTTCGGAGGAGCATGGCAGAATGGCGCATGACCGGGGAATGACGACACAGGGGCATCCACTCCCCTGAAATTGGCGGATGCCGACCGAAAAGGCCAGGGTAAGCTGGTCCAGGTCAGCGAAATCGTACCGCACATCCTGTCCGGAGAAGAAGGCCGCCCCTTCCTGTACATTGCGGTCGATGCGGCGGATAAGGCCGATAGCGCCGTTCGAGACCTCCTTTTAACAGTTGATACGGAGCTGCATCACTTTGTCATCCGGATGGAAGGTAGGGCCCATCCTTACCAAGGGCTCCGTAGGGGGATTGAATTATCGTTGGAGGTGGTCGTGGAGGTTTCAGTTGCCGATTACACCACGCTTCATGGGTACCAGCACCTGGATGTCATCGAGGGAATCGAAGCGGTAGGCGGTAGGAAGTCGGCTGTCGACCAGGTTCGCGATGACGCCCGTCTGCTTGTATGGATTTTCTTCCCCGAGGGAAAAACGCACCTTGCCGGTCGCTGGCGAGGTCCGCGAAGATACCACGGTTGCTGCGGTGGGCATTCAGTATGTGGATGGGCTGGCGACGGCTCGGCGGAGTATATCGGGAAGCCGGGAACACGGGACCCAAACGCTGCGGATCGGGTCGGAAAGGTCATTACCGGGGCCGACACGCGAGAGTTGGTCGACATTCCCGACCAGGCGCAGCCGCGCATAGGAAGAACAGCTTTCCGCAGGCCGAACATCGGCGCGGTATCCACCACCGTGCTGACCTCGTCCAAGACAAGGAGGTCACAAGCGAGCGGATGGTCTCTGTTTCGGCGGAACCCCCTGCAGAAGAATCGTGTATCCCAAGCGGGCGCGGATGTTGGCGGCGAGCCGACCTGCCGCCAGTAGCCATAAGGAGCCCCTTGGAAATCCCTCCAGGAACACCATTCTGAATGACCTTGGCGATCGTATGCCTACCGATACAGGGGCCACCGGTAACGATTTGGACTTCTTCCCGGAGGCAGGTTTCCAGGGCAGCCCGCTCATTGGGTGCCTGCGTTATATCCAGCGTCTGCGCTGCCAGGTCGGATGCCATGCCGGAATATCGGATGGAAGTCCGGACGCGGTGGCTGTCAGGAGCCGCTGCGATGCCGGTTTCGCAGCCATACCGCGTTTTCAAGCAGACACAAGCCAGCAGCTGTCCGTCGAGCGGGCGGGGAGCGTTGACAATCCGGCCTGCCGATTCGATGCCCGCGAGGCGTTCCGCCACTTGGATGTCCGGCCTCACATTCCGACACTTGGCGGGCGGTGTCCAGATAGGTGTCCAGGGGATATCAGGTGCCCGTCATTACTCAACTCGTACAGGCAATATGCGTTGCCTTCGTCGATTCGCTCGTCAGCATCCTTGCGGATACCTATATGCCGGACCATGACATCCGCCGTTCTGAACCCGATGCCCCCCACCATTGCCAATGGGAAAGGGTTGGCCTGCAGATCGGCAATGCTGTCTTCGACGTGTGTCCGGAACATTTTTAGGACGAAGGTCTGGCTGACGCCGTGGCCGAGCAGGCATGTCATCACCTCCCGCAACGCCCGCTGTTCCTTCGAACCTTCCACAATACGGGGCAGGCAACGGAGGCAGATGCCTTCGATAAACGGCAATCGCTCCGGTGTACGGTCCATGATGACCAAGGTGTCCTCACCCAACCAGGAGACCATCCGCTCCGAGGAATGCGCCCCGATTCCTCGGATCAATCCGCTGGCCTGGTATTGCTGAATGCCCCGCAGATAGGCCGGCAGGGTCACCTCGTAAGTTCGGAGGATGAGCTGGATTCCGAATCGGTGGCCGTTCTTCCCGATCCCGGAACAGCGCAGCGTCTCGCCGCAATGTACGGAGGAGAGGTACCGACGACGGTGTTCAGCTCCGCCTTCCCGGCTTTCTGCAGTCACGCGGCCGTCCGACTGTTCACCGGGTTGTGGAAGGTGATCCGCTCCACATACCCGGAGATGTTATCCTTTGGCGCACAGGATAGGTTTCCGGCGGGTGCGGTTACCACTGGTCGCCAAACACCGGACCGGCACCATCCTGGTCTTCAGAAATAAACAGTCTGTCTAAAAACCGGTACCTGCCATGCGAGCAGGTCTGAAATTGTAGACAATCCAGTGCGCCGAGCGCGAGCCGGGGCGGTTCCTCCTGAAAAAACATCCGTTCGGAACATACCCAACAGACTCGGCCAGCCGTCGTCCGGGAATCAGGAAAATGAAGGCGAAAGAAATTCGTTATAAAGTGAGTCGTCGTTGCCAAAAGGATAGCGAATTTTATAAAAATCTGTTTAACAAATACTTCAGCAACATAATAGGGAAACCGGCGATTGTCGGACAAAAGGCGTGCTTCCGAATCCCCCTGTACGCCCGGCCTTTGGGAATCCATTTCCGGAAATTAACAAAACCTTACGCATATGAAGCCATTGCTGTCTTTTCTGTTCTTGTTGTCGGTCACGGCCGGCCTTATTGCTCAAAAGGACGAAACCCTGTTCAGCGGGGTGGAGCGGTCTGGTGCCTGGGGCAGTCCGCTGTTCGAATACCTCGACCCCGGCAGTGACATCCAGGTCAACCGGGGTGGCGGTGGGGCGGTCGTGTTGAACGATTTCTTCTTGGGCGGCTACGGGATGGGGAGCATGGATGCGACCAAGCGAATCGATTCGGAAGGAATACAGGACAAGATCAGGTTCAAGCACGGCGGATTCTGGTTGGGCTATACCCCTTTGCAGCAAAAGGTGCTGCATCCTTACGGATCTGTCCGGATGGGCTGGGGCAAGGCACGGCGTTCCGCTACAGACCTGCAAACCAACCAGTTGGTGGGAGAAGGCGACGACGAGCTGTTCGTGCTGACACCGGAGGCAGGATTGGAGCTCAACGTTTTTTCGTTTTGCCGGATTGCCGCCACCGCTTCCTACCGCTGGGTCAACGGACTGGATAACCTGGGAAACTTCCGGGACAGTGACCTGTCCGGAATGGGCGCCACCCTCACCCTTAAATTCGGCGCATTCGGCAGGGATTGACAAAGTCGGGTCCCGTTTTCCGTTCCGTGCGGAAACGGTCCGGGACCGGGTAGGCACAGCGCTGCGGCATCAGCGGGACAGGCTCGTTACGGTTGTTCCTGTCCCGCTGGTAACGAAGACGGCGGGTAACGAAGGTCCGAACCCGAGTTTCTACGGGTGCAAATCAAATTGTCGGTTCCGCTTTGATCTGATTTGAAGTGCGATGTCGGGGCCGAAGTGGTGATGGAGCGGCGGATTGGATGTGCCAGGGAGGTTCTTGTTCCCCGCTTCGCGGGGAGTGCTGGGCTACGAATTTTAGAGAATTTGGCTAAATACGGGGATTTTTTCTTTTGTAATTTTTTGATTGGACGTGCTTTGTAAATTTTTTGCCTTTTTTATTACCAGGATTTTACTCCCCGCTTCGCGGGGAGGGATTGCGGCGCCGGGCAGATTCTTTCTGGACAGGCCTCCCGCTTCACGGCTGGTTTGCTACGGATGGGTGAGCTGACCGTATGGTTCAGCAATTGGGATGCAAAGAGGCTGCCTAAGCGACATGTTGAATTGCACCCGTTCCGCTTTGTTCTGAGTTGATGCGTGATGTCGGGGCCGAAGTGGTGATGGAGCGGCGGATTCGTTGTCGATGGGAGGTCCTTGCTCCCCGCGCAGCGGAGAGGAGTTGCGGCGTTGGGTAGATCCGTTGATGATGGGCGGGCATGGTCTTCGCTTCGCGAGGCGGGCTGGTCTGCTGCGGATTTGTGATTCGACAGTTGGTTTACGCCCGCCCGTCCTCCTTCGGCCACGCCCCCGTGAAAAAGGTCTCTCCGGTCTTTGGTGAGACTCCGCCGGATTCCAAGCCAGTCCTGTGCGGCGTCCCTTCCTCTTTTTGAAAAAAAGATACGATTTTCGAATTCATATAGTATCTTTTTTAATGCGTTTCCATAAGGTAGTGAAACCGGTGGGGTGGTCATGACAAAACCGTCCGATTCCGCCGGAAAACGTCCTGACGCCCCCGGCGTACATTTCGGCCCATGAACAGCGGATAGGTTTTCTCGGAACCGTCTATCTGCAGAAGTCGTCGGCCGGCCCGCATCCTACCCGGCCCTTCGCAGGCATCGACAATCCGAATCCAATCCACGCTGATTTTTCATACCGCCGGCACGACACCAACGGCGAAGCAAGCTGCCGAACGCAACAACGCAGAACTTAGGCATGTCCGGCAACGTGTGCTGTGCCCGCGCCAAAACGAGGATGAAGTCAGGGGTTCACCGGACGAGCCGGTTGGCTTGCCGCCCCGGGCAGTCAGCCGACGGCGGTGGGATTCTCGAAACGAATTTATTATTTTCATATATTATTTTTGATTTGGTACTTTAATTGTATACTTGATGAGTACCGATTATATGAACAGCAGGAGTACTAACGACATGAGAGAACTGAACACCCACCCTGTCCGGGTCTCGACCTGCAAAGGTTGACGCCCCGGAAGGCTGGTGAGGCCCTATGAACATGGGGAAGGATCCGGCACCGCGTTACGATCTCCACCTACACAAGTGAACACATAAGGAAGGATTCCGAGCATTGTTGATGCCACGCGTGCGTAGGCATGAACAGCTTATCTGGCTTGCCACTGACACGATGGCGGGAATGTCATCCTGTTGCGTCGAGGAGGATGGCAAGTCGATACCTCATCGGTGGGTGTTTCCCGCCGGGTGAGATACGGTTTCGTGCATGTGCACGAGACTTTGCGATCATCCAGAACGAACGACCGTGGTTACAACAGGCTCCACCGGGTCCGCACCGGCACGGGGAGTTCAACTATGTTGTCACCGTCGGTCGTGCAAAAACCCCTTTTATGCGTCCGTTCATCACCTTGTTCATTGTATTGGTCGGCCTGCAGGCCAGTAAGGCGAATTTTCAGGAGAAGCAACAATTCATAGAAACTTATGCCGGAATGGCGACGGCGGAGATGATGCGGGTCGGCATTCCTGCCAGCATCACCCTGGCGCAGGCAGCGCTGGAATCCAACTGGGGCAAGGGCAAGATCGCCGTATCCGGCAACAATTTCTTCGGAATCAAATGTTACAACGACTGGAGCGGTGATTGTGTGCAAGAAATGGACGACGAAGTGGCTCCTTCCCATTTCCGACGATATCGGGACATCGCCGAATCTTTTCGCGACCATTCCGATTTCCTGACCAACCAGAAGCGATATCGTTCCCTGTTTCTCTTGCCACAGGACGACTACCGGCAATGGGCGCATGGTCTGCGGCGTTGCGGATATGCTACGGACAGCCTGTATGCGGAAAAGCTGATCCGGCTGATCGAAGGACATGCCTTGTATCTGTACGACCAGGTGGTTCCCGTGGAACAGTTCAAGGTATTGTCCACGGCGGTTGTGACGGACATACGGGAAGAGGAGCCGGCCACAGCGGTCCGGCCCGCGGATGCAGGAGCATGGACAGTGACACCGGTGGACCCCGGGACTTTCCAGGTTTTGCGGACCCCGGTGGTGGAGGTGGTGGCCATGGAGACGGCCGACATGACCGGAAAGCCGGTGGAGAGAGCAAATCCTCCGGTTGTCCGGGAAGCGCCAGTCTATCGGCTGGAACAGGCAGCCGATGAACAGAGGCCCCGGTATTGGTAGTCCGGTGCGCTCATTGACGGGTGGACGCACGTGGGTTCGACAACTCGTTTACATAGGCCGGGCATGCAGGATGCGATTTGTGAGTCGGCGGCAGCTCCGAGCCAGACGGGTGTGCCGCCACATTCGACGTCATCCGGGATGCTCCGACAGCATAACGCCTGGTAGAGGTGAACCGGACAGGCGCTGCCCACGTTCCTTACTTCGGCAGCGCCTGTCGGTGCGGAAAAGGCGGAACGCCCGGATGAAAGGGTGGCGTATCCTTCCGCACGCGCGGGGAGTCGCGAACGGGTGCAATTCAATATGTCGCTTAGGCGGCCTCTTTGCGTCCCAATGGCTGAACCATACGGTCAGGTCACCCATCCATAGCAAACCAGCCGGGAAGCGGGAGGCCTGGCCAGAAAGAATCT
>JBEAQU010000027.1:0-18780 GCA_041163745.1 Bacteroidota bacterium
GGGCTGTCACCGTCGGCTGGGGACAATCGGTGCAGCTGAGGAATCCGGCGGGGGCGGTCCATTGATAGACGATATCGGAAAAATCGGGGCCACCCTGGATGACGAAGGTTTCCCCTGTACAGACCGTCGCATCCGGTCCGGCATGGGCTTCGAGTATGCCCACCAGGGTGGAAAGGGTATCCGTTTGACATACCGTGTGGATCACGGCCCGGTACACCTGGCTGCTGTCTACGGTGGCAAGCGGAGCCGGGCAGTAGACGCAGCTCAACCCTGCTTCGGGCAGCCATTGGTAGACTTCGCCACCGGCAGCGGCAAGCTGTACGGTAGTGCCCGGACAGACGACCGTATCCGGGGAAATGGTGAATGTCAGCGGCAGCGCATCCATTACCCCGGGAGAAGTGGAACCGAAATCAATGGAAACGGCCCCACTGACGATCTGGTTACCCCAATCATTGATGAGTACGATATAGAAAGATCCGGCCGTGACCGGCAAGGGGCTGACGAAGTCATCACCGGTAGCGGTTTCACAGGTGTCCGTCACCGGTACGCCGGTCGAAGGGTGGATATGGGTCATCCCGGTCGGGTCCGCACCGGCGGCATAGGAGCTTCTTGCCGGTTGGTGCTGTTGGGCGAAGGTGCAAAGATCCGCTGGATCGGCAACAGGACCCCATACCTGGAAATCGATATCGGATGCTTCGTTCGGATCGGCGGCCTGCATGACAAAACCGAACTCACCGTCCGCTTGTGCCTGGAAGGAAAACCAAGTGAAATTGGTCGGATAAGCCCCCCAGCAACCGTCATTTGTTCCGTCCACGAGGAAAGACGGATCCCCTTGTCCGGGTGCGACACTGACCACCGCAGGCAGTTCACCGCAACCGTTGAGCGAAAGCGCGTCCTCGCACAAAGCGGCGGAAGGGAAGACCACCGGACAAGCTACCTTTTCTGCGGACAGCTGAAAGTCCGTACATCCGCCCGCATTGTCCACGACGAAGTAATAAGTTCCCGGCAATTCGAGGAAAACGGAATTCACAGCCGGGTCGGAAGCACCTGCTCCGCCGCCGGCCTGGGCAAGACAGGACACTGCCACATCCGGACAATCGTCGAAAATTCCCAGTCCGGTTCCATCCGCGGAACCGGAAACAGACACGGCGATGCATTCGCCGCCGTTGGAAACATAAGAGAAGACATAATCCTCGGTGGCCATCCACGCATCGGTGTTGCAAGGACCCGCCTGGTAGTTGTTACCTGCGTTGCATGTGGATATTCCGTCGACGAAAAACGGCAGGCTGCCCACGGCCACGGCGCTTTCACAGGATATCGGTGGCGGGATGTCGCAAGTATCCGGCGAACAAGTCCATGAAAGTTCGAAACCATTGTCCGAAACGGAACCGTCGCTGTCGAACACGACCGTTACGCAGCTTCCGTTTGATTGCAAGGTCACCCCGCCGCCGCTGCCTGTGAAACTGCCAAGCTGAAGTCCGGAGGGTGTGTCGCCGGCATAAACCTGCAGGATGTCGTAGCTGAATTCCAGGTCGTATGAGCTGATGTCCAGGATGATGCATTGGTGGAACTGATCCGGGCATATGGTGAAGGTATGGAATTCGTTGTTGCCGTAGTCTCCGTCCGCTCCGCCACTGTCGTACAAGGTACCGTAACAGGCTTCGGATCCGTCATCCTCACCCATTTGAAAGACGGGGACAAACGCCTCCACACACAGCACGAAGTCTCCCCAGTTGGGGGAGGCGGATGCGGACCAATCGCTCACCCGGACAAAATAAGGGAGACCGGGGGTCAGCCCCAGGAGGTCCAGCTCCAGGTCGGTGCCGCCCGGCGGAGCGGTGACGCAGGAAAGTTCCTGCAATTCGTCCAACAGGCAATCCCCTCGGTATACCGCCAGCTGGGGCTGTGTGATCGCTCCGTGCGGTCCATCCACGGCCTGCAGTCGGACGGTGAGGTCTGGCGCGCTGCCGTCTGCCGGGGTCGTGAAGGAAAACCAGACGTCTCGATCGACCACGCCACCGGTGAAACAGGTTGGAATGTTTTCGGATGGCGTGGAAAAGACCGTGGATACGGTGGCATTCACGTTGTTGAACGTGTCCGTCGACGGACAGACAGGTGCCTCTCCCAAATAGACCAATCCGCTGCATTCGTCATTCGACGGTTGAGCGAGCAGGGCGCCGTACGACAAGCAAAACAGCAGGCTCAGTAAAGGAGTTGGCTTCATACGCTCTGATTGGAAGGATGGGAAGGATGCTGAACCATCGTTTTGGTGAAAAAAGCGGAATAACGGCTGACAAGCATGCCCACCGCGGCCATTCCGGAAAGACCCGTTCAGCGGCTGGAAGATCGCCTGGCTTTTTCCCATACAACGGATTGTCTGCCCCTGGCCAGCCGCCAGGCCCCCGCATACATGACAAAGTTCAGGAAACAGAAATAATAGGCAATAAAGATAATCTTATTTTCCGTTTTATGATTTCTGCGGATGAATCCCACGCCTGCCAGCAAGTAAAACAGCACTTGGCAAAAAAAGAGTAGCGGCGGCCATCCGGCAGGCTTGTCAAGCAGCCACAGATTGGAGAGGAAAAGCACAGGCAGTGCCAGGGGCGCGAGTACCCAACGGAAAAGGCGGTGCGATATGAATTGAAAGGTCAGCATCCCATGTCGGAACGGATTCAACAAGCCACGAAGCCGCCAAAGGGATTGGAGTCCGCCGGCGGCGATGCGGACTTTCCGCTTGTATTCCTCTCCCATATCCGGGCTCCCGTTCTCCACGGCGTATGCCGAAGGCTCATAGATGATCCGGTATCCCTCCATGGCAATGGTCATGGACAAGACGAAATCTTCCGTCAGGGTATCGGCCGGCAGCCGGCGGTACAGGTGGGTGCGGATGGCGAACAGCTCGCCGACAGCTCCGTTACAGGAAAGAATGGCAGATTCCCAAGCTTTCAACCTGGACTCATATCGCCAATAGATACCTTCTCCTCGCGTGGATGCAGCGTCATCCGGCTGCATTCGGATACGTTTCTCACCCGCGACGACGCCTACCGCCGGGTGTTGGAAGTGGCTCGCCAGCCGCCGAAGGGCCTGTTGGTTGAGGTGGGTGTTCGCATCGGTAAAAACCGTGACCGCCGTATCCACGAAAGGCAGGATCCGGTCGACGGCAGCCATCTTCCCTCTCCGTTCCGGCTGGTGAAACAAGCGGATGGGCGGGGCATCCGTCCCGGATGCGACAGCCAGCTGTTCAACGAGCAAATCCGTCCCGTCCGTGGATCCGTCCGTGACCACAAGAATTTGCCAGGAATGAGCGGGATAATCCAATGCCAGGGAATTGGCGATCTTATCCGAAATGACATCCACCTCGTTGTAGGCGGCGATGACGAGGGTCAGCCGAGGAAGGGGCGGTTCCCGCACATCATTTGACAAGCCATGCCCGCCGAAGCGGAATGCCTTTGTCCGGGACATCAAAAACAAGAGGAGGCCATATCCCAGGTAGGTGTAGCCGGCGACCGACAAGGAAATCCAGAAAAACAGGGACGCTGTATGCATGCCAGGCAAAGAAAAGAAATTCCTGCGATACGCCGGAGCGGAAGAAGTGCTGGAGAAACCTGGACGAGCGGTGGACCTGCAAGCTTGTCTCCGCCTCAGCGTCCTCCTTCCGACCTGAGTCGGAAGGAGGACGGCGGAAGAAGCCAGTTTGTGCCGTACAACAGAGCAGGGGGGCGGGAGGAAACTTACTTGTCCTGCCTTTCCGGACGCAGGCTGCGCACAACGGCGCCGGTCTGCCACATTTCGCTTTCCCGCAACTCTTTCAGTTCCACTTCCAATTTTTCGCGATAATCCGGCTGGCTGTTGCTGTCGATGGACCGTTGTGCCTCTTTACCGGCGGCCACGCTGTCATAGAGCGCTTCGAAGACGGGAGTCACGGCATCGCGGAATTTGTCCTTCCAATCCAGGGCGCCCCGTTGCGCGGTGGTAGAGCAATTTGCGTACATCCAATCCATACCGTTTTCGGCGACCAGGGGCATGAGGCTCTGGGTTAGTTCCTCGACCGTTTCGTTGAATGCTTCGCTGGGAGTGTGGCCCCGTTTGCGGAGGGTATTGTATTGTGCTTCGAAGATTCCTTGGATGGCCCCCATCAGCGTACCCCGTTCCCCGGTCAGGTCGGAATAAACCTCCTTTTGGAAAGAAGTCTCGAAGAGATACCCGGACCCGATGCCGATGCCTAGGGCAACGACCCTTTCGAAAGCCTTCCCAGTGGCGTCCTGAAAAATGGCATAGCTGGAATTCAAGCCTTTTCCCTCCAGGAACATCCGCCGAAGGCTGGTGCCGGATCCCTTGGGGGCGACCAGAATGACATCTACGTCGGGCGGCGGTACGATCCCGGTTCTCTCCTTGTAGGTGATGGCGAAACCATGGGAGAAATACAGCGCCTTACCAGGACGCAGGTATTTCCTCACCGTATCCCATTGGGCGATTTGGGCGGCATCAGACAGCAGGTACTGGATGACGGTGCCTTTTTCGCATGCTTCCTCGATGGAGAAGAGAGTCTCGCCAGGGACGAATCCGTCGGCGACAGCCTTATCCCAGCTCCGGGAGGGAAAACGCTGGCCGACGATGACATGGAAGCCGTTGTCGACGAGGTTGAGCGCCTGCCCGGGGCCCTGTACACCGTATCCGATGATTGCGATGGTTTCCTGCTCGAGAATTTCCCTGGCTTTTGCCAACGGAAATTCCTCCCTGGTCACGACGTTCTCCTCGACGCCGCCGAAATTCATTGTTGCCATTGTCTGAAGTTTTGATAAGTAGTGTTGTCTTTTTGAAATCCCGTAGGTTCGGTTCAATTGACGCTGTCCTCCGTAAGGGACTGCAGGTAGCTGCTGAGACGTTCCATCGGCTTCACAATCGCCACCCGGCCGGAACGGACGAATTCATAGATACCCAGTTGCCGCAGTTCCTCCAACAGCGCTTCCGTTTCGGATTGATGGCCTGATTTTTCCAGCACGAGAAATTCCTCCTGCATATCCAAGACCCGTGCATTGTGCTTCCGGATAAGAGTCTCGATATTGGAAGATCCTCTGAACACCGACATCGGCACTTTGTAGAGGGCGATTTCCTGGAAAACGATCTCATCCCGTTCGTAGCAGAAAGCCTTGAGCACATCCACCTGTTTGTCCAGTTGCGCCACCAGTGTCTCCACCATTTGTTGGGTAACAAGCACCACGATGGTGAAGCGGTGGATGCCTGGCATGGAGGACTTGGAAACGGTCAGACTTTCGATGTTGACATGCCGGCGCGTGAACACGGAAGTGACGCGTGTCAGAAGGCCGGTCTGATTTTCCGAGAAAACGGTGATGGTATATTCCTTGATGTTCGACATACCTGTGCTTTGTTGGAACGGGGAACAATAGTGGTGGTGAGGAACCCTTTTCAGCTTTGGACCGGCAAGGGTTCCAGGATGATTTCATCGACACCGCAACCGGCCGGAACCATAGGGAACACGTTTTCCTCTTGCACCACCCGGACGTGCAGCAGGAACGGACCGGGTGCGGACAGCATCTCGGCCACGGCGTCCTTCAGTTCCGCTGCCTGTCTGATGGATCGGCCGGGCACACCGAATCCTTCGGCAATTTTCAGGAAATCCGGATTTTGAAGTGCGACGGAAGAATATCGGCGGTCGAAGAAGAGTTGCTGCCATTGCCGGACCATGCCGAGATAGTTGTTGTCAAGGAGCACGATCTTCACCGCCACATTCCATTGGGCGCACATGCCCAGTTCCTGCAGTGTCATCTGGAAGCCGCCGTCTCCGATGAAGGCGACGACCTGTTGCCCGGGTTTCGCCAGTTTGGCACCGAAGGCGGCAGGCAGGCCGAATCCCATGGTGCCGGCACCGCCGGAAGAGACCCATTGGTTGGATCCGTTGAACCGGTAGTAGCGAGCGGCGGCCATCTGATGCTGTCCGACATCCGTTGCTACAATGGCGGCGCCGAGCGTCTGGTCGGAAACTTCACGGACAACCAGCCCCATGTTGATCAGGTCCCCGGGATGGGGGGACAAGTCGCGCCGGATCACTTTTTCCGCTTCGATGCGGTCGCATTCGTGGAAGCCGGCTATCCACGCCGGATAAGTCTTTTCCTCCACCAACGGCAGCAGTTTGAGGAGTGCATCCCGTGCATCGGAAAGAATGGCCACATCCGCCGGGACGTTCTTGTTGATTTCCGACTTGTCGATTTCAATATGTATGACTTTGGCCTGTTTGGCGTATTTGGACAGGTTGCCGGTCACCCGGTCATCGAATCGCATCCCGATGGCAATCAGTACGTCACATTCGTTTTGCTTGATGTTGGGACCATAGTTGCCATGCATGCCCAGCATACCCATGTGCAACGGATGGTCGTTGGGCAAGGTGGAAAGGCCGTGCAGGGTGCACCCGAAAGGAATGCCCGTCTTTTCGACGAATGTCCGGAAGGCATCCTCCGCTCCGGAAATCTGGATGCCGTGGCCTGCCAGGATGAAGGGCTTTTCCGCCGCGTTGATAAGGGCGGCGGCGGAATGAAGGTCCTGCATGCGCGGTTTTGGAGCCGGGTGGTAGCTCCGGATCGGTTGTCTGGCGACATAGCGGAAATCCATCCACTCTGTCTGGGCATTTTTCGTTATATCGACGACTACCGGGCCCGGCCTGCCACTGTTGGCCACGAAGAAGGCCTTGGCGAGGATCGCAGGAATTTCTGCGGCCCGGGTAACCTGGTAATTCCACTTCGTGATGGGAAGGGTGGTGTTGATGACATCCGTTTCCTGGAAGGCATCGGATCCCAGCAGATGGGCGGCCACTTGTCCGGTGATGCACACAAGCGGGGTGGAGTCCAGCAATGCATCGGACAGGCCGGTCACCAGGTTCATGGCACCCGGGCCGGACGTGGCCAAACACACCCCGGTCCTGCGGGTGACCCTGGCATAACCTTCCGCAGCATGGATGGCACCTTGTTCATGTCTAGGCAAGATGTGCCGGAGACGGTCCTGGTAGTGGTAGAGCGCGTCGTAAACGGGCATGATGGCGCCGCCCGGATAGCCGAATATGGTGTCCACACCTTCTGCGATCAGACAACGGAGTATGGCCTCCGCACCGGTGATACGTTCCGTCTCGGCGGAAAAGGACTCCTGTTTTGCTTCGGAAAGGATTTGCTGCTTCACCATGACTTTAAGTTGTGGATGATGAGATGTCGGTTCAAGGGGCGGGACGCGGAATCAGAAGGAAACCTCGTCCGTCACACAACCTTCGCTGGCGGACGAGACCACATGGGCATATTTCCGGAGCATGCCGGAAAGCTGGCGGACAGGGGCACGCCAGGCTGCACCGCGCCTTTCGATTTCCTCCGGGCTGAGGTCGGCTTCCAGCAGGTTCCGGTTGGCATCGATGGTGATGGTATCTCCATCCTGCAGGAGGGCTATCAGACCGCCGTCCGCCGCCTCGGGCGTGATATGCCCAACGACGAACCCATGGGTGCCGCCGCTGAATCGGCCGTCCGTAATCAGCGCCACCGACTTGCCCAGGCCTTCGCCCATGATGGCGGAGGTAGGTTTCAGCATTTCCGGCATCCCCGGGCCTCCTTTCGGACCGCAATACCGGATGACGACCACGTCCCCTGGTGCTATGCGACGGGCGGAAATGGCCTCGTTGGCAGCATCTTCGGAATCGAACACCTTGGCTGTGCCGGTGAAGGAAAGGCCTTCCTTTCCGGTGATCTTGGCAACGGCACCCTCGGCGGCCAGGTTGCCGAAAAGGATTTGGATATGACCGGTTTCCTTGATTGGCTGGTCGAAAGAGCGGATGATATCCTGTCCGGGGCTCAGGCCAGGGAGTTCGGACAGGTTTTCCGCTATGGTCTTTCCGGTGACGGTCAGGCAGTCTCCGTGCAGGAACCCGTTCTCCAACATCAGTTTCATGACACCGGGGATGCCACCGATTTGAAACAGGTCTTCCATGACGTATTTTCCGCTTGGCTTGAGGTCCGCCAGGAAAGGTGTCTTGTCGGAAATTCGTTGAAAATCACGAATTTGCAGCGGAACGCCGACCGATTTGGCAATCGCGAGCAAATGAATGACTGCATTGGTGGAGCCTCCGAGGACCGTTATCAGGGAAATGGCGTTCTCAAAAGCCTCCCTGGTAAGGATGTCCCTGGGTTTGATGTCTTTCTCCAGCAGATTCAACATGGCGGCACCGATGCGGTCGCTGTCCGCTTGCTTGTCAGGATGTTGCGCCGGAATGGCGGCGTTACCAGGAAGACACATGCCCATGACCTCGATGGCGGAGGCCATGGTATTGGCGGTGTACATACCGCCGCAGGCACCCGGACCGGGACAGGCGTGACGAACAATCGAACGAAAATCCTCCACCGAAAGTTGGCCTGCTATTTTCTGGCCGTATGCTTCGAAGACGGAGACGATGTCCAGCGCTTTTCCGGCATGGCAACCCGGGCTGATGGTCCCTCCGTACACCAGGATGGCAGGCCGGTTGAGCCGGCCGACGGCCATCATGGCTCCCGGCATATTCTTGTCGCAACCCACCACGGCCACAATGCCGTCATACCATTGTGCGGATGCGACGGTTTCGATGCTGTCGGCAATGATATCCCGGGAAGGCAAGGAGAATCGCATGCCGGGTGTTCCCATGGAGATGCCGTCGCTGACGCCGATGGTATGGAATATCAAACCGATCAAGGATTCCTTGTCCACAGACGACTTGATACGCGAGGCGATGCCGTTCAAATGCATGTTGCACGGGTTACCGTCCCAGCCCGTGCTGACGATGCCGATCTGGGGCTTGGCCAGGTCCTCGGTCGTCAGTCCGATGGCGTGCAACATGGCCTGTGCGCCTGGGTGTTCGTCTCCTTGGGTGATCTTTCGGCTGTATTTGTTTAGCATGACGAATTCGTTTGAAAATCGATGACATCCGGGGAAAATGCCTGGCGGAGCGCAGCATCCGTAGCTGGGTCGGAAGCTCCAGCGAAGACATCCGCCGTAACCCTACTTTAGGCTGTCGAATGTTTCCGTTCGGCTAATTTCAAGATTTGTGCAGGACTATGACAAACCAACCACCACAGAAATTCCCTGGAAATACAGCCCGTAAATCCGCCCTGCCATGGGACAGGTATGCCCGCATCACGATATTCTGTGGACGCTGTTCGATTTACAGCCCTCCCTTGCACCTCTCAACAACGGTATTTCAAGAGAAAAACACTTACGGTAACTGTACAAGAAAATGCAGGTTTGATGAAAGCGCGCCTGTCTATACTCTATACATATTAAAATATTCAAAATTCAAACCAATATGACTGCCGCCCCGAACTTTTTCCTTACCGGTTTATTTACCTACCGGAAAGCCACATACCTAAAAAATGGGTTATTTACACTTCCCAAAAAATGAGGGACAACCGAACGCCATGAAAATAGAAGCTGAAATCAGGCAGGAAAAATTCCAAAACAACCTCCAGAAGGCCCAGGTCAATATCCTGTTCACCGCAAGCTGGTTGAGCTTGCGGCAGAAAGGATTGCTGATGCCGTTCGGCATTTCCCCACAGCAGTTCAATGTGCTGAGAATCGTTCGGGGCTTCCGTCGACCGATGTGTATCCGGGAGCTGACCAGCCGGATGCTGGACAAATCGTCCAACGCATCCAGGTTGGTGGTCAAACTCATTGACAAAGGGCTGGTGACCAAGGAGACCAATCCGGCAGACCACCGTTTCGCAGCGATATGGCTGACGGAAGCCGGTCTCGATTTGCTTGAGAAAGCCTCGGAGGTCATCGCCAAAGATACTGCGCAAGCCGGAAACTTTCTGACGGAGGCGGAGGCAGGTATGCTCAGCGACCTGCTCGACAAGCTGCGAGGATGAAAATGAAATCCTACAGGCAGGGCCCTTCCCGCGTTTTTTTCGAGCGTCGAAACATTCTCCACAATTGCCTGTTAATACATGTACATACATCTATTTATTCCTTCACCAAAACACAATTTAAAAATGAAGCAGGTACAGAAATTTTCCAAGCTATGGATGGCCATCATGGTCTTCGGTTCGCTTTCCTTCACCAACCCACCTGCCGGTGGCAGTTACCAGGTGAACGCCGCGCAGAGCATGGTGCAATGGAAAGGATACAAAGTGACAGGCGAGCATTACGGTGTGGTCAGCTTACAGAGCGGAACCTTGGAGCTTGACGACAAGGGTATGTTCACAGCGGGCAGCTTCGTAGTGGACATGGGCTCCATCACGGTACAGGACATACAAGGCGGCGGGAAGGAAAAGTTGGAGGGGCATCTCAAGTCCGACGACTTCTTCGGGGTGGGGAATCATCCCACGGCACGCTTCCAGACGACTCGGGTCATCTCCCGTGGCAAGCCGGGTGAATATAAGGTCATCGGGAACATGACCATCAAGAACATCACCAAAGAAATCAAATTCGACGCCGTTGTGCAGGAAACGGATGGACAATTGACCGCGACGGCCACTTTGAAGTTGGACCGTTCTGACTACGACGTCCGTTTCGGCAGTGGCAGTTTCTTCGACGAACTCGGCGACAGAACCATCTATGACGAGTTTGATCTTGTCGTGCAGCTCAAGGCTGGAAAGTAATATTTTCGATTCTTTGAGAGAAAAAAGCGAATCCGTGTGCACGGATTCGCTTTTTTTCTTTCGTAAAGTCAGCACGTTGTCAATGTTGAAGCACCATGCGTTTGGTGATGTGTTGCCCAGCTGACAGGAGTTCCACCAGGTATATGCCGGCCGGAAGTCCTGATCCGTCGAATGTCCAGACCTGACGACCGTTGCGGACCGCATCCGAGCGCTGTGCCAGCAATTGGCCTGTCACGGAAAGCAGCCGGACGGTGATGTCGGCAGTCATGTCGCTGTGGATGTGTAGCCGTATGTCGGAAGGACTGGGATTGGGATGCACGGCAAGGGACAATCCGGGTGTCGGGGCCGGCAGGACGGTTCCAACAAGTATGTCCAGCTCCCTGGTAACGCTCATTGTTCCACAATCGTTGGTTGCGGAGAGGGTGACCGAATAAATGCCCGGTTCTGCATAGGTATGCTGTGGCGCGTTGTTCAGGGAGAAGTTGCCGTCACCGAAGTCCCAGAGGTAGCCCAAACCGTTCAGAGAGGTATTGTCGAAGGTGACCGTGTTTCCGGACAGGACGAATTCAAAACCAGGGGATGGCAGGGGATCGACTTCGATGTTGCTTTCCCAAACGGAAAAACCGAGGTCGTTGGTCACGGTAAGGGTAGGGGTTACGATTCCCGGTTGGCCATAGACGACGGAGAACGGGCCTGCGCCGAGACCGGTGGCCGGAGTTGCACCGCTGCCGAAGTCCCATTCATAGGACAGATCCCCGCCGGTGGCGGTGCTGGTGAATGTCACCGGGAGACCCTGGCAAAGGATGGAGTCCGAGGTCTGGAAACCGGCGACCGGTGGCAGGTAGTCGAACAGCTGGATATTGTCCACATACAGGGAATTGCCGTAACCGCAAACGTTGACGAACCTAAGCTGAACTGTTTTTCCGACGAAAGCGGACAGGTCGATTGTCTCTTTCCGCCACTGGTTTGAAGAATTGGGAGTGAACACGCTGGTCTGTGGATTCACGGTTGCCAACTCGTCCTTGAACTTTTCATAGAGCACCCCACCGAAGGACCACCCGCAATCTTCATAAATTTCCACCCGGAGTCCATCGAAATAATCATCGTTGTAGTAAGCGTAAGCCAGGTCGAATGACAGATAGGGTAGGGAGGCGTCACCTAAGTCCACCGGTACGGTGCGGAGGATATCCTCGGCACCGAAGGCGGCGTAATCATAATTGTTGACGAATGCGGCAGCGGTAGCGCTGCCATTGGCACCGAAGGCCGTCTTCCGAGTCCATGTGATGTCCTGGTCAGCGTTTCCGACCGTATAGGAGGGCGGCGGGAAATCCGGATTTTCGAACCCTTCCGCATAATCCGTGATGGCCGGCTGGACGGACAGCAACGCCAGCTGGAAAGTATGGACAGCCGTGTCGTTGAAAAGGAACTGGTCACCCGGCAGGGCGGTGAAGACCCTTATGGTATGCGGCCCCGGATCCAGGGTTGGCAACGGCGTCAGGAAGGTATAGGCCAGGGTTTCCCCGGCTGCGACGTTTGGCAGGAATTCCTGTACGGGTGGCTCATCATCCAAGCGGTAGGTGACAGGCAGGTCGGTGATAGCCTGCAACCCGTCGTTCCGCAGCGCTATACGGACGGTAAGTTCAGTGCCCTCGCAGGCTTCCAGGTCGCCGGAACCAGGCGACAGGATGGTTTGGACCAGGGCATCGAGTTGTTGCGGACAGTTGAGCAGGCCGCCTTGGTATGGAATGGCAACGGTACGTTCGCTTCGCAAGGCTCCCTCTGCCAGCGTGCGGATGGCGATCCAATGTTCCTCGAAAGGGTTGCCGTTGATAGGCGGGATCGACGTGTAAGGCGTATCGACAGTATCGACGGGTTCCATATAAAGGTCTCCCAAAAGATTGATTTCATAGCTGACGGGGCCGCTGGAAGAAATTGGTTCTACGGGATTCCATTCGATGTGAATGGCATCCGGGCATACGGAGCTGACCACCAACCCGTTCGGACGGGCGAGGATGTCAAACGGAGCCGCGGTCTGGTCGCTGTGGCCGGCGGAGGAAATCCTCAGCTGGAAGTGGCCGGCCGCGTCGGCAGGAACGACCCAGTCGAGGAAGGTGGTGCCGGGCGGGACCATACCCACCACGCTGAGCGGCATCATGTTTTCATCCAGCCATTCAACCAGGATGCTGTCGGAAATACCTATGCCGTCCCAATGAATTCGTACCGTATCAGACGGGCCGAAACTTTCGCCGCCGGTCGGGTGGGTCAAGGTAAGGCCGGGCTCCAGAAACTCCCAAACCACCCAGTAGTCATGTTCGCCGAACGGGATTTCCGAACCGATTACTTCCAAGGTATAGGAGCCGGGAACGGGATACGCGATGGAAACCTGTTCCATATTGTTGAGGTTGTCAACCCCTTTGACAGCGGGTGATTGAAGGGCGTTGACGTTGGGAGTCGGGTCCAGCACCCAGGGGAGATGGATGGTCGTGTCGGAGGAAACCAGGCGGATATTCAGATCGTTCACCAAGGCCTTGGTCGTCATGACGGAGGCTGCGGGATCATGCCAATAAACCATAACCCTTGCTTCCTTCATTCCGTCCGGGATCTGTATAGGGTGCGTATTGGTGGCGCCTGCTTCGACTGTCGCCCAGAGATAACGTTGTTCCTCCAGGACCG
Organism: Bacteroidota bacterium; assembly: GCA_041163745.1. GTDB lineage: Bacteria > Bacteroidota > Bacteroidia > Chitinophagales > Saprospiraceae > UBA6168. The sequence continues at coordinate 13,293 of JBEAQU010000027.1, forward strand.
TAACGGCACGCAGGGCATTGACATGTCCCCAACCGAAACGGAAATCAGGACCGACATTGCCCAGGTCGTTGGCGCCGTTCAGCAGGGCGGCCTTCAGCAGAGCGGCAGGAGCGGTTTCCCCATTGTTCAATTCGCGGTAGGCCTGGTGAAGCTGCGCCATGACCCCCGCAATACCCGGAGCTGCGGCGGAGGTGCCGCCGAACACCTGATAAGTGTTTCCTTCGTCCGTAGACACCTGGCCCTGCCCGTGGGCGGCGATGTCGGGCTTCAACCGGCCGTCGTGTGCAGGGCCGCGGCTCGAAGAGTTCGCCAGTTCGGTGTCGGCATCGAGATTGGCGGTGGTGATGCAGTTCTTGGCCTGTTTGTGCCCCCCGGTGATGTTACCCCATTGGTTGCCGGCACCATATCCGCAATTGGTGTTGTTGGAATTGCCGGCGGAAAAAACGTGCATCAGGGTGGGAAACAGGTACAGTTGCTGGTCGACGGTTTCCGTGATGGCGGTATAACCTGTATTGCAGCCGTTGGAATAGGAGGAGTTCGTCACCAGCACGTCCTGTTGCGTATGGAGGTCCATCGTTTCATCCAGAAAATCGGCTTCGTAGTTGACCACATACAGAAAAGAGCCGGAAGCCATTCCCTTTTGTCGTGGGTCCAGGTTGCCGGCACCGCCCATGATACCTCCGACCCCATCGCCATGGCTACCGATCTGTGGTTCGGTGAGACTGTTGTCGATACGGCCCTTGAAATCAATGTGAGGCCCCACGGCCCCGTCGTCGCGAACCAGGATATGGACACCGGATCCGTCGTAATGGCGGCCGCCGGGAAAGGATGCGTCGATTGCATTGGAACGATGGATGGCACGTCCGTTCACATCATCCGGGACATCCGGCTCCGGAACGGCATCCAGAAATGCGACCCATGGCAAAGCGGCGATGCTGCCGATCTGTGCTTCGGCAACGGAGATGCGCAGGAAATTGTCGAAACTGTTCTGTCTGAGCACCTCGATGCCGTGCGTCGCGCAAGCTTCCAATACCGACGGTCGGTCGAGATGACGGTGATACTTCAACATCAGCTCGATTCGGCCTCCGGACCGGATCCAGGAAGGCAGTTCCGGCCGGAGAAGGTCTTGTCGGACTTTCATGCTGGGTGAAAGCGGATGGAAGGCGACGAATCCGGAACGAGAGAGCAGTTCCTCACCGACGTTGATCGGCAAGGATACCAGGTACACATGATGGGGAAGGTATTCCAGGAGGCGGATTCCTTCCGCCAGCAGGTTTGCCTGGGTCTCTTTGTCCGGCAGTAGGTCCGTTTGCATGAGGCAGACATGGGATTCTTGCCATGGCAAGCCGAGCAGTTTGTCACGGTTGCCGGAGAGCTCCTCCACCGGATGCCAGGCAGTCAGCGTGGACGGAGCATGAAAGAGAATGTCCGGCTTGGTCTGGGCGTGCAGGGGAAGGGTAAGCAAACCAGCCTGCAGCAGAAGGAGAAGAATGATTCTTTTCATTGTTACCTATGGATTGGTGTTCGACCGATGCCGGCATGGCACCTTTTTCCATCGGTGTAAGCCTACGACAAGGAGGCTACCGACAGGCGGGTGCAAAATAATGAATTGAACCATAGGGTAGGTACCTTGCACAAAGAATAGGCAACAGAGGGCGGCGACAGAAATGGAAACGGGTAATTATTATTATCATTATCAGGACGAACAGGTTTCATATCTTTGCAGAAACCGGTCGCAGAGGATTGCCATCCGGAATCATACCGGCGGGCCGGTCCGGACGGGTCGTTTGTTCCTACAACCGCGCAAGTCCGGGTTTCCGCTTGCAACAGCGTGAAGAACATGGAAGCAGACCTATTGAAGGCGTTCGGGCAGGAAGACTTGGTGGATGAGAAGAGCCTTTCCTTCCTGGTGTCAGCCTTGCGCCAACATCAACAGGAAGGGTTCGAGTACCTTGCATTCAAGGCGGCCATGTCCCGCCTGGAGGATTCCGGCATCCCGCCGGAAACGGCCGTTCGGTCGGCGTACATCACCGCGACGACCGTCGGGCTGTCCAAAGAAAAGCTGCTGGACACCGGTCGGCACTACCGTCGGGTATTGGAAGGGGAGGAGGGTCGCTTCGAAGCGGCGCTGCGTCAGCAGATGGATTCGCGCATCGCCGCAAGGCAGCGCAGGATGGACCAAAGGAAATCCGAACTGGCTGCCTGGCGTGCTGAGATGGCGCAGCTACAGGAAAAGATACATCTTGCGGAGGCGGAAGTATCCGCGGACGCCACCCAACTTGAACAGGAACTCGACAAAATCCGGCAGACCAAGGAAGAATTCCTACGGACCTTGTCCTCGGTATGCCGGCAGATCGAGAAGGACCTCGCCTGGTTCGGCGACATCTTGTAGGCTTACCGACAGGCGTGAGGGAGTCAAGTATGTGCCAGGTTGGTTGAAAATTAATTCCGCAGGCATACTTTTATCTTAATCACAACGTTAGCCTGCGCGAGGTGCTTCGAAGTCCCGATGAACGTCCTCCTGCACAATCGACAGGAAACAACACGAAAATGGACAACACCTGCATGGATGGTAACGAACGGATGATTCGGCAACTGACCGGTCTGTTGAGTCGAATTCCGGAGGATCTGTACGGGCAACCGCTGGCCTTGTTCAATGGCTCCTCCATCGGGCAACATTTCCGACATATCGTCGAATTTTACCGATGTCTCTCCCAAGGCATACCCGAACGGAGGATCGACTATGCCAGTCGTGAGCGAGACCGACGGACAGAGACACAACCCGGGTATGCGTCTGCCATGCTGTACGGATGCCTGGAACAGCTGCGGAAGGCGGATGTATCCATTGCCGTACGGGTGGCCACCGATTTCACAGGGCAATCTGATAAGGAGCGGACGGAGGTGGACTCCACAGTCGGAAGAGAAATGATGTTCGCGCATGACCATGCCATTCACCACCTCGCCATCATTCGGATGGGATTGCAACATGCCGCGCCGGATATCCGGCTGGATGCGACGCTCGGGTACGCAGCCGCAACGGTTTCCTACCAAAAGATTTCGGATGCGGTGCAGGCAGGATAGATCTTCCGCCTATGCGCAATCAACGACCGATTAATCCTACCGCCATATGAACTACTACCGTGTGCATATGTCCGCGCCACAGGAATTGAGGGAAATACTCTTGGCGTTCCTCTCCGAGAGGGCATTCGAGTCATTCGAAGAGCAGGACGACGGCATTTCCGCCTATGTACGGGAGCATGCGTTTGACGAAGCGGAACGAAATTATGTCCGGACACTCACAGATGCATACGCTTTGACGACGGACATCAGTCTGGTGCCGGGCCAGAACTGGAATGAGGTTTGGGAATCGAATTTCCATCCGGTACGCATTGGGGATTTCTGCGCCGTGCGTGCCAGTTTCCACACCCCACAGGAGGGTGTCCGGCACGAGTTGGTGATAGACCCCCGAATGGCGTTTGGTACCGGACACCATGAGACGACGACCATGGTCATGGAAGCAATGGAAAGCCTGTCATTTTCAGGCAAGCGCGTGTTGGACTACGGATGCGGGACGGGTATTCTCGCCATCCTTGCGTCCAGAATGGGTGCTCGACGAGTGTTGGCAATAGACAACGACCTGGAGGCATGTTCCAATAGCCTGGACAATATTCTCCGAAACGGTGCCGAGAACGTGGAGGTACGGGAAGGAGACCTGCAGGACGTAACCGATGAACCTTTCGATATAGTAATGGCCAATATCAACCGCAACATCATATTGGCAGGGTTGCCCTGGTTCCATGAGCACCTCTTTCCGGGAGGCATTCTTGTCTGTTCGGGTTTTCTGACGACAGACAGTGACATGTTGGTGGAAGCGGCCCGATCGTATGGCCTGCAAGCGCATGCAAGCAGCCAGCTGAACGGGTGGGCCATGGTCCTGTTCGGTAGGTCAGCCTGACGAAACAGGAGCATTTACCAGGCGAGACGCGGATGCGGGAAAGTTTGTCCTCCCGACTCTTCCGCTGTAAATCAATGGCAGATGAGCAAAACGAGCGCATTGCAATGCAGGTATTTGATTTGGTTCATCCTCACGGCATGTTGTTGGATGTCGGGGCCGCTTACCCTGACCGCGCAGAAAATCGAGGAGTTCTCCGAAAACAGGAACACCTTCCTTAAGGAATTGGGAGACCATATCACCGCCTCCAGAAATTCCAGGACGATCGACAATTTCAAGAAGTTCGACCGCTATGCGGGGACCGGACTGTTCCGTGAGGAGGACCTGGCGAGGATCAGGAAGACCTGCAACATCATGTTGCATCAGCGGGTACCCGTTTCCCCGTACTATTCCGAATACCTGAATGTACTCTGCCTATTGAAAACCAGCCAGGTCGAGCAGATCGTTTTCGACACCTGGAACAACATAGTGGACAGTCTGCTGGACGATGTGCAGAACCGCCGGTTTTCCGGCGTACAGGAATTTCTGGCCTTCAGCGCCGGCTTCTTCGAAAAGCAAGCCATACGGTATTCCGATCTCGGCACCTCCTGGCTATGCAAGGGAGCAGAATTCCAACTCGAATATGTGAACAAGGCGCCGGTGGTAAGATTTCGGGAGCTCGACCTGACCGCCAAACGGGGCAGTGATTCCATCGTCATCCAACGTACGGGAGGCACCTACTACCCATTGGAACATTTGTGGCGCGGACAGGGCGGCATCGTGACTTGGGAAAGACTGGATCTGAATTCCGATGTATTCGTGGAACTGGGATCCTACCAGTTGGAAACCAAGAAAAGCCTTTACACCGTGGAGAATGCGCGACTGCATTACCCATTGTATTTCGGCGAGGAAATGGTGGAAGGAATCTTCAGCGACAAGTTGGTCTCCCAGAATCCAGCGACGGAAGGTTCCTATCCACGTTTCCAGAGTGCGGAGAACCTGTTGGAGATATCCAATTTCGGAGAAGGGATCCAGTTCATCGGAGGATTCCGCATGGAAGGGACCACCGTGTACGGCTTCGGTACGGCTGACCAGAAGGCCACGCTCCTGCTACGCAACAAAAAGGAAATCGTCTCCTATTACGGACAGGCGGAGTTGTTCACCATAAAACAAGAGGAACGCATCATCGGGGAAAGCGTGGAGTCCATCCTGTACTTCGGGCAGGATTCTATCTATCATCCCTCCGTCAACGTCCGATTCGAAATACCTACCCGGGAGCTGCAGCTTTCCCGCGGGAAACGCGGCAACGACCGTAATCCGTTCTTCCTCTCCTTGTCCAAGGTCAACGTGGATGTGGAACGGATCGATTTCATGTTGGACCAGGACAGCATCTACATAGGGCGACGGAATTTCGGATTTGCCAAGTCGTCCACTTCGGCCACTTTCGAATCTCTCAAGTATTTCCAGGAATCGGAATACTTCCGGCTGCAGAACATCTCCACGACAAACCCTATTGCGCTCCTCAAGCTGATATCTCAGGAGGTCGACGACCGGGTG
>JBEAQU010000028.1:0-62393 GCA_041163745.1 Bacteroidota bacterium
AGCTGGATATCAACGGACAGGCCTCGCTCTCGGTCGCCCAGGTCGATAACGGCAGCACGGACGCCTGCGGCATCGACACGATGTTCATCAGCCAGACGGGCTTCGATTGCAGCCATATCGGTCCGAACACCGTGACCCTGACGGTCACGGACAACAACGGGAATACCTCCAACTGCCAGTCGACGGTGACGGTGCAGGACAAGATCAAGCCCACGGTGGTGTGCAAGGACACGACCATCGTGCTGGCCGGCCTGGCCATCCTCAACCCGGCCTCGGTGCTGGATGTCGCCGCCTCCTACGACAACTGTGGGACTTTGCTGCCGCTGAGCGTCAGTCCCGCGCAGTTCAATTGCATCGACGACGGCCCGAACACGGTCACGCTGACGGTATCAGACGGCCACGGCAACACCCGGACCTGCCAGGCGACGGTGACCGTGGACGCACCCGACCTGATTGTAAGCAGCACACCGGAGAACTGCGGGGACTTTGACGGGACCATCACCATGACGATCCAGAACGGCCCGGCGGGCGGCCAATGGGGCTACTCGACTGACGCCGGCGACAACTACCAGTTCAATCCCGTCCACGGCAACATGACGGCCGGGACCTACAGCTGCGTCGCGACCCTCTTCGGGGACAGCGGCTGCACCTTGCCATCGGTGACGGAGGTGGTGGAGACGGTGGCGGACGAGCTGGTGACCTGGACCGGGAACGGGGACGGCGTACACTGGAGCGACGGCAAGAACTGGGATACAGGCTTCACGCCCTACACCTGCAACGACGTCGTCATCCCCGCGGGCCATACGGTGCTGGTCTCCGCCGGCGTGCTTGCCGTGGGCCGCACCCTGCTCGTGGAGGACGGTAGCGTGGTGACCATGGAAACACTGGCCACCATGTCGATCGTGCCGTTTTGATTAGCCATCGCGAAGCGTTGATCTGCCGGGATGCGAATCTTGAATGTATACATTCGCTAATTACTGTAATTGGAGTATCAATAATGTTGAATACGCATATAGATTCTTATTATCAGACGACGAATTTGAATAAGACTTGTTGCGATGGGTCAGCGAAGTGGGAAGAAAAGAGCCTTTTTGACCCTTTGATGACCCCGTCGCAACAAGTCTATTGATGTTCTTTAAATTATCGAAGTAAAATTCCTCGGCCTTGTCAAGGCAGTGGACCAAAACGCTTGCCACGACGGTTAATACGTAGCAAGCGCACCTTTTCTTACGGCGGCACTTGGCCAAGAATGGCAATTCCGACGAGATTGTCCCAAAACAGAGGACGTGAATGGCTATGCGAAAAACAAATTGTCGGATCACTAGGGTACAAATCAATTTGTAGGTTCCGTATGGAGTAGGGGGTTGACCCGCTCTATCCTTCGTACGAACGGCTTGACTATTTGCAAGAGCCATTTAATGCGGCCCTGGCTGGGTCAGCCGACATGTTGGTGGCCAAGGGGGCACTGCCAGCTGCTTCGTTCATGCCAACGGCATTGGCTAGCCCCTGGCCTCATAGCAGGTGGTAATGAGCGTATGGTTCAAGGATGGCTGCTTTTTTCTTCTCCTTGTGCGTGGTTGTGGGCCGGAAATGTCCTGCTGATTAAAAAAAACTTTCCATGCGGTATCTTCAGGTTGCGTGATGTCAGCTGTGGAAGGAGTGACAGGAGGCCCAAAGAAGCCCAGGTCAAGCCATGGGCTTCAACTCAAATTTTGCTTTGTATCGGCAATTGGTTGTGCCTGTTCGCTGAAATATCAGGGGCTACAGTTTTATCAAACGCTGGCTGTACAATGAATCCGACCCCATGCGGACCGTCAGCACATAAAGCCCGCCCGGCAGATCGCGCATGTCTATGACAGCCTGGGATCCGCCCGGTCGGGCTGTGGTGGTATCTACCTTGACAGTTCTTCCGGTCAGATCCAATACCCTGATTTCCACCGGTGTCGGTGATGATGTGTCGAGATAGACCGTCAATTGGCCGCTCACCGGGTTGGGTACCGCCAGAAATCGGTCCGCTACACCTGCCGCCGTAAAGACGTGGCTGATGTCGGATGCCGTAACCTGTACCGTGTCCAGGACATACGCACTGCAGCCGTCACCACTGGTGCCGGTCAGGCTGATGACATAGGTTCCCGGTTGGGTGTAACTATGGACTGGTTGCGCCTCCGTACTGCTGTTCCCATCGCCGAAATCCCATGACCAACCGGTTATTATATCCGCCGATGTCCCGCTGAACTGGACCGATCCACCGTTGGTCAGGTCCACACTGTCCGGATCCGCTGCCATGGTGATGCTGGGTGGAACACTCCCTTCCAATACGTCCACCTGCACAGGCGTCCTGTCACAAGGCTCCCGAAACATGACTTCCCAGTCGTAAAAGTAGTACCATGCTTCCGTTTCTCCGCTGACGGTTCCGTCCACCGAAAGAACCCCCTCTATCTGGTAGGGATAGCTGGCTCCCGCCGTGTTGTGGTACAATGGCTTGCCCAAAGCTTTTACCAGCTCGTATTCGCCGGCGGGAATGTCCCAGTTGAGGTTGACCTTGACTTCCCCCGTCTGGTTGAGAAAAGCGATTTTTTGGAAAACCGTCTCGTTGTCCGGTGTCTTCAGAATGATGGCCCTCGCACCGGTGTTCTCGGTGAACACCTTGACCGATTTCAATCGGATGTCCGCATATACCCGTAAGGTCAATCCTTGGTCCTGCTCGTCTTCCGATGCGGTTTCCCCTATCGTGTTGTCCGCAGGACCCAAGGGTAGGGTATAGGTGGCCTCCGCATAGAATGTCGACGGCTCCGTCAGTATCGGGGTCTCGAACAACTGGCCGCTGCCGACCAGGTTGCCACCCAGCGGCGCGTCATACCAATCCACGGAAACTGCTCCGGGCTGTTCGAATATCCCCCGAAGCAATGCGCTGCCACCGGCACAAACGGGATCCGGACTGTTGACCGCCACAGGAAACCGCTCCCGCTGGGTGACGAATATCTCCCGCCGCAGACGGTTGTTCAACGGCTTCTCATCAGCCACGCCGTTGGGAGCCGAAAGCTCCACTCGCAGTGTCCGCAGACCTGCCGTACTGACGATGGCCGGCAGGTTGATCTGCTCCCGCTGCCGCGGAGACAAGGTGCCGCTCCATTCCCATGTCTGGCCGCCGGCGCCGGCATCGTAGGAAACCGTGAAGCTGTGGAGCGTGTCCGTACCCCCGTTTTCCACGATGATCAGCGGCAATACCTCCTCCTCGCATGAAAATGGGGACAACTGCATGTCAACCAACAATATGTCGTTGACAACATACGGCGATACCGGCTCATGCCCCAGACCAACCAGATACTCGAATGCCGCCAATACATCGATGACCCCCATTCCGTAGGTGTTGTCTTCCCCCGGTACCCCCAAGTCTGTGCAGGTATGGTATAAGGCTGTCTTCAGCTCCTTTCCCGTCAGATAAGGAAACGCTTCCTTCAACAGCAGGATGGCCCCGCTCACATGCGGGGCGGCCATGGAGGTGCCACTGAAAAAATCGTACTGGTTTCCAGGTACGCAGGAACGGACACTCACTCCCGGGGCGGATACCTCCGGTTTGATCAGAATGGAACTGTCACCCCCGCATTGCGATGGCCCCCGGCTGGAGAAATTGGCAATGTTCAAAGACGGGTTGTTCCCATCCAACGCACCTACCGTGAAGGCACTGACCTCGGAAAGGTTGATGTTGTGCGGCGGAGTGATGGTCATCGGGTCAGGCCCGGCGTTGCCAGCGGAAAAAATCACCGCTATGCCCGCCGCTTCCATGGCCTCCTCTATCAATGCATACACACTGAAACAATCCGCCTCCGACAACTGCGGGTCATACCAGGAGTTGTTGATGATGTCCGGCAAATCCGAAATGGTGCCCGGGTCGCCGTCCGGATCGAGCGACCACTGGAAGGCGGCGACATTGTCTGCCGTGCCAATCCCGCACAGGATGGCTGACCCGATCCATTGGGCGTTGAAGGCGACCCCGGTGGTGTCGTGCGCCAGCCTGTCCAGCCCCAGAATCGTCCCGGTGACGTGCGTCCCATGCTCCCCACAGTCAAACGGAACATAACTGTCCGCTTGGCCCATGGTCATCGGATTGTACTGGAACCAGGTCTGCGAAGGAGGTACGTACAAGCCCCGGTAACGGGTCTCCAGGGCCGGATGGGTAGGGTCTATGCCGGTGTCGTTCGTGAAGGCCACCCGGCCATATCCGGTATAGCCCATCGCCCACATCGCCGGCGCCTTTATGACGCCCAGTCCGGGTTCCCGTCCGTTCGGCACCACCGGCGGCGGTGGCGTCCGATCCTGCCGCTCTCGCGCCAAAGGCCCGTTCAATCCTATCCAGGCGATATCCGACCGTTGGCTGAGCTTCGCAATTCCTTCCCGCCGCACACTGGCAAATACCGCGTTCGCTATCCAAAAGGATTGGATGCTGCCTTCCAACACGTCCGGAGAAGTCCGCAGATGCTCGATCAGTTCACCTTGGGTCGACGCCGCCTGCTGACGTAAAACATGGATGACGCTGGGCACCCGCTCCTCCATGCCTGCCCGCCGCGCCCGCAACGCCGCATCCAAGGTCCGTAAATCCGCTTGCTCGGTCAACAGGATGTTGACGGAATGATAGGCCTCCGGCTCGGCTGCCAATTTCTCTTGTAATTTGACGGCGAGTTTGTCCGTCCGGAGTTCCTGCGCCACCATCCCGCTGGCGCACAAAAGGACTGTTGCAAGCAATAGAATGTTCCGCTGTCGCATGTTTATATTGTTGGATTGTTGTCTGCCGACTTGACGGAAACGATGCCCCGGATACAAGCCGGTATATCCGCCTCCGTCGAATCCCGAACCGTCGTTCGGTGAAATTGTTTGGGTGCAATTCAACATGTCGCTTAGGCAGCCTCTTTGCATCCCAATTGCTGGACCATACGGTCAGATGACCCATCCGTAGCAAACCAGCCGTGAAGCGGGAGGCCTGCCATAAAGAAGCTGCCCGGCGCAGTAATCCCTCCCCGCGAAACGGGGCGTAAAATCCTGGTAATAAAAAAGGCAAAAAATTTACAAAGCACGTCCAATCATAAAATTACAAAAGAAAAATCCCCGTAATCAGCCAAATTCTCTAAAATTCGTAGCCCAGCACTCCTCGCGAAGCGGGGAACAAGAACCTCCCTGGCACACCCAATCCACCATGCCATCCTATCCCTTCGGCTGCGACATCACAGGTCAACCCCCTCCTTCATGCGGAACCGACAAATTGAGTTGCACCCAATTGTTTTCAAGATGTTCCGCCCACACTTTCGCGCTGCCTACTCAAGGCGACAGGTAAAAATAACTTTTTTCACGCCTTTCCGATGTGTTTCCTTCCGCCCGTATGTTCGGATGTCGGCCCTTTCTTTCCCGCGATGGTCGATTATACGCCGAAATCCGCATTGTGCTGCCTGCCAACCGCACACTGCACACGATTGCCGTCCTGGTGGCTGTCGTGTAACCTACATGTCAAGTCATTCATTACTAAGCTGTTGCACTGGATGTCATGCATGCGAATGGATGGACAGCGGATCCCTGCCCCTCTCGGTGGTGTCGCTCCTTTACCTTGCGCCGCGGGCGTAAACCGAACTGTCGGATTAATAATCCTAAGCAGACCAACACTCCCCGCGGCGCGGGGAGCAAGGCTATGCCAAAACTACGGATCCGCTTCCTGCCCTCCTCTCCGCCAGCGGTCTACAACATGTCCCATCATCCGTATCATGGGTTCAGCGTCTCCAAAGCATGCCGACCTGGCGGGTCCCTTCCGTACAAAGGATCGCCAATCGTAAGTATGCGGCTTTCCAACCCCCATCGCAAAACGGTGAAAAAGCCATGCAACTGAAAAGCGGTAAAAAAATGTTGTGAAAAAATAGGGTATCCCCGATGTGCTGAAATTCAGCCAACCGGAAACAAAAAAGCCCTGTAAGTCTGATGACTTACAGGGCTGGTGGTGGCGGAGGCAGGACTTGAACCTGCGACCTTTGGGTTATGCGTACCACTACAACTTTCGTTGCTTTCCGTTCCGTCAAGGAAAAGGAAATTTGTAGTCTGGACTTTCCCTTCATCCGCTCCCCCTCGGGAGGTAGGATGTCTGCCATCAAGTCTCTACACCTTCTTCCCAGCTTGCTGAGAAGCTTGGCTCGGGATTACCATACCAACGGCTTCCCCGAATTTGACAGATTTCATCCCGAAATTACTTCCGGGACAGCCCCTGGGGTCGGTACGAAATATCTTTTCAGATATTTTGCTTCTGAACGGTATGACTCAGAAAAATCGAAAGGCATTGTCTTGCATTGCATTTCGAACCAACCCCGCATGATTGAGCCCAACGAGCTACCAACTGCTCCACTCCGCGATCTTGAGCCCGACACTTTCGCCGAACTGTTTGACAAAGGTAAGCATTTAATCGGTAGCCCAAACTATTTTCCGGCTTTTCTTCTCGGAATCGTTGAGTGAACGTGCACATGCGGCCCCTTGGGGCTAAGTTTGCAGTGGTCCCGGTGGCCGTGCTTTCCTTTGTTTCAGGATGAGTCGCCCCGCCCTCTTTTCCCTCGCCGGAATCCGTCATGATAACATCTTCTTTCCCGACCCCCCTGCTTGAAATTCCACCCATGCCCGGTATGTTGTCCCAGGTCCGGATTTTTGTGAAAAGGGACGACCTGATCCACCCGTTTGTTTCCGGAAACAAGTGGCGGAAGCTCAAATTCAACCTGTCTGCAGCTTTGGAATCAGGGTGTACCTCCTTGGTCACTACCGGTGGGGCCTACAGCAACCACCTGGCCGCCGTGGCCGCCGCAGGCTCTGCGTATGGGTTCAGAACCGTCGGGGTCGTCCGGGGGGAATGCCCTCCCGGCTTGAATCCTACGCTGCGATACCTCCGGTCCGCAGGCATGGAACTGCATTTCGTTTCCCGGACGGATTTTCGCTCCCGACACGAACCCGGATGGTACTCCCGCCTGGGGATAGATACCGCCCAAGCTTTCCTGCTGCCTGAAGGGGGAACCAATCACCTCCTTTTCCCCGGTCTTCGCGAACTGGTAGCGGAACTGTCCGACCAATTGCCGAAAGACCTGCCTTTCTGCATCTGTACCGCCTGCGGCACGGGCGGCACCTTGGCCGGACTGGCCGCCGCACTCCCCACACTCGCCAGCACCCTGGGCGTGGCGGTGCTGAAAGGGGGATTCCTCCATGCACAGGTTTCCGCGCTCCTGTCGGACAACGGCTTTTCTCAAACGGACAACTGGGCGGTATCCCATGACTACCACTTCGGTGGATACGCACGATTTTCTCCCTTTCTACTCGATTTTATCCGCCGGTTCCATGCCGAACATGGTATCCGGCTGGATCCGATTTACACCGGCAAAATGGCCTTCGCTGTGATGGATCTTCTTGCCAAAGGGTTTTTTCAGCCGGATACGGCCGTCGTATTGCTGCATACCGGCGGATTGCAAGGCGTCGACGGATTCCGGGAACGCTTCCCCGATTGCCCGCTCCCGTGAGGCCGGCAGAAGCCGGCCACCGACCGGTCCGCTTGTACCACCCGCCTATTTCCGACAGACCATGACGCTGTCATGGCTTCGGCCCAAGCCATCGCGCCAACCATCCGAAAAACTCCCGCTGCCAGACCAATCCGTTCTGCGGACTGCTCACCCAGTGCCCCTCTTCCGGAAAATATAGGAACCGACTCGGTATCCCCCGTAGCTGGGCCGCCTGAAATGCCTGCATCCCCTCACTCTCCGGTACCCGGAAATCCTTTCCTCCGTGAATGACCAACATCGGTGTGTCCCATTTCCCGACATACCGATGGGGAGAATCCAACTGCCAGGTCTCCGGTAACCGCTCCTGCCAGTACGGACCCTCCAGGTCGTGGTTGGCAAAGAACAACTCCTCTGTGGTGCCGTACCAACTTTCGAGATTGAATAATCCGCAATGCGATATGAATGCCTTGAATCGCTTGTCATGGTTTCCTGCCAACCAGTATACCGAATATCCTCCGAAACTGGCCCCTACCGCCCCCAGCCGATCCCGGTCCACATATGGCTCGCGGGATACGTCGTCTATCGCCGCCAATAGGTCCCGCATGGCCTGACCACCCCAGTCACCGGCGATCCGGTCGTTCCACTCCTGCCCGAAGGATGGTAGCCCGCGACGGTTCGGGGCCACCACTATATAGTCGTTCGCAGCCATTAGCGACAGGTTCCAACGGGTACTCCAGAATTGGCTTACCGTGCTTTGAGGGCCTCCCTGACAATACAAAAGGGTAGGGTAGCGACGCGAGGGATCGAAATCCGGCGGGTAAACCACCCACGTCAACATGTCCTTCCCATCCGTCGTCCGAATCATCCGGCGCTCCACCCGCGCAGACCGGATACCCGCCAACACCTCCGTATTGACATGGGTCAGCTGCTCCGCTGTCCCCCCCGCCTTCGGAATCCGGTACAGCTCGTGCGGCTCCGTCATCGAACACCGGACGGAAATCAAAGAGGACGCCGCCTCCAGGAACGGACCGTAGTTGTATGCCCCCTCCGACAACTGAACCGGCGCCGAGCCGGCCTGCCCCGCCTCCAGGTAGTGAAGCTGCACCGTCCCCTCCACCTCACTCTCGAAGTAAATCCGACGTCCGTCCGCACTCCATACCGGCTCTATCGCGTTCCGGTCGAAGCCCTCCGTCAACTCCTGGCGCACGCGCGTCTCCAGGTCGTAACGGAATATCCGGTGCCGGTCACTCTCGTATCCCGGCGTAGCCATGCTCTCCCATATCAGATACCGACCGTCCGGTGAAAAGGAAGGGTTCATGTCATATCCCTCCATGCCCTCTGTCAAATTGATGGTCCGCCGGGACAGGATGTCGTACAGGTAAATGTCCGAATTCGTACTCGTAGCGGCTGCCGTTCCCCGCTGTTTCTTACAGGTGTAGGCTATCCGGTCGCCGGACGGATGCCAGCTGATCTGCTCCATCCCTCCGAACGGCTTCAACGGACTGTCGTACGGCTCCCCCATGATGTTGACGGGCTCCCCTTCCAACTTCCCGTCCGTATACCCCGTCACGAATATGTTGCTGTAACTGCCGTCCTCCCACTCGTCCCAATGTCGGTACAGCAAGCCGTCGAATACCTGCGCATTCGCTTTGCTCAAGTCGGGATGCCGGTCCTCCATGCGCTTGTCGTACCGGACGTCCCGGATGAACAATATCCGCCGCCCGTCCGGGGAATATCGGAAGCCTCCCATCGCTTGCTCCGATACTGGCGCCGGCTTGGCGCCGGCTGCCGGGTCGACCTCCCACAACCGGCCTTGATGCAGAAAGCCGATCTTCCGCCCGTCCGGCCGGTATTGGGCATCATGCTCGCTTCCTTCCAACGCCGTCAACTGCACAGGCTGCCCGCCGCCCTTGCCTTCCAAGCGCATGATGTATAGGTCCGAACTGCCCCGGTTGGCCTCCAGGTCGTATCGCGTGATGCCGTATACAATCTCCTGCCGGTCAGGCGATATGTCCTGCAGATTGACCCGCCCCATACCCCACATCTTCTCCGGCGTCAACCGATCCGGTGCCGCCGTCTGTCCCGCCATCCCGATACAGCCCCATAAAAGGGCCCATGTTGTCATCAGTACGTTCTTCATGTCCTCGATTTGTTTGTGGTGAAACAACCGCCTGCTTGGTTGCCTGCGCCAAAAATAACAAACGGACGCTTCTTTCCTCATGGTAATGACAGCCGTCCGTTCCATCTTTTCCTGCTGCACCAGCCAAACTGGCGTAAACCAAACTGTCGGATCACAAATGCCCAGGATGCCAGCGCTCCCTGCGCAGCGGGGAGCAAGCCCGCCCATCATCAACGAATCTGCCCAACACCGCAACCCCTCCCCGCGAAGCGGGGAGTAAAATCCCCGTAATAAAAAAGGCGCCGCACTATACAACAGGTTCCCAATCAAATAATTAAATAAAGAAAAAAATCCCTGTAATTAGCCAAATTCTCTAAAATTCGCGTACCAGCATCCCCGCGAAGCGGGGAACAAAATCATCTCCAGCCCAACGATTGTGCCCAGCGCCGCAACCGCTCCCCGCGAAGCGGAGAGTAAAATCCCAGTAATAAAAAAGGCGCCGCACTATGCAACAGCTTCCCAATCAAATAATTAAAGAAAGAAAAAAAATCCCTGTAATTAGCCTGATTCTCTTAAATTCGCGTACCGGCATCCCCGCGAAGCGGGGAACAAAATCATCTCCAGCCCAACGATTGTGCCCAGCGCCGCAACCGCTCCCCGCGGAGCGGGGAGTAAAATCCCAGTAATAAAAAGGCGCCGCATTATGCAACAGCTTTCCAATCAAATAATTAAAGAAAGAAAAAAAATCCCTGTAATTAGCCAAATTCTCTTAAATACGCGTACCAGCATCCCCGCGAAGCGGGGAACAAAATCATCTCCAGCCCAACGATTGTGCCCAACACCGCGACCCGCTCCCCGCGGAGCGGGGAGTAAAATCCCCGTAATAAAAAAGGCGCCGCACTATACAACAGCTTCCCAATCAAATAATTAAAGAAAGAAAAAAATCCCTGTAATTAGCCAAATTCTCTTAAATTCGCGTACCAGCATCCCCGCGAAGCGGGGCGCAAGAACCTCCCTTGAACAACCAATCCGCCAAGCCAACCTCCCTTCGGCCGCGACATCGCACGTCAACCCTCCTCCATGCGGAACCGACAATTTGATTTGCGCCCGGCCGAACGGTGCCTTCCGCTTTCTTCAACCATCGGAAATCCGACGGTCTCCCTCCCAAAAAAACGCTGCCGATGCGCCCACGAATCCCTCGCCTTAAAATATCCGACCCAACACCTCCTCCCGGTAATTCGCCCCGATGGGTAGCCTGGCATCCCCCACATGCAGCAGATTCCCCTCCAATGTGCTGATCTTGTCTATCGCGACAATGTAGGACTTGTGCGTTCGGATGAACTTCCCCGCCGGTAGGCTGCCCTCCAGTCCCTTCAATGAATTCAAAGATAAAATCCGCCCATGCCGGGTGTGATACGCCACATACTCCCGCATACCCTCGATGTACAGAATGTCGTCCAGCCGAAGCCGATGTATCTTGTGCTCCGATTTGACCAGGTGGTAGTCGGCACCGGATGCCATGCCTGCCCCCCGATGGCTGTCTCCGGACAACCCGCCATCCGCACTTTCCTTGAGCCGCATGATCTCCGCCGCCTTGTTCACACCCTGTACGAACCGCTCGAATCCGAAGGGCTTCAGAAGATAATCCGTCACGTCCAAAGCGAATCCCTCCAATGCATAGTCCGCATAGGCCGTCGTGAAAATGACCAGCGGCCGCACTTTCAAGGTCCGAAGAAACTCCACCCCGGTCAACCCGGGCATCTGTATGTCCAGAAATAACAGATCCACCGACGCCCGCTGCATCACTTCCATCGCTTCCGTCGGGTCTTTGCACGCACCCGCCAACATGAGGTGCGGAAGCCGGCCGATGTAGTTCTCCAACAGCTTCCTGGCCAACTCCTCGTCATCCACAATCAGACAACATATCTTGTTCATGCCGCCTGTATTTTGAGCGTCACGGCAAACGTGTCCTCCGCTTCCCGGATGTCCAGCGTGTGCCGTCCTCCGTACATCAGTTCCAACTGCCTGCGTACATTCTCCAGCCCGATGCCGCCAATCTGGTCCTTCGTAAAGGATTCTGCCGGCCGACTGTTCTGTACCTCAAACAAAATGGTGTCCGATTCGGTCTGCAGCCGGATTTTGATCCACCCCCGTTGCAAGTCCTCCACCCGGCTGTGCTTGAACGCATTCTCCACAAACGGTATCAGTAACATAGGCGCTATGTTCAGGTCGGGCCGCCGCTCGTCCAGTTCCAGCGTCACATTCAGCCCCCGGCTGTCCTTCAGCAGGTGAAGCCCGACGAAATCCCGTAAATACGCAATCTCCTTGCCTAAGGGAACCGTGTCGGCCTTGCAATCGTACGACATATACCGCAGCATCCCCGATAACTTCAGCAGGGAATCGGAGGCCTGGTCCGATTTCAATACGGTCAGGGTGTAGATGTTGTTCAAGGCATTGAACAGGAAATGGGGGTTGAACTGCGACTTCAGGAACTTCATCTCCGCTTCCAGCTTCTCATTCCGGAATTCCGACGCCTCCTGTTCCTTCTTCTTCGCAAATCGCGCAATCTCCCATAACGAACTCCCGATCCATGCCGTGAAATAGGGCATCGCACCCCCGATGTACCGCATGATGTGCCAAGGTGAATTGTGCGGCATGACCGTGTTGCCTCCTCCCCTGGACTTCGATTTGAAAAAGCTGTACGCCCACGGCGCCTCGTTCCATTCCACCAACATCGTCAGCCCCGCGACCAATCCCAGCCCGGCAAGGATGAAAACCAACTGGCGCTGCCGAAAAAACAACCACGGTAACAACATCTCCATGCTAACCCATACCGTCAGCGCTATGCCGGTCAAAGTCACGATGCTCCGGAAAAGCAATTTGTCCAGAAACTCCCAGCCGTTGCCCAATACGAGCGGCATCAATACCCATAATCCCCCCCAAAAGAGTATCTGCAGAAAGGTCTTTTTTCGTGGTAGGATGTTCATGTCCGTTGTTGGTGGTTGTCAAATGGAATGACCCGCGGTGCGGCACTTACACACCGACGTCTCATGGCCTCGTCGACTCAGCCTACGCAGTTTGACCGCCCCGCTGCCAAAGGATGATTCCCTGCCTCTTCCCTGACCGGTCCGGCCGAACCGCCGCCCTCCCGGCTGCTGCCGTCCTCGGTGAATCACCAAACTGGGCTTTCCTCCGCAAAAGCCGGTAATTTTTTCAATCAACATCCTCCTTTCCTCTATATTGTACGGGCGCGAACCGGACTGTCGCCCAAACTAGCCGACGCTCACCCGCCCGAACCGTGGTTTCCTTGGTTGGGTCACTTCCGACGGTGCTCCGTACCGCAACAAAAGCTTCGGCGCCCCCACCCCGATAACATCGACTCCTATCCCCTTTGTCCCTCCCCGCGAAGCGGTGGGGAAATCCCAGCAAGCAAACCGAAAATCCGACATCACCAGCATACTGGGCGTAAACCAAACTGTCGGATCAAAAATCCGCCGCGTCCCAGCCCTCCCCGCGCAGCGGGGAACATCCCATCCCCTCAACACCGAATGGGCCCAGCGCCCGAACCCCTCCCCGCGTAGCGGGGAGCAAAATTTCACTAATAAAAAGGCGGTGAAATACCCAATCCACTTGCTATCAACAAATTAAAAAAATTCCTGTTGTTAGTAAAACGTAATTTAAGTTTGTTGACATTTGTTTTCAGGGTTGGCCCCTTCACAATGTCTGTTCAATTTTTTTCTGGCAGCCTCTATGGAGAACTGCTAAGCGATCTTGATCCCTTTTTCCATCGGGCGCAAATCAAATTGTCGGTCAGGCAGCCTCTTTGCATCCCATTTGCTAAACTAAACGGTCAGATCACCAATCCGTAGCAAACCAGCCCGCGAAGCGGGATGCTTGGCCACAAAGAATCTGCCCAGCGCCGCAATCCCTTCTCCGCGCAGCGGGGAGCAAAATTTCACTAATAAAAAGGCGCAGCACTTTCCAAAATCCTCCCAATCAAAAAATTACAAAAGAACAAAATCCCTGTAATTAGCCTAATCCTAAAAATTCGCGTACCAGCATCCCCGCGAAGCGGGGAGCAAAGAATCTGCCCAGCGCCGCAATCCCTCTCCGCGAAGCGGGGAACAAAATCCTCGTAATCAATACGCGAAAAATTTACAAAACAAGGACAATCATAAAATTACAGAATAAAAATCCCTGTAATTAGCCAAATTCTCTAAAATTCGCAGACCAGCACGCCCCACGAAGCGGGGAGAAAATAAATCCACATCCCACGCATCCGCAACATACCAGCACTCCCCCGTGAAGCGGGGAGAAAGTAAATCCACTTCCAACGCATCCGCCGTTCTATCACCGCTTCGGCCGAGACATGGCGCATCCACTCAGCTCAAAGCCGACCCCCCAATTTGGTTTGCGCCGGTCTCGGTGACAGGCGTCGCCCGACAGGCAGGCCGCCTTCAGTTCCCCGGCTGCCGCAATTCGAAGGATTCCTCCTCCCGTGCCTGCCGCACCATCTCCCGTACTTCCGCCAGCAGCTGCCGGGCATCGTAGATGATTCCGTCCTTGATGGTGTAGCGGACCCCGCCCGTCCGTTCCGCCTGGTTGTTTTCGTTCAGTCTGATGGCACCTGTTCCGTACAATACCTGCAGGTTCGACAGTGGGTTCTCCGCGACCAACACAAAGTCCGCCAGCTTGCCAACCTGCACCGTCCCGATCTCATCGGCCATGCCCAGCGCCTCTGCCCCTTTCAGCGTGGCGGCCCGGATGACTTCCAGGGGGTGGAAGCCCGCTTCCCGCAGTAACTCCAGCTCTCGGATGTAGGCGAAGCCGTACAGCTGGTAGATGAAACCACTGTCCGAACCGGCCGTCACCCGGCCGCCCCGGTTCTTGTATTCGTTGACGAAGGTCATCCACAAGCGGTAGTTCTCCTTCCAGACCACCTCCTGCTCCGTCCCCCAGTCGAACCAGTAGCTGCCATGAGAAATGCGGCTCGGGGCGTAGAAGCGCCACAGGGACGGCAGGGTGTACGCCTCGTGCCATTCCGCCCGCCGCGCCCGGTGCAGGTCCCGGTTGGCTTCGTAGATGTTGAACGTGGGGTCGATGGTGAAGTCCAGGTCCAGCAGTTCCTGCAGGACGGCGTTCCAATGGTCGGAGTAGGGTGGGGCGGCTTGCTTCCACAGCTTGCCGGCCTCCTCGAACCGGTGCTGCTCGTTCATGTAGTTGTAGTCGGTCGGGTAGTGCTGGACGGTACGGTCCTGGAACAGGGCCTCCGGCAAGCCATACCAATGTTCCATGGAGGTGAGGCCCGCCCGGGCCGATTGCAGGACGTTCCAGCCCGCCACGTCCAGCTGGGCATGGTGACAGGCCGAGCGGAGACCCAGCTTGCGGTTCTCATCCAGGGCCGCCGCCATGATTTCCGGGGCTGCTCCGAAGAACTTGATGCCGTCCGCCCCCTTGCGTGCGTTCTCCCGAACCCAGGCACGTGCTTCCTCGGCTGTGGCCGGGTAGTGGTCCGCTCCCATCCCGAATGCCGTATACGCCTTGATCCGGGGCGCCACGATCTTGTTCTCCGCGCTCAGTGCCCGCTGGTCCAGGACCCAATCCAGCCCGTTGCCGCAGGAAGGATCCCGGATGGTGGTGATGCCGTGCCCCAGCCACAGGCGGAAGACGTAGTCGGCGTCCGCTCCCTGGGCCCGGCCACCGATGTGCCCGTGCATATCCACGAAGCCCGGCAGCAGATACATTCCTTCCGCATCCAGCTCGTATCCGCCCGGCTGCAACTTCGGCCGTCCCGCACTGTCGATCGGGACTCCCGGGTAGCCGACGTTCCGGATCGCCTTGATCCGGTTGCCTTCCACGACGATGTCCACCGGACCGGTCGGCGGGGCGCAGTTGCCGTTGATCAGGGTGACCCCCCGGATGATGAGCTGGGGAAAAGGCCCTTCCCCCGTCGACCGCGGGGATGCTTTCCGTACTTGGGCGGCCGCCGGCAGACCCGCCGCCAGCAGCATCGCTAGCAGCAGCATTTGGATGGTTCTCATGTTCCGTTGTTGGTTGGTTCGCCGGCCGGAGCGTAACCGCCTCCGACCGGCCGCTTCTTTTCCGGTAAATGTACGGTCCCACCCGTGATTTTTCTACCCTGCCCGCCCCTCATGCGGCCCCGCCGGCCGGCTTCTGCGGATTTTCGTGTATTTTTGTAGCCGCCTTTTGATTCCGATGCCATCAACCGCTGCGGCGGGCCCGCCGCCGCGACAAAGCCGCCGACTTGCCGACTGTCATGAAAATCCATCCGCCCCTCGTCTCGGCTGTCCTCGACACCTTGCTGGAAATATTCCAGGGCGGCCGCTATGCAGACAAGGCGGTCGCCCAGGTGCTCAGGTCCAACCCCCGTTGGGGAAGCCGCGACCGCGCCTTCATCGCGGAAAATGTCTACGAGGTGGTCCGCTGGCGCCGTCGCCTGCAGGCCCTCCTCACCGACGGGGAAGCCCCCGACGGACTGTTGCCCGTCGACCGGAACCTGGCCGCCGCCCTGCTCGGCGTGAACCTGGCGGTCAAAGGATGGGAACTGCCGCCCTGGCCCATGTTCCGGGGCTGGAATCAGGACGGGCTGCCCGCCCGGAATGCGACAGCGCCCGAACATTGGCCGCTGCGCATCCGGGAATCCGTCCCGGATTGGCTGGATGAACTCGGTACGGCGGAGCTCGGGCAGGACTGGGAAAGGCTGCTTCCCGCCCTGAACAGGCCGGCCCCCCTGGTGCTGCGGACCAACGTCCGTAGAATCCGGCCCCCCGAACTCGCGGACCGGCTCCGGGAACTGGGCTGGGACGCTTCCCCGCACCCGCTCTCCCCGGCGGCGCTCGTCCTGCACCGCCAAGGGAATATCTTCCAAACCACCCTCTTCAAGCAGGGTCTTTTCGAAGTACAGGATGCCGGCTCCCAATGCATCGCTCCTTTTCTGGAAGTGGAGCCGGGTATGCGGGTGGTGGACGCCTGCGCCGGTGCCGGTGGCAAATCGCTTCATCTGGCGGACCTGATGCAGGACAAGGGCAGCATCATCTCCCTCGACGTGGAAGCCCATAAGCTGGCAACCCTGAAGGAACGTGCCCGACGCAACGGCGTTTCCATCGTCCAAACCCGCATCATAGACAGCACCAAGACGATCAAACGACTGAAAGGCTCCGCAGACAGGCTCCTCCTCGACGTACCCTGCTCCGGCCTGGGTGTCCTCCGTAGGAATCCCGACGCCAAATGGAAGTTGTCTCCGGACTTCCTCGATGCGGTCCGCCGTACCCAGGCCGATATCCTCGACCGCTACAGCACCATGTTGGCACCCGGTGGCAGCATGGTGTACGCCACCTGCAGCATCCTGCCCTCGGAAAACGAACGCCAGGTCGAGGCCTTCCTGGCCACCCACGGCGAATTCGAATGCCGCCGCACCCGGCACCTCAATCCCCTCGATGACCACTGCGACGGATTCTTCATGGCTTTGCTGCGGCGCCGGTGAATCCATCGCCGTTCCACCCGGGTCGGCAAGCCCGACCCGGAACCCATACTTTGCTTCGATTTCACCAAAACCACAAAGGATTATTTTACCTTTGCCCGCACCGGCGCCCCTTCCGGTCCCTCCGACGCTAACTTCGCATCGATACAAACACCATTCATGGATAGAAATACACTCATCGGATTCCTGCTCATCTTCGGCCTGCTGGTCGCCATGCAACTCGTCATGGCCCCGGAACAGGAACGTATGGAAGCCGAACGCCAGGCACACCTGGATTCCCTCCGCCTGCTGGAGCAGCAACGCGCCGACAGCCTCTATTCCCTCTCCGCCCTGCCGGATTCCTCCGCACCGCTCCCGGATTCCCAGGCCGTGGCCCTGCGCCGCCAACAGTACGCCGGCGCATTCGGCCCCTTCGCGGACGCCGCCACCGGCCAGGAACAGACGGCGGTGCTGGAAAACGATCTCCTGCGGATCCTCTTCTCCAACAAGGGCGGCCGGATCGTCGAGGTCGAACTGAAACAACATTTCAAAATTCTGGTCGACTCCGCTCACCAGGAAACCAAAGTCCCCCTCAAACTGCTCGAAGACCCACGCAATTCGTTCGAATACCTCCTCCCCGTCGCCGGTATCCCCGCCCAGGTCGGCACCGGCAGCCTGTTCTTCGATGCCAGCCGCCCCGACGCACAGTCCCTCGTCTTCCGCGCCCCCGCCGGCGAGGGCCGCTTCTTCGAACAGTCCTATTCACTCCAACCTGGCAGCTACGCCCTCCAATATCAGGTCCGCGCCGTCGGCCTAGACGGCATCCTCGAACGAAACACGGAACACGCCGAACTCCGTTGGCTCGATTTCCTGGACAAACTGGAACAGAACCACCAGTACGAACGCAATTATTCCACCGCCTACTACAAACTCACCGACGACGACTACGACTACTGCTCCTGTACCGCCGATGACACAAACGAACACCCGGACCGCCAGGTCGACTGGGTAGCCCACTCCAACCAGTTCTTCGCCGCCGTCCTCATGGCCCGCGAAAAACCTTTCGCCGGTGGCTCCTTCACCGTCTCCGTCCTGGAACCGGAAAACGAAAACCTCAAGAAACTGTCCACCCAACTGTCGGTGCCCCTCTCCGACCAGGCTTTCCGCATGGAATTCTTCCTCGGACCCAAGGATTTCGAAACGCTGCGGGCCTATGGCTCCCAACTCGAGGATATCATCCCCTTCGGCAGCAGCATCATCGGCACCGCCAACCGCTGGATCGTCCGCCCGCTCTTCAACTTCCTCCTCTCCTTCATCGGAGCAAAAGGTGTCGTCATCCTCGTCCTCACCCTCCTCGTCAAATTGGTCCTCTATCCACTGAGCTACAAAATGCTGTACTCCCAGGCGAAGATGGCCGCCCTCAAACCCCAGATCGCCACCCTCCGCGAGAAATTCAAGGACGACCAGTCCCAACTCCAGATGGAAACCATGAAAATCTACCGCGAATTCGGTGTCAATCCCTTGGGCGGATGCCTGCCCGTGGTCATCCAGATGCCCGTCTGGCTCGCGCTCTACCGCTTTTTTCCCGCATCCATCGAGTTCCGACAGGCCGGCTTCCTCTGGGCAACCGACCTGTCCAGCTATGATGTGGTCTATTGGCTGCCCTTCGAAATCCCGTTCTACGGAACGCACGTCAGCCTCTTCACCCTGCTCTGGGTCGCCAC
The DNA here is from genome assembly GCA_041163745.1 of Bacteroidota bacterium. Taxonomy (GTDB): domain Bacteria; phylum Bacteroidota; class Bacteroidia; order Chitinophagales; family Saprospiraceae; genus UBA6168. The sequence continues at coordinate 18,832 of JBEAQU010000028.1, forward strand.
CACCCTGCTCTATACCCGCTACAACCTGCAACAAATGGATATGTCCAGCATGGGCGGCGGCGCCAATGCGGAACTCATGAAGTGGATGCAGTACCTCATGCCGGTCTTCTTCCTGTTCTTCTTCAATAACTTCGCTTCCGGTCTGACCTGCTACCTCGTCTTCAGCAATATTCTTAACGTCGCACAGACGATTGTGACGAAACGGTTCGTTATCGACAACGACAAGATCATGCAGCAATTGGAAGCCTATCGTAAGAAACCCAAGAAAAAGGGCGGCTTCCAGTCCCGGCTGGAAGATGCACTGAAACAGCAGCAGGCCGTCGCCGCCCAACGGCAGCAGGCTGCCGCCCAACAACAGAAAAAGAAAAAATAACCACCACGGCGAAATGACCGCCACGCCCGGAAAGACTTGCCTCCACCCGGCCGGCGGTGCTAAATCCTGATGCCATGCAAAACCAAGCACCCTTCTTTTCGCTGGGATGCCTCATCCTCTGCTGCAGCCTGCTGACCGCCTGCACCGGCGGCAAGGCCGCCGCCGACACCAAACCGAAAACACTGCCCGCCGCCGCTCCCGCGGAACCCGCGGAGGCCCCCTATGATTTCCTCGTCCTGGAAAAAACACCTTGCTTCGGAAAATGCCCCGTCTACAAAGCGGTCATCCGCAGCGACGGCCATGCAACCTGGGATGGTCGTATGAACGTCACCCGTACCGGCCGCTACGAAGGAATGGTCTCCGAATCCACTATCCGGGAAATCCGCCAACAGGCCCATGCCATCCAATTCCTTGACCTCGAACACAAATATCCCGTCGACCAGGTCGTCACCGACCTGCCGGAAACCATCCTGACCATCCAGTTCGGGGACATGGTCAAAGTCGTCCGCAATCAATACGCCGCTCCCGCAAAACTCAAGTCTTTCCAGTCTTTTGTAGAGGAATCGCTGGAAAAGGTGGACTGGAAGCCGGTGCGGACCAACGGCAAGTGAAGGGCCCGCGCCGGACGCAAATAAAATGGTCGGTTCCCCTTTGAGCTGGGTTCAAGCGCCATGTCGCGGCCGAAGGGTCGAGGGAACGGCGGATTTGTTGTTCAAGGCAGGTCCTTGCTCCCCGGCGGGGAGCAAGGACCTGCCGCCGCTTCCGCTCAGTTGCCGCCCAGGATCAAGGGCAACCCATCCGCCCCACCGACGACGATTACTTTCGTGTTCTCTGATTTCGCCAATTGGATGGTCGCCTCGATGCCTTTGTCCTTCAGGATGTTGTTGGACAAACTGGCGTTCAAGATCTGGTTCGCCTTCGATTTCGCCTCCGCTTCGATGATCCGCCGCTCGGCTTCCTTCCGCTCCTGCTGCAGGATGTACTCATACTTCAGCGCCTGCTGCTCGGCCTGGATCTTTTCCTCGATGGCGTTCTTGACCCGGTCCGGCAAGGCGATGTCCCGGATCAAGGTCGCCTTGAGGTTGACGAAGTTCTCGCCCAGGTTGGCCTCTATCGACTCCTGTATCATGGACTGCACCTCCTCCCGCCTGGAAGAGTACAGTTCCTCCGGCTGGAATCTGCCGATGACCTGCCGCACTGCCGACCGGATCTCGGGCCGTACCAGCGAGTTGACGTAATCCCGACCGAAGTTCTCGTGCAGGTAGCCGATGTTGTCGTACTGCGGATGTACCCGCACCGTGACATCCACTTCGATGGTCAACCCGTTGCTGGACAATACCTCCAGGGACTCCTCCAGTTGGGTCTCCCGCACGTCGTACACATACATCGAATTCCAGGGCGCCACCAGGTGGAAACCGGGCGAATAGATGTTCTCCTTGTCCAGCCCGCCCGAAAACGGCCGGAATATAACGCCCCGCTCCCCGGCGTCGATGGTCAGGAAGGTGGAGCTGGCTAGGACGAGGAAGAGAATGAACCCGGCAAACGCCAGGGCCAGGGTGGAAACTCGCTTGTTCATAAGTTCGTCGGTGTTTGCTTTTGGTCGGACGCTCACCTCACCGCCGGATTCGTTCCGCCGATGACAGGCGAACCCTGTTTGGTAAAGTTAGCATTTTCCGGGTTGATTGAGACCGCCGCAACCCGCCGGCAACCAGGTTTTTTTGTCCGGCATCGAACTTTTGTCCCCGGTTTCTCCTTTACTGGTACGCCTGTTGCACGATTTGACCATCCACGGATGACGGTGGGTACACCCTCACCGAAACACAGGTCTCCAGGGTCGCGACCAAACCGCCGCCGCACGGACCCGCCGCCGCCAAGGCGCAGGTTCACAAAAAATTGAGGTGCGTTTTCTATTTATTGCCTTACTTTTGTACGCCTGTAATCCAAAAATCTGAAAAATCAATGGAACAGAACGTAACAACCATACGCTATTCTGATTCCGAGCTCGAAGAGTTCCGGGAAATCGTTGAAAAAAAGCTGGCAACCGCCAAAGAGGAATTGGGCTATCTTCAGGAGCAGATCCTGGAAATCACCGAGAACAGTGGTGATGACCACGGCGGCGACTGGATGGACGACAGCAGTACCAACAACGATATCGAGTTCCTGAACAATATGGCCATCCGGCAACGCAAGTATATCCAGGACCTCGAAAACGCCATTGTGCGCATCAAGAACAAAACCTACGGCATCTGTATGGTCACCGGGCAGTTGATCGACAAACGCCGGCTGCTGGCCGTCCCCACCGCAACCAAGAGCGTGGAGGCCAAGACCGCCCAAAGCCCCGAGGCGCCCAAAGCGCCGGACAAGAAGGCCGTCCCGCCGGATGTAAAGGAGAAAGTGGAGAAAAGTTCTCCCGCCTCCCCCAAGATCATCACCAAGGTCATCCGCAAACCCAAACCGGGCGCACCTGCCAAACCGATGGACATCGACGAGGACGACGACCTGGATTTCGACTTCGACAAGGAGTACGCCTATGACGGCGGCGGCAACGGGGCCGATGACGATTCGGAAATGGATTACGACAAGTCCGGCGGCACGGACGAACAACCGGATATGTTCGATGACGGCGCCGACAACATGGACGACGGCGGCGGTGATGATGATTATTGATCCGCCAAGCTCTTGTTGTCTCCCGCTGAAAACGGCTGCCTGACGGAACCAAGGCAGGCCGTCCCCTTTCCTGTCGGTTCCTGTCCGCCGGCTTCCTGCCACCGGAATCTTCTTATCCATGGGAGGCAAAACCTGTCGGAAACCCGAGGTGTTACGTAGGGCGTGAACCAAATTGTCGGATCACAAATGCTTGGGAGACCCGCTTTCCTCGCGAGCGAATCCACACGCTCTGACACACCCGTGCCCAACGCCGCATGCCTCTCCCCGCGAAGCGGGGAGCAAAATTCAACTAATAAATAGGGGAATCAATACGCAACAAACTTGCTGTCAAAAAAAATTACAAAATAAAAATTCCCGTAATTAGCCGAATTCTCTACAATTCGCAGACCTGCACTCCCCGCGAAGCGGAGAACAAGAACCTCCCTTGAACACGCAATCCGCCATTGCATCACCGCTTCGGCCGCGATATGGCGCATCAACTCAAATCAAAGCCGAACCGACAATTTGGTCTGCGCCCGTTTCGTTCCATCCGTTCCGTTCCTGATGGCATTTGCTGCCTCCCCGGACAGCCTGTCGCTGGCACCGTTGGCGGTGTCTGCTGCGGTCCCGGCTGCCTCAGCGATCCCGATGCCATATCATGCGGGCCCAGAACAAGGGGTTGACCGCTTTCCGCCGAACCTCCATGTCCGTATACATCTGCGCGATCGTGTCGATCAGGGTGCGGTTTCGCACGGCGATGCCGGACAGCCAATTGATCAGCCAGGGCCGCGCCATCATTTTCTGCAGGCGGTAGCTCAGTTCCATTTCCTTTCCCAGGACCCGCGCGACGCGGACGTCGTATGCCTGCAGGATGGCGGCGGAATAATCGTCGGCGGCCAGGCAGGCCGCCGCTTGTTCGGCTGCGATGAAGCCGCTGTAGATGGCATTGCCGATGCCCTCCCCGCTCAAGGGGTCGATCAGGTGCCCGGCATCGCCCACCAATAGGTAATGGTCGCCGGACAAGGACCGGCGTTTGGATCCCAAGGGCAATCCGAAACCGGTGACCTTCCCTTCCAGCTCCGCTTCCCGGAAGCGTTCCCGCAGGACGGGATGCGTCTCGATCAGTTCCGCCAGGCCTTTTTTCAGGTTGTACCGTCGGCGGCGGATGAAATCGCTGCGCATGCCCAGGCCCACATTGGTGTGTCCGCCGGGCAAAGGAAAGATCCACAGGTATCCCGGCGTGATGTCCTTCAGGAAATGCAGTTCGATGAAACCGTCGGGATGCAGCCCCTTGACGTTTCGGTAGTAAGCCCGTACGGCTCCGGCATGGTGGCGTTCGTCCTTGGACAGGCCGGCATGGTGGCGGGAGAAGGCGGAATGGGCGCCGTTGGCGACCACCAGGAGCCGGCAGTGCAGGTCCGTGCCGCCGTCCGCCCGGGTCATCCGGTATCCGGTTTCCGTACGTTGGTATCCGTTGATCTCCACCCCTTCCAGGAAACGGATGTCCGGCCGTTTGCGGACCGCCTCCACGAGGTGGTTGTCGAAATCCGTTCGACGGCTGACATAACCCTGCCGGGGGTCGCTCGCCGGCTGGTACCGGGTTCGGTACGGGACATCGACCGTCTGTCCGTTCGGGGCTACGAAGCGGATGCCCCAGACGTCCGTCTGGATTGCAGGGTCGGCATCGAAGTCGGCCATGATCTGTGGGTCGATGCGGTTGAGTACGACCATCGATTTGCCGCTGATGGCATCCCCGCAGATCTTGTCACGCGGGAACACGGCTTTGTCGACCAAGGTGCAGGGAATGCCCAGCTGACTGAGCTTGAGGGCCGTGGCGGCTCCGCCGGGGCCGGCGCCGACGATACAGATGTTTGTTTCTTCGGTCATGGGTGGTGTTTTTTTTGTGGATCGATCAGGAGTCGGTCAGGGCGAGGAATTCGTCCTCCGTCAGGATACGGACCGTTCCGACCGACTGTGCCTTGCGCAGTTTGCTGCCGGGCGCCTCCCCGATCACCAGGATGTCGAGGTTGCCGCTCACGGCACTGATGTTCCTGGCACCGGCCGCCGTCGCGCGGGCCTGCGCTTCCTTTCGCCCCATGCGGGTGAGGGTTCCGGTGAACAGGATGGTCTTGCCGGAGAGCGGAGCGTCCGCGGCGACGGCAACCGGGCGGTCGTCCTCCGTCTGGGTCAGGTTGACGCCCAAGGATTCCATTTCCCGGAGCATGGCCACGTTTTCCGGCCGTTGGAAATAGCGCATGACATTGTGGGCCACGACCGGGCCGATGTCCTGGATACGGAGGAAACGCGCTTCGTCCCACGCGCACAGCTCCAACACGTGACGGATTTCCGCGGCCAACAGCTTGCTGGCCCGGATGCCGAGGTGGTGGATGGAAAGGGAGTGAAGCAGCCGGTGGATGGGGTTGCGTTTCGCGCGTTCGATCGCTGCGCGCAGGTTGGCGGCCGAGCGTTCGCCGAAGTTCTCCAGGTTGGCGATCTTGCCGTAGTCCAGCCGGTAGATGTCGGCCAGGTCGTGCAGCCATCCCAGGCGGTAGAACCGCTCGACGATGGCTTCGCCGAAGCCGTCGATATCCATGGCGTTCTTGCTGACATGGTGGATCATGCGCTGCAGCAGCTGTGCCTCGCAGGAGGGGTTCTCGCAACGCCAGGCGGCTTCGTCCTCCTGCCGGACCAAAGGGGCGTGGCAGACCGGGCAGTTTTTCGGGAACGCAATCGGCGTTTCCGACCCGTCCCGGAGTTCCTCCATGGGCTTGACGATGTACGGGATGACGTCGCCGGCCCGCTCCACGAGGACGATGTCGCCCAGCCGGATGTCCTTGTTGCGGATGAAGTCCTCATTGTGCAGCGACACGCTGGAAATGGACACGCCCGCGAGCCGGACCGGTTCGAGCTTGGCGACCGGGGTGATGTTGCCGACCTTGCCGACCTGGAAATCCACCCCTGTCAGCTTGGTGGTGGCCTGCTTGGCCCGGAACTTGAACGCGATGGCCCAGCGCGGATGGTGTGCCGTGGATCCCGCCCGACGCTGCAGCTGGAGGTCGTCGACCTTGACGACCATGCCGTCTATTTCATAAGGGTAGGCCTCCCGGTCCGCCTGCCAACGGTCGCAGAAGGCGACCACTTCCCGGATGTCGGCACAGACCTTGCGCTCCGGCTGCTCCGCTGTCTTGCGCGGCACCTTGAAACCGAGGGATTCCAGCAGGTCGATGGTGGCGTCATGGGTCCGCAGCCCCTCGAGCACCTGCCGGCCCTGCGCGTCTTCGGCGAAACCCAGCTGGTAGACGAAGGCCTCGATCCGGCGGGCCGCTGTCTCCGAGGGGTCTTTGGTCCGCAGGCCGCCCGTGGCGGCGTTGCGCGGATTGGCGAAGAGCGGCTGGTCGTCCTCCGCCCGCAGTTCGTTGAGCGCCCGGAACACATCCTTGCGGATGATCGCCTCCCCCCGCAGTTCCACCCGTACGATGCCGTGTTTGGAAAAAGCGGCCTGCAAAGGAACCGACCGCACAGTCCTGATGTTGGGGGTGATGTCGTCGCCGGCAAATCCGTTGCCCCGCGTGGCGGCCCGGACCAGTTGGTCGTGCTCGTATACCAGGGCGATGGTCCCGCCGTCGAATTTCGGCTCCACACAATAGGAGACCGCCTGGTCGGCCGGCAGGCCCAGGTAGTTGCGAAGGCGTTCGTCGAAGCCGAACAGGTCGGCGGCGTCGTAACTGTTGTCGAGGGACAGCATCGGCGTCAGGTGCTCCACGGTGCGGAAATCCTCCGTCAGCCCGCCACTGACACGCTGGGTGGGCGAATCCGGCCGTACCAGCTCCGGAAAGCGGCCTTCCACCGCCTTGAGCAAATGATACAGGGTGTCGTATGCGAAGTCGCTGATGACCGGGGAATCCAATGCGTAATAACGCCAGTCATGGTAGCGCAGCAGGTCCCGCAATTCGGCGGCCAGGCGGCCGGCCGCTTCCTGTTCCGCCGGAACCCCGGCATCCTGGAGCGCCAACGAACGGTCGGCCAGCCTCCGCTGTTCTTCCTGTGTGTACATAGCGTATCATTTGGATGGGCAAGTTACGTCATGTCGAAAAAACACGGCGTTCGAAAGCGTACCGCTTGGTGTAAAAGTTGAAAAAAAACAACAGGCCGGTCACCAGCCCCTTCGCCAGGTAAGGGGCGTCGGACAAGCCGGGCGCCCGCAGCAGGAGATACAGGGCGGCCGTACCCAGTCCCCACCCCAGGGCCGAGAATGCCATGGATAGCAGGAAAACCGTACGGACACGGCGCCGCAGGTCGAAAATGAACCGCCGCTGCAGGTGGAAGTTCACCATCACCGCGACCGGGTACGACAAGGCATGCGACCAGACCGGCGCAAGCCCCGCCGCCTGCAGCAGGGCGAACAACCCGTAATCCACTCCGGTGGCGATGACCGAAGAGGCCAGGAACCTCGCTTTGGCCCACAGGACTGGTCGGCTCCGTGGTCCCTTCTTCATCCGGACACTTGCTTCGGCGACTGGCTGCCGGCCAGCTCGCCTTCGAAGAATTGCCGGATCTCCACCCAGTTGCCGACCCGTGTGTATCGGGTCTCGTCCAGGTTGTGGGAGGCCGTGTACAGGAGTCCTTTGCCCTGGAAACCCGCCAGGTTCCAGGCATGGTCGTCAATCATGTAGTCCGCCCGGATGATGCGTTTGTCACCGCACAGCACGAGGCGCTTCCAGCCGATGGAGGGGAAATGCCGCTCCAGCCAGTCGTATTTGTCCGTCAGGGAGTTCCGGAATTCCGTGGCGGCGGTGACGGCGAACACCTCGAAATGTCCGCACAGCCACTCCACCACGGCCTGGCTGCCTTCCATCACCGGAAGGTCGGCGAAGAAGCCGGGCTCCTGCAGATATCCGCGCAGGTGCTCCGCATGGGGCAGCTGGTATATCTTCTTTCCCCACCAGGCGGCGCGTTCCGGCCGGTAGCCGAAGTCGCGCTCGTAGAAGTCCAGGAACTTGGGGATGACGTCCGCAATGACCTCATCCATGTCGAGGGCAATGACCCGCCGGCCATGGATATGGCCGGGGAGGGTTTCGGCTGTCGGTCGCTGAAAGTGCATAGCTGGTGCTTGATGGTAGGTGGACCGGCCGGTTCAGTTCACCTGGTTCATGGCCTGGGCCGCCGGCAGGGTGCAGAAGGCCTGTATTCCCTGGGCGGCCTTGTCCAGGATGCCCGGCAGGGCATCCTTTTCCGTCCCCGTCCATTCCCCCAGGACGTATTCGACCTGCTGGCTCTTGTGAAACTGATTGCCGATGCCGATCCGCAGCCGGGCGTAATCCTGGCCGCCGGTCAGCTGGTCCACGCTCTTCAGGCCGTTGTGCCCCGCGTCGCTGCCTTTCAGCCGCAGCCGCAACTGCCCGAAGGGCAGGTGTATGTCGTCGACCACCACCAGGAGCTGCTCCTTCGGTACGCCCGCTTTCTGCAGCCAGTACCGCACCGCCTTGCCGCTCAGGTTCATGTAGGTCGAGGGCTTCAACAGGACGAGGGTCCGGCCCTTGTGCCGGAGGGTGGCGATGTCCCCCAGGGTTTCTGTTTCGAATCGGGCGCCGAAGGCGGCGGCCAAGGTGTCCAGCGCCAGGAAGCCCGCATTGTGGCGGGTGTCCGCATACTTCGCTCCGATGTTGCCGAGGCCGGCGATCAGATATTTCATTGTTGGGTCGGGTGTCTTTCGTGCAGTCCGGACGGCCGGTGCCGTCCGTCCTTGCAAAAGTAACAAACTGTTTCGAAAAGGGGGAAGGAAGGGCCCGCCGGCCGGCACAGCCCCCCCCTTCCGGAAACCCTGTGCCGGATTTTCCGTTCGTTTGTAGGAAAAAAAGAAGAATTTTACGGATGTGTCCTCCCGGGACACGGGTAAATGCCATCCATCATGATCCACCGACACTCTTTCATGGCCGTCATGGCCTGCTGCCTGGCCATCTGTTGGACTGCCTGCGGGCCGGCTGCGCAGCAGGACGAAGCGCCGTCCGCCGCCGGCCCGCAGGGCCCCGGTACCCGCCGCATGGTCGCGCTCCTCCGGGAAGCCAACGCCAGCCTCGACCCCATGAAGCTCCAGTTCTACGGCAGCACCCGCCGGGCAGCGCAGTTCAAGACCATCATGGAAAGCGCGACGGATTCGGGCCAGCGCATGATGGCTCATCTGCAATATGCCTACGAACTGCTCAGCTCCGGCAGGAACGAACAGGCGGTCGTCGAGTTCGAACGGCTGCTGCCCCTGGCCGAACAGGCGGGCTTCCAACCCGCCTTCGCCTACCAGGTCCGGAAACTGCTGGCTTTGTCGTATGTCCGCATCGGCGAGACCACGAACTGCATCGACCGCTACCACCCGGATGCCTGTGTCATGCCCATCCAGGGCGGCGGCATCTATGCCGTACAGGAGGCCAGCCGCGCAGCCATCAAGATCTACGAGGGCATGCTCGCGGAAAACCCATCCGACGACGAGACCATCTGGATGCTCAATTTCGTATACATGACTCTCGGGGAGTTCCCCGACAAGGTGCCGCCGGCGTGGCGGCTCTCACCGGATGCGTTCCGCTCGGATTACGAACTGCCGCCTTTCCCCAACATCGCCGACAAGGTCGGGGTGGCGACCGTAGCCTTGTCCGGCGGCGCCTGCGCCGATGATTTCGACAACGACGGGCTGCTGGACATCATCGCCTCCTCCTGGGGGGAAAACGACCAGCTCCGCTTCTTTGTCAACAACGGCGACGGCACCTTCGCCGAACGGTCCGATGCGGCCGGCCTGACCGGCCTGACCGGCGGCCTCAATGCCAATCATGCCGATTATGACAACGACGGTGACCTGGATGTGCTCATCCTGCGCGGAGCCTGGTACGGCGGGGAAGGGAGATTGCCCAATTCCCTCCTGCGGAATAATGGCGACGGTACCTTCGAGGATGTGACGGAGGCGGCCGGCCTGCTCAACTACGCCCCGGCACAGTCGGCCGTGTGGGCGGATTTCAACCTCGACGGCCGGCTGGACCTGTTCGTCGGCAACGAATCCGGCCCCGGCTACACCTTCACCTGCGAGCTGTACATGAACAATGGCGACGGCACCTTCACCAACCGGATCTCGGAGGCCGGATTGGGCTCCTTCCACGCTCATATCAAGGGTTGTGCCGCCGGGGATGTCAATAATGACGGCTGGCCGGACCTGTACATATCCTCCCTGAACGCCGACAACATGCTGCTGCTCAACGACGGGTTGCAGGCCGACGGCCATGTCCGCTTCCATGCCGCCCCGCCCGCCAGCGGGGTTGCCCGCCCCTTGGTGTCCTTCCCCTGCTGGATGTTCGATTTCAACAACGACGGCTGGCTGGATATCTTCGCCGGCGGCTTCGGTGTGCCCGACGGCAAGGTGGCCGCCGGGCTGGCTGCCCGGAATTACCGCGGCCAACAGACGGACGGCTATCCCTATCTATATCTCAACAAGGGCGACGGCACCTTCGAGGACGTTTCCGCCAGGATGGGACTGGATCGGGAAGCGCTCTTCGTCATGGGCTCCAATTACGGTGACCTCGACAACGACGGCTGGCCGGATATGTTCCTCGGCACCGGCGCTCCCGGCCTGACAGCCGTCGTCCCCAACAAGATGTTCCGAAACCACGAGGGAAAAAGCCTCCAGGACGTGACCACCGCCGGAAAGTTCGGCCATGTGCAGAAAGGACACGGGGTCAGTTTCGCCGATTTCGACAACGACGGGGACCAGGATATCTTCACCGTCATCGGCGGTGCCTTCGAAGGGGATGTCTATGCCGATGCGTTCTACCTCAATCCCATCGGACAGGACAAGGCCTGGGTGTCCCTCAGCCTGCAAGGGGTGTCCGCCAACCGGTCGGCCATCGGCGCCCGCGTGAAACTGACCGTCGAAAATGCCGCCGGCCGGTCCAGGGTCATCCACGAAACCGTCTCGACCGGCGGCAGCTTCGGTGCCAACAGCCTGCAGCTGGAAATCGGCCTGGATGATGCCGTCCGCATCTCCCAGGTCGAAATCCGTTGGCCCGACCGGTCCGGAACAATACAACTGGTGGACAATCTGCAACCCAATACGCATTACCGAATCGTGGAGGGTCAGCCGCTGCCGGTCGTCCTCGCCAAAAAGCGCTTCTCCTTCGGCTGATCCCGGCGACGCTCTTCCCGGGGGCAAACCAAATGGCCGTATCCATGCTCCGTCAGGATGCGCCAATTCACTGCCAAGGCGGTATCTTCAGGTACGCTCGCATTTGTTCTCCCCGCTTCGCGTTGGGAACCCGGGACGCAGGAATCGTTCGGCTGTCATCGGATGTGACGTGTTCACCGCTTCGCTGGGTTGCCGGGCTGTGAGTTCCAGACAATAGGGCGAATGACAGGGATTTTTTCTTTCCTTGATTTTTTTTGACGGGGAAGACACCGGAGAACGGTTCGATCTCTCCGTACCGGGGTTTTGCTCCCCGCTTCGCGACAAAGACTTCGGGGAATGAGGCGAAAAAGTACCTGGCGAGACCCACATCCATGCGCGGCAGGTGTTTGGGCGACAATTCGGTTAGCTTATCTTTTTTGTAACATCCGGAGGATTCGGCACATTTTTTTCATATGATGTTTACTGGCGGCATCAGACCCGGGTACGGTCGGACCGAAAGCGGTCCAACTCCGGTTCGTTGTAGGCAGGTCGTGACAACATCTACCCTCGGCGGTTCCCTCCGCCCTCTTCGTTTTCATCGGGAAGCGGCACACTTCAAAACATATTTAAAATTTGCTATTATTTTATTTACCATTGTGCCGGTATTCATTGCCGTCCCTTTTGTCACTACCTTTGCAAATGCTGGCTGAGAATTCTGGTGACACCGTAGCATAGACAGATTATAATCCAAATCCGTGAACGTAAGAACCATCCCCATCCCAGCTGTTCCGTTCTTTTCAGGAACCTTGGTTTCCGGAACAGTCCTCTCCGTTCATCCCGCTGCAAATCCGCAGCCTCTTCATTTGGATTACAAAATGGCTTGCTGAATGCCACGACCCGCCTAAATCGGGCGCAGGCACCTCACGAACCGACCATGACCGCGGCGATCGGCTCTCTCCCGACCTTTCCGTACGACGGAGTCCGCATCATGAAGATAGGATTTGGATATTCTTTAACCTGTTATACTAAGCGTCCTGTTCGTAGGATGAACACATCCGTGCGAGTCGGCGAAGCGATATCCTTGGCGTGTCGAACAAAATGCTCTTGGAACGAAACTTACACAACGGTTATTCCCATTCGGGAAAGAGGCATTTCCTACCATGTGCTTTGCATGGCAGGGGCGATGCCTTTTCGTGTTTCGTTCGGATGGTCGTGGGTACGGGGTTCATTCCAGTAGGCTTTAATCATTTTCATTTCATAACTAAAAATTTCTAATCTCATGAAAAAAGTGATTTTCAAGAAAGTCTTGATGGTCCTTTCCATCGCTTTGACTTTCCTATTTCTGGGAGTAGAGCAGGCGGGCGCGCAGACGCTGAGCAACAGCTCGGGAAGCGGCCTGAATGCATTGCCCCAGGGTGACTTTGTTTCAGTAGGTGAGGCCTTGACGCTGCTCGAGGGGAAATTGACGGAGCTGAAAGCCGATTTTCAGACGCCGGGTCTCCCCCAAAGTATGTTCAACGCCTTGCTGAAGGAGTACGCCTTCTACGGTGAACTGGATGCCGCCCTGAAGAACGGCAACACCGTCCAGAAGTCCATCCTCCACGCTACCCAGGCGGTGCAGTCGGACCTGCATGGTGCCGTGCCGGCCGTCGCCCAGCAACTCAAGAACGACGCAGTGGACCTGTTGTCGATCTGATCAGCCTTCATCCCGAAAGTTGATGTCATTCTTTAACCATTATTCACTACTTAACAAATTTTCATCTCATGAAAAAAGCGAATTTTACTAACCAAAGCTACTTGCCGCAGCTGAAGTTGGTATTTTCTGCGTTGTTGGTGGGATTGGCCTTCAATTGGTCCGTCGCCCAATCCTTCACAGGAAGCACCACGAACACTGCCGGTAACAGCTCCGTGCCGAGCGCGGGTACGGGTGGTTGTTTCGCCGCTCCGCAGACGACGGGAGGGACCGACTTTCCGGTCAACGTCTCCTGTGTCGGCAGCTTGGGCGGTGGTGTGACGGTCTCCAACGTCACCATCAACCTGACCCACACCTGGGACGGCGACGTGGACATCTACCTGGTCTCCCCGGGTGGCGATGTCCTCGAGCTCTCCACCGGTAACGGCGGTTCCGCGGACAACTACACCAATACGGTGTTCACGGACGCTGCCGCTTCCTTCATCACGGCCGGTGCCGCTCCGTTCACGGGCTCCTACCGTCCGGAAGGCCGTCAGAATGTCAGCTCTTGCAATCCTTCCAACCTTGGTGCGCTCGGCACCCACACCTTCGGCAGCACCTTTACTTCCGGCAGCGCCGACGGTACCTGGTACCTCCGGTTGTTCGACAACGCAGGTGGTGATTCCGGTACGCTGAACAGCTGGTCCATCTCCTTCAGCGGTGGTGCGGCTGCTTCCTGCGATTTCGTCGGTGGCCCGACGCTCCCGGCGTTGAACCTGTCGACCTCCGCGACCAACTGCGAGAGCGACCCGATCGCCGTCCCGGCGACGACCGGCGATTGCGCCGGTGTGGTGGTATCCTACGCCATCGGTGCCGGTTCCTATACGGACCTCGCACCCGGCCAGACCACGATCCCCGGCCTTCCCGCCGGCAACACGACCATCAACTGGCGCTCCGTCAACGCTTGCAACCAGGTGGGCACCGCCTCCCAGGCTGTCAACGTCAGCGACCTGGTCGATCCCGTCATCAACTGCCCGTCGGATATCTTCATCAACCTCGCCCCGGGCGAGTGCGATGCGTTCGTCAACTATTCCGTGACGGCTTCCGACAACTGCCCGTTCGCCGGTCCCTCCGGTACGGTCAACACCATCAACACGGGTGGTAATCAGGGTAGCGCAGGTGGTATGGTTTATTTCAACATCAACAACCTGAGCGGTGGTGACATCACGATCACCGAACTCGGTGTCCGGGTTTCCGCCCCCACCATCATCGAGGTATACACCAAAGCCGGTACCTACGTAGGTTCCACCGGCAACGCAGGTGCCTGGACGCTGGCCGGTACGGCCGACGCAACCGCAGGCCCGGCCTCCCCGGCTTTCACGGGGGTAGGTCCGATCGCACCCGCTCCCACGAGCATTACGATTCCTGCCGGTCTCAACGGTATCGCCCTGCGTGCCGTCTCCGCCCAGCATCAGTACACCAACGGCAACGGCGCCAACCAGTTCTTCACGGACGGTCTGGTCGAGCTGATTCTCGGTGGCGCTTCCAACACGCCTTGGGGCGGCCTCTTCTCTCCTCGTATCTTCAACGGTTACGTGACGTACGAAACCTTCAGCGTTTCTCCGGATCCGGTGCTGACCGCCGGTCAGGCCTCCGGCACGCAGTTCGGTATCGGTACGGTCACCAACTGCTACGAAATCACGGACGCACAAGGCAATTCCAGCTCCTGTTGCTTCGACGTGACCGTGGTGGAATACGCCAACGCGACCAACACGCTGGCTTGCAACGACCATGTTCAGATTTCCCTGGACGAGTCCTGCTCCGCTGTCGTCGGCGCCGATGACATCCTCGAAGGCGGCCCCTACGGCTGCTACGAAACCCGCTATACGGTCATGATATTGTCTCCGCTCGGTGCCAACCTGGGCAACGTGGTCAACGCCAACTTCATCGGCCAGGAATGGACCGTGAAGGTGGTCGACAACAACACGGGCCAGTCCTGCTGGGGCCATATCACGGTGGAAGACAAGCTCAAGCCGGTGGTCAGCTGCGAAGACCTGACCCTGCCCTGTACCGCTCCGTCCACGGCTGTCGGTGCGACGGCCCTGTTCTCCACGTCCAACACGCCGGTTTCCATCTTTGACAACCAGACGGCCACCGCCGACATCCCCGTCGCCGGCCTCCCGGCTGACGCCCGCATCCTGGATGTGGATGTCACCATCGACATCTCCCACACCTGGATCGGCGACCTCGACGTCGACATCCTCAGCCCGGCCGGCACCCGTTTCCGCGCCTGGAACCAGGATTGCGCCAACACGGCCAATATCAAGGTGACCCTGGACGATGAAGACCCGGATTGCTACAACGCTTGCGCCGCTTATGTCATCGGCGATACGGTCAGCCCGATCGCCTGCCTCCTGGCCCAGTTCCCCGGTTTCTCCGATGTGGATTTCCTCAACGTGTTCGACGGGGAGACTGCCAACGGAAACTGGACGGTCAGGGTAACGGATTTCTTCGCCGGCGACCAGGGTACGATCAACAACGTCACCCTCGCCATCACCTACTTCTCCGCCACGGCAGTCTACCAGCCGACGGTCACCGACAACTGCGGTCCCGTAACGGTCAGCAGCCTCGACGCTACCATCGAAGACGGTTGCGGCGGTCCTTCCCGGACCATCGTCCGTACCTGGGTAGCCGAAGACGCCTCCGGCAATGTGTCCGATCCCTGCGTGCAGACGATCACCTTCGCCCGCCCGACCCTGAATGATGTCGATGTTCCGGCCGATGTGGTCTGGACTTGCGACCAGTACAATGCCAACAACGGCGTCACCGCCGCTTCCAACAGCGCCTCCGGCGTACCGACCGTATCCGGTCGTCCGCTCGAAGACATCTGTGACATCGGCGTGGAATACGAAGATGTGGTTGTTCCGGTCTGCCCCGGCAGCTTCAAGATCATCCGCCAGTGGACCCTGATCGACTGGTGCGCCACTCCGGTGGACGTACGGGAGATCAACCAGGTCGTGAAAGTGGTCGACGACGCCGCTCCGAGCATCACCGCTCCGGCTGACCAGACCATCAACGTATACGACGGCAGCGCCCAGTCCGGTGACCCGCACGCTGTCTGCGAAGGTACGATCGCCGTTCCGCCGGCAACCGGTGTCGCGGACAACTGCTCCGGTGTAACGGGCACGACCACCGAAATCTGGACGGCCAACAGCTCCAACCAGCCGGTCACCCAGCTCGGTGCCATCACCGGCAACGGTGGTGTGTTCACCAACATCCCGCTGTACGTCAACGGCCTGCCCGCCAAGTATGTCGTCCGCTACTATGCTGTCGACGGCTGTGGCAACCAGAGCTTCGACGACGCGGTCTACACCCTGCGTGACAAGGTGCCGCCCGTGGCCATCTGTGACGAAATCACGGAAATCGCCATCACCAACAACAGCGTCAGCACCGGCGGCGGTTGCTCCACCCTCCATGCCGAAAGCCTGGATGATGGCAGCTACGACAACTGTGCCCCGGTATACTACCTGATCGCGAAGATGGATGATTCCTTCTCCCCGACGATCTTCAACCGCTGCTACTATCCTTCCCGCGATTTCTGCTGCGAAGACATCGGTACGCAGAACGTCATCCTGCTGGTACTGGACGGAGACCCGTCTGCGTTCTTCACTTCCATCAACCAGCCTGCCCTCGGTTGCGACGGCACCCCGGGTCTGCTCCTGAGCGCCACTGCCAACTATCCGTTCAACTACAACACCTGCATGGTGGAAGTGAACGTGGTTGACAAACTGCCGCCGGTCCTGACCAGCTGCCCGCCGAACCAGCGCATCACCTGCGATTTCTACGCTGATAACTTCGAAACGGCCCTCCAGGGTCTGTCCGGTGCCGAAATCTCCGCAGCCCTGACGGCTGCCGGCTACGGCTCCGCCTCGTTCTACGACAACTGCCAGGCGAACGTCTCCTCGAACGCCAACATCAACATCGACCAGTGCCTCGAAGGTACGATCACCCGTACCTGGACGGCGCAGGACGGTTCCGGTAACAACGCCACCAGCTCCTGCAACCAGACGATCTTCGTCGACCATGTCTCCGACTGGGTGGTGGAATTCCCGGCCGACCTGACCGTCAACTGCGGTGCCTCCGTACCCGATTTCGGTGAGCCGGAAATCTTCGGCGAAACCTGCGAACTGGTAGGTGTCTCCTACAACGATGTCGTCTACAACGTCGTTCCGGACGCTTGCTACAAAATCGAACGTACCTGGACGCTCATCAACTGGTGTGTCGTCGGTAGCGAAATCGACCAGGAAGTGGTGGAATCCACCGAAAGCGCCATGAACCTCGACCTCGATGGTGACGGCGACAAGGACACCCGCACCTTCCGCGACAGCTGGACCACCACCAGCAAGCCGGCTGCCGCACAGGCTACGCAAAGCACCAACCCGGATACGGACAGCGACAGCGATCCGTGGGACGGCTACATCACCTACAAGCAGGTGATCAAGGTCAACGATACGGTTGATCCGGTCTTCACCGCCGGTTGCTCCATCCCGGATGTATGCATCGAAGACAACAGCTGCGGTGGTACCGTCCTGTTGCCTGAGCCCGACATCACGGAATGCAGCCCGAACGTCACCCTGACCGCCAAGGTCCGGATCGGTGGTGTATGGCTCAGCGGCTTCGGCCCCTATCTGAACGTCGCCCCGGGCACGTACGAAGTACTGTACAACGCCATGGACAACTGCAACAACCAGAAGGACTGCAGCACCACCGTCACGGTGAAGGACTGCAAGAAGCCGACGCCTTACTGCAAGAACGGTCTCGTCATCGAAATCATGCAGTCCGGTATGATCACGGTCAACGCCGCCGACTTCGACGCCGGTAGCTACGACAACTGTACGGCGCAAGGCCAGCTCCTGCTGTCCCTGTCCGCGAACACCAGCAACACTTCCGCCACCTTCGATTGCGACCAGCTCGGTCAGAATGTCATCCAGCTGTGGGTCACGGATGCCGCCGGCAACCAGGACTACTGCGAGACCTTCATCGAAGTGCAGGATAACATGGGTGCTTGCAACGACGATCCGCTCGTCGCCGGTACGACCGCTACCGAAAGCAACACCGGTGTGCAGGGTGTCTCCATCAACTTCAACAGCCCCAGCGGCTTCTCCGCCAACACCACGACGGATGCCGCCGGTAGCTTCAACGTCGCCGTCCCGAGCGCCGGTGACTACACGATCACTCCGGTCCTCGACCTGAACCCGCTCAACGGCGTGTCCACCTTCGACCTGGTGCTGATCAGCAAGCACATCCTCGGCGTCCAGGCACTGGACTCCCCGTACAAGATCATCGCCGCTGATGCCAACAAATCCAACAGCGTCACGACTTTCGACCTCGTCGAAATCCGTAAGCTGATCCTGTTCATCAACAGCGATTTCCCGAACAACACGTCCTGGCGCTTCGTACCGAAGTCCTTCAACTTCGCCTCCAACGCCAATCCGTTCTCCGCTCAGTTCCCCGAGGTCATCAACCTCAACGACCTGACGGCGGAATCGCTGGCCAACGACTTCGTCGCCATCAAGGTGGGTGATGTGAACGGCAGCGCCGCTGTCAGCTTCACCGGCAGCAGCGACGAACGTACCATGACGGGTGACCTCGTCCTCAACACGGAAGATGTGTTGATGGAAGCCGGTCAAAACTACACTGTTTCCTTCAAGGCAACTGAATTCGCCGTCAGCGGCTATCAGTTCACCCTCGCTTTCGATCGGGAAAGCCTCGAATTCGTGGAAATCGGCGCCGGAATGGCGGACGCTTCCAACTTCGGTCTGTCCCTGTTGAACGAAGGTGTCATCACGACCAGCTGGAACAGCGATGCAGTGAAGGAACTGGATGCCGACGAAGCCGTATTCAGCCTGACGTTCAAAGCCACGCGCAGCGGACGCCTCAGCAATATGGTCCGTGTCAACAGCCAGTACACTGCCGCTGAAGCCTACCGTGCAAACGGTGAGCTGCTCAACGTAGCCCTGACATTCGATCACCAGACGGTGGCCGGTGGGTTCGAACTCTATCAGAACACGCCGAACCCGTTCGCCAATGTGACGAATATCGGATTCTATCTGCCCGAAGCAACTTCTGCAACGCTGACCATCAGCGACGTCCAAGGTAAAGTAGTGAGCGTTATGCAAATCGATGGTGCGAAAGGCTACAATCAGGTCAACCTGAAGCGTAGCGAATTCGGCGCCACCGGCGTACTCTACTATAGCCTGAAGACGGCTACGGATGCTGCTACCCGGAAGATGATCCTCGTCGACTAATGCCCCACAGGCGTATCCTTTGGCACATCGGTCGCTCCGATGCGCCGACAAGGACCGCCCACCCGGCAGGAACCGACGCGGTTCAGGCATAAGCCGCCGAAAACCCTTTTGAGTTCTCTTTAGATTTAAATCGGTTTTTGGGATAGCCTCTCTCCACTTTCGGTGGAGGGGGGCTTTTTTTATTAGACTTGTTGCAATGGGTCAGCGAATCGGGAAAAAAGCGCTTTTTTGAGCCTTTGATGACCCCGTCGCAACAAGGCTATTGTCCCTCCCCCTGTCGGGCGTTATTCAAATGGGCGGTTCCGCTTTGAGCGCCGTGGATACGCGGTGTCGCAGCCGAAGGGGGGAGGACATGGCGGATTGGTTGTTCCAGGGAAATCCTTGCGGCTGTCTCAAAGGGCGCAAACCTTTGCGCCCCCTCCTTCTGCCCATCTGTTTGTTTCATATTTAAAAAAAATAACATAATCGTGTCGTTCCCGTCGAATTAGGCACGGTTTTTAATATTATAGGTTGTTAGCATATATTTCCCAAAACCGGCATCGTCGTTTTTCCTTACACGCACACACCACCGTACGACACCGCCCCCTCAGCGGGCGGCCTGCCAGTCCGGATGCCAAAACTTCACACCAACACACAGGCTTCCACGCACTGACCATACAGGAGATGGCTACACACAGGAGCACTATCGGACTATGAGAAAACTTCCGGTTCTCCCCTTTGGCAGCTGACGGGTATCGGTATGCCTCCGTACCCCGTCAGTCCCCTTCTCCCTTTATCAGTGCTGTTTTTTTCCGTCCGTCGGTGGCTGCCGCCATCGTTGCGGGCACGGCTCGCCTTGTCCGTCCGGATCTGGCGACCGCTTGGGCGTAGTGACTTGTCCGGTCATGAAAGGGCTTTCCAATGTCCCGAAGTGACGGACCGCTTTAATAGTTTTTATCCAGATCTTCAAACAAATCATTGTACCATGAATCAGAACAAGATTACCCACTGGCTGGTGTGCCTGCTGTTCGTCCTGATGCAAGTCCCGACACTCCGCGGGCAATGTACCCTGTCCTGCTCGAATGGTGACCCTGCCAGCCCTGGCGAGCTCTCACCCGGTGCCAGTTGCACGGCCGTCGTGTCTGTGGATACCCTGGTTACCATCTCCGGCGGCTGTACCGGGCCCTATCTGCTGCTCGTCCGCAGCCTGTCAGGTGATACGATCGCACAAGGGACCGGCACCGTCAGTGCCCCGGTCGGTGCCTACCTCGACGAAGTGGTCGAGATACAGGTCACGGACCAGCCCAGCGGCAACCAATGCAATTCCTATTATCGGGTCGTGGACCGCAGCGCCCCGGCTGTGCTGTCCTGTCCGAACGATACGGTCTCCTGCATCGCTTCCCTCGATCCGGCCGACATCAGCCCCGTGGTGGTGCAGGACAATTGCGACGGTTCGGTCACCACCGCCTATGTCGATGTCGCCATGGCCCCCAACTGCGGCTTCGCCATTTCCGATTTCATCGGTGCCGTCGTCCGGCAATGGACGTTCACGGACGATGCGGACAATGCCTCCTCCTGTACCCAATTCATCTACCTGGACAAGCCGACGGCAGCCATGGTCACTTTCCCGGCGGACGTGGACCTGGATTGCACCGCCTCCACCGCCCACCCGGATTCCATCAACAGCCGGCCCACCCTGGACGGCCTTCCGCTCTTCAGCCTCGGCTTCTGCAATTTCGATGTGCAGTGGTCCGATGCTGTCTCCAGCGGATGCGGTGGCAACCCCTCCATCATGCGGACTTGGTCCGTTCGCAATCTATGCGACCCGGCCGTGGTGGAAGAGGCCACCCAGCTCATCCGTTTCCTGGATACCACCCCGCCGACCATCGCCTGCCCGGCCACGCTCACCGTCCCGACGGACCCCGGGGAGTGCAATGCGGATGTGACGGTACCTACACCGACGGTCTCCGACAACTGCAGCCCTTATTGGGTGACGGCCGTCATAGGATCCTTCGCAGACCTGACCGATATTCCGAAAGGGGTGCACAATCTGGTGTATACCGCGACGGACAGCTGTTTCAACAGCACGACCTGCACGACCGTCCTGACGGTGCAGGATACGGAAACCCCGACCGCCGTTTGTGATGAAATCACCATCGTGTCCCTGCCCAGCAACGGAACGGCCGTACTCAACGCCTCCCATTTCGACGACGGCAGCTCCGACAACTGCGCACTGCTGACCTTCCGCGCCAACCGCGACGGCGGCACCTTCGCCACGACGGTCTCCTTTACCTGCGCCGACGTGGGCGACAGCATACCGGTGACCCTCCGGGTGGCCGAAGCCGGCAACCCTTCCTCTTACAACGATTGCATGAACATCGTGGTGGTGCAGGACCAGCTTCCTCCAAACCTGGACTGCCCCGGCCCCCTTACCATCCCCTGTACCGCCGATTACAGCAACCTCGCCGTCTTCGGTGTGCCCACCGGACAGGACAATTGCGGCTATTCCCTGGTGGAGACCGATTCCCAGGTCATCAACAACTGCGGGGAAGGCTTCATCCTGCGTACCTTCACCGCCACGGATCCCAGTGGCAACAGCACGGGCTGCAGCCAGACCATCACCGTGGACAACAGCGACCCCTACGATGGCTCCTCCATACAATGGCCGGAGGACTATACCGCCCTCAATGCCTGTTCGGCACCGAGCGCTTTCACCCCGGCCAGCCTGCCGTCGAGCCCGGTCAACTACAGCCAACCCGTGCTGCCGTCCACCGACTGTGCCATGCTGGCGGTCAATTTTTCCGACCAGCTGTTCTTTGTATCCTATCCCGCCTGCTACAAGATCGTCCGTACCTGGAAGGTCATAGACTGGTGCCAGTACAGTCCGTCCAACCCCTCCGTGGGAAGCTGGTCGCATGAACAGGTGATCGCCATCATGGACAACGTCGCACCGGTCATCACCAGCTGCCCCCCTGATACGGTGGTCAGCGTCGGCCTGGACTGCGACCTCGCGGTCGTGAACCTGCCGGACGTGCAAGCCACGGACTGCAGCCCGAACCTCAGCTTCCTGAATTCGTCTCCTTTCGGCAGCAACAATGCCAGCGGCCAATATCCGGCCGGCGTTCATGTGGTGACCTACACGGTCAAGGACGGCTGCGGTAACAAGACGACCTGCTCCAATACGATCACCGTGACGGACCTGCTGCCGCCCACGCCCTATTGTACGGCCGGCGTGGTGGCGGAACTGCAGGATATGGGCGGGGTCATCATGTCGACCATTCAGCCTTCCCACCTGAACTTCGACAGCTTCGACAACTGCACGGCACCGGACGACCTGGTGTTCCGCCTCCGCGTGGTCGGTGACACCCTCCCGCCGGGCGCCACCTCCCTGATGGTGGGCTGTGCGGATATCGGCATCGTTCCGGTGGAACTGTGGGTGTATGATGAGAATGGCAACGGAGACTACTGCTTCACCGATGTCATCGTCCAGGACAACATGATGCTTTGTCCGCCTTCCAACGATTCCCTGACGGTCATCGTGACAGGGGCTGTCCAGACGGACGGCGGGGACATGCTGCCGGGCGTCGTGATATCCGCCCTGAACACGCCCATGTCCACCGGAACCAACAACGGCGGATATTACCAGCTCAACGGGCTGCAGCAAGGCGGCAGCTACACCATCGTTCCTTCCAAGAACGATGACCTGCTCAACGGGGTGACAACCTACGACCTGGTGCTGCTGAGCCGGCATGTGCTGGGCATAGCCCCCCTCGATTCCCCCTACAAGCTCATCGCGGCGGATATCAACAACAGCGGGCATATCACGACCTACGATGTGGTGGAGCTGCGCAAGGCGATCCTGCAGATCACCGCTCAGTTCGCGAACAACACTTCCTGGCGGTTCGTCCGCCAAGATTACGTCTTCAGCGATCCGAACAACCCCTTCCAACCGGCCTTCC
Source organism: Bacteroidota bacterium (assembly GCA_041163745.1). Classification (GTDB taxonomy): domain Bacteria; phylum Bacteroidota; class Bacteroidia; order Chitinophagales; family Saprospiraceae; genus UBA6168. Next base: position 41,906 of record JBEAQU010000028.1, read on the forward strand.
CGGAGTCGCTGCAGCTGGTCAATCCGAACCAACATGTGCAGGATGCCAATTTCATCGCCGTGAAGATCGGCGACCTGAACCATAGCGCCGCCATCAACCTGGATGGCGACGGGACGGAGGCCCGCCATGGCGCGGCACTGTACGAACTCGATATCCCGGACCGCTCCGTACAGCCAGGGGTGCCGGTCGACATCCCGCTGTACGCCCGGACGGAAGGGGATTTGTCCGCGATTCAGTTTACTTTGGAATTTGATACCGACGATCTGGAATTCAGCAGCATGGAAGAGGGGTACGTGATGCGGGACGCCCAAATGTTCCAGGGATTCTCCAGTCCAACCCCCGGTCAGGTGAATGTGTCCTGGTACAGGTCCGAACCGGTCCGGGTGTCCGGCGCCACGCCCCTCTTCATCCTGCGTTTCCTGCCCCGTCGGGCGGGTCGTCTCCAAGAGATGCTTTCCGTCGGTTCGGCCGGTTGTCAGGCACTGGCTTATGACGCGGCCGGCATACCGGCATCCGTGCGGGCGGTCTTCTTCCCGGACGATGGGCCGGCGGAGGAAGGTTTCCGTCTGTTCGAGAACCGTCCCAACCCCTTCCGTACGACGACGACGATCCGGTTCCACCTGCCGGAAGCAGGACCCGCCCGGATCCGCGTCCAGGATCTGAACGGCAGGACCTTGTTCCTGCGAGAAGAGCATTACGGAGCAGGTTATCATGAGCTCGTCCTCAACCGCGCTGAACTGTCTGCAGCGGGTATGCTTTTCTGCCACCTGGAAGCCGGTCACCACCGGGCGGTCGTCCGGATGGTGCTGACGAATTGAACTCTTTGTATGTTCCGGGCAGGTTTCGATACGGCCATGGGGTGACGGGGTGTATTGCCGCTGCCATGCCTGCCGGCAGCGACCACAGGGGCCATGATGCGAACACCACACCCTCGATCCGTCCCGGCCGTTTGGTCCGCAGGCGCATGACGCCGCGGGGTCCGTTCCGAAAGCCCGCATTTCCTGGTCTCAGGAAGTGCGGGCTTCTTTTTTTATCCGGCAGCCTGCCCCCATTCCGCCGGTATCCGGCCGTTGCTACGCATAAATTTCATTAGCTTTGCCCAAAACAAACACCATGAAAAATATCTCTTTGGTTATCAATGTGCTGCTACTGGTTGCAGTCGCATTTCTCTATGTGGACCGCTTCGGAGGAGGGTCGGTGGCACCCGCCGGCGATACCGGGGACGCCGCCTCGGCGGACGCCGGCGCCAGGCTCCGGGTCGTTCATCTCAACCTGGACTCCCTGCACGAGAAGAGTGCGGAGTTCCAGAACATGAAGGCCTCCCTCGAACAGCAGCAGCTGGCAGCGGAGAACGCACTCACCAAAAGGGCTCAGGCCTTCGAGCAGGAAGTGATGGCATACCAGCAAAAGGTGAGCAGCGGCACCATGACCCCCAAGTCGGCGGAGGAGGAACAAACCCGCCTGGCCCGAAAGGAACAGACCATCATGGCGGAGCGGGAACGGCTGACAAACGAGCTGCTCAAGGCGACGGACGACTTCAACAGCCAGTTCACGAGCAAGGTGAAGGAATACCTGGATTCGCTCAAGGCGCAAAGGAACTATGATTACATTCTGGTGACCGGCACGGGCAGCCCGGTCCTGCTCTCCAACGAACAGCTGGACATCACCGACGAAGTGCTCCGGCTTCTCAACCAACAAGGACAGTAGGCGTACGGCGGGCCGGACAGACCGTCACAAATCCGCAGGGACCTTATCCAAACTGCCGCATCACCATTCCGTAGCAGACCGGCCAGCTTTGCGTAACGAAGTCCGAGCCCGCACCCTTCCTCAACCAATCCGCCCAATGCCGCAACCCCTCCCCGCGAAGCGGGGGGAGAAATCCTGGTAATAAAAAAGGCAAAAAATTTACAAAGCACTTGCCATCAAAAAATTACAAAATAAAAATCCCCGTAATTAGCCAAATTCTCTAAAATTCGTAGCCCAACACTCCCCGCGAAGCGGGGAAAAAAATCCACTTCCAACAAATCCGTCATTCCGTCACAGCCTCGGCCGCGACATCGCGCAACCACGCAGCTCAAAGCGGAACCGACCGGTTGTTTAGCGCCCATCCGCAGCGCCCCGAAACGGAACATATGGATCGTTTTTTTATTTCATCGGGAGTTTTTATCTTACGAGCAATCTTCCGATGACAAAAAATCAGTCCGATGGCAATGCTCGAAGTGGTGACCGGCATGGTGTTCACGTTCCTCCTGCTCAGCCTGTTGAGTACGACCGTGAACGAACTGATCTCCTCCCTGCGCGGGTGGAGGGGTCATTACATGGAAAAGGGGCTGAAGCGTTTGCTGGCCTACCAGGACGACCCGGCGGTTTTCGAGCGTTTCCGTGACAATCCGTTATACCGCCAGTTGCGTCAGTCGAAAGTTCCCCTGCGAATCTCTACGGCACCAAACTATCTGAGCGGCAGGAATTTCATCAACATCCTCACGCACGTCCTGCAGCAGAAGGACCGTTTGCCGGAACAGGTGGACGACCTCATCGGCAGTCTCCCGGAGAACAGCGAGCTGCGCAAGGTGCTGGAACAGCTTCGGTCGGAAGGTTACGCCACATTGGATGCCTACAAGGCCCGCCTGAACGAATGGTTCGAGGATGTCATGGGTCAGGTGAGCGGTTGGTACCGTCGACACCTTCAGTTCGTCACCGTCCTCGTGGGGCTTACCATTGCGGTCGGGCTGAATGCCGACAGCTTCATGATCTACCAGCATCTATCCGGAAATGCGACGGCCAGAGCGGCCCTGTCGGCGCTGGCGGCCGGTTATGCGGGATCCCGCGATACGGTCGCTTTGCCGGGCACGCCCGGCGGAGACAGCCCGGCCGACCAGGTCGGCCGGCTGGTTCGCAGCGAGGAGTTCCGGGACATGTCCAATATTCTCGGCCTGGGTTGGCGGCAGGAACATTGGTCGGACGGTTGGCAGGTCTGGCTGCGCCGCTTTTCCGGTTGGCTGATCACGGCCTTCGCCATCTCCCTGGGAGCGCCTTTCTGGTTTGACGTCCTGAAGAAGGTCGTCAGTATGGGCAGCAACTCGGGTGGCTCCCAAAGCGGGTCTTCCGCCCGCAAATGAACAGCGTGGAACCCTGGAGGCGCCCGTCCGTCAAGGGCACAGAAAAACAAACCTGCCGGTCGGGTTTGTTTTTTTGTTGGAGAGAAGGCCTTTTTCAATGGCGGTGAGGCGGTGCGGGACAGGTGATGCGGACGACCGGACGAGCCCGCTCCGGCAGGATTTTTTGTAAAGGAAGCCACAACATTCCCTCGGGAAGGATGTTAGCAGGAAACGACCGGTCGCAGGCAGCCCGGATCGATTTCTTCAACAAGCGAACACCATGTCGAGTCAGCACAGATTCCAAGTCGTATCACCGGTGGACCAATCGGTTTACATCGAGCGGGATTTCGCCACGGAGGAGCAGACCGCAACCTGTCTCGAGCGGACGGCCGCCGCCGCCGCCGGCTGGCGGCGGACACCTTTGTCGGAAAGGATGGAGATTTGCCGGGCGGCGGTCGGCTATTTCCTGGAACATGCCGATGTCATCGGGGAGGAGCTGACCTGGCAGATGGGTCGGCCGGTCCGTTATACCCCCCTGGAGATCCGGCGCGGCTTCCAGGACAGAGCCCATTACATGACCGGGCAGGCGGAGGAAGCCCTGGCCACCCTGACCATGGAGGATTCCGCCCGTTTCCATCGCTTTGTCCGACGGGTTCCGCTGGGAACGGTCCTGGTGCTGGCACCCTGGAACTATCCCTACCTCACCTCCGTCAACGTGGTCATCCCGGCCTTGCTGGCGGGCAATACGGTCGTGTTGAAGCACGCCCAGCAGACCCCGCTTTGCGCGGAGCGGTATGCTGCCGCATTCCGCCATGCCGGGTTGCCCGAGGGGGTGTTCGAGTACCTGCACCTGACCCATGCGCAGACCGCACGTGTCATCGCCGACAGGCGTATCGCGCAGGTGGCCTTCACCGGCTCAGTGGAGGGCGGTGCCGCCGTCCAGCGGGCTATCGGCGGCCGGTTCATCGCCGCCGGGCTTGAACTTGGCGGGAAAGACCCCGCGTACGTACGACCGGATGCCGACCTGGACCATGCCGTTGCGGAGCTGGTGGACGGTGCTTTCTTCAACAGCGGACAATCCTGCTGCGGGATAGAACGCATCTATGTCGACAAGGCGCTGTACGCGGATTTTGTGGAACGCTTCGTCGAGCGGACGAAGACGTATGTCCTGGACAATCCTTTGCTGCCGTCGACCACCCTGGGGCCGATGGTCCGGCGGTCGGCGGCGGACCAGGTCCGTGCCCAGGTGGCGGAGGCCCTGTCGAAAGGTGCCCGCGCCCTCGTCGACCCCGGCCTGTTTCCCGCGGCGCAGCCGGAAGGCGTCTATCTTGCCCCGCAGGTGCTCGTGGATGTGCATCACGGGATGACCTTGATGCGAGAGGAGACCTTCGGTCCCGTGGTCGGCATCATGCCGGTGGCGGATGATGCCGAGGCGGTCGGCCTCATGAACGACAGCCGGTACGGGCTGACGGCGTCCATCTGGACCCGTGATGCCGATGCCGCCCTCCGCCTGGGGGAGCAGCTGGAGACCGGCACCTGCTTCCTCAACCGATGCGACTACCTGGATCCCGCCCTGGCCTGGACCGGCGTCAAGGATTCCGGGAGGGGGTGTACGCTTTCCAATCTCGGTTTCGAATCCCTTACCCGCCCCATGTCCTTCCACTTCAAAAAAGCGACCTGATACGGTCGGCACCGGCTTTGCTACCGTAAAAAAAGGCGACATTTGTATTTCATTAACGCCAAAAACATGAACCTTTGCATTGACATCGGCAATACCACCGTGAAACTGGCCGTTTTTGATGCAGGGCGTCAGGTCCTTTTTCAGCGGTCCGAACGGTTGGAAATACCGCGCTTGGAGGAGTTGTCATACAACCATCCGGTCGATCAGGTCATCCTTTCCAGTGTGGTGCCGGTGGATGCCGATGCAACGGAGTACCTCCGTCGTCGCTTTCCGGGCTACCGCCGGTTCACGGTGGACATGCCCTTGCCGCTGACGCTTGATTACGGCAGCCCGGAAACCTTGGGACTGGACAGGCTGGCAGCTGCGGCTGGGGCTTGGCAGTTGTTTCCCGGAAGGCCGGTACTGGTCGTGGATGCGGGAACCTGTATGACGGCGGACCTGGTGGATGCGACCGGTTGCTTCCGGGGCGGGAACATATCCCCGGGCATCGGCATGCGGCTTCGGGCCATGCACCGCTTCACGGCGGGGCTGCCCCTGGTGGACGCACCAGAAGCACCGATGTCGGATGCAAGCCATGCCTTTCTGGGGCACCATACGCAGCATGCGGTGTGGAACGGAGCCGTCTTGGGAACCGTCTGGGAATTGGAAGGGATGTGGAGGCGTTGTGCGTCGGCCTTTGATGGGCTGGCGGCTGTCCTGACCGGCGGCGACGGAGCCTTCCTGGCTGATAAAATCAGTTTCAGTGCCACCCTGCAGCCGATGTTGGTCTTGCAGGGGCTGAACACAATCTTGCGATACAATGTTGAAAAAGCCTAAGGATCGAACAAGCGGGGTGCTGTTGATGATGATCCTGTCCTGTTCCCTGGCGACTGTGCTGGCACAGCCGAAAGACAATGCCCCTTACTCCCGTTTCGGCCTGGGGGAGTCTGTTGACCATGCCTTGTCAGCCGCCGGATTTGCCGGGCTGACGGCCGGATATGCCGACCCCTTGTACGTGAACCTGGAGAATCCGGCCTCCCTCGGCACGCTCAGTGCCGCCACGTTCGAGGTGGGGCTGGTGAGTGAGTACAGCAGGCTGGACAACCGCAGCCAGCAGGCCGCCTTCTGGACCGGCAACCTCAACCATCTCGTCCTGGCCTTTCCCGTTTTCAACCGGCTCAACGATGCCTTGCTCAAGAAGAAAAGGGAACATTTCTGGGGCATGAGCATCGCCCTGGTGCCACAGACCAATATCGGTTACGATGTGGAATCCGTGACCGTTGATCCCGTGGTCGACACGGTACGGAACATTTTCCGGGGTACCGGCGGGACGAGCCGGCTGGTCTGGGGCAACGGTTGGCGCTACAAGCGCCTCTCCGCCGGCTTCAACCTGTCCTACCTGTTCGGTCAGCTGGAAAGCGAGCGCATCGTCCGTTTTCCGGAGCTGTCGGCATCCTATTCCGATCGTTTCCTCGACAACATCTCCGTCCGCGGCTTCACCTGGGACCTGGGCCTGCAGTACCGGTTCGATTTTGATGAGGCGGAAAAAGGGGCCCCCGTCTATCTCGGTCGCAGCCTCGTGGTCGGGGTCTTCGGGAACAGCGCCACCGGATTCAGCAACAGTGCCACCGTTTACCGGATCGGGGAATACATGACACCCAGTGAGGTCGTCCTCTCCGCCGATACGGTCTACCGCGAAATCGAACGCCGCTCGGACGGAACCCTCCCCGCTTCCCTCCGGATCGGTCTCATGTACCAACGGCTGGGGAAGTACCGCATCGGCGTGGAGTATGGTTTCGAAGCCTGGAGCCAATACGAGAACGAGGCGAAACCGGACATGCTGCGGGACAGCCGGCGCCTCGCAGCCGGTATCGAATACATCCCGGACATCGGTTCCTACAACAATTACCTCCGCCGGATCCGGTACCGGGCCGGATTTTACCACCGGACGGACCCGCGCTTACAGGATTTATCCCGTTTTGCACTAACTTTGGGCCTCGGGTTACCCCTGATTCTGCCCAGGCAGCAAACATCGTTTGTCAACCTCGCTCTGGAAGTCGGTCGCTACGACACACCGTCTTCCCTTCAGGAAACCTTCCTCAAGATTGCCCTCGGGTTTTCCCTGAATGACAATTCGTGGTTTTTCAAACGGCGGTTCGGCTGAGCTCTTCCGCCCGTTAGATTGGGTCGTTCTCATTCTTTATTCGCCATAAAACTATTGTATGATCATGGAAAATGTTATGAAAATCATCCTGGTGGCCATGGGGTCGGTCCTGGGCCTCGTGCCGGCCGTGTCCCAGTGTGGCACCTGGCTGGAATCACCCGACAAGGATGCCCTGGAGGAGGCCCATGTCCTCTATCGGCAGTTCGTCAAATCCGAGGACTACGACAAGGCTTTCGAGTATTGGAAGACCGCCTATGAAGGGGCGCCTGCGGCGGATGGCCGGCGCTCCTCCCATTTCGTGGACGGCCGTTCCATTTATATCCACAAGTTCAAGCAGGCCGCGACGGAAGCGGAGAAACAGGAATACGCAGCGAAAATAATCGGTCTGTTCGACCAACAGGTGGCATGTTATCCGGACGAGAAGCCGCTGACCCTCGGTCTCAAAGTGTATGAGATGTTCTACACCCTGAATTCGCCCTACCCGGAAAACAAGAAGGCATGCGAAGAGGCCGTCGCGGCGGCAGGCAACAGTACGTCCTATGTGGTTTTCCAACCGTATGCCTCCATCGCGGTCTGGCAATACCAGAAGCAACAGATGGGTGCCGAGGAAGCCCGTGACATTTATGACAGGCTCAATGCCATCGCCGACCACAACATCCAGGAGAACAACACCTATTCTGCTTATTACCAACAGGCGAAGGATGCCATGAACGGTACCTTCGCACAGATCGAGGACCAAATCTTCGACTGCGGCTACTTCAAGAGCAAGCTGGAGCCGAAGTATCGGGAGAATCCGGATGATACGGAGGTCCTCAAATATATCTACAACAAACTGGTGGCGGAGGAATGCGGGGAGTCCGATCCGCTCGTGCAGGAACTGAAGGGTCGCTACGAGCAGATCGTGGCGGAAGAGAACGCGGTGAAACTGGCGGCGTATTACGCGGAGAATCCAGGTGACCACGGCATCGCCCTGTTCAAGGAAGGCAAGTATACCGAAGCGCTGGAGAAATTCGAAGCCGGCATCGAAAAGGAAAAGGCCGGTACGAACGATGCGGAAAAACTGGCCAATTATTATTTCTACATGGCCTCGATCGAGTTCCGTCAGCTCAGCCGCTATGGTTCCGCCCGGGAAAACGCCCGGACGGCCGCCAAACTGAAACCGGGATGGGGCCAACCCTACATGCTCATCGGGGATATGTACGCCCAGACAAGCAGCAGCTGTGGAAAGGATGCCTTCGACGCCTCCCTCGCCATCCTGGCCGCCATCGACAAATGGGCTTACGCCAAGTCCGTCGACAGCTCCGTCGCTGGCGAAGCCAGCAGTAAGATCGGCCGCTATACCGACTACTATCCGGACAAAGGGGAGGCCTTCATGCGCAAGATCAGCGAAGGGGATTCCGTGACCGTACCTTGTTGGATAGCGGAAACCGTGCGGGTCCGGGTGAAGTGAAGGATTTTCCGGACAAGGAGCCTGGTCCCTGTGGACAGCGACCTACTCACCGAACTTCATCATGCAATATTCGACCATGTATCGGTACGCCCTCCTTTCCTCACTCCTGCTGTTGGCCGCATGCAGCCCTCGGGCTGCGGACACGGTCATGGAAACGACCGCGGCACCGGACACCGTCCGGGAGCCGCCCGCCCAACAGCCCTGCAAAACCTTTGATACCGCCGCCAATCCGGACCTGGCCTTGGAGGAGTTCGTGCTGTACCGCGATTTCCTGAAGGCGGGCGATTGGGAGCAGGCCTTTCCAAAATGGCAGTATGTCCTGGAAAACGCCCCGGCAGCGGACGGCCGCCGCAGCACGGTCTTTACGGACGGCATCCGTTTCTACGAACATTTCATGTCGACGGACAGTACAGACAGGGACGCTTACATCGACAAGGTCTTCGCGCTGTACGACAAGATGGCGGAATGTTACCCGGAAGGGGGGCTGGTCGCAGGGCTCAAGGCCTTCGACGGTTTCTTCAAATACGGGGACCGGATTTCCAAGGAGGAGCAATACGCATTGTTCGAACAATCCGTCGCACAGGACGGTGGCAAGCCCCGGTATTTCATTCTCAATCCCTTCACGGCCCTGCTGGTGGAGCGTACCTTGGAAGGAATGGTGCCGCTGCCGGAAGCCCGCCGGTACGACGGCATCATCCGGTCGGCCATTGCGGAAGGACTGGCTACGTGCAAGGGGACCGAGTGCGACAACTGGGCCGTCATACAGGCGTACGCCCCTTCCCGCTTGGAAGCCTTGGAATCGGTCGAGGATTTCTACGATTGCGATTATTACCTGGAGAAATACTATCCGCTGTTCGAGTCCCAGCCCGGCGCCTGTGAGGTCATCCTCAATGTCTACAGCCGTTTGCGCTGGGGTAAATGCCCGGTGGAAGACCCGCGGCTGGTCGCCATGAACGAGGCTTACCAACAGGCTTGCCAGACCGAATCCGGCCCCTCCTGCAATGACCTGATCCGGGAAGGCCGTTACCGCGATGCCGTCGCCTGCCTCGAGGAATCGCTTCCGAATGTCCAGGATGACAAGGGGAAGGCGCAGTACAACCATACGATCGCCCAGATTCAGTTCGCCTACCTGAAGAATTTTCCGGCAGCCAGGAAATACGCATGGGAAGCGGCCCGCCTACGGCCGGGCTGGGGGGAGCCCTACCTGCTGATCGGCACCTTGTACGCCTCCTCCGGTCCCCTCTGCGGCCCCGGAAGAGGTTGGGACAGCCAGGTGGTCGTCTGGCCTGCCATCGATATGTGGAACAAAGCCAAGACGGTCGATCCCGGCGTCGCCGACCAAGCCAACAAACTGATTCGGGAATATACCCAGTACATGCCCTCGGACGAGGACATCTTCCTTCGTCTGAAGAAGGAGGGGGATGCGTTCTTCGTACCCTGTTGGATCCAAACCAGCACCACCATCCGCGCCCGTCCCTGACCGGTTTCCGGGCCGCCGGCAAGATGCACACACCTTAATTGAAAAATGATGAACAGGAGCTTATTTTTCGCTTCCCTGCTGTGCCTTTCCTTCCTTCCGACCATCCTTTCCGGTCAGGCCGTCCTGTCGGATGCGGCCAATACCAGCATGGATGAAGGATGGCGTTTCGCCGCCGCGGTCACGGCCGGCGATATCGAGCAACACCTGACGGTATTGGCATCCGCCGAGATGGAAGGCCGGGAGACCGGTACGGAGGGACAGGCGAAGGCGGCCGCTTACATCGAAGAATGGTTCCGCTCGCTGGGCTTGCCGCCAATCTCGCCCGACGGCGGATATCAGCAACCCTTCACCTTCACTGCGGAAAGATGGGAAAAGGGTCAGCCGGTCCTGACAGTCAACGGAACGGAATACAAGCACTTGTCCGATTATGTGGCCTTCCCTTCTGCCAACGCCCATCGGGAGCCGGTCATGACGGAAGAGATCGTGTTCCTCGGTTACGGAATCGATGCTCCCGCCTACAGCGATTACGCCGGACAGGATGTACGCGGCAAGACCATCCTGATTTATCTCGACGAACCGGTCGGCAGAAGAGGAAAATCGTTTGTGACCGGCTCCCGGAAACGTTCGGATTGGTCGGGCAACTGGCGTAAGAAGGTGGAAACGGCTTTCCGATATGGTGTGGCCACGGTCCTGATTATCGATCCGGATATCAAGGCCACGGTCGCAGCGGCCCGCACGGACCTGCTCAACGGTCAACTCAAAATGGGGGAGGGGGATCACCCCGAGGAAAAATATGCCAACAGCATCCTTTTGTCCAGCACCCTCGCCAAGGTCCTCGTCGGCGACGGGTTCGACCGCTTCGTCTCCCTGCGCGACCAAATCCGCCGGAAAGGACGCCCCGCTTCCCTTGTCCTGCCAGCCCGCATGGAACTGTCCCAGCGGAAATCGGTCCGCCAGGTCGCCGGTACCAATGTGCTCGGCTATATCGAAGGGGTCGACCCGCAGCTGAAATCCGAAGTGGTCGTACTGTCGGCTCATTATGACCATCTCGGGAAAAGGGGGGCTTCCATCTATCACGGGGCGGACGACAACGGCAGCGGCTCCAGTACGGTCCTCGATATCGCCGAGGCATTCGCGCAGGCCAAGGCATCGGGCGCCGGTCCCAAACGCAGCGTGCTCTGCCTGCTCGTCAGTGGGGAGGAAAAAGGGCTCTTGGGTTCCGCCTATTATGCGGACCATCCTGTGTTTCCGCTGGATCGGACGGTCGCGGATGTGAACGTGGATATGGTCGGCCGCACGGACAAGGCACACCAGGACAATCCCGATTATATCTATGTCATCGGCTCGGATCGACTGAGCTCCGAATTGCATGCCATCAACGAGGCCGCCAATGCCGGCTATGTCAACATCGCCCTCGATTATACGTTCAATGCGGAGGATGATCCCAACCGATTCTATTATCGCAGTGACCACTATAATTTCGCGCAAAAGGGCATTCCTTCCATCTTCTATTTCTCCGGCGTCCATGATGATTACCACCAACCTTCCGATACCGTGGACAAGATCATGTTCCCCAAAATGGAAAAAATCGGCCGACTCATATTCCTCACCACCTGGGAACTGGCCAACAGGCCGACCCGCATCCGCGTGGATGTCGACCAGCAGCACACCCCTGCAGGCTCATCAAAATAATAAAACAAAAAGTTTTTTAAAAAAACATATTGTTTTATATTTGCGACACATCATCACAAGATGATTCGTTGGGGTTGTAAGTAAGGTGTGCTGGGTACATGGCCCTTCCTTCAGGAAGGCAGGTGGTTGTCGCGAGCGACAACCAAACCGGTGCCAAGGTCTGGCCGGGTCTGTATGCTCCGGCCATGGGATCCAGGAAAGGAACCCGGATTCCGAATGGTTTTCGAGTCCTTGCGACCTGCCTTTCAAAGGTGGCTTTGTACCCGCGCACATTTTGACGGTCCGGACAGCCATCAGGCATGCCATATCCGTCAGGTGACATCTGAACGGAAAAATTCGCGCCTGAGCACCATACCGCGAAGCGGTTGGGAAAAATCCTGGATTCTTCGCAGAGATGATGATGACGCCCGGTCGCATGCCTTGCCTCGGCAGGAAAAATCCTGGTGGCAAAAACAGGTCTGATCGCCGATGCCCCACGGTTCAAAGGGTAAATAATTGTACGCAAACCGAATGGTCGCCCAAATGCAGGCGGCTCACGCAAGGATGTGGGCCTCGGAAGACTTCTTCCGACGGCATCGTGCATTCCTCCGGATTCCTACTCGCTTAGCGGAGAACAAAATCCCTTTCAGGGGAGCGGATATATATGGAAAATTGAGTCAATCATATAGTTAAGAAAAAAAACTGTCCTTCGCCTCGGTTCTCTAAATTTTGTATCCCGGCAACACCGAGAAGCGGTGCGACAGTCAGAATGCCGTCTTGGGGCAGCGATATCGCGCATCCTTTCGAATCAGGGCGGAACAGCGCGTTTGGTTTGCGCCCGGAAGATTTCATGTGATTCGCCAGCTGATTTCAAACATTCGTATCCAAGCCCCACCCCGGGAAGCGCGGTGGGAGAAACAAAACGAATCCTATGCGGATAGGTCTGATGATATGCGACCGGGTCGATCCCGAACTGCGGCCGTTGGGTGGCGATTATCCTGATATGTTCCGTGTCTTGTTGCCGGGAAATGAATGGACCTTGTATGACGCGGTCAGCGGGGTGTTCCCTGCGGATCCCGGCGAGTGCGATGCCTATGTCTGCACAGGTTCCCGGTTTTCGGTCTACGACCCGGAACCATGGATTCAGCCCTTGACGACCTTTGTGCGGACCTTGTATGAAAACGACAGGCCTTATGTCGGCATTTGTTTCGGCCACCAGGTGTTGGGCGCCGCGATGGGAGTGCCGGTAGCGAAGAGCGAGGGAGGATGGTGCGTGGGGGTACACACATTCCGGGTCAACGAGCAACAAGCATGGATGCGACCCACTGCGCAGCGTTTCAACCTGTTGATGTCCTGCCAGGACCAGGTTCAATCCCTACCGGCGGATAGTATTTTGCTAGCCGGAAACGAAGGCTGTCCCATCGGAGCCTTCCAGGTGGGATCCCGGATGTTGGGCGTGCAGGGGCATCCGGAATTTCCACCGGCCTATGCCGCTGCCTTGATGGACAGGCGTGCCGAAAGGATTGGAGCGGACAAGGTCAGGGCAGCCCGGCAATCTCTTTCACTACCGATTGACGGGCTGCTGTGGGGGGAATGGATTGTCCGTTTCCTGGCAGGCTGAGGAGCGTGTACGTGCCAGGATGATGCGGGTCATTGGCCGGCAGGCAGCCGGCGGCAGCCGCCTGCCTGCCGGCGGGGATTTTGATCTGTCAGCCAGGCCCTGCTACAGTGGCGTGACATAGGCCGCTGTGATGCCGCCGTCCACCACGAAGTCGTTGCCGGTCATGTAAGCGGAAGCATCCGAGGCGAGGAACAGGGCGGCTTGTGCCATCTCCCGGGCCTCTCCGAAGCGGCCCATCGGGATATGGACCAGTCGGCGTTGCCTTTTCTCTTCCGTATCCAGGAACTTCATCAGCAGTTCCGTGCGCAGGGGGCCTGGGCACAACGCATTGACGCGGATGTTCTCCCGGGCATGGATGACCGCCAGCTCCCGCGTCATGGACAAGACGGCCCCCTTGCTGGCGGTGTAGGCGATCTGCGGAGTAGCGGCGCCCAGCAGCGCCACGAAAGAGGCGGTATTGATGATGGAGCCGCCGCCGGCCCGTCGCAGGGCGGGTATGCCGTATTTGCAGCCAAGGAAGACCCCCTTCACATTGATGGCCATGGTCAGGTCCCAGACGGATTCCTCCGTGTGGGTCGCGTCATCGTCATCGGAGTGCATGATACCGGCGTTGTTGAACAGGATGTGCAAGGCTCCGTACCGATGTTCGGCGAAGGCAATCATGGCTTCCGCCTCCGTGGCGCGGGAAACATCCGCATGGCAGTAGCTTGCCTCGCCACCTTGCTCCCGGATGGCGGCGACAACCGCCTCGCCGGCGGCGTCGTTGATGTCGGTGATGACAACCCGGGCACCCTCGCGGGCGAAAAGCAGGGCCGTTTCCTTTCCAATCCCACTGCTTCCGCCCGTGACGAGGGCAGTCTTGTCTGTTAGTTGCATAAATGAGAATAGTCGTTAGGTGATCAGATGCGTTCGAAATACCGCTTTCGTTCCCAGTCCGTCACGGACAGGTCGTAGGCGGCTTGTTCCTGCCGGAAAAAGTGGGTGTAGTGGGACACCACGTCCGGACCGAAAACCCGCCTGTTGAAGGCGCTGTCTGCAAAGCGGTCCGTCGCCTCCTGCAAAGTGCGAGGAACCCGCGGCAGGTCACCTGCCTGATAAATGTCTCCTTCGAAACAGGCAGGTGGTTCCATCCGTTGCTCGATGCCGTCCATACCGGAAGCCAATGCGGCGGCAAAGGCGAGATAAGGGTTGCAGTCCGCTCCAGGGATCCGGCATTCGATGCGAAGGTGGCGGCCGCTTCCCACCACCCGGAATCCGGCGGTCCGGTTGTCATGGCTCCAGGCCAGCCGGGTCGGCGCCCAGGAAGCATCCACATAACGCTTGTATGAATTGACCGTCGGGGCGTAAAATGGCATCACTTCTGGTGCATGGGCAATCCAGCCCCCCAGGAACCAGCGGAACGAATCGCTGCCCCGGACCGGCCCCAAGGCTTGGTCACCGGAAAATACGTTCGTCCCCTCCCGCCATAGGCTGAGATGGAGGTGGCTGCTGGATCCGGCCGCGTCCGCGGCGTATTTGGCCATGAAGGTGACGGATTTTCCCATTTGGTCCGCCACCTCCTTGAGGCATTGCTTGTACAGTACATGCCGGTCGGCCATTTCCAGGACTTCGGCGTAGCGGACATTGAGCTCATGTTGCCCCAGGCCCCATTCCCCTTTGGAGGTTTCGACAGGAATGCCCGATCGGTTGAGGTGACGGCGGACCGCCGCGGTGAAGGGCTCCGTCCGGCTTCCTTGCAACAGGTGGTAATCCTCCAGGTACCAGCCGGCGGGCCGAAGCCCCTGATATTGCCGGGCATGCGCATCCCGATAACTGTCTTCGAACAGGTAATATTCCAGCTCGGAAGCGGCATACACCGTAAATCCGGCGGCGCGGCAACGTTCGAGCTGATGCCGGAGTATGCTGCGGGGTGCTTCCGGTACAGGGGCATGCGTCCGTTCATCCATGACATCACACAGGACGATGGCGGTGCGGTCCAGCCAGCTGGCCATCCGCAGTGTCCGCAGGTCCGGTACCAGGTGGAAATCACCATAGCCCTTTTCCCAGTTGGCGAAGGTGTATCCCCGGACGGGCTCCATCTCCATGTCGGTGGTCAGCAGGTAGTTGCAGGCATGGGTGCCGTCCGTGGCGGTTTCCAGGAAGTACTCGCCATCAAACCGCTTGCCCATCAGCCGGCCGTAATGGTCGGTAAATGCGACGATGACGGTTTCAATGGCCGACGATGCCACCAACTCTTGCAATCGCGTCAGGCTCAGATATCCTTTTTGCTCCATCAGGTCTGTTTTCCGCATCGTCCGGGATTGGTGTTCCGGCCCGACCGATGCTGCCATCCTGCAAGTGGATGGAACTGGGTGAAAGTTTTGTCTGGTTTGGCTGTACGGGGCCGCCGGGTTTGGTCATGCCGGTAGTGTCGCAGCCGGTCAATGGCCGCCGATGGCCGGCTTTCGGTAGTGCCGGTGTATCCGGTAAGCAAGATAAGCGGCCAGCAGCATGCCGAAATAAATGCCTGCCAGGCGCAGGTTGTAATAAGTCAGCGCAATCAGGGAAACGGTGGCGATGACCAGGGCCAGGTAGGGCGGGACCGGGTAAAACGGCACGCGGAACGGCCGTTCCAGCTCCGGTGACTTCCGCCGGAGGACCACCAGGGTTATCATGGCGATGATATACAGGGTCAGGGCGCCGAAGCAGGCGATGGTGATGATGTCGCCGGTCCGTCCGGTCGCCAATGCGACGATGCCCAGGACCATGTTGGCAAGCAGCGCGTTGGCGGGGGTATGGAAGCGTGGATGGACACGGCCGATGGCGGCGGGGGCGAATCCGCCCCGCCCGAATTCGAAGGTCGCTCGCCCCGCCGCCAGGATGATGCCGTGGAAAGAGGCGATCAGGCCGAACAAGCCGATGGAGGTCACCAAGCGGTACAACAGGTGACTTTCCCCATAGCGGTGCGCCATGGCCAGGGGGAGCGGTGAGTCGGAGGGCGGCGCGCCCGGATAGGGATAGACGATGGCTTCCCATCCTGATAGTCCGACGGAGGCGCAGAAGGTCAGCACACAAAGAATCACCAGGGTCAGGATGGCGGCACCGAAACCCAGGAGGATGTTCCGCTGCGGGTGGATGGTCTCCTCCGCCACATTGGCCACACCTTCGATGGCCAGAAAGAACCAGATGGCAAAGGGCAGGGCGGCGAAAATGCCCTGCCATCCGTTCGGCAGGGCGTTCCGGGTCAGGTTGTCCGCTTCGAATCCCGGCAAGGCCGCCCCGGCGAACAGCAGCAGCTCGAAGACAGCGATGATGGTGATGACCAGTTCGAAGGTAGCCGCAACCCTTACCCCAACGATGTTTAGCAGGGTGAAGCCGACATAGGCGACGGCGGCGATGGCCAGCGCCGGTATGTCGGGCAGGAACAGATTGAGGTAGGCACCGATGGCGAAGGCGATGGCAGGTGGGGCGAAGATGAACTCGATGTTTTGTGCCATTCCGCCGAGGAATCCCCAATCCTTCCCCAGGGCTAGCGTGGCGTAATCGAAGACTCCGCCGGCTTTGGGTATGGCGCAGGCCAGTTCCGTATAGCTGAAGGTGAAACAGACATACAACACGATGATGAACAGCGTGGCGATGGCCAGACCGAGGGTGCCGCCCTTTTCCAGCCCCAGGTTCCAACCGAAGTACATACCGGAAATGACATAACCGACGCCCAGTCCCCATAACATGAAGGGACCGAGGGTACGACGGAGTTGCTGGCCGGTGGCGGGTGATGTATCCATACGCCTGGTTTTGAAGGCTAATGTAAGGATTGTTTCCGCAAATATCCCCGTCCGGTTCCCGCCGAAACAAAAAGAAGGGAAATGGGGGCGGGGCCTGTGCGGCCATTGCCGCTCCGGCAGGCCCCGCCGCCGGAAGGAATCAGTCCAGCCACATCCGGATGCCTGCATAACCCCGGATGCCGACAAGGGGGCCCCATACCTGCATGGCGTCGAAGTATTCTCCGAAGGGTGCCCGCCAGTCGATGATGGCTTGTTCCTGTCGGAAATCCCCGAGATTCTCTCCGCCGACGTACAGTTCCCAGATTCGGAACCGGCGGGTGACCTGTGCGTTGACGACCACATAGGCGGGGGAATACCCTTCGAAAGCCGTCCTTTCCGTCAGGTTGGCAGGGAGGTGGTCGGCTTGCACGAATCGTTGACGGCCGGTGAACTGGACATTTGTGTTGAACATCCACCGTTCGGCTGGTGTCTCGTAGTTCAGGGTGAGCAGCCCGCGGTGGGCGGCGGTCATCGGCCGCTGTCGCAGGTCGCCGAAGTAGGTGACACGGACGTCGTTCCATTTGTAAGCCACTTTCAGGTCGAAGCCGTCGGATGGAGACCAGCCGGTCAGCAGGAGCAGGCTGTTGGCGAAGCTACGGCCGTCAAGGTTGTAGAAAAGCACTTTGCCGTGGGCACTTTCCATGTCCATGACAATCTGGTTCCGGAAGGCGGTGCGGTACAGGTCGACGACCATGTTCGCGCCGCGGCCACCCAGGCGGAAGTTCCGGGTCAGGTTGAGGCCTGCGTTCCAGGCATCCTCGACCCGGAGGTCGCCGCGTAGCTCGACGCGGCGGTTGCTGGCCAGGACGGCGAGGTTTTCCGGCAGTATCTGGGCGGACCGGACGCCCCTGCCGAGGCTGAGCCGCAGGATATGGTCGTCGGTGAAGTTGTACTTCAGGTTGAGCCGGGGCGTCAGGAAGGTCTTCGACTGTTCCGCCTGCCCTGCCCGGGGACCGGTGATGGCGAGGTGGTCCGCCCGCAGCCCGGCGATGATGCCCAGCCTGCCGCCGGTATAGGCATATTCCCCGAAAACCCCGGGCATTTGTTCCCGGTGACTGAAATCCTGGTCGTTGAGCTTTTCGTCGTAGTCGTCGAATTGGAAACTGGCTCCCAGGTTGACCCGGTGGTCCGTGGTGCGGAAGAAAGAGGCATACAGGAGGTTGGCGTAGAAACTCCGCTGCCGGCCTTTGTATCGGGTGCGGCCGAAGGTGTTGTCGCTGTGGTGGAGACTCGCCCCGTAGATCAGGGCCATCGAGGTCATCGGCTTTTCGAAACCGAGAAGGCCCAGTTTTCCATACACATCGGCGCGGTCGTTCGCCTGGTCGATGTGGTAAGGTGATTCCGGGGTGTCCGGCATCCGTTGGCCGCTGCTGCGGCGGTCCGACAATACCTGTACATTGAACTGGCTGAACAGTTTGTCGTTCCGGTAGACGTTCCGCCAAAGTCCGGTCGCATGCTGTTTCAATGGTTGGTCCAGGAAGCTGTCGCCGTTGCGGTCGAACTTGCCTTGGGTTGTGCTGCCGTGGAGGAGCAGGCCACTGCTGAAGGCGGGATTCCATTGCTTGTTGAAGTGCAGATTGGCTTCCGCCCTACCGGTGGTGGCACCGAAAATATTGACAAAAAGTGGTTTGTCCTTATCCGGTTTCACCAATTCCATATTGATTTGTCCGGTCATGGCCTGCGGGCCGTTCTGAACCGTACTGGCTCCTTTGGACACCTGTATGCCCTCCACCCAGGTGCCGGGGATGTATTCCAAGGCCAGGGGGCTGCCCAGCCCGACATATACCGGTCTTTTTTCCAACAAAAGCTGGGAGTAGATGCCCCGGAGGCCCAGCAGCTGGACTTCCGTCGCACTCGTCACGGCATCTTGCCGCATCACATCCACACTGCCACTGGTCTCGAAGCTCTCCGCCAGGTTGCAGCAGGCGGCTTTCTTCAGCTCACAGGAGGTGATGGATTCCATATTGACCGTATGGAGCGTCGAGGTGTATATGTCCCCCCTGTGCTCGGTCACCTCCACGGTGGATAGGGAACTGACCTGGGTTACCTGGATGTAGACGGTATCTTCCGATGGCAATATCTCTACGGTCAGGGGCTCGATCCCCACGTACTGAATCAGGAGATTGGCGGTGGTGTCCTTGGCAGGTAAGCGGAAATTACCGCTTTCGTCCGTAAAGGTTCCGACGTCGGTACCCTGCCATTGGACCGTCGCACCGATGAGGTCTTCCCCCGCTTCGTTGAATATGTTGCCAAACAGGAAACGGGGGGATTCTACCTGTCCGCACAAGGCGAACGGTATGGATATGGATAGCAGCAGGCTTGTCAATGCTTTCATTACACACTTTTTACAATGGGAAAAACCGACCCTTCGTTCCTTTGGACGGCAGCGGGCCACCTGGGGAAGGAATCCGGTCGAAGCAATCGTCCGAAAAGAGTCTGGATGCCAAGGCATCCGAAAGCATCAACAAAGGAAGGACTGGACCTGTACCCGCAGCTGTTTGCCGAAGGGTGGCGGTGGAAGGTCTCCGGTTGCCGGAAGAGTCCGGGCTTTGTCAGCGGCCAGGACCGGTAGGGAAGGTGGCAGGACGAGGGTGGCAGCGGAACAACAAAAATCCCAATTTTGCAGGTTCCAGCCGGAATCCGAGAGCACATAGGTCGCCTCCAGCTTGAGGTAGACCGTTTCTGTGTCGTTGCAGCTTTTCGATTGGACCGGCATATCCCGGTCGCAACTGTCTTTACCGCAACAGGCAGCTTGCCGTCCGTGCGAGCCGCTGTCGGCCATTCCGCAGGGATCGGCGGGTTGGAAAAAGGACGTGGAGAACTCCCCCTTGCAATAGCAATACAACTGCTCGAAACTCACCCCGGTGGAGGCGAAGAAAAGCAGGGCGGCGAATGCCTGAACGGCGCTATGGAGGATTCTCTTATTCACGTCTAGGCGGCTTTGCCTGCGATATCGGATTGGATGATACAATGGGCTCTGTGGGCGGATACGGCGGAATTAAGGGTGTTTCCTACGTAAAAGACCCAAACAGTCAAAATTACGGCAATTCCAGAAAACTTTCAAGGAGGGAGCCAGCAGGCCGGCTAATTTAACGCTTACCCCAATTTTTTAAAGAAAATGTACTTCCGGCACCTTGGCAACCAGCTTGTCTCTTTCGGGTATGCCAGCGGTTTGCCATGTACCGTTCGCTTTGGCCTCGTCAATTGGTTCCAAGCATGGTCATGCCTCCCTCAAAGCTGAGCTTCCATTACAACCATCAGGCCACGACGTGCATCACATCCTACGGCCGGATGAGGAGGAACCATTACCAACCATCAGCCCATGACTTTATTCATGGGGCGTCATGTCGGATAAGGCGGCACCATTGCCAACCATCAGGCCACGACGTGCATCACATCCTACGGCCGGATAAGGAGGAACCATTACCAACTATCAGCCCATGACTTTATTCATGGGGCGTCATGTCGGATAAGGCGGCACCATTACAACCATCAGCCCACGACGTGCATCACATCCTGCGGCCGGATAAGGAGGAACCAT
>JBEAQU010000029.1:0-19037 GCA_041163745.1 Bacteroidota bacterium
TACAACGGCAAGTTGGATAGAATTGCCAAATCCTTCATTGTTCATAAGGACAGCAGTGACGGGTACGAACCGTTGTTCAACAAAATGAAAGCCACGCCCGGGACCACAAAAAAATCAAGACCCAGCATGCAGCCGATCGTCCCATACAGCGATTCAAATTTCAACCACCTGCTGGGCATATGCAAGGAGCGCGGACTAAACCTCATCGTAACGACTTCTCCCCGATTCCGGCCGAAGGATACAAATGACTACCTCCGGGCTCGTTGCAAAGCGTTTGACATTCCTTACATCGAAATGTACAATGATGCGTATTTCAATGAACATCCGGAGCTGTTTCATGATGCCGCGCATTTGAACGATGAGGGGGCGCATCTCTATACAAAGTTGTTTTTCAAAGCGCTGAAGAAACATTTGGACACCATGCCCTGCCGTCCGGACGCATCTTGAAACGAGGGGTGCAATTCAACATGTCGCTTAGGCAGCCTCTTTGCATCCCAGTTGCTGAACCATACGGTCAGATCACCCATCCGTAGCAGACCAGCGATGCAGCGGGAGGCCTGGCCATAAGGAAGCTGACCGGCGCCGCAATCCCTCCCCGCGAAGCGGGAAGTAAAATCCTGGTAATAAAAAAGGCAATAAATTTACAAAGCACGTCCAATCATAAAATTACAAAAGTAAAATCCCCGTAATCAGCCAAATTATCTAAAATTCGTTATCCGGCGCTTTCCGCGAAGCGGGAAACAAGAACCTGCCTGGCAGACCCAATCCGCCATGCCATCATATCCCCTCGGCCGCGACATCGCAGATCAACCCCCCTCCTCCCTGCGGAACCGACAAATTGATTTGCACCCGACTAGAGCCAACCCAGGAGCGGCTCCAGCAGGCACGACAAGCAGGACCTCTCCAGGAACAAATAAAAATCCTGTTGTCCCATCCTAAAAATTAGTCCCGCCTGTCCACAGCACACATCCGGACGCTCCGAAACCCGTACATTTGCGGCGAAAGCAAAACATCGAACATGGAAATGGACAAACAGCGCATCGTAGACGCCCTATATCAAGTCAAGGATCCGGCCACCGGGAAGGACCTCATCAAGGCCAGGATGGTGGAGAACCTGGAAATCAGCGGCCGGCAGGTCAATTTCCAACTGATACTGCCCAGCCTCGGCAGTCCCCACAAACAGACCATCATCATGGAATGCATGGCCGCCATCCGGGGTGTGTATCCGGATGCCGAGGTCAATCCGCATGTCATGGCCAAGGCGGCAGGGGGTGCGGGCGGAACGAGCGCCCTCCCCCATGTGCGGAACATCATCGCCGTGGCCTCCGGCAAAGGCGGGGTCGGAAAATCGACCGTTTCGGTCAACCTGGCCCTGGCCTTGCAGCAACTGGGGGCGAAAGTCGGGATCGTCGACGCGGACCTGTACGGACCGTCGATACCCTTGATGCTCGGCCTGCAGGGGCAGCGGCCCAAGGTGCAGGAGGTGCACGGGCAGCCCAAGATCATCCCCTTGACGGCACACGGCATGCCGGTGATATCCATCGGCTTCATCATCGAGCCGGAGCAGGCCGTCGTCCTGCGGGGTCCGCGGTTGGCCGGCATCATCAAGCAATTCTTCAACGACGTCATCTGGCCCGACCTGGACTACCTGGTGGTCGACCTCCCGCCCGGCACGGGAGACATCCAGCTGACCCTGGTGCAGACCGTCCCGGTCACGGGAGCGATCATGGTCACCACGCCGCAGGAAGTGGCCGTGGCGGATGCCCTCAAGGCGATGAACATGTTCCTGCTCCCCTCCGTCAACGTGCCGATACTGGGTATTGTGGAGAACATGGCCTGGTTTACGCCGGAGGACATGCCGGACCGCAAGTATTTCATCTTTGGGGAGGGTGGCGGCAAAAAGATGGTACAATTGAGTCGTTCCATGCTGCTGGGGCAGATACCCATCGTGCAAGGCATCCGCGAAGGCGGTGACAGCGGGCAGCCGGTGACGGTGCGGGCAGATTCGCCGGTCCGGCAGGCCTTCCGGCAAGTGGCGGAGAACACCCTGCGCCAGGTGGCCGTCCGCCACGAGATGCTGGGGCCGACACAGGTCGTCCAGGTGGAGTGAAGCCGGCAGGCAGGTCGCCATCCGAATCCGGTTGCTGGGCGAGACCGCGCGCATGGGCGGCGTATCATCCCGACCATCCGGTTTGCGCTCCTATCTGACAAGCCCCTCTCCCCAGGCGGAAAAAAAAGCTTATTTTCGCCGTAGCAAGCGTACCAAACAACCGTCCACCATGACAGACCAGGAAAAAAAACTGCTGCTGCAGCAAGTCGACCAGGCCCTGGACGATGTCCGTCCCCACCTTGCGGCGGACGGCGGCAACGTCGAGGTTGTGGATATCACCGACGAGCTCACCGTGCAGGTCCGATGGCTTGGCAATTGCGAAACCTGCTTCATGTCCGTCATGACCATGAAAGCCGGCATCGAGCAGGCCATCAAGAACAAAATCCCATCCATCCGCCAAGTGGAGGCTGTCAACGGCGTTGCCTGACCGGCCGCACCAGCTGACCTCC
The DNA here is from genome assembly GCA_041163745.1 of Bacteroidota bacterium. Classification (GTDB taxonomy): domain Bacteria; phylum Bacteroidota; class Bacteroidia; order Chitinophagales; family Saprospiraceae; genus UBA6168. The sequence continues at coordinate 2,560 of JBEAQU010000029.1, forward strand.
CCTTCGGCCGACGGCACACCACACGAAAACTTATCCGCTCAAAGCCCTATGACGCGGCAAGCCTTGTTCGACTTCATCCTGCGGCAACGCAGTTTCCTTTGTGTCGGCCTCGACCCGGACCCGGACCGCCTGCCGCATCCCCTACGGGGCAGACCGGACGGCATCACCGTCTTCAACCGGGAGATCATCGCCGCCACAAAAGACCTCTGCGTCGCCTACAAACCCAATCTGGCCTTTTACGAAGCCAGGGGGCTGCAGGGCTGGCGCGAACTCGAACAGACACGGTCCCTGCTGCCCGACAGCCACTTCTCCATAGCGGATGCCAAGCGGGGCGACATCGGCAACACCGCCACCCAATATGCCCGTGCCTTTTTCGGCAACCTGGACTTCGACGCCATCACCGTCGCACCCTACATGGGGGAAGACAGCGTCGCCCCCTTTCTCGATTTCGCCGGCAAGTGGGTCATCCTGCTCGCACTGACCTCCAATCCCGGGAGCCGGGATTTCCAACTGAGCCCGCAGGAGGACGGCCTGCCGCTGTATGCCAAGGTGCTGCGCACTGCCGCCCGCTGGGGTTCCCCCGACAACCTGATGTTCGTCACCGGCGCCACCCATCCCGAAAAGTTCGCCGTCATCCGGGAATGGGTGCCGGAACATTTTCTGCTCGTGCCCGGCATCGGCGCCCAAGGCGGCGACCTGGCCGCCGTCTGCGAACATGGCCGGAATCCGCAGGTCGGACTGCTGGTCAACGCCTCCCGCGACATCCTGTACGCCGGCGACGGTCCGGATTTTGCGGACAAGGCCCGGGAAGCCGCGCTGCGTATCCAACAACGGATGGCATACTTGCTGCCGCCTCCCCAGCGTTCCTAAACGGTACGGCGCTCCTCATCCTTCAAAAACAATGGCCATGCACAATCTGCTGCGAACCTTCCTCCTTCTCGCCATCCTCCTCCTGGGCGGCCGCCTGCCGGCCCAGTATCTGGAGATGGGCGCCATGCTCGGCACCGCCAACTACCTGGGCGACCTGTCCAACAACTCCGGCGCCCTGTACCTGCGCGAATCCAAACCTGCGGTCGGGGCGCTGGTCCGCTTCAACATCGGCAACCATATCTCCCTGCGCAGCGGCCTGACCAGCGCCTGGATCTCCGGCCGCGATGCCAATGTCCGCAACGACGATTTCATCCGGCGCCGCAACCTAAGCTTCCGAACCAACATCCTCGAACTGTCCCTGGTCGGGGAAGTCAACATCCCGGGATACCAACCGTACGGCCTGCTGCGCGCTTTCTCCCCCTATCTCTATGGCGGCGTCGCCGTCTTCCGCTTCAATCCCAAAACCCGCTACCAGGGCGAATGGGTGGCGCTCCAGCCGCTCGGTACGGAGGGCCAGGGAATCGACCAGCTGCCGGACCGTGCGGAACCCTACATCCTGTCCGGCTTCGCCATCCCCTTCGGCATCGGTGTGAAATACGCCCTGACCGACCGGGTCAACCTCGGGCTGGACCTCGGAGCGCGTTTCGCATACACGGACTACCTGGACGACGTCAGCACCACCTACGCCAGCTATCCCGAGCTGCTGGCCGGCAACGGCCCCCTCGCGGCCGCCCTGGGGAACCGCACCGGCGAACTGGACGGCGGCGATCCCGTCGCCGTCGAAACCGGTACCCGCCGGGGAGATCTCCGCCCCAACGACTGGTACTTCCTGCTGGGGGCGACTATTTCCTACAACCTGATCGAAAACGGCCTCATGGGCAGCCGCCAGCGGCTCCGCCGGCGCTCCGGCTGCAACACCACACCCTGAGGAGGCACGGACCCTGCCAAAGGTCGGAACATCCCCGGCCGGCACCGTGTGCGGACACAGGCACGGCGGTCGGTCCGCCCGACCGTCGGTTTACGGCACGGGGTAGCGGAAAAAAAATGCCGGCGGCCATGGAAGCGGTTTCCCAAGGCCCGCTTACTTTTGCATCCATGAAAGTGCACAGAGACCTGGAGCAGCTCCCTCCGTTCCGAAACGCCGTCGTCACCATCGGCTCCTTCGACGGTGTCCACCTGGGGCATCAGAAGATCATCCGCAAAGTCAAGGACCTGGCGGTGGCCACCGGCGGGGAGAGCATCGCCATCACCTTCCATCCGCATCCGCGGATGATCGTCTATCCCAAGGACCAGAGTCTCCGCCTGATCACCACCACCGAGGAGAAGATAGAGCGGCTTGCCCGCACCGGACTGGACCATCTCGTCATCGTCCCGTTCTCTTTCGAATTTTCCCAACTCAGCGCCGACGAATACATCCAGCATTTCCTGGTCGACCGGTTCCGACCCCGCCATATCGTCATCGGTTACGACCACCGCTTCGGCATGAACCGGCGCGGCGACATCCATTATCTCCGCTGGCACGAACAGGCCTGCGGCTACAAGGTGGTGGAAATCGCCAAGGAGGAGGTGGATGAGATGGCCGTCAGCTCCACCCTGATCCGGGATTCCCTGGACAACGGACAGGTCGACAAGGCCGCCCAGCTGCTGGGGCATCATTTCTCGCTCCGTGGCCGGGTCGTGAAAGGCCAGCAGATCGGCAGCGGCCTCGGCTTTCCGACAGCCAACCTGGAGGTGGAGGACAAGCACAAGCTGATTCCCTGCGACGGCATCTACGCCGCCTTCGCCACCCATGAGGGCGAGCGGTACCAGGCCATGCTCTACATCGGTTCCCGGCCGACCCTGCGCAAGCAGGGCCATCGCAGCATCGAGGTACACCTCTTCCATTTCAACAAGACCATCTACGGGGACGAGCTGACGGTCGCCTTCGCCGAACGTATCCGGGACGACGCCACGCTGCCCGACCTCGAAGCCTTGCGCCGCCAGCTCGAAAAGGACCGGGCGCGTTCCCTGGCCGTCCTGCAGGCGGCCGGTACGCTCCTGGCGCAATGGGAGGCCCGCGAACAGCCCTCCGTCGCCACGGTCATCCTCAATTACAACGGGCGCCGGTTCCTCGAGCGGCATCTTCCATCCGTACTACGGACCAGCTATCCCAACCACCGGGTCTACGTGGCCGACAACGGCAGCAAGGACGACTCCCTGGATTTCCTGCGGCAGCGCTTCCCGACGGTCGGCATCATCCCCCTCGCCGAAAACCATGGCTTCGCGGAAGGCTACAATCGGGCCCTGGCGGAACTGGAGGCGGATTATTTCGTCCTCCTCAACTCCGATGTGGAGGTTCCGGCGGATTGGCTCGACCCCTTGGTGGCGGTGATGGAAAACGACCGGCAGGTGGCGGTGGTGCAACCGAAAGTGCGATCCCTGGACCAACCCGACCGATTCGAATACGCGGGTGCTGCCGGCGGTTGGATTGATTTCCTGGGCTATCCGTTCTGTCGCGGGCGGATTTTCCAAACGGTGGAACAGGACCGGGGACAATATGACCAGGTGCGGGAGATTTTCTGGGCTTCCGGTTGCTGCATGGCCATCCGGGCGCCGCTGTACCGCGGGCTGGGTGGCTTCGACAAGGATTTCTTCGCCCATCAGGAGGAAATCGACCTCTGCTGGCGCCTGAAACGGGCAGGATACAAGATCATGTACACCCCGAAATCGACGGTCTACCACCTGGGGGGCGGCACCTTGGGTTATTATGTCCCCTACAAAGCCTTCCTCAACTTCCGGAACAGCTACTACACCTTGCTGAAGAACGAGTCGCCCATCCGCTTGGCGGCCATCCTTCCCCTGCGCTTGGTCCTCGATACGGTGGCCGCGGTTTCCTTCCTGGCCCAGGGGCGGTTCCTGCACGCCCAGGCGGTGATCGGCGCCTTCCTCTCCTTTTTTCTGGCCCTGGTGACGTTCATCCGGAAGCGATGGGCACTGGAGCAGCTGCTCGACCGAATCCGGATATCCCCGCAGCCGAACCGGCAGGGCATCCTGCCCCGCAGCATCGTCCTGCAATATTATCTCTTCCGCAAGAAACATTTCAACGACCTGTAACCGCTCTGCGCCCTATGAAAACATCCCTTCGCACCTGTCTGACCCTGTCGGCGTTCCTGTTGAGCTGGCTGACCGGCGGCGTGTCCGCGCAGCGGAACCCCTACGCGATGCCACGGGGAAACGAAGGCCCTGTCCTCCTGTTTCAGACGGCCTATGGTGGCCACCGTTCCGCCGGAGACTTGTCCGCCCGGTTCGGTGACAAGTTCAGTGTGGGCGGCGGCATCGAATGGATGGGCGCCCGCAACTTCCTGGTCGGTACGCAGGCGGTGCTGTATTTCGGTGACCAGGTGCGAACGGATGTCATCGCCAACCTGCGGGACATCGACGGATTCATCCATGGGGAAGGGGGCGGCATCTCGGATATCGGCTTGCGGGAGCGGGGAACCTACCTCGGAGGCCACGTGGGCAAGCTGATACGTTTGTCCCCTGGCAACCACCGGTCCGGCTTGCGGGTGACCGTAGGAGCCGGCTTCCTGCGCCACAAGATCCGGATCCAGGACGACCCGCAGGTGTTCGTACCCGGCTTGAGCGGCGACTACAAGAAAGGGTACGACCGGTTGACCAACGGCCTTGCGCTGACCCAGTTCGTCGGGTACCAGTACATGTCCCGCAACCGGATGGTCAATCTGTTGCTCGGGCTGGAGTTCACCCAAGGTTTCACGGAAAACCGGCGGACCATCAACTTCGACACCCGCACCGCCGAGCCGGGCCGACGCCTGGACCTGCTCCACGGCCTGCGCATCGCCTGGACCCTGCCCCTCTACATCGGGGACAATGCCGATGAAATCCAATATTGAGCGGTTGTCGGTCCGAATGTCGGTCCGGCTGTACGACCTGGCCATCCGTTCCTACCTGGCGGCCATCCGGCTGGCCGTGCCCTTTCATGCCAAGGCGGCGCTTTGGTGGCGGGGGCGTCACCGGCTAGGCCAGCAGCTGGAAGCGATTTCCCGGCTCCGGGAATCGGAAGGAAGGCCCTGGATATGGGTGCATTGTGCCTCCCTTGGAGAATTCGAGCAAGGGCGCCCCTTGATGGAGGCGATCCGGGCCGAGTGGCCGGACCATCGCCTGCTGCTGACCTTCTTCTCGCCTTCCGGCTATCGGATCCGACACGACGATCCATTGGCGGACCAGGTCTTGTACCTGCCGCCGGACACGCCTGCCTGGGCGCGACGGTTCGTTGCGGCGGTCCGGCCGCGCCTCGCCGTATTCATCAAGTACGAACTGTGGTATCACCAGCTGGCGGCACTCCGGGCGGCCGGCATCCCGGCAGTCCTCGCAGCGGCGGTGTTCCGGCCGAAGCAGGTCTATTTCCGTTGGTACGGCGTCCTGCACCGCCACATGTTGGGGATGTTCCGGCTAATCCTTGTCCAGGACGCCGCCAGCGCGCAAAGGCTGGCGCCGCTCCACCTCCCCGCAACGCAGGTGAGCGTCTGCGGCGACCCCCGGGTGGACCGGGTGGTCGCCCGATCGAAAGAAGCTTTCCCCGACCCGGTGATCGAAGCCTTCTGCGGCGGCGCTCCCGTGCTGGTGGCCGGCAGTACCTGGCCCCGCGACGAGGCATTGCTGCGGGTACTGCTCGACCACCCCGCCTTCCGTACCTGGAAATTCATCGTAGCGCCCCATGAACCCACGCCTGCACACCTGTCCGGCCTGGCACGCCGGTTCCGGCCCATCCCTTGCCTCCGTTATGGTGAGGCCGTCCGCTCTCCTTCCCCACCCGACGCCAGGATATTGCTGATCGACCGCATCGGCCTGTTGTCGCGGCTGTACCGTCATGCCTCCGTGGCGTACATCGGCGGCGGGTTCGGCCGCAGCATCCATAACACGCTCGAAGCCGCCGTTTACGGCCGCCCCCTCTTGTTCGGGCCGGCTCACGACGCCTTCCCCGAAGCGTCCGCCCTGCTTGCCACCGGTGCCGCCCGCTCCGTCCGTAACCACCACGACCTGGTGAACGCCCTCCTTCATTACGCCGATCCCGCCATCCGCAGCCGCGCCGGTCGACAAGCTGCCGACTACGTCCGCCGTGCCGCCGGTGCCACCTCCGCCCATATCCGGCTCCTCCGCCAATGGGGGCCGTCCCTTCCGCCTGATTCCTCCCCGCAAAGCGGCTGACCAATCCCTTTGACAACATGAAGAAAATAATCCGACAAATTAACAAACAAACATTTGCGAGGGTGTAACCCAATTTGTCGGATTGCAAATCCGTAGCAGACCAGCATTCCCCGCAACCAAATCCCCACCCGATCCTCCACACCCGTGCCCAGCGCCGCGAACCCCTCTCCGCGAAGCGGGGAGTAAAATTGGGTGCAATTCAAAATGTCGCATCAAGCAGCATTTTTCAGCAGGTTTCGAAGGGTGCAAATCAAATTGTCGGTTTCGCATGGAGGAGGGGGGCGACCTGCGATGTCGCGGCCGCAACATCACGCATCAACGCAAATCAAAGCCGACCCGACAATTTGGTGTGCGCCCCTTTGAAAACAGCGCCCACTTCCTGCATAATTTGTCCTATTTTTGCAAATACCCATCCCAATAGAAAAGCACAAGGCAGATAAAGCACCCCGAGTATGAATCCGACATCATACCTACGCATCCTTTTGTTGGGAACCAGTCTTTATTGCACTGTCAGCCAAGCCCAGATCATCACCCCGACGGACACCTTGTACGGAAACGAGTGGATCCGATACGACCGGCCGTACTTCAAGATCTCCGTCTGGGCGGACGGCCTGTACCGCATCCGGGCCCAACAGCTGGCGGATGCCGGCATCGCCGTGACGGAGCTCACGGGCAGTTCCCTGCGGCTGTACCACAACGGAGCGGAAGTTCCCCTCTACCGTTCCAACGAAGGAATGCTGACACTATCCGACGAACTGCTGTTCCACGGCGAACGGAACACCTCCGAGCTGGACCGTTACCTCTTCGAAGATCCCGAAGCCCAGCTGATGAACCCCTGGTACAGCCTCTTCACCGATACGGCCGCCTACTTCCTGACCTGGGAGGACGGTGTGGACGGGCTCTCCTATGCCGAAGTGGACAACACCCTGACCAACCTGCCTCCGAAGGAAGCCTACCACCTCGCCGAGTGGCAGGTGACCTACAGCAGCAGCTTTTCCAAGCCTGCCAACAACTTGGGAATCGCTTCCTCCCAATACGGCACATCCGAAGGGTTCGCCTCCAACCTGGTACAGACACAAAGCGTCACCATACCGACACCGGGCAACCTCCACACCGGCGGACCGCCGACCGCACAGGTCTGGGTCCGGTATGCCACCAACATCGGGGCGCACCAACAGGAAATCCGGCTGAACGACCAGCCGGTCCAGCTTGATTCGTTCCTGAACATCCAGGTGCGTCAGCCGGTCTTCGATGTTCCGCTTCCGGATCTGAACGCCCCCATGACCTTGAAAATGACCGGGCTTGCCGCCGGAACCGACCGGCAGCGCATCGCGGCGGCGGGATTGGTTTATCCGGCCACTTTTTCCGCCGGCAACGCGGCGAGTTTCCGCTTCCGGCTGCCGGCGGGAGCCCAGGTCCGGTATGTGGAGGTGGAGAACTTCAGCCTCGGCGGTGGTGTCCCCGTCCTGTACGACCTCAGCAACCGGCGCCGCCAGGTCGGCACGGTGGAGAACGGGCTCGTCCGCCTGGCCATCCCTCCATCCGCGCAGGATGCCAGCTACCTCCTCGTCGGCGGGCCGGGCTGGCAATCCGATGTCGGCGCGCTCGAGCCCGTCACCTTCGTCGACTTTCGAGCGGCGGAGGCCAGCTACCTCATCCTCACCAGCCACCGGCTGCAGGAGGACGGGGCCGGTGGCGACCCGGTACAAGCCTATGCCGATTACCGCAGCAGCCCGGCCGGCGGCGGACATACGGTCCGCGTGGTGGACATCCGTCAGGTGTACGACCAGTTCGGCTGGGGTATCCAGCGGCACGTCCTCGGCGTCCGGAACTTCCTGCAATACCTCCGCCGCGAATGGCCCTCCCTGCAGCACTGCCTGCTCCTGGGCAAAGCACGCGAATACCAGCACGTCCGCACCGCCGCCCAACTGTCGTCTCCCTCGAACGCCAGCTTTTACCTGCCCACCTTCGGAACCCCCGGCTCCGACAACCTGCTGGCCAGCAATCCCGGTTTGTCCGCCCCGGCGGTCTCCCTCGGCCGCCTGGCCGTGTCCAGCCCGGCAGACATCCTTCTTTACCTCAAGAAAGTCAAGGACTTCGACGCACTCGCCCAAAAAGGCCAGACAGCCGCCGACCGGCTCTGGATGAAAAGGGTGCTCCACTTCAGCGGCGGCGGCTCCGCCAGCGAGCAGAACGTCATCCGGAACTACCTCTCCGCGATGGAGAAGGAACTGGAACGAAACCTGGTCGGCGCCGCTGTCACCACCTATTACAAGTCCACCACGGAACCTGTCCAGGTCGCCGTCGCCGACCAGCTCTACCAACTGATCAACGAGGGGGTCTCCATCGTGACCATATTCGGCCATGCGGCCGTGGGGGTGCTGGAACTCAACATCGACGAGATGGACCAATATGCCAATGTGGGCAAGCTGCCGCTGATCTTCTCCCTGGGATGCTATTCCGGCAACATCCACAGCAACGGGGAAGGCGTGAGCGAACGGTTCGTCCTGGAGAACGACCGCGGCTACATCGGCATGATCGCCACCAGCGGGCAGGGCTACATCGGCTCTCTCTACAACATCGCGAACGAATTTTACAAACTGCACGGCGGAACGGCCTACGGCGGCACCATCGGGGACATCTTCCGGCAATCCCTCGCCCGTTTCGACGGGCTCGGCAACACCCAGCCGGAGCTGCTGGAGCAATTCACGTACCATGGCGACCCGGCGGTCCGGCTCCACCACAGCCCCGGACCCGATTATACTTTCGACCCGGGCGGCGCCTACCTGGATCCCGCCCTGGTGTCGGCCCGGGAGGACAGTTTCCGCCTCCAACTGCGGCTGTACAACCTGGGAAAAAACATACAGGATTCCTTGCGGGTGCGGGTCACCCAGACCTTCCCCGACGGGGCGTCGGCCACGGCGGCAGACCTGACCCTGCCCGCTCCGGCTTTCGAACAATCCCTGACCGTAGCGCTGCCGGTCGGCGGAGCGGCGGCCCTGGGGCAGAACACCCTGACCGTCCGACTCGACCCGGACAACGACATCCAGGAACTGCCGGTGCCGGCGGCGGAATCAAACAACGACCTGGTGAATGTCTCCGGACAGGCCGGCATCACCTTCCTGATCACCGACGACGGCGCCACACCCGTCTATCCCCCGGATTTCGGCATCGTCCCTGGCAATACGGTCACCCTGCGGGCCACCACCTCCGATGTCTTGGCTCCCTTGCGCAGCTACCGATTCGAGCTGGACACCACCCGCCAGTTCAACAGTCCGCTGAAATCGACCACCACCCTGACCCAGCGTGGCGGCGTGCTGTCCTGGACGCCACCGCTGCCGTTCCGCGACAGCATGGTCTATTTCTGGCGGGTGAGCCCCGTCTCCCCGGACCCCACCGTCGGCTGGAGCTGGGAAACCCGCTCCTTCACCCACCTCCCCGGGCATCCGGAGGGCTGGTCGCAAAGCCATCCCGAGCAACTGCAGCTGGACCGCTTCGATGACGTCACCATCGAGCCGGGTTCCGGCAGGCTATCCTTCGCCGAAGACTTCCGGACCCTACGGATCCGCAACAAGCTCTACAATCCGTTCGACCTGCCTTACGGATATGTCAACGCCGTGCCCTGGAGCGACTTCTTCCGCTGGCAGGTACAGGGCGGCCTGACATTCGTCGTCTTCGACACCCTCGGCCGCATCCAGTTCAACTGGGCGCCGGGGGAATACGGCAGTGTCAACACCAATGCCGCCCGCATCGGCGCCTATCCCTTTCCCGTGGCGACGGCGGACCAACGTGCCAACATCGTCCATTTCCTGGAGGACGTGATTCCCGACGGTTCCTGGGTGGTCGCCTACACCATGCGCAGAACCTTGGCGACCGACCTGAAGGTACAGGAATGGGCAGCGGATTCGCTGCAGCTAAACGGCCGGAACATCTTCAACGTACTGGAGGCGCAAGGCGCCACCCTGGTACGACGCCTCGCAGAAGGCGCCGTGCCCTACTTCTTCGCCTACCGGAAGAATATCGGAGCGATAAAGGAGAGCCTCGCCGACACCCCGGAGGATGTCCTGGACGAGGAAGTCCAGATACCGGGCAGCTGGTTCGAAGGAGGGCTGCGCAGCACCCTGGTCGGACCGGCCCGCCACTGGGCATCCTTCTCCTGCCGGTTCGACACCACCGGCTTGGCAGATCAGGAACAATACGGTGTGAACATCTACGGCCTGGACCCCGACCGCCAATCCGAACGGCTTCTGCTGTCGGACATCCGCGACCCTGCGGTCTCGCTGACGCACCTGCCGGTGGATTCCTTTCCCTGGCTGCGGCTGGAATTCCGGGCCAAGGACTCCTTGGAACGGACGCCGGTGCAATTGCGCTCCTGGCAAGTCCACTACACCGGCTATCCGGATATGGCGCTCCATCCGGCCGGCGGATATGCATTTCATGCCGACACGCTCGTTGCCGGCGACAGCCTGCGGTTCGCCTGCCGGGTCCTGCCGACCCAGCCGGCCGGTATCGACAGCCTGGTGGTACGCTATCAGGTCCGCAACCAATCCGGGCAGCAAGTGCTGCATGCCGACACCCTCCGGCAGACGATTCCGGCGGATGGCATCACCCTCGCCGTCGCCTTGCCGACCGAAGGGCTGTCGGGTGACTACACCTTCTCCGCTTTGTTGCAATCGGCGGACAGCCTGCCGGATTTGTTCCCGGCCAACAATTACCTGCTCCGGCCCTTCACCGTGCAGCGCGACGAATCCCCGCCCCTGGTCGAAGTGACCTTCGACGGCTTGCGGATCCACCAGGGTGCCATCGTTTCCCCGCAGCCGGACATCGTGGTCACGGTCCGGGACGAAAACCGGTTCCTGCTCTTGTCCGATACCGCCCTGTTCGACATATCGCTGCAATATCCGGACGGTCGCGTGGAGGCGGTCTCCCTGTCGGATCCCGGGCTGACTTTCGTTCCGGCGACCGATCCGGACCACAACAAGGCCACGCTGCGTTGGCAGCCCCTCCTGACCGAAGCAGGCAACCATCAGTTACAGGTACAGGTACGGGATCGGACCGGCAACACCGCCGGCCGCCAGCCCTACCGCATCGGCTTCCAGGTGGAGCTCCGCTCCGCCCTGTCGAGCTTCCTGCCCTACCCCAACCCTTTCACCACGGCCACCCGCTTCGTCTACACCCTGACGGGCACGCATCCCCCCGACCGATACAAACTCCAGATCATGACCATCCGCGGCACAATCGTCCGGGAAATCGACCAGCTGGAGCTGGGACCCCTGAAAGTCGGCACGCATGCGACGGATTTCGTCTGGGACGGTACCGACCAATACGGGGACGAACTGGCCAGGGGCGTCTATTTCTACCGGCTGGTGCTCGGCGAATCCGACCGTCGCGAATTCGAATCCTGGGAGAACGCCGGCGATGCCTTTTTCCACCAAGGCTTCGGCAAACTGGTCAAATTGCAATGAGCATGGACGGCAAGACCCCCTCGCCTCCCGTGACGGTGATCCGGGCGCAGCAATCCCTGCAGGGTCGATGGCAGGAGTTGTTCGCCTACCGGGAGTTGTTCTGGGTGCTGGCCTGGCGCGATATCCGCGTCCGCTATCGGCAAACCGTCATCGGAATTCTTTGGAGCGTGCTGCGACCCATGCTCACGATGCTCATCCTGACGCTGGTGTTCGGCTATTTCGCCAAGCTGCCGGCGGGCGGCAGCTATCCCTATCTGTTGTTGGTCTTCACCGGCCTGCTGCCTTGGCAGTTTTTCGCCCACGGTACGGCCGACAGCGGCAACAGCCTCCTGGACCACAGCCGGCTGATCACCAAAATATATTTCCCTCGGATCTTCGTGCCCGTCAGTCCGGTGGTTTCCGCCTTCCTGGACCTGTTGATATCCCTGCTCCTGTTGGCACCGATGTTGTGGTGGCACGGCCAATGGACAGGATGGCGCCTGCTGCTGCTCCCGGTGTTCCTGCTGCTCGCCATCATCCTGACCATCGGAGCGGGCACCTGGCTGACCGCCCTGCATGTCAAATATCGGGACGTACGGTATGTCATTCCGTTCATCCTGCAGATCGGGCTCTACCTGGCGCCGGTCGGATACGATACCGACATCATCCCGGCCCACCTCCGATGGATCTATGGCCTCAACCCGATGGTGGGCATCATCGACGGGTTCCGGTGGTGCCTGCTGGAGGGGCGCTCCTTCCATCCCGACTTCCTGCCCGGCATGGTGGCGGTTCCCCTGCTGGTCACCGGCCTGGGACTCCGTTACTTCCAGGCAACCGAGCGGTATTTCGCGGACATACTGTAATTGCAACCATGGAACGGGCAGCCATCACCGTCACCAATCTGACAAAAAAATACCGCTTGGGCGCGCGGCGTACCGGTGGGTACCTGACCCTGCGCGACACACTGTCTCGTCCGCTTCACCAATGGTTCCGGGCGCCGGCGACGGCGGCCCGGCAGTTGGCGGCTTTGCAGGACATCACCTTCTCCGTCGGAGAGGGGGAGGTCCTCGGCATCATCGGCCGGAACGGATCCGGCAAAAGCACCCTCCTGAAGATACTCAGCCGCATCACCCATCCCGATGCGGGCGAGGTGGTCCTGCGAGGCCGGGTATCCGCCCTGTTGGAAGTCGGGACCGGCTTCCACCCGGAGCTGACCGGACGGGAGAACATCTACCTGAGCGGTGCCATGCTGGGGATGACGCGCCGCGACATCCGGGCACGGTTTGATGAAATCGTCGACTTTTCGGGGGTGGAGACCTTCCTGGACACGCCGGTCAAGCATTTTTCGTCGGGTATGTATGTGCGGCTCGGCTTCTCCGTGGCTGCCCACCTGGAAACGGAAATCCTGCTGGTGGATGAGGTGTTGGCGGTCGGCGACCTGGAGTTCCAACGGAAATGTCTGGGAAAGATGGACCAGGCGGCCCGGTCCGGCCGGACCAGCCTGTTGGTCAGCCACAACCTCGGCATTATCAAGAGCTTGTGTCCGCGCACCTTGTTACTGGACAAAGGCAGTATCGTCCGATACGAGGAGACCGAACCGGTCATCCGTCATTACCAGCAACTGGTGGCCGCATCCGGATCGCTGCAACCGGGCCACTGGTCCTTGCCGGCGGATCATCCGGCCAGCAGGTCCAAGGCCTATCTGCTCGACATGACGGTCCGCCGGCCAGGGGAACGACAACCGCAGGACAGCTTCCTCAACAGCGATGCCGTGACGATTTCCTTCACCGTACAGGCTACGCAACGGTTGCAGCGGTTCACCCTCTCGATGGATCTTCTCCGGGGCCACGACCCCGTCCTGCGGAGCCGGCAGGTCGACACCACGGACCGCGACACCCTGGACGCCGGGGAACAGGTGGTCTTCGAATGCACCTTGCCGGCCTGGCTGCTCAATGCGGGTAACTATTCCGTCCGGCCCATCCTTTCCATTCACTGTGTGGAGACCTTGTTCGAAGACCCCGATGCGGTGGTTAGTTTCCGGGTGGCGCACGATCCGTCGCGAAGCGCATATCATCAGGTACTGCATGAATCCAACCATCCGGGCGCCGTTTTCCCAAGCCTGTCCTGGACGGTGTACCATAATGACCCGACATGAGACGATATCTGCAACAATGGGCGCGGTGGTGGTTTTGGCGCAGGATGTACCGACTGCTGCCGGCGAATCCTATCGTCGTCGAGGCGGGCGCCTACAACGGGGATGACACCTACCGTATGGCCCGCCTTTGGCCACAGGGCCGGATCTACGCGCTCGAACCCATACCCGCGCTATACCATCGCCTGATCGCCCGAACAGCGGAGCTGCCGAACGTGCGGACCTTTCCCCTTGCGCTGGGTGACCGGACCGGTAACCAGATCATGTACCGTAGTGCCGGCAGCTCCGATGCGTCGAGTTCCTTGCTGCCGCCACGGGCCCATTTGGAATTCCATCCTGCTGTTTCCTTCGAGCACCAATTGGTCATCCAGGCAAGCACCTTGGATGATTTTTTCCATTCTTTGCCGGAGCAGCGACTGGACCTTTTGTGGTTGGACATCCAGGGTATGGAACTCGCGGTATTGAAAAAAGGGGAGGCAGCGCTCCGGTGTGCGGATCATCTTTTCCTGGAGGTACATTTTGTGGAATCCTACGAAGGCTGTGCGACCTTTCCGATCCTTCGACAATGGCTGTCGGAACGAGGTTATCGCCTGGCCTGGCTGGACGACCGGTATGCCGATGCCGGCAACGCATTGTTTGTCAGGCGGGGTCACCGGCAAAAACAAACCACCTGAGCCATGGTCATCGCTGTCTGCCGAAACTACGACGAGCCTTCCTTTCTCCGTCAATCGCCGGGCGGGACGGGTCGATGGGGGCCGTACCGCTATGTGGAGACGCCGGCGGATGATGGCGACGTGTTGGTCTGTCTCAACCCGCCGCGCAAACCAATCCGGACCCGTCTGCCCCGCTCGCATCGGTGGCTGATCATCCAGGAACCGCCGGTGGCCAGGTTCCGGTCCTATCGGAATCATGCACCCTGGTTCGGGCACGTCGTGGATTCGACAGCCGGGGCGGCGGGCGCGATACCGACACAAAGTTGTCTGCCTTGGCATCTCGGTCTGAATTATGACGAACTTTGCCGCATGGACGTCCCGGAAAAGACCGCCGATCTGTCGACCGTCACCAGCCGGCATACGGTCCTGGCCGGACACCGTCGGCGGCGGTATTTTTTGTCTGCCCTGCAAGCTGCCGGCTTGTCGTTCGACCATTTCGGCAAGGGGATCCGGCCCTTGGCACGTAAGGAGGAGGGGCTGCTCCCCTACCGGTATTCCCTTTGTCTGGAAAACACCGTTGTCCCACATTATTGGACAGAAAAGCTGGCCGACAGTTTCCTCGCCTACTGCATGCCGATTTATGTGGGCGCTCCCAATATCGGCCGGTATTTTCCGGCCGGGTCATTCCTGTCGGTGGATCCCGGGCGGCCCCGGGCGGCCGCCCGGCAGATCCGGCTGGCGATGGAGGAAGGGCATTGGGAACGGAACCTGGACCGGATCCGAACCGCTCGACAGCTTATCCTGGAGGAATATCAATTCTTTCCCTGGGTCGGCCGCTTGCTGGAGGGGAAGGGGATTGTTGGTCCGCCTGCACGCCTGTTGGAAAAACCGGAAACCATTCCGGCCTATCCATACGGACAGCCTTCCCTGGGGAGCAGATGGGTTCACAAAAGCAACCAATGGAAATATGACCTCTGTCGTCATCTGCACCTATAAGCGGGCGTTTTACCTGGAAAAATGCCTTGCTGCCCTCCTGTCGGACGGTTGGCCGCCGGCTGTACGGGAGATCTGCGTCATCGATAATGCGGACGATGTCGCGACCCGCATGCTGGTGGCATCCTGGTCGGAACGATTCCCGGGCAGCATCCGGTACGTGGCCGAATCTCGGGTGGGCTTGAGCCACGCCCGGAACAAAGGAGCGGAAGTGGCGGTTGGCCCCTGGTTGCATTACCTGGATGACGACGCCCGGATCCGGGCCGGCTATTTTGACAATGCCCTGGATTTCCTGACCCGTTTTCCGGAAGTGGTATGTTTCGGTGGCCCCTACGAAGCTTGGTTCCTGCATGGGAAGCCTCGCTGGATGTGGGAGGACTTCGGAACAATGACGCCGCTCCTGCCGGCGCCGGGACACCTGGACACACCCGAACTGGCCGGGGGGAATTACTGGATTCGGAAAGACGCCCTGCTGGCCGTAGGAGGGTTCCCGGTCCGTTACGGGATGTCGGGTACAAGCATCGGCTATGCGGAGGAGAACGTCGTCCAGGCGAAATTACTGGCGGCGGGCCACCGGCTGGGCTTCGACCCGCGCCTGATGGTCGACCATGCGGTATTACCGCACAAGCTACGGTTTTCCTGGCACCTGCGGAATTGGTATGCACACGGGCGGGACGGTCAACGGCTGATGCGGTCGTACAATGGGCGGCAGCTGTTGGGGCTGACCTTGCGTTCCCTGGCAGCGGTGCCGGTCAAATTACCTGGCGCGCTGCTGCGTTGGGTAATGCGACGGGATTATTTCTGGGAAAACCTGGTCTGGGATGTGCTCGGTCCGCTGTGGTTCCGTGCCGGGCAATGGTCCGGCCGGCGGATGCTGGCACGGCCAGGTTCAAACGACGTGGCATGAACCCGCTCATTTCCGTCATCATTCCCTGTTACAACGTGGCAACCTATCTGGATGCCGCGGTGGACTCCGTTCTGTCACAGACCTACACCAATTGGGAAATGATACTCGTGGATAATAACTCCACGGACGGAACCCGGACGCGGATGGAAGCCCATGCCGCCCGGCATCCCGACCGCATTGTATGCCTATCCGAGACCCGGCAGGGGGTATCCGCCGCCAGGAACAAGGGAATGACGATCGCCCGGGGCCAATGG
>JBEAQU010000030.1:0-3025 GCA_041163745.1 Bacteroidota bacterium
GGCCGCCGCATCGAGCACCTGGCCCCCCTGGATGAAGGCCTCCCCTTCCAGGGTCACGGAGATGTCCTGGCAGACCAGGACCGGCGGCAGGTTGTCCTTGACCGTCACGGTCGACTGGCAGTCGGCTTTTCATGGAGTTGTACACCACCAAAATCCGGTGTAAGGGAAGGCCGAGGTGTCGAGCGTAAGGCTGGGTACATGACAGACATCCTTGGAGCTGCTGTCCACATTGGCTGCAGCTTGGGTGACGCTTTCGGTGGCATTGAGGTAGAGGGTCAGGTTGCGACATCGGGCTGTCCACACGACCGCATGCAACACAGAGACCGTTGCTGTGCAGGTACCGCTGTTCATAGAAGGGTCCACCACCGTCAGGGTCGCCGCCGTTCCTGTCGGGAAACCAATCCCGCAAACAGGATTGGGGTAGGAAGCAGGCTGGTGGTGCTGACGGGCAGGTTCGGGGTATGGTCGAGTGAGACGGCATCGAAGGCAGGGCGAAAAGTGCCGGTGTTGGACAGCATGCGTGAAATCTCGGTGTTGTCCGTGCTTATACGCTGCCGATCGAAACCGCCCTTCCCGTTTGCAGCGGCCGTGTTGACGTCGAACCGCCAGTAACAATCCAGGTTTCGGTGGAGGGTAAGCGTCCTGCTAGTTTCCAGTCCGACGTTCTCGGAGGTGACAACTGTGGTGGAGGTCGGGTCGGTGGTATATTCCAGAAAGTAAAGGTCAATAAGTTAAAGCATGCCTTCCCGGATCTCCGATTTGTCGCGGGCGACGGTCAAGAGGCGGACCGCGTCGAGCTATCCATTTGAATAGCAGGAGTAGGCTGGTTTCACACCGATTTCAAAGTTCCGGGAGCTGTTGAGGCCATCGATGCATCCAGCGGCTGCTTCGCAGACCAATTGGCTGTTGATGTTAGGTATGCATGGTCGTCCCGTAGAAGGTGGCCGCCATATGGGTCCGTTTTCCGATGGGGATGGGGACCGGCGAACTCGATGCCGTCAGATTGTTACGATGATGATAGGTGGGTCCCTCGGCGTTCAGCAACAGCCGGAAGCGACCGTATGTCCAACCATTGTATTCGGCCGCGATGGTTTGGATTGCCTGGCAGGAGTCCCGCTTACCCCATGCTTCCACCCGTAAGTGGACCGGGAACAGATGCTGAAGCCATGTGCCAGATTGATGGGGGTGCTGGTTCATACGAATGGAAGGGCATTGCCCGGGCTGGCATGTACTTCAATGAAAGGTGGCAAGCTGGCGATGAAAAAAGGGATTGGCAACCCGACGACAGCTGATGCTGCCGCCTTTGCCGGCTATCTTATTAAGAGGGAAGCAGGGAGATCGACAAAGTTTCAAGAAGGAAACGAACAGGAGAAAGGAATCAAACCATGGTGAGCGCTCCATGCGGTAATTTGCATGGCTTTCAATGGACGTTACATGGCCATCTTTATGATCAAGAAAAAAAATCGGAAGAAAACGAAGGGGAGAATCAGGAGACAATAGGTCTAGTCAAGCGATTCGTGTTGCCTGTCATTCGCAGGAAAGATGGCGTCAGGGAGCTTCGACAGGTTGTTTCCGGGCGATAGGCCGTATGGACCTACAGCTTAACCGGTCGAGCTACATCGAAAGAACCAACGGCTGGTCTGGATCCGTCGTTGTATAAAAGATTCGGCGGGATTTGGACAGCTTGGTGGCCGGGTGGGCTTATCCTGCGACATGTGACGGGATGACATGCACTCCTATTGTAGCAAGGTAATCGCCCAGCTGAGCCTCCGTATTCGTCAGACCCAGTTAGTTGCGGAGACGGACCCTTGCTTTCCGTATGCTTTCCAGCGATTGTCCGGTAATGAGTCAGATGTCTTTGGAAGTCATGTTCAGGCTGAGGAGGTCACACAAGCGGCTGTCATGAGTAGTCAGGTTGGGGGGAAGTTGCGAAAGGATTCGGTAGAAATCCTGGCGGACCTGTTGGAACTGGAGCATGAAATCCTTCCATATTTTGCTTTCCAATGTATCCTGGATCTCATGGGCTGCTTTCATCAGGGCCAGAGGGTACCGAAGCTTTTCATGTCTGACTTATCAAATCAGTTTACTGTCGACTTCCTGCAGCAATTCGTCCTATTGACCTTGGTGAAGGATATCGGTGGTGATTTTTTTGTCCTTTTCATCCAGTTCCGCGGAGAGCCTCTCTTTTTCCAGCAGTAGCTGGGCGGATTGGAGCTGCAGGTTCATGCGTTCCAGTTTGTTGATGCGGTATTTACGCCGGATGGGGAATGAATGAGGAACTTGGCTGCCAGCATTATGAGTGAGAAAAGGATCGCAAAGAGAATATATCGGGCCAATGATCTGTTTTTTCGGGAGAATTCTATTACCAGTTTTGCCATGCATAGGGAAGCCTCCTGCCGGAAGATTTCCTTAATGGCTGCAATCAGGGAAATCTTTTTTTCTTATTCGTTTTACAATTTCAAGAAATGAAGTGAGGGATGCGTATTTCCGAGCCCTTCGTAAGCTTCTGCGATACCCTTGGAATGTTCCATGCACTTGTGAACTTGTCCGACAACTTGCGGCAGACGGGAACCTTTCATGAATTCATTAAATAGGACAAGGTCATCGAGTGAGGAGTAGGAAGACCAAGGAAGAGGTGCTTGGTGGCTTCGAGCGAGGTGTTCCCTGTCCGACGGGCGATGACCATGGCCTGGCGGCTGTTGTCGAAGGATCTTTCCGCCTGTCCTTTGTCAGGCAGATTCTGGCAATATACACGCCGTCGTTGGTGTTGCAACACCGCCATGCCTGCTTACTTGTCTGCGACGGCCGATCCGCCAAGGACATACGATTCCGCGGCTTGGTAATCTTTCTTCGAGGTGGCCAGCAACGCCAGGTTGTTGTAGAGGCTGGGCAAATAGGATTTCTCCATGGAGGAGTCCTTTCCTTCCCGAATGATTTCCCAGACCAGATCGACCGTCTGAATCACATCCTTCATCAGCAGGGAATCATGTTCCGGGCGGAAGTATTTTGATCGAATTCAGATTGG
>JBEAQU010000031.1:0-24053 GCA_041163745.1 Bacteroidota bacterium
TACGCGAATTTTTAGGATTAGGCTAATTACAGGGATTTTTTTCTTTTGTAATTTTTTGATTGGGAGGATTTTGGAAAGTGCTGCGCTTTTTTATTACAGGAATTTTGCTCCCCGCTTCGCGGAGAGGGGCTTGCGGCGTTGGGCAGATTCTTTGTAGATGGGATAGACTTGTTTCCAGCTGCGCGGGCTGGTATGCTATCTGACAGGTTGGTTTACGCCCAACAGCAAATGGGATGCAGAGAGGCTGCCTTAGCGACAATTTGGTTTGCGTCCTGTGAAATATGGTTTGGGAGGAAAAAAGGTGGGGGAAGGCGGAATGGTGCCGGGGCTGGCCGGGCGTGGGTCATCCGTTGGCCGGGAGGTTCTGTCGGACATGGTTCACAACACAGCGGACGGTTTTCCGGCGGATTTCGCGTTCCAGGTCCCGGTTGATTTCCTTAAGGGTGTATTGAAATTTCAGCTGCAAGGCATCCTTGCTGATGGTGACCACCTTGAGTCGGAAGGAATCCGGTTCGATATGTTCGTGGTAATCCTGGAGGCTGTTGATCAGGTCGTTTTCGAGGATTTCGATGGTATCGAGCCAGGCCAGGTTCAGTTCGAATTCCAGGTTGACTTTCCGGATGCCTTTCTTGGTGTAATTGATGATTTCGCTGGTGTAGACGGTATCATTGAGGATGTAGATGATGTCGTCGTCATCGTTTTGCAGGGCGATGCGGGAAATGGTGATGTCCGTGACACGGCCTTTGTGGTCACCGATTTTGACATAATCATCGATGGAGATCTCATCGGAGAAGCTGATGGCGATACCACTGATGATATTGGCGACATAATCTTTGGTGATGATGGCGATGGCGGCGGCGACGATGCTGAGTCCGGTGAATAGATTCTTCGGATCGATGCCGAAAAAGCTGAGCAAGGTCATGATGATGGCGAGGGCCATCAGGAGGATGTAGATGTTGGCGAGTCCGGCGAGCACATTGTCCACCTTGCCGCGCGGAAGCCGTTGCCGGCGGCGGTAGATACCGGACATGAAAGTCAGCAGCAGATTGAGCCCCAGGGCAAAAATGGAAAAGTGGAGGAGGGCTTCCGTGAAATCGCTGAATTTATGGCCTTTGGAAATGACTTTTCCCCATGGTTCCAGTGCACGGGCGACCTTTTCCTCCTTGACACGGAGAAAAATCAGGCCGGTAAGCAGGAGGGCCTTAATGAAGGAAAGCAGGAAACGAGCCATGCCGGTAGAACAAGATAGCCATACCGGAAGTTTGACCGGAGCGCGGTTACAGCCATTTTTTCCTGCGGAAATAAAGGAGGGATGCGAGGAACAGCATGCTCATGAGACCCAGCAGCAGGAAATAGCCGTATTTCCATTCCAATTCCGGCATGTAGCGGAAGTTCATGCCATAGAGGCCGGCCAGGAAAGTCAGCGGGACGAAGATGGTGGTGATGATGGTCAGGACCTGGATGACGTTGTTCATGCGGATGTTGAGTTCGGCCAGGTAGAGTTCCTGCAGGCCGTTGAGCATGTCGCGGTACGTTTCCGTGAGGTCGGAGATCCGGATGACATGGTCCTGCAGGTCCCGCAGGTACACTCCGGTACCCTTTCGGACGAGTCCGGTTTCGCAGCGGGCGAATTTGCTGACGGCTTCGCGGAGGGGGACGGCCGATTTACGCAAGGTCAGCAGCTGGAATTTGAGACGGTGCAGTTTCTCCTTGATTCCGGCGTCCGGGGATGTTTCGATTTCGTTCTCCAGGGTGTCCATCCACTGTTCCAGTTCGTCGAGCACTTCGAAGTAATGGTCCGCCACGTTGTCGACCAAGGCATAGGCGAGATAATCGGCGCCGTTTTGGCGGATGCTGCCGAGGTTCTGCAGCAGGCGTTCCCGGACAGCGGAAAAAGTGTCATCCTCTTTTTCCTGGAAGGAGATCAGGAAATCATCGCCGAAATAGAGGGTGAGTTGTTCCGTCTGCAGTTCCTGTGTCGACGGGTCGAACAGCAGGGCGGTCATCACGAAGAAAGCTTCCTGCCCGTACGTTTCGAATTTCGGCCGTTGCCGGGTGTGCAGAATGTCTTCCAGGACAAGCGGGTGAATTTGAAAGAACCGTCCGTAGACATCCACCAAGGCCGGATCATGCACGCCCCGGACATCGTACCAGTTGATCCGGCCTTCTTTTTTAGCCGGGACGGCACCATCGGCCGGTTCCAGGACGGTGCACGTGTCCGCATCGTATTGCAGCACGCGAACCAGGGGGGTATCCAGGTGGCGTTCGCCGGTGAACGCCAGGATGCCGGGAGCTGAACCGGGAGGCTTCAAGCGGCCGGACTGTCCACGTTTTTTTTTCATAGCTGAAGTTTCCATCGGAATCCCTTGACGGAACCGGTCCGGTTGGCAGTCCGGTGAGTCGGATTTCCCGTTTGGAATGCCACGTCCGTGGGGTTTCACTCACTTTCGTCGGCCGATTGCCGATGATTCCGGATGATTTCCGGCAGTTGAGGCACGCCCAAGCGATTACCGATGATTTTCTTGTCTTTGTCCAGCAGGTACAGCTTCGGCAGGGAGATGCCATAATAATTCTGTAAGGCCCTGGCCCGGTTGTAGGGATCCGCCGTGATGATCCAAGGCATTTGCTTTTCATGGATGTCCTTTACGGCGGCATCCAGTTCGGAAGCGTTGGCGGACGTAATGGAAAAGATTTCGACCCCTTTGTCTTTCCATTCCGCATAGAATGGCTTCAGTTCTTCCGTCAGTTTCTTACAGTGGCCGCAACCGGGCTTCCAAATGAAAACGAGCGTATATTCCGCGTCTATGTCATAGGGGCTGACCAAGTCCTGGGTAAATACGTCCTGGGCGGGGTCGAAGCGTTGCACCCGTACGTTCGGGGCCTGCTTGCCAAGAAGGACTCCTTTGATCATGAAGGCATCGTCGGATATTTTCTTCAGGCTCTCCGGTGTGACCCAGTCTGCGATGCCGGATTTGTAATATTTCTCTGCCAAATGAACATAGACGGCATCCAGGCCCATGATGGTCGGCGTGTAGTATCTGTTCAACAGATACGGCAGGCTATAGCGGAACACGTCCTGGTTCGCCTGGGCCCGGGTGAGGATGAAATCAACGGCCTGGATCACGCTGTCCGGCAACTGAACGGTGAGTTTGTCCAGGTAGCGGTCCATTTTCTCCTTGAGATAAGGTGAGTTGACAAATGCTGCTTCCGACAGGTCGAAGCCGTCCCAGAAGTGTTGGCGATAATATCGGAAGCGGAAATTCTCATCCACCGTACCGTCTTCCAGGACCGGAGGTTCCGGTATTTCCGGTTCCATGAATGCGCTGACCAGTTTTGCGGTGTAAGTTCCCGGATGGTCCCGGACAAAGGTTTCCTGCCATAGCCGCACCACCTTCGCGATGCTGTCGATGCGTTCCTCCAGGACGATTTTTCGGTCCGCGTCCTCCTCCTGCTGCTGCTGTTGTTGCAAATCTTTGGAGAAAGAGACCTGGTCCGACATATAGCGTTGGTATTCCCGCAGCAGGTTGTTGTCCTTGCTTCCTTCGAAGCGGAGCTGTTGGTAAAAGTCCGGTGCCGTCGTCTCCACGGAGAACACCTGTTCCGCATGGGTCACGACGAATTCGAAGTACTTGTTGTCGGGAGGCATCAGGATGAGATAGATACCAGGCGGAATCAAGGTGTCTGATTGGAAAACAAACCTACCGTTGTCGGACAAATCCAGGGTGTCCCGGCTGTAGATCTTATCCGCCCGACGATAACCCAGATATACTTGCTTTCCTTCGAAGCCGTGGATGGTAACATCGAGTTTACAGGCCGGCGTTTGTGCGCCGACCGGAGCGGATAAAAGCAAGCCGGCCAGGCAACAGATGATGGTGACAGGGATTCGTTTCATCCTACCATAAGTTTTATTCAGGATTTCGGATGTGAAGGACACTTTGCCGGCGACGGCCGTTCCGGTATCCATCGATCAGGTGCCCATCGGGAAGATGCACAGCCGGGAGGATGCTTTTCGATCCGGCCCGGCCCTTTGCGCCATCGGTTACTTCCGAACCAATGGCGGCACCACATGCAAAAATAAGGTATTCGAGGTAGCGGGTGACAGGGAAGCCGGACATTAAGAAATCCTTTGCATCGGAACGGATGGTTCCGCAGCGCATCTTGTCCGCGGATCGGCTGGTTGCGTTTCATCCGACCGGAACAAAGCATCCCCTTTTCAGAACAGCAGCGAGGCGCGGGAATGCTCCCGCGCCTCGCTGCTGAATGGGCTATATTCGAATGCGTCCTTGCCGTTCCTTGTCAATAAAGTATGATGTCCGTGGTCGCGGCCGGATCCATGGTGACCTCGCTGCCGTCCTCCACCAGGAGGGTGCGGCCCACGGCGTTGACATCGCCGTCGATGTGTACCGTATGGCCCGCGGGGATGACCACCTCGTTGCAGCTGTAGGGTGTGAAGCCGCTGCTACAGTTCATCGGGTCGTTCCACAGGATGCCGTCTTCCTGGCCCGTCCAGGTGACGGTCTCGTTCGCGACGGTCTCCACCACCACGGTGACGGGCGGCAGGGTGCAGCCGTTGTCCCCGAACAGGGTGGTCACACAGACGCGGGTGCCGGCGGTAAGTTCGTCATTGCCCGGTTTGATTTGGTAGTTGTTGCCTGTGTCGACGGAGTAGCCTCACTGGCCCGGCGAGCTGTTGCCCGGTGATGGTCAGGGAGATCGTTCCATCGAAGTCTCCGCAATATTCCGACATGGTGGTGACGGTCAGCAGGGGTGCCACGACGGTAACCATCGCCTGGCCGCTCAGCGTATTGCTGTGGCCGTCGGTGGCCGTGCGTGTCACGGTGTTGGGTCCGGTGTCGATGCAGTTGAACTGTGCTGGACTGACACTCAAAGGCAGGCGCTTCCGGCAGTTGTCGTTGGAAGCGGCGACGTCCAGCACCGAGGCCGGGTTGAGGATGGCCCGACAGGCCGGGACGATCGTCGCGTCCTTGCACACAACCTTAGGCTTGGTCTTGTCCTGCACCGTCACGTTCGACCGGCAGCCGGCTGAATTGACGTGGATATCCTTGGCTGTAAGGGTCAGGGTGTTCGGCCAGATATGGCTGCAATCAAGGCCTGTCTGGCTCAAGTCCAGGCTCGCGATGCCGCAGGCGTCCGTCAAGCCGTTGTCCACCGCAACGGTCGCCATCGTACCCTGGCCGTTGGCAGCGAGATGGATGGTAGCCTACTGGCGGATAGGATCGTTGGCAGGTTGTTGACGACCATGACCGTCACCTGGACCGTTGCGGTATTGCCGCCACAGTCCGTGACGGTGAATGAGACTGTGATGATACCGATGCATGAGACGTTCAAACTTATCTAGTTGACAATCTGTGTATTCATGCCGAAGGTATCGACGGAGCCGCTGTCCATGACGGCGATGGTGGGCGAATCTCGCCCGTCACGACCCTGCGAGAGGCCGTCGGAAGCGGACAGCGGAACCCGAAGGTAAAGGCCGAGTAATCGTCCGGCAGCAGTGTGATGGAGGCAAGCGTACCGGTCGTACCGGTTTTGCCGAAGCTTACTCACAGGAAGCTGGCCAAGGTCCGGGGCCATGGCCGGCAGGTTGCAGCCGCTGTCGAAGTTAGGCATGACCAACGTGCTGTCGGTGCCGTCGACGTCCCAGTACTCCGGGGCGGACACCCCGTACAGGCCCGTCTCCAGGAAGGCGATCGAGAAATGCGCTCCGGCCGACAGGATAGCCGAATTCGGGTCGGCGCCGAGTACGCCGCTTTGAAAGTGGTTCCGCAGCTTCCCGTCACCGCGGCGCGGCCGGTTTTGGAACCGATTCCGATGGGAAAGGGAAAGGGAAGGACGCCCGACCAACCGGCATGGCCGTACCCATGGCAGGTCGCGCTGTCGTCTGATACCGTGCTGCCGGTGATAAAGTGCAGGAATAGGCTCGGGTCGGCGCGGTCTGTGGCGACCATTCAGCCAGACCAGGACATGATGCCGGCGACCGGCCACTCGTTGTCGAGCTGAATTTCGCGGGCCAACTGCACGTCATGCATCCGAAGGGCGACGCTGCCGCCGACAGTCCTGCTCGCCACCGTAATGGCGAACACGTTCAGGCTACCGGAGTAAAGAGTACCCGGCCTTTCGGGCATCCCTCCCAGGCAGGGGGGCGAAGCTGCCGGCAACGAGCGTGGCCGTCAGGCCCGTCACCCCGGTCGAGGTCACCGTCGGGCCGCCGTGATTGCCGCCGGTGCCACCGGTATGGAGGACTTGGACGCTCCGTGCCAGCCGTGAGGGTACCCGTCCGGGCGGCGTTGGTGCAGTCGAGCGAAGAGATGGAGCCGGCGCAATTGATGGCCGTCCAATCCGGCGTGTTCGGGTTGCCCAGTTAAATTTCCTGACAGTTTGACGTGGTGTTGTACAACATGAGTCCTTCTGCCGGGAGACTGATGGCATCCCCTTGGGCGGTGGTCATCCGCGGGAAGAGCACCCCAGCGAAGGTGCTGTGGACATCCAGGATGGTGTTGAGGAATCCGCCACCGTGCCGCAGATGGCTGTCTGGGCAGACAAGGGCTGCAAAGCGCCGGACATCAGAGGATGATCACGAGCATCGACGCCATGATTCCTTTGATTCTCCGCCATACGAACCAGGCAGGGTCGAGGGTTTGTTGAATAGGTTTCGGTTTCATATGGATTTGTTTGATTGCTGTGTTTTACGTGGTGTTGACCATGCGGCGAGCACTGCGAAAACTTCCTCAGGTTGACCAAGCAGGGAAGCGGCTACCATCAGCCAACGAGCAGGGTCAGGAAGCGAAACTTCATAAAACACCCAGGCGGTGCCGGGCTTTCGCATGTCACTGGCTAACCACCCAATTTTCCTTCGTTTTCACTTGCCCGCCAAAAAACAGCAGGGGACGATTTTGGTAGAAACACCGGTATTTCACCAGGCCGTATACAAAATCGACCTTCGGGTAGGGGGACAATAAAGGGACAATGGCAGCGAAAACGGCTTGCGGGGCGGATTCCGTAATGGACAGGAGGAAAATGAGCTGTACTGCAGGCAGGGCCAAAAATGGTCGGGCAGGCTTCGGACCGGCGGAAGGAGCCGGGACGGCAGGAACTTGAAAATCCTTATCGGTGGCGATCGGGCGCGCCCTGTCGGCGTCGCAGGAAGAAATAAACAGCGCCGCCCAAGGCCAGCAGCGCCAGTCCGGGAACAGCCTGACCCGGTCTTTCAAGCAGGGTATTGATGGCGAAGGCAAGGGAAGACATTACGAACAGCAGGGGGACCCAGGGATATCCCCAGACCCTGACCGGTCGGTGGGCCTCGGGCCGGGTGATGCGGAAGCGGAAGACCGCGGCACCAGCCAGCCCCATGAAGGTGATATCCATGAAAGTGACGAAGGTGATGATCCGGTCGAACAGCCCGCGGAAGAACAGCAGGACCAGCAGGGCCCAGGCCACCTGAACCAACATGGCGACCACGGGGGTACGCCAGGTGGGGTGGATGAAAGCCAGCTGCCGGAAGAAGACGCCGTCGGCCGCCATGGCATAATAAATCCGTGGGGCGGACATGGAATAGATGGAGATGGTTCCGAAAATGGATAGGGCGATGGCCACGGCGACAGCCTTCCCGCCCCAGGAAGCGAGGGTGGCGATGGCGGTGGCTGCCACCCGGGGAGTGGTGGCGATGGTATCGATTGGCAGGAGGAACAGGTATGCCAGGTTGACTGCCAGGTACATGACCAGAACCACCACCACACCCCGGAACATAGCCTTCGGGACCGTACGTTGTGCATCCTGCGCTTCGCCGGCGACATAAGATGCATGGTGCCAGCCGCCTATGGAGAAGAGCACGCCGATCAGGCCGGTCAGGAGCGCTGCGGGCAGTGCTTGTTGGATTTCCACCGGAGCGAACAAATGGATCGGTGCGGCGACCGGATCGTATGCGAAAAATCCGGCGGCGATGATGGCCACCACGGCAGCCAGTTTGAGGCTGGTGAACAAGGAGGCCAGGCGTTGGCTATGCTGTACGCCCGGCAGGTTGACCGCCGTCAGCAGCAGCATGGTGGCGGCGGCGATACCTGTCTTGGCGGAGGGTTCCATATCAGGCCAGAAGATTTTCAAGTATTCCGCGAAGGCGACACAAAGTCCGGCCAGGGCCCCCGTATTGATCACCAGCAGGATGGTCCAGCCGTAGAGGAAGCCGGCGACCGGACCGTAAGCCTCCCGCAGATAGGCATACACTCCGCCGGAGGCAGGAAACATCCCGCCCAGTTCCGAAAAGGTGAGTGCGCCGGTCAGGGCGATGATGCCGCCCAGCGCCCAGACCGTCAGTATCAGTCCGGCATGCGGCACCGCCTGTGCGATCTGGGCGGGGGCAATGAAAATACCGGCACCGATACAGGAGCCGATGGCGATCATGGTCAATCCGGGCAGGGTCAGTTTTCGCTTCAGTTCCGGCATGGTAAATCGTCGTTTTTCATTCGGCGGCGTCAACGGCCGACAAAACGGCCAGGAATGATTGCAGTTGGTGCAGGATACGAAGAAGGGTCCGCTCCTGGACGGGATCGTACCAGCCCAGCAATACGACGTCGGGCTGTTCGTCGGGGCGCTGGTCGTAGGGATGATACAGGAAGGTGTTGCCGGAACGGGCGGGCAGCACCAAGGCGAGCCGGCCGTTTTCGGCATCGGTCAGGATTCGGATGCCGGCCAGGTCGAGCCGGCGGACCGGCACCAGGTAGCGGCCGCCGCCGGTGAGGCGTCCGGTGCCAGGGTCCAGGCGTTTTTCCGGGATTTCCAAGCGGTATCCGTCGTTAGCATCCGACCGGGAAAAATCCAGGGAGAAGTTCTTGGCGAAAGGGGTGCCGTACCGTTCGTCCGGCAGGGAGGGAGGCAGCTGCATCCGGACGGCCTCCCGCAGGGCACGGTGCAGAAGCCGGAGGGAATCCGCTGTCGTGACGGCGGCCTGCGGCCGGGCGGCGGGCAGGGCGGTGATCAGCAGCAGGGAACATAGGATCAGCTGGTATGGATGTCTCATGGCGGCATTTTTTGACAGAAGGCGGTATGACACCATCGGTGCGACTCGTATCATCGGAAGCGGCCTGGGCGGAAGGCATCCAGGTATGCTTTGGCATCATGATCCGCACCGGTCAGGAGATCCGAGACGAGCCGGCCGGTGGCCGGGGCCAGGCTGAGGCCCATCATGGCGTGTCCGGTGGCCAGCACCAGGTTGGGGGACCGTTCCAAGCGGCCGATGTAGGGCAATCCGTCCGGTGTACAAGGTCTAAATCCGTACCAGATATCCTTCTTTTCGGGCAGTGCGGGACGCAGGCGGGGGTAGTACTGCGGGACGGCCTCGAGGATGGCCTTCACCCGCGGCAGGTTGACATCGGCGCGCATGCCGCCCAGTTCCAGCGTTCCGCCGAAGCGAAGGTCCGGCCCCATGGGGGTGACGGCCACCTTGGCTTCTGTGAGGATGGCGGCATAGGCGGGTTGTTCGGCTGCATCCGGGAGGGTCACCGAGTAGCCTTTGCCATCCTGCAGGAGCAGGGGCACCTGCAGGGTCCGGAGCAGGCGGGCGGACCAGCTCCCCGCTGTCAGCAGGAAGACGTCGGCGGAGAACCGTTCCTGTCCGCATCGGACCGCGACTATCCGGCGGCCCTGGGTTTCGAAGCCGGTTACCGGCCGGCCGGTATGGAATACGGCGCCCCCTTTGCGGAGCAATGCCTGCAGATGAGTCATGAGTCGGTTCGGGTGGAGGATGGCATCGGCTGGATAATGGACCGCCCCGAGGGCATCCACGGCCGTACCATGTTCGAAGTCCTGCAGTCCGCGGCGGTCCAGCACCTGGGTTTCCAATCCCAGCTGTGCGGCCATGCGGGCGGTTTCCAGTTCTTCCTGTTGCTTTTTGGCAGACCGGTACATCATGAGGATGCCTTTTTCCACGAGGTGGAAATCCAGGCCGGTCTCCCGTTGGAAATCGCGGTACAGGTCCTTGCTGCGTTGGTTGAAGTCCAGCAGGACCGGCATGGCGCGGCGGGCCTGCCGTTCATTGCAGGAGCGATAGAATCGCCAGAGCCAGGCCAGCAAGGTGGTATCGATCCGGGGCCGGATGAAAAAGGGGCTGCTGGAACGGAACATCCAACGGAAGCCCTGGGCGACGATACCGGGTGCGGCCAGCGGCACGAAATGGCTGGGGGTGATCATGCCGGCGTTGCCATGGGAACAGCCGTCGGTAAGGTCCGATTGGTCGAAAAGGGTCACCTGGAAGCCGGCTTTTTGCAAGTACCAGGCGGAGAAAAGGCCGACGACCCCGCTGCCGATGATGTGTACGCTTGCCATAGGCGTTGAAATTGTGGTATCGAGAGGTAGCCGTGGTGACTGGAAGGCATGCGCCTGTGCGGCGCGCTACCCTACCCTGCCGGCCTGCTCCCGGTCAGATCACCTGAAAACCGTGTGCATAGGGATCGTCCTCGTCATCAATGATGATATGATTGTACCCTGTGATCTTGGCCCAACCCTGGATGCTGGGGATCACGGCAGTCTTGTCCGCCAACGGCACCACCCTATCGATACGTCCGACGAACTGGCTCCCGATGATGCTTTCATGGATGAAGTCCGCTCCTTGGTTCAGCAGTCCCTTTGCATGCCACTGGGCCATGCGGGCGGAGGTGCCGGTCCCGCAAGGAGAGCGGTCGAGGGCTTTTTCGCCATAGAAGACGGCGTTTCGCGCATGCGCGGTCGGGGAGATGGTCGCACCGGTCCACAGTATATGGCTCAGGTCCTTGATCAGCGGGTCGAGGGGATGGTGAAAAGCGTATGAATCGTTCAGTCGTTTGCGGAGGACAGGGCTCCAGGCGATGAGCTGGTCGGGACGGTAATGTTCAAGGCCCTTGAAGTTGGCCTGCGGGTCGACAATCGCGTAGAAATTGCCGCCATAAGCCACATCGACCGTGAGCGGGCCGAGGTCCGGGCACTCGACCGGCAGCCCCTCGGCATGCAGGTAGGAAGGGACGTTGGTCAGCCGTACCCAACGGACCTTTCCGTTTTCCTGTTCATACGTTACCGCGACCAGGCCGGCCGGGGTTTCCAGCATCAGCCGGCCGGGAGATTTGGGTTGGACGAGGCCCTGTTCGATGGCGATGGTGACCGTCCCGATGGTACCGTGTCCGCACATGGGCAGGCAGCCGCTTGTCTCGATGAAGAGGACGGCGGCATCGTTTTGTGCGTCGGCGGGCGGATAGAGGATGCTGCCGGACATCATGTCATGGCCACGGGGCTCGAACATCAGTCCTTTCCTTATCCAATCGTGATGGGCCAGGAAATCCAGTCGTTTTTCCGCGATGGTGGTGCCCTGGAGGGCGGGTCCGCCGGCGGCGACCAGCCGGACGGGATTTCCACAGGTATGGGCATCGATGCAGAAGAAGTCCTTTTTCATGAAGAAGCGGTTCGGTTCGCTAGGCGGTGGTGATGTTGTCCGGCTGGGACCGAACCGGGTCAAATATACTGCACGGCGGGCGGCATTCCTATCTTGTCGTCCCGGCTTTTGAGGATCCGGTCATTGTTCGCCGCGGGGAGGCTGCGGATTCGTCGGAGGGGATGGGATTTGTTCGCCGCTGCGCGGAGAAAGCTGGTCTGCGAATTTAATAGAATCAGGCTGATTGCAGGAATTTTTACTTTTTTAATTATTTGATTTTAAAACACATAAATAGCCTTTTGATTTTCTGATAATGAAATTTTTGCTCCCCGCTGCAGCGGGGAGGGACCCGACGCTGAGGGAGGGTCTCGGAGGGGATGGATATTTGTTCTCCGCGGGGGAGGAACCGGTGGAAAGTTGCCAAGACAACTTCGGCATAGTTGCGAATCGGAAGTCGGGGCGGTTTCGACGGACTATTCGGGCTGGCCGTCCACCATCCGTCGGATCCGGAGCGGGTTGTCGTCCTGCAAAGCGGGCGGGAGGGCCTGGTCCGGAAAATCCTGAAAGGCGACCGGCCGGACGAAGCGGAGGATGGCATCGGTGCCCACGGAGGTGGAGCGGGCATCGGTCGTGGCGGGGAAGGGGCCGCCGTGTTGCATGGCATAGCCGACCTCCACGCCGGTGGGGACGCCGTTGAACAGGATGCGGCCGACCCGGTCGCCGATTTCCAGAAGGAGCGCGGAACAGGAGGCGAGGGATTCGGCAGCGCCGACCACGGTGGCGGTCAATTGCCCCGGCAGGCTACGGATCAGGCCGGGCAGTTCGGCGGCATCGCGATAGGTCACCAGCAGGGTGAAGGGCCCGAACACTTCCTCCCGGAGCATTGGGGAACGGAGGAACGATTCGGACCGGGTGATGCCGAGAGCCGGACGGACGAACGGGGCGCCCCCCCCATCCTCCGCTGGGAAGGAAACAATGTCCACCTGGGGAAGGTGCCCCAGCTCCGCCAGCAATTCGGCGAAGCGATGACGGATCCGGTGGTTGAGCATACATTGGGCGGGAGCCTCGACGAAGGAGTCGCGCAGGACCTTGCCAAAAGCGGGAGCCTGGCTTTCCGGCAGGAATACGAGGCCCGGATTGGTACAGAACTGGCCGGCCCCGAGCTGGACGGAGGCTGCCAGGCGGGCGGCATAGTGATGCATTTCTTCGGACGGCAGGTCAGGCAGGACGACGACCGGATTGACGCTGCCCATTTCCGCGAAAACGGGGATGGGTACCGGTCTGCGTACGGCCAGGTCGAACAAAGCCTTCCCACCCCGGAAGGAGCCGGTGAAAGCCACTGCCCGGATGAGGGGATGTCGCACCAAGGACTTGCCGAGGGCATGCCCTCCATGCAGCGAGGAAAAGACACCGTCAGGCATGCCGGATTCCCGGGCTGCGGCACAGATGGCACCGGCGACCAGTTCGTTGGTGGCGGGATGGGCTTCGTGCGCCTTGACCACGACCGGGCAACCGGCGGCCAGGGCGGAGGCGGTATCGCCGCCGGCGGTGGAGAAGGCGAGCGGAAAGTTGCTGGCCGTGAAGACGGCGACCGGCCCGACGGGCAGCAGCATCCGGCGGATATCCGGCTTCGGGAGCGGCTGCCGGGCGGGATTTCCACGGTCAATGACGGCACCGACCCAGGACCCTTCCTCCAACAGATCGGCGAAAAGGCGCAACTGCCCGCAGGTACGGGCCCGTTCCCCAAGCAGCCTGGCTTCCGGCAATCCGCTTTCGGCCATGGCGGTGGCGACGAGAACGTGTCCCAGCGCTTCCACCTGGTCCGCCACCGCCCGCAGGAAAGCCGCACGGGCGGAGCCGGGCAGGTTCCGGTAGGTCCGGAAGGCTTCGCAAGCCAATTGCAGGGCCTTTTCCATTTCACGAGCCGTTGCGGGGTGGAAACGGGTGGGCGTAGGGGTGGCGGTATGGCCGGCGAAAGTCTTGCGGCTGTTGCCGGACAAAGCGTATCCGATGAAGTTCTTACCATGCAAAGACATATGGAAGCATTTGGTGGTGGCAGCGGTTTCGGAAAAATGTTGGCAACCGATGCTGCCATCCGGGTACCGGCGGTTGTTGGCTTGGCGGACAGGCAAGGTGACGGAGCGACAAACTCATTCCAAAGTCAAGTCGGGCGGTCCGTTGACAGGTCTGTCAACCCGCATCGTGGAACTGCGATACCGCCGGGCGGTCCGAAAAAGGTGACCTCAGGGCCGGCTCGGAACGTCGGGCAAGGACGGTCTGTCCCGCAGGGCGTTTCCGAGCACCTGGAGCACCCGCTCCCGGGCGGCACCGCAGAGTACCTGGCGGGGAGGGCGGACAAATTCCGTTCCCAGACCGGTCATCACTTCCGCCAGTTTGATGTTCTGGACGAGCTGCGGGTCGATATCCAGTTCCAGCAACGGCAGGAACCAGCGGTAGATCCGGCGGGCCGCCTCGACCTCGCCCGCCGACAGGAGGCGGTGAATCGCCACCGTCTCCGCCGGGAAGGCGTTGACCAGGCCGGCCACCCAGCCATGGGCCCCCATGAGGAGGGATTCCATCGCCAGGGTGTCCACCCCGCAGAGGATCTTGAGCCGGTCCGGACCGAAGCGATTGATGATGCGGGTCACGTTGGAGACATCGCGGGTACTCTCCTTCACCGCGGTGATGTTGGGGAGGGGGAGCAGCCGGTCGAACATATCCAGGGTGACCTCGACCTTGTAATCCACCGGATTGTTGTAAATCATGACGGGCAGACCGGTAGCCGACGCCACCTCCGAGAAATAGTCCACCACTTCCTGGTCCGTGGCCTTGTACTGCATCGGTGGCAGCACCATCAGGCCGCCGGCGCCCCCTTGCTCCGCTGCGCGGGCCAGTTCGGTGGCCGCGCGGGTGGCACGTTCGGCGATATTGACCACGACCGGCACCCGATCCGACGCCACCTCGAGCGCCACTTCCAGGAGTATCAACCTTTCGTCGAAGGTCAGCGTGCTGGCTTCGCCGAGCGAGCCGGCGATGATCAGCCCGTCCACGCCGGCCGCCAGCTGGGCCGCCAGGTGGGTCCGGAAGGCAGGCAGGTCCAGTGCGCCGTCCGCCGTGAATTTGGTCGTCAGGGCCGGGTAGACACCAATCCAGTTTGCTTTCATAGGTCGATTTGACAAGTTACAGGTGACGGCGACAAGGTAGGGATTTTCCATCGCCTGTCCTAACCGGCGGAAATAAGGATATGCAGCCGGCAAGTACCCTTGGCCCTTTTCCCGTTTACGGACCGCAACAATCCCTAGACATGGGCAAGAAAGCTGCTTTCGTTGAGAATTATTGCATTTTCTCCCTACCCAACCGAATTTTGCACGCCTCGGTTTGAACTATTGGGACATCCATTCCTTATAGGAAAGTGCCTTCGTGGTCCGACCACTACATTCCGGCAGGTCGGCACCAATAGACTTGTTGCGACGGGGTCATCAAAGGGTCAAAACGGCTCTTTTTTCCCACATCGCTGACCCATCGCAACAAGTCTGATCAAAAAAAGATACAGCGACATGTTATTCTGCGACAGGATATTCCTTCTCGTCATCACCCTGCTGACGTTCCATACCGTTTCGACCGCCCAGATTCCCGGCAGCACACCGCCCGGACCTGCCGGCGACCAACCCTACGGCATCTCCGGCAGGGTGGTGGATGCATCCACCGGACAGCCTGTGGAATTCGCCACGGTGACCGTATTCGACACGGCCGACAGCAGCCTGGTGGACGGTACCGTCACGGAGGCAACCGGCGGATTTTTCCTCGGTCTGAAACCGGGCAGCTACTTTGTACAGGTCGAGTTCATCTCCTACCGGCCGGCCATCCTGCGGGGCATCGTCCTGAACCGGGAGGAACCCATCGCCGAGCTGGGAACCATCCGGTTGGAAACGGACGCCAAGATGCTGCTGGAAGTGGAGGTACGGGCAGAAAAAAGCCAGATGCAGCTTTCGCTGGACAAGAAAGTCTTCAATGTCGGAAAGGACCTGGCCAACCTGGGCGGCACCGCCTCGGATGTCCTGAACAACGTCCCCTCCGTAACCGTCGATGTGGAGGGAAATGTGGAGCTGCGCGGCAGCGGCGGCGTACGGATCCTCATAGACGGCAAACCGTCCGGCCTGGTCGGGCTCAACGGAACCTCCGGCCTGCAGCAGATTCCGGCCAACCTCATCGACCGGGTGGAGATCATCACCAACCCGTCCGCCCGCTACGAGGCGGAAGGCATGGCCGGCATCATCAACATCATACTCAAGAAGGACCGGCGGAACGGCTTCAACGGCGCCGCCGACCTTACACTGGGCCACCCTGCCGAATACGGCGCCGCCTTCAACCTCAATTACCGCAAGGAAAAACTAAACTTCTTCGTCAACTACGGCCTGCGTTACCGCAAAGGCCCCGGCAGCGGCAACCAGACCCAGTCCTTCGAACGCAACGACACGACCTTCATCACCCAACAAACCTCCCGACGGGAACGAGGCGGCCTCTCCAACAGTTTCCGGGGCGGAGCGGATTATTTCTTTAATGAAAGGAACATCCTGACCTCCGCCTTCACCTACCGTATCGGCGACAACGACAACTTCAACAAGATCACCTACCGGGATTTTCTCTTCGACACAACCCAACCCACCGGAATCACCTACCGGACGGACGACGAGACGGAACTCGACGAAAACCTCGAGTATTCCCTCTCCTACCGGAAACTTTTCGAACGGGAAGGCCGCGAATTCACCGCAGATTTCCGATTCCAGGACAACCGGGAGGACGAACGCTCCGATTTCCTTGAACAATCCTTCACCCCAGACGGCGACACGCCCCTGCGGGAAGACCTCCGGCAAAGGTCCGCCAACCTAGAGCAGCAGCGCAACCTCATCCTGCAGGCCGATTACGTACACCCGTTCGCCAAAGACGGAAAATTCGAGGCCGGCCTGCGCAACGGCATCCGGAATATCAACAACAACTTCAAGGTGGAGGAAAACATCATGGACATGGATTGGGATGTCCTGCCGGGACTGACCAACAACTTCATCTATGATGAGAACATATACGCCCTGTACGGCATCCTCGGCAACAAGGTCGACCGCTACAGCTGGCAGGTGGGCCTGCGGGCCGAATATTCCGATATCCGCACGGAACTGGTCCAGAACGATTCTGTCAACGACCGGACGTATGCCAACCTCTTCCCCAGTGTCTTCCTGGGCTACGAGATGTCGGACAAGAACGCCTTCCAGGTCAGCTACAGCCGTCGGATCCGGCGGCCTGACTTCCGGGACCTCAATCCGTTTTTCTCCTATTCCGACGCCCGGAATTTCCGCAGCGGCAATCCAAACCTCGACCCGGAATTCACGGATTCCTACGAAATCGGTTTCCTGCGTTATTTCGAGAACGGATCGGTCACGACCTCCATGTTTTTCCGCCATACCGACCAGGTCATCGAAAACATTCGGGAGCAGCTGTCCGATGTCTCAGCGCTCTCCTACCCTGTCAACCTCTCCACCCGGAACGATTACGGTCTGGAGGTCACAGGGGCCTACGACCTGCTCAAGCGCTGGCGGGTCAGCGGGAACGCCAATTTCTTCCGCTCGCAGACGGACGGGACTTACAAGAACCAGGTCTTCCGTGCCGACACCTACACCTGGTTCGGCAGGCTGTCCAGCCGTGTCACCCTGTGGCGGAAATTGGACGTGCAGGTCAATGTCAACTACCGTGCGCCCCGCAACACCACCCAAGGTCGGTCCAAAGCCTTCTGGCATGTGGATCCCGCCGCCAGCATCGACCTCTTCCAGGGGAACGCCACCCTGACCTTCAGCGTACGGGACCTCTTCAACACCCGCCGCTGGCGGTACATCACGGAAGGATACAATTTCTACACCGAAGGAGATTTCCAGTGGCGTGCCCGGCAGTCCACCCTCACGTTCAGCTACCGCCTGAACCAGCAGCCACAAAAAGGCAGGGACGGGAAACGCGGCGGCGGCTTCGAGGGGGACGGAGGAGATTTCTGACCGGCTGGCCGGCACCGGAGAAAATTCCGCCACCAACCATACAAATCCGGCCGGAACGACGCCTGCTTTGGCTGCGTCATCTTACATTTACCTTCGGATTGACACCTCGGTTGCCGGTGCATCCCGATGCCCCTGCATACCGACCTGCGCCACCCAACCGATACACATGAAAAGCAGCCGGTCCCTATTCCTCCTGCCCATCCTGTTGCAAGCCTGTACCCTATGGGGGCAACAGACCGTCGGCCTCCTGCGCAACGACTCCCTGTCGCTGAACGGTTACACCCTGTTCTGCAACGGCCGGTACACCTTCCTGGTCGACAACTGCGGGGCCGTGGTCAACCAATGGACCAGCGACCACACCAGCCAGTCCGGATTCCACCTGCTGGAGAACGGCGACCTGCTGCGGTCCTGCCTGGTACCGGGCACTTTCAACGGCGGCGGCCTGGGAGGCCGAATCGAACGGCACAATTGGGAAGGCCAGCTCATCTGGTCTTACGAATACGCATCCGAGGACTACCACCAACACCACGACATCTGCCCGATGCCCAACGGCAACATCCTGGTCCTGGCCTGGGAACGACGGTCCGAGCAGGAGGCCCTGGCGGCAGGTCGGCAGCAGGACCTGGTGACGGCGGAGGGCCTCTGGCCGGAACATATCGTGGAACTGGCTCCCGTCGGGGCGGACAGCGCCGCCGTCGTCTGGGAATGGCACCTGTGGGACCACCTCGTCCAGGACAAGGACCCGGACGGTGCGAACTACGGCATCATATCCGATCACCCGGAGCGGGTGAACATCAACTACCTCGGTGTCGCGGGTGCCAACGGAAACGCCGCCGACTGGATCCATGCCAACGGCATCGATTACCATCCGGAGCTCGACCAAATCGCCATCAGCAGCCGTACCTTCGGGGAGATCTGGATCATCGACCACAGCACCACCTCCGCCGAAGCGGCCGGCACGACCGGCGGCTATGCCGGCAAGGGAGGAGACATACTCTATCGCTGGGGCAACCCCTCCGCCTATGGCCGCGGCGACGGAACGGATGTACGGCTATGGGGGCCCCACCACATCACCTGGGTCCGGGAAGCCTACCCGAACGCCGGCGACCTGCTGGTTTTCAACAACGGTATCGGCAGGCCCGGCGGCAACCATTCCTCCGTCGAGCGGTGGACACCCCCGCTTGACACCAATACCGGAACCTACCTCCTGCCGGACAGCACGGCGTTCGGACCGGACAGTCCGGACTGGACCTATTCGGCGGAGGGCTTTTATTCCGGCATTCTGTCCGGGGCACAGGCACTGGAGAACGGGAACATCCTCGTGTGCGAAGGTGTCAAGGGTCGGTTTTTCGAAATCACCCCGGCAGGACAAATCGTCTGGGAATACCGGAACCCTTGGGGAACCTGGGGGCCTGTATCGCAAGGACAAACGGCCAATTTCCCCAGTTTCCGGGCCCTGCGGTATGCCACGGACCACCCCGCCTTCGAAAACAAGGACCTCCAGCCGGGCCTGCCGGTGGAACTCGATCCCTGGCCTTCGGATTGTACCATCCATGTGCCGACCAGCACCCATGTCGGAGAGACACCTGCCCGGCCGGCCGACTGCCGGCTGGTCGGCCGGCAGCTCCATCTGTCGGACCCCACGAACCCTGTATCCCGCCTGGCCTTGTTCAGCCTGGGCGGCCAATGCGTATACCGGCGGTCCGTCTTTGACGGAACAAACCCCATCGACCTGTCGGAGCTGCCCGCAGGATACTATTTCCTGCTGTACCACGCCGGAAAGAACGCATCGCCGAGGACCATGCCCTTGGTCCTGCCGTAGCAACGGGCTCCCCCGACCATCCGCAAGCCGTACGGACAGCAGAAACAGCGGCCCGGTCGTTTCCCAACAAAGGACCGAAGAAACCGGCGGACGGATCTTCCGCCCCGTCCAACCATCATCCGTCCCTCCGCCTGGAAAAACAAATCACGATATGAAACCAGCCTTTACCTTCTCCTTCCTTCTCTTGCTTTTGTCCGGTATGGTGCGGGTCGCCGCCCAGCACACCGTCGGCCTGCTCCGATACGACCCTTCCGCCGCATACGAAGGGTACAACCTCATCTACCCGCACAACCAGCCGCATGTGTACCTGTTGAACAACTGCGGCGAAGTGGTGCACCGCTGGGAAGACGAAGCCAACTACCGCCCTGGCAACACCGCCTATCTGCTCCCGGACGGAAAACTGGTCAAGACCAAGCGCAAATCCAACGTTTCCATGGACCCCATCTGGGCCGGCGGCGGCGGGGCGACCATGGAGATCAGGGAATGGGACAACACCCTGGTCTGGAGTTTTGAAATGAACAACGACACCCAGCGCCTGCATCATGATTTCGCCATCACCCCGCAAGGCACCCTGCTGCTCCTGGCATGGGAAAAGAAATCCCGGGCAGCCGCCATACAAGCCGGGCGGGATACCAGTCTGTTGCCAGATGACGAACTCTGGCCGGAATTCCTGGTCGAGATCAACCCCGCCACCGACGAAATCGTCTGGGAATGGCACCTGTGGGACCACCTCGTGCAGGAATTCGATCCGACGAAAGACAACTTCGGGGCCGTCTCCGAGCATCCTGAGCTACTTGACATCAATTTCACCACCAACAACGGCGGTCGGGACTGGCTGCATGCCAACTCGGTGGATTTCAATCCGGAGCTCAACCAGATCATGCTCGGCACACCCTTCCTCAGCGAGGTGTACCTCATCGACCATACCACGACGACCGCCCAGGCGGCCGGCCATGCGGGCGGGCTGGGCGGCCGCGGAGGTGATTTCCTGTACCGATGGGGCAATCCGCAATCCTACGGTGCCGGTGCCGCCGCAGACCAACAGCTGTTCGGCCACCATGCCGCCCATTGGATCGACGACTTCCTGGACTTCACCCACCCCTATTTCGGGAGAATCGGTGTCTTCAACAACCAGGCGGGACCGGATTTTTCCACCGTCAACGTATGCTCGCCTGTTTGGGACATGTACGACTGGGAATATCCCATCCCACCCGGTACCGCTTGGTCGCCGGCCGGGTTCGACCTGACCCTCACCCATCCGGAACCCACGGCCATGTATTCAGAGGGTTTGTCCAGCGCCCAGTTCCTCCCGAACGGAAACGTGCTGATCCTGTCCGGCCGGCAGGGATATGCCTTCGAGCTGACGCCCGACAACGAGATCGTCTGGGAGTACGTCACCCCCCTCAAGGGCGGACAGCCTGTCCCACAAGGCACCCTGTTGGCGGCAAACGACAACCTGACCTTCCGGATGGACCGGTATCCGGCGGATTTTTCCGGGTTCGAGGGCCGGGACCTGTCTCCCATCGGCTGGATAGAGCTGAACCCGGATTCCCAGTTTTGCGGGAACATCCTCCCCAGTTTCGAGGCGGTACGGGATGTGGCGGTCACATTGTCGCCCAACCCAGCCCGCGACCGAGTGACCATATCGTGGAAGGCGGGCATATGGGCCGACCTTTCGGTGTACGACCTGTTCGGCCGGCCGGTGTACGGGCCGGAAAAGCTCACCGGCGGGCAGACATACCTTGATGTGTCGGCCTGGCAACCCGGCACGTACTTTGTTCGGGTGGACGGCGGGGCACCCAAGGTGCTGCTCCTGCAACGCTAAGACGGCGGGTCGGCGGGAATGCGGTGCTCCGGCAGGCACAGCAGCCGTCGAAATAGCGGAAAACAGTACACAAATTCCGTGATTATCAGTATTTTTGCGCCCATTTTAGCGAATTCGGGCTGCGAAAGCGCGCGCATACTGTTTCCAGCGGCCAATCACCACGACCGAACGCAGCGGCGGCTGCGACAAACCAGCGATCATGCACCTACCTGGCGAAACCACCCCCTTACGGATCAACCGGCAAGAAGAGGCCTCCACCGACCGGACCGGCACCACGGTCCGACACGCCGTCATCCTGGCGGCCGGCATGAGTTCCCGGTTTCGGGAGAAAGGCGTCCGCAAGCCGAAAGTGCTGATGAAGGTCGGCGGTCTTCGCTTGTTGGAGCGGTCCATCCTGACCTTGCATGCGGCGGGTATCCGCCATTTCCGGGTGGTCGTGGGGGCCTACCGGGAGCAAGTGGTGGCGGAAATGGAAGGCAGCACCCGGCTACGGGACATCGACGTGACCTATGTGGAGAGCGAGCAATATGCCTTGGGCAACGGGGTTTCCTTCGGAGACGGGGCGGCGGGGCTGGCAGCTCCTTTCCTGCTGACCATGTCGGACCATATCTTTTCCGTGCGGACCGTCGGGGATTTCATGGAGCGGGCGATGGAGGCGCCCGGCTTGCCGGCCCTGGCTTGTGACGGCGACCTGGCGGGCGTGTTCGACATGGACGACGCCACCAAAGTCGTGTCGAGCGGGGGGTTCATCGACCGTATCGGGAAAGAAATCGAAGGATATGACCTGGTGGACACCGGTTTGTTTTATTTTCCGGCAGGCTACGGGCCGTCGGTGCACAGCAAAGCGCAGGCCGGAGCCCACTCTGTCAGCCATATCATCGCGGATTTCATTGCCGGGGAAGGTGTGCGGGCCATCGCATTGCCGAAGGCCATGTGGCAGGATGTAGACGACCCTTCCATGAAAAAGGAAGCGGAACGTCGGCTGGCCGCCATGATGAATCCAACCGTGCAGACTAGTCTGACACGTCGGTTGACACAAACCATGTCCAACAAGATCGGATTCACGTTCGCCAAGCTGGGCGTCACGCCGAAGGCGGTGCGGCTATCCGTCCTTGCCATGACCCTCCTGGGTGCATGGTGGGCGGCAAGCGGCATCCACGCCTGGCTGGTTGCCGGCGCCCTGACTTTCCAGTTGGCGACCATCCTGGAAGGCAGCGAGCAGGACCTGGCCCGGCTGACCTTGCAACGCAGCCGCTTCAGCAGCTGGTACCGGCGGTTTTCGGCGGATCTCCGATACACGGTATTTTTCGGTGCCCTGGGCATCAGCGCCTGGCGGGCCACCGGGATGGAGATCTACCTGTTCGCCGTCCTGTTGCTGGCCGCACTCGGCCTGTACATGCTCGCCCAGGTTTCCACCTTCGCCTGGAAAAACCGGCATGACACAGAGGCGGCGCTCACCCGACTGGTTCCCATGCAGCGCCAGGAACCCGGGAGTGTCATCGGACAACTCTCGCACCTGTGGCGGGAAATCAGCCGGCAGGATCTCGTCGCTTTCCTTACCTTCCTCCTGGGCATCATCTGGTTGTACCAGGCCATGTTCTGGTTGGCGCTGTTGGGAACAACCGCTACCGCCATCATGGTCTCCAAGTCGGTCCACGCCGCCAAGATCACGAAAACAGGTGCGAACATCCTCGAGCGGATAGACCCCATCTATTTTTATCTGCTGGGAGTCGTCATCCTGTTGTCTTTGGTATTCAACATGGAGCTGACCGTGGTGGCCGCATCCCTGGCTGCGGTGGGCAACAAGCTTTTTCTGGTCTTCAGCATCGCCATCCTTTGGATATTGGCCAACACACTCTGCATCCGGACGCTGGTCGATGGCAAGGTATCCTTTCCCGACCTGTTGTTCAACCAGCTGACGGGCGACGCCTACAACACCATCATCCCGCTGGCAGGCCTCGGCGGGGAGCCTTACAAGATCAAACACCTCACGCAATGGCTCGATTGGCATACCGCCAGCCGGGCCGTCGTGGTGGACCGCCTGATCCACGCCACCACCGGAACGCTCTTCGCCGCCATCAGCACCTTCGTCACCTTGCTGTTCCTGGACATGGCGCCGGCATACCATACCATCCTGATGGCCTTCTCCATCGGATTCGCCGGCATCAGCATCGGCATCATCTGGCTGGCGCTGTCGGAAGCACCCTCCCGTATTTCCGGATATATACTGCGCAAACTCAAGATCGTCGAGGAATTCCGTAGCGACCCCATCCCCGCCGGCCGCTTCCTGACGGCATTCGCCTTCAAGTTCACCGGAAGGGTGCTGTACCTGGTGGAGCTGTACGTCATCTTCACCGTCCTGGGATTCACACCGGGCCTGATAGACCTGACCACCGTGGCAGGCTTCATCGCCTTGAGCGCCTCGCTGTTCTTCATCATCCCGCAAGGCCTGGGCGTCAATGAACTGGGCATCAGCGGCGCCCTGAGCCTCCTCGGGTACTCCGCTTCCTTGGGAATCACCTTCGGACTGATCCGCAGGGCCCGGATGATATTCTGGGCCCTCTTCGGTGTCGCCTTGCACCTGACCGTCTCCGTCGTCAAGAAAGTGGCGGTCCTACGGGCTGCCAAGGGTTGAAGGCTTTCCTCGTACCGGACCAAACGATTCGGGACGCAATTTCCCCGTCATAAAATTGGATGGTACGCATAAATATTGTCGTACGGCGTTTTTTTCGTTTTTTCCTTATCCGACATGCCGCCCCATGACTAAAGTCATGGGCTGATAGTTGGTAATGGTTCCTCCTTATCCGGCCGTAGGA
The DNA here is from genome assembly GCA_041163745.1 of Bacteroidota bacterium. Taxonomy (GTDB): domain Bacteria; phylum Bacteroidota; class Bacteroidia; order Chitinophagales; family Saprospiraceae; genus UBA6168. The sequence goes on from JBEAQU010000031.1 coordinate 23,912, forward strand.
TGTGATGCACGTCATGGGCTGATGGTTGTAATGGTGCCGCCTTATCCGACATGACGCCCCATGAATAAAGTCATGGGCTGATAGTTGGTAATGGTTCCTCCTTATCCGGCCGTCGGATGTGATGCACGTCGTGGCCTGATGG
>JBEAQU010000032.1:0-69354 GCA_041163745.1 Bacteroidota bacterium
AATTGAGCGACAAGGACATAGAACATCTTGAAGGCCTTCTTGCATAAGATTAATGAAAGCCAGGATATTCAAACGTGCGGTCTGTCTGATGGAACTGCACAGGGGCACAAGCTACGGAGACATTGCCACCAGCTTGGGCATCAGCCGGCAGGTCACCTATACAATGGTTTCCCGTTACCGAGCGGAAGGCCTGCAAATGTGGCGCAAATCAAATTGTCGGTTCCGCATGGAGGAGGGTTGACGTGCGATGCCGCGGCCGAAGGGAGGTTGGCATGGCGGATTGGTTGTTCAAGGGTGGTTCTTGCTCCCCGCTTCGCGGAAAGCGCCGGGCTACGAATTTTAGAGAATTGGGCTAATTACAGGGATTTTTATTATGTAATTTTATGATTGGTCCTGTGTTGTAAATTTTTCGCCTTTTTAATCACGAGGATTTTGCTCCCCGCTTCGCGGGGAGGGATTGCGGCGCCGGGCAGATTCTTTGTGGCCAAGCATCCCGCTTCGCGGGCTGGTTTGCTACGGATTGGTGATCTGACCATTCAGTTTAGTAAATGGAATGCAAAGAGGCTGTCTGACCGACAATCTGATTTGCGCCCGATGGAAAAAGGGATCAAGATCGCTTGGCAGTTCTACATAGAGGCTGCCAGAAAGACAATGAACAGACATTATGCAGGGGCTAACCCTGAAAACAAGTGTCAACAAACCTACCATACGCTGTATTGGCACTTCTTTTCTTTTTAACACCGGCAGCTGGTCCACGATTCGCAATAGTGGACATCCGATGCCACCGCGATGAAAGGTCTCCCGCGACCCACAGCGGATTCCAGCAACAAGCAGTTGAGTGCCCCGGATGCCGTCCCATACGTCACCGCTCGCTGCCTGTCAACCGGTGCCGGAATTCCAAAAGCAACGAAACCGACGGCTCATGTTAATTTTATGTAAACTTATTTTTAACTGTTTGTAAAAATAAACTTGAAAAAGAAGTGGGAAGGGGCTAACTTTAGGTGCTCGCCTGTGGATGACAGGTCGCGTTGCGAAGCCAGCGGCCTACGATGACAGGGAAGACAGCCACTACCAGGCCGACCATGCATGCACACCTGAACATATTGACCTTCCCGTACCGGGGCTGTTCCAGCCCGGCATGTGGGCGACGGACGCCCCTGTCGGTCGGTCGCCTGCGGAAGGTCCGGCTGCTCCTGACCGGCTGCCAGCTGTTGTCCGCCTTCGGTGCATGGTCCCAGCATACGGTGTCGCTGTTGCATCCGCCGGCCCCCCCTCTCCTCGTCACCGCTCCCGCCGCAGAACACGCGGCGGCGACACTCCCGTTCGACCTGTCCGGGGGCATGATGTTGGTACAAGCCGCCGTGGACGGCCGGACCGGGACGTTCATCCTGGATACCGGGGCTCCCGGAATCATCCTGAACAATCGGGAAACATCGGCAGGAGATACGATGACGGCCAGGGGCATCGGCGGGGCGGTGCACCTCGGTGTGACAAAGGTGGGCCACTTTTCCTGGGGAAACATCCACCTGGAGCATCCCAGGGTGTACACTTTGGACATCCGGCACCTGGAAGCGGCCTGCGGCAGGCGGCTATTGGGGCTGATCGGTTTCGAGGCGTTCCGGGACCAGGTCCTGCTGATAGATTACGAGGGACAGGTCATCCGGGTTTTTCCCGATGCAAACACATTGTCGGCAGGCAGCAGCCAACCGCTGCGTTGGATCCGCTTCCACCTGTCGGGGCACCTGCCGGTGGTCAAGGCCCGGGTCGGCGGCAGGACGCTGTACCTCGGCCTCGACAGCGGATCCGAAATCAATGGCATCGACCGGAACCTGCTCGACGCCCTGCCCGAGGTGACGGACGCAACTGCTTCGGAAGAATGGTTGACCGGGCTGGACAACCGGCCGGAACCGGCCCGCTCCGTGACATTACCCTCCCTGGCCATCCGGCAGCACCATTTTCCGGCCATGCGGTATGCAGCCCTGCCACCCGCCGCCCTACGGACCTCGACGGACTGTACCTTGCACGGATTGCTCGGCTTCCCTTTTTTCCGACAACACAAAATCGCCATCGACTACCGACGCAACCGGCTCTGTTTCCTGGACTGACCGGTACGCGCCATCCCGCTGGCCCACCATTCGCCAGCCAACCGAAATCACCGGATCGGCAGCTGTTCGGCACATCCTTCCCAAACACAGCCTGACAAATTGGTTCGCACCCGGGCCACCAACGTCCGTTGCTGCGCGCCGGTTTCCCCGTTGCCGGCAACCGTCATTTCATCCGGCTGCGAAGCACCGCCTCCACCGCCGCCAATCCAAGTCCCCTGGCCTGCAACAGGACCAGCAGGTGGAAGAGCAGGTCCGCGGATTCCTCCAACAGCGCGGCATCCGGCCCGCTCTCCGCCTCCAACACCACCTCCACGGCCTCCTCCCCCACTTTCTGTGCTATCTTCCGGATTCCCCTGGCAGCCAACCGGCTGACATAAGAGCCCTCCGAAGGATGGTCCAGCCGGTCCCGAACCACCGTCTCCAACTTCGGCAACCACTGTCCGGGGAGGAGGTCGGCATTGTCTTCCCGGAAACAAGAGTCGGCACCGGTATGGCAAGTCGGACCGGCCGGAACAGCCAGCACCAGCAGCGCATCCCGGTCACAATCCGGCAGTAGTTCGACCAAAGTCAGGAAATTTCCGCTGGTGGCTCCCTTTTCCCAGAGGCACTGCCGGCTCCGGCTGAAGAAGGTCACCCTGCCCGTCGCCTGCGTCCGTGCCAGTGCCTCCGCATTCATGTATCCGAGCATCAGGACTTTGCGGGTCCTGGCATCCTGGACGACGGCAGGCAGAAGACCGTCCGGATATTTATCAAAAGACAATTGCATATCACAATATTGTTTGTTCGGCCAATGGAAAACGGATGGGGATTCCCGCCGCATGCAGATACCTTTTCAGGTCCGGCAATGGTATTTCTCCGAAATGGAATACACTGGCTGCCAGGGCGGCATCGGCGAGCCCTACCCGGAAGACGTCCTCGAAATGCACCGATGTGCCGGCGCCCCCGGATGCGACGACAGGGATGTCCAGGCTTTCTGAAACACACCGGGTGAGTTCCAGGGCAAAACCCTGCTTGCCGCCATCGTGGTCCATGGAGGTCAGAAGAATTTCCCCGGCGCCCCGTGCGGCCGCTTCCCGCGCCCATTCCAGCACGGAATACCGGGAAGGCAGTCGGCCGCCGTTGAGATAGACCCGCCAATCCGGACCGTCCGATTTCGCGTCGATGGCCAGGACGATGCACTGGCTCCCGAAGCGGCGGGCCAGCCGGTCAAGGAGCGTTGGGTCGCGGACGGCGGCGGAGTTCACCGATACCTTGTCCGCCCCGGCCTCCAACAGGGCCGCCACATCGGAGACGGAGGAGATTCCGCCGCCGACCGTGAAGGGTATGTCCAGGGTATCGGCCACCTGCCGCACCAACGCCAGGGTTGTGTTCCTGCCCTCGTGGGTAGCGGTGATGTCGAGGAAAACGAGTTCGTCCGCCCCGCACGCAGCGTAGGTAGCGGCGAGTTCCACCGGATCCCCGGCATCGCGCAATTCCACGAACCTCACCCCCTTGACGGTCCTGCCCTGGCGGATGTCCAGACAGGGAATAATCCTTTTTGCCAACATGGTCAGATTTTTATTTCGGACGGCCGCCCCCCGGCGGTTCCTACCGCCAGCGGTCCAGGCGGTCCATATCCTCATACAAGGCTTTCCCGACGATAGTGCCGCTGCAGCCCAACGCCGCCAGTCGCCGGGCATCATCGGGATTCCGGACCCCTCCGCTGGCGACCAGGGCCAGTCCGGGGAAGCGGTCCAGTATGTCGCGATACAGGTCCAGGGCGGGACCATCCAGATTTCCGTCCCGGAGGATATCCGTACAGAAGACCTGCGCCACGCCGTGGCGGACCAGCCGGTCCAGCAGGTCGAACAGGCCGACCTCGGTTTGTTCGGTCCAACCACGGACGGCCAGCTGCCGGTGCCGGACATCGAGGCCTGGCAGCAGCCGGTCCGGACCGTACAGGTCGAGCCATTCCAGGAACCGGTCGGTATCCCGGACCACGATGCTGCCCAACGCCAGCAGGGCCGCACCGGCCTCCGTGGCACGGCGCAGGTCGTCGGCGGCCTGCAGGCCGCCGCTGAAATCTACCTCCAGCCGGGTATGGCGGCATATTTTTTCCAACACGGGCAGGTGGACGGGGGCGCCCTGCCGGGCGCCGTCGAGGTCCACCAGATGCAGGCGGCGGAAACCTGCCGCCTCGAAGACCTGGGCGACGGAGAGCGGGTCGTCGGCGTAGACCTTGCACCTTTCGAAATCCCCCTGTTGCAGGCGTACGCAACGGCCGTCGATGAGATCCATGGCCGGAATGATGGTCATAAGGCAGATAAGATGTTGTCGGACAGGAAATTCCGCAGCAGGCGCGCGCCGTGTTCCGCGCTTTTTTCCGGATGGAACTGCACTCCGAAGAAATTGCCTTGCTGTACGGCGCTGCTGAACGCCTGCCCGTGGGTCGTGACGGCCAGGGTGGCGCCCGCCACCGTTTCCATCGCATACCCGTGAACGAAATAAAAGTACGAGGGGGAGGGGATGCCGTCGAAGAGGGGGTGGGCCGGGAATACGGCGCTGTTCCACCCCACATGAGGCACCTTCACGACTTCGCCGGTCCCATCCTGCGGCCGCTGCGGCCGGAGTCGGCGGACGGCGGCATCCAGGATGCCGAGGCAGGGCGTATCCTGCTCTTCCGACCGGCTGCCCAGGAGCTGCATACCCAGGCAGATGCCGAGCACGGGTTGCCGCAGGCTGCGTATGAGGACGTCGAGTCCCTTTTCCCGGAGGTGGCGCATGGCGGCGGAAGCCTCCCCCACGCCAGGGAACACCACCCGGTCGGCCTGGCGGATCTCGTCCGGGTCATCGGTCAGGCGAGGCATTGCGCCCAGCCGGCGCAATGCGTTCGCGACCGAATGGACATTACCGGCGTTGTATTGGATGATGGCGATCTGCATATTGTCGAGTTGTTATCCGTTCCTACAAGATGGGTGCAGGCCGAGCGCTCTACCGGCAGCCGCGGAAAGGAGCCGGGCGCCGGGCGATCCGGTCACAGCACCCCTTTGGAGGAGGGCAAGGCGGCCCCTTCCCGGTGCACCGCCATCCGGACGGAACGGGCGAACGCTTTGAAAATCGCTTCGATCTTATGGTGTTCGTTCGTGCCGCTTGCCCGGACATGAAGGTTGCAGGCGGCGGCATCGCTGAAGGATTTGAAAAAGTGGAAGAACATTTCCGTGGGGCAGTCGCCGATCCGTTCGCGGCGGAAGTCCGCTTCCCAGACACACCAGGGCCGGCCGCCGAAATCCAGGGCCACCTGTGCCAGGCAATCGTCCATGGGGAGGCAGAAGCCATAGCGGCTGATGCCGCGTTTGTCTGCCAGTGCCTGCCGGAATGCTTCCCCCAGGGTCAGGGCGGTATCCTCGACGGTATGGTGTTCGTCCACGTGCAGGTCGCCGCGGACCTGGACGGACAGATCCAGCAGGCCATGCACCGCCACCTGTTGCAACATATGGTCGAGGAATCCGACGCCGGTATGGATCTCGGCGCGACCCTCGCCGTCGAGATCCAGGCGGATGGACACGGCCGTCTCGCGCGTCCGGCGTTCCAGGGTGACGATGCGGTTCGGATGCAGCAGGAAACGGGCGATGTCCTCCCAGGAATCGGCGATGAAATCGGCGGTGGATTCCCATTCCCCGAAGGGAAAAAGACCGCGCAGTCCGATGGCGCGGGTACCGAGGTTGCGAGCCAGGGCCAGGTCGGACCACCGGTCGCCGATGACGAAGCTGTTGGCCAGGTCACAGCTGCCGTCGAGATATTCGGTCAGCATCCCGATTCCGGGTTTTCGGGTGGGCAGCCGTTCGTGTTCGAAGCTGCGGTCCACATGAACCGCCCGGAACAGGATGCCTTCTTGTCGGAGGATTTCCAGGAGTTTGTCCTGGACCTTTCGGAACGCCTGTTCCGGATAGCCATCGGTACCGAGACCGTCCTGGTTGGTGACCATGACCAGTTCGAAATCCAGCGCGGATTGGATGCGGTGCAGCTGTCGGATGAGTCCCGGCATCAGCACCATATCATCGAGGGTGTCGATCTGGAAGGTTTCCGGTTTTTCCCGGATCAGGACTCCATCACGGTCCAGGAAGAGGATTTTGCGCATGGTTGGCAGTGTTTAGCGGGTGAAGGCGGCGGAATCCGTTCCGGGACGCCATTGGGAGACCAGTTGGAGGAGCCGGCGGTTTTCCGTGGCGGTACCGACGGTGATGCGGAGGCAGTCGGCGCAGCCGGGTTCCCGGGAGCGGTCGCGGACGACCACCTGGTGGGCCAGCAGGAATCGGAACACCGAAAGGCAGTCGTGGAACCGGACCAGCAGGAAATTCGCCTGGCTGGGAAAGACGTTCCTGACGGCGGGCAGCCGGGACAATTCCGTCGCCAGGAACGCCCGTTCCGCCACGGTACGGCGTACCGATTCCAGGCAATCGGCGGATCGGGCCAGGCGGCGGAAAACCGCGGCTTGGGCTGTCGAGCTGACGTTGTACGGATACTTGACCCGATTGAGATGATGAATCAGCCAAGGATTGGCGAAGGCCATACCGACTCTTGCGCCGGCCAGTCCCCAGGCCTTGGAGAAGGTCTGCAGGACCACCAGATTGGGAAATTCCGCGAGGCGCAGCGACCAGGAAGGGCTTTCCGAGAAATCGATGTAGGCTTCGTCGACGACGACGATGCCCGGGAAATCCCGCAGCAGCCTTTCCACAAGGCCCGGATCCAAGTCATTGCCGGTCGGATTGTTCGGGCTGCAAAGAAACAGGAGCCGGGTATGTTCCGTGGTGGCGGCGAATACAGGGTCAGGTCGGGGTTGGAAGCGGCCATCCAGGCCGACCTCCAGGACCGAGGCGCCGTGGATGTCGGCTTGTACGCGGTACATGCCGTAGGTGGGGGGGCAGCAGATGGCGGCATCCAGGCCAGGTCGGCAGAAGATGCGGAAGAGCAGGTCGATGGCTTCGTCGCTTCCGTTGCCCAGGAAGATGCGATCCGGCGGCACCCCTTTGTACCGGGCGACGGCCTCCTTGAGGGCGTTTTGGAGGGGGTCGGGATATCGGTGGAGGCCGTCGGCGAACAAATCCTCCGGATGCTCGTTGGCATCGAGGAAGACGGCGTCAGTCCCTTGGTATTCGCTTCGGGCGGAGCGGTAAGGGACGAGGCGGCGGATGTCCGGGCGGACCAGTTGTTCCAAATCGGGAGCGGAGATCATATCGGATGGGTTACGGGTTTGCATCGGAACCGGGCCAATCCAGCCGGAGGGATACCGAGCGGGCGTGCGCGGGCAGTTCCTCGGCGAGAGCCATGGTGACGACATGCGGGCCGAGGGCACGGAGTCCTTCGCGGGAGATTTCCTGAAAAGTGATTTTCTTGAGAAACGAGTCCAGGGACACCCCGCTGAAGCTGCGGCTGAAACCGCTGGTCGGCAGCGTGTGGTTGGTACCGGAGGCATAATCGCCGGCGGCTTCCGGGCTGAAGTTGCCGAGAAAGACCGAGCCGGCGTTGCGCACCTGCTCCGCCAGGGAGGCGGCCTGGTCGCAGGCCAGGATCAGGTGTTCCGGTGCATAGCGGTTGATGGTGTCCAGGACGGCGGAGCGGTCAGGCAGGCAAATGGCGGCGCTGTGCGCCAGGGCGCCGGCCAGGGCGGCTTGTCGCGGCAGGGAAGCGACCTGTTCGCAGACGGCGGCATGGACCGCGCGCAGGATGGGACGACTGGTCGTCAGCAGGACCGTCTGTGAATCGGCATCATGTTCGGCCTGAGCCAGCAGGTCGGCGGCGACGAAGGCGGGGATGCAGGAGTCATCCGCATAGACCATGACTTCGGAAGGACCTGCCGGCATGTCGATGGCGACACCTTCCGCCTGTACGAGGAGCTTGGCGGTCGTCACGAAACGGTTGCCGGGGCCCAGGATCTTGTCGACCTGCGGGACGGAATCCGTCCCGTAGGCCATGGCGGCGACCGCCTGAGCGCCGCCCACACGAAAAACCCGGTGGATACCGGCCACTTTCGCCGCATAGCAGATGGCGGGGTGTACGGCGCCCTCCGGCGACGGGGGCGTGCAGAGGACGACATCGCGGCATCCGGCGATGGCCGCGGGAATGCCCAGCATCAGGACGGTGGAGAACAAGGGGGCCGAACCACCGGGAACATACAGTCCGACCCGGTCAATCGGAACGGATTTCCGCCAGCAGGTCACCCCGGGCATGGTTTCCATGGGCGGGAAGGATTCCTGTTGGGCGGTGTGGAAGGTCCGGATGTTGCTGGCGGCAAGGTCGATGGCTTTCCGCAGGGAAGCGGGCACGTTGGCGGCGGCGGCCGTGACGGCATGGTCCGGCAGGACGACCGTATCCAAGTCCGCCCCGTCGAAGGAGCGGGTCAGTTCCTGCAGGGCGCGGTCACCCCGGGTGCGGACTGCGGCGAGGATATCCCGAACCGACGCGACGACATCGGGGCGGGAAGGTTGGGCTGGGCGACGCAGGGCGGACCACAGTTGTTCGGCCGTCGGATATTCCAGACAAAGCATAAACGGTGGATTTGGTCAGAGTATCATTTTTTCGATGGGCACCACCAGGATTCCCTGGGCGCCGGCGGCTTGCAGGTCTTCGATGATATCCCAGAAATGGTCTTCCTGCACCACGGAGTGCACGCTGCACCATTGCGGGTCGGCGAGCGGCACGACGGTCGGGCTTTTCATACCGGGGATGATGGACAGGACATCCTGAAGTCTGGCGCTGGGTGCGTTGAGCAGGATGTACTTGTGTTTCCGTGCCTTGTTGACGGCCCGTATGCGGAAAAGCAGTTTGTCGAGCAGTTCCCTTTTCGGTCCGGCCAGCCGGGGGTCCGACACCAGGACAGCCTGGCTGTCCATGACGGTCTGGACCTCTTTGAGGCCGTTGGACAACAGGGTGCTGCCGGTGCTGACCAGGTCGCAGATGAAGTCCGCCAGGCCGATTCCGGGAGCGATTTCGACGCTACCGCTGATTTCATGGATATCGGCCTGCACCTGGTGACGTTCGAGGAACTGCCGGAGCAAGTGGGGATAGGTTGTGGCGATGCGGCGGCCTTGCAGGCTGTCCGTTCCATCGTACACCTGGCCCCGGGGAATGGCCAGGGAGAGCCTGCAGCGGCCGAAGCCAAGCGGTTCCTCGACCGGTACCGGGCGGTTTTTCTCCAGCAGGACATTTTCGCCGACGATACCGCAATCGGCGACACCGTCCCCGACATATTGGGGGATGTCGTCATCGCGGAGGAAGACCACCTCCAGCGGGAAGCTGGAAGCCAAGGTCCGGAGGCGGCCGGTATAATGCGGCAGGCCGATGCTACAGGCTTTGAGCAGGGCGACAGCGTCATCATGCAGGCGGCCGGACTTCTGGATGGCCATCCGGAGGGGGGGCGTCGGATCGGACGCGGAGCGGGATGTTCTTTCCATTGGCATGGCAGCAGTGTTCAGTTTGTCGGTTCCGACGTCGGCGGAACGGGCGCCGGCGAGGGAAGCGGGATGTACCCAGCGGGGTATAAAACAAAAAGGCCTGCCGTTGACGGCAGGCCTTTTTGTCCAAGGATATGGTTCGCACTATGCGCCGCACATCCGTGACCGGTGCCTGCCGGGAGGGGAGACATGGTGATGGAGATGAAGCATGGCGTTGTGGCGGATCATAAGATTGCGATGTGGAAACAAAGGTATGAGGCGGGTGCGGATAAACCAACACGGGCAGGTGGAAAATTGATTACGTCGCACAAAATGGTGACAAAAGTTACCCAGCAGGGAGGGGGTCGGGGTTAACTTAGCATCTTTTCAACAATTGCGACCTGTGGAAACGAATCTAAAGACCAATCTGATGCTGCGGCTTTTTCCTTTCCTGCAATGGTGGGGGGAAGTGAACCGGTCCACCCTACGAGCGGATTTGCTGGCTGGCCTGACGGGAGCCATGATAGTGTTGCCACAAGGGGTGGCGTTCGCGACGATAGCAGGTTTGCCACCGGTGTACGGATTATATACGGCCATGATCACGCCGGTGGTGGCGGCCATGTGGGGATCTTCCAGGCATTTGGTATCCGGTCCGACGACAGCCATTTCCCTGGTGATCTTCGCCACGGTGGGACAATTGGCGGAGCCGGGGTCGCCGGCCTTCATACAGGCTGCGCTGACCATCACCTTTCTGGCCGGTGTGTTTCAATTGGCGATGGGATTGGCGCGGATGGGGACCTTGGTCAACTTCGTATCGCATGTGGTGGTCAGCGGATTCACCGCCGGGGCGGCGATACTGATCCTGCTGTCGCAACTCAAGCACCTGCTGGGCCTCAACATCCGTTCGGGAAGTTCGATGGTGGCGACGCTGCGCAACATAGCAGCCCATTCGGGAGAGACCAACCCATGGGCCCTGGGGCTGGGACTGGCGACCTTGGGAGTCGCCCTGTTGTCCAAGCGTTTGTTTCCCAAGATACCGCACCTGCTGGTCGGATTGGTCTTCAGCAGTGTTGCGGCCTATCTGATGGGCGGGGAATCCGTCGGATTGCGGGTGGTCGGCAAGGTCAGCGGCGTATTGCCGCCTTTTTCCGTGCCGGAACTGGACGCCTCCACCTTCGCGACCCTGGCGCAGAGCGCCTTTGCGGTGGCTCTGCTGGGATTGATAGAGGCGGTCGCCATCGCACGGTCGATCGCTTCGAAGTCACAACAGGAGATCGACGGCAACCAGGAGTTCATCGGGCAAGGGCTTTCCAACCTCGTGGGCAGTTTTTGGTCCTGCTATGCGGGATCCGGATCGTTCACTCGGTCGGGCATCAACTATGCCGCAGGCGCCCGGACGCCCTTGGCGGCCGTATTCGCGGCCATCCTGCTTGCATTGGTCCTGTTGTTGGTTGCTCCGCTGATCGCTTATCTGCCGAATGCGGGTATGGCAGGTGTCATCATTCTGGTGGCGTACAATCTGATTGATTTCCATTTCATCCGTACGGTGGCGCGGGCCAGCAAGCGGCAGGCCACCGTCCTGCTCATCACCCTGCTGGCGACGCTGTTCGTCGAACTGGAATACGCCGTCTTCGTAGGCGTCATGTTCTCCCTCATATTTTACCTCCAGCGCACCTCCTCCCCGAACGTGGCCGTCCTCGCTCCCGACCCGGACAACAGCCAGCGGCGATTCATCTACACGGAACGAAAGCCCCTGGCGGAATGCCCGCAGGTCCGTATCCTGCGGATAGACGGCTCCATTTTCTTCGGATCCATCAACCACATTTCCTCCGAAATCCGACGCCTGACCGATGTGGAGGAAGGAGACGGCGTCTGTCGGCATCTGCTGATCATTGCCAAGGGAATCAACTTCATCGATGTGGCGGGTGCGGAATGGTGTGTGCAGGAGGCCCGCCGATGGGAGGAAAAGGGGGGCGGGATGTATTTCTCCGGCCTGAAGCTCATCGCCCAGGACACCTTGATCCGGGGCGGGTTCAAGGCCAGCATCGGGGAGGATCATTTCTTCGCCACCAAACAAGAGGCGGTGACGGCGATCATCCGGCGCATGGACATGGACGTCTGCCGCACTTGCCAGGCGCGGATTTTTCTGGAGTGCTCCGAACTGCCCGGCGGCTGATGCGGGGCTTCCCCCTGCCTGCGGATGCGAAAGCCGACCGGCCCGGCCGGACGTGGGCATGGAATCGCCCGCCACTGTGGCCCCGGACCTCTCACTCCCCTTCTTTGTTCACCGGCGAACCGGGAGCCGGCGAGACCCAGCTGGCTTGTCGGTTGGCCGGGAGGCGGAAAGGCGATGTCCTCCGTTTCAATACCAAGTCCGGTCCGCAGGCCCGGGACCTGGTCTACCGCTACGATGTCATCCGTCATTTCAGGGATTCCCATCAGGCAAAAGTCCATCCCTTGGAATACATACGGTTCGAAGCATTGGGAAAAGCCATCCGCATGCGGCCGATCGTCGGTATGGGGTATTGGTGGACGAGACAGACAATGTCTCCCTAGATTTTGCCAACGACCTGTTGTTCGAGTGCGCGCAACTGGCGTTTTCCATTCCGGAGGTGACGCCGGCGGATATGGCGGGATTCGACTGTCAGCGGCAACATCGCATAGCCCCTCCGGTGTCGGATGAGGACGGCAACATCTCCTGCCCCGACCGACAGCCGCGGCCGGTGCCGGTGCTGACCAGTAATTCGGACAAGAACCTGCGGGAAGCCCTTCCCCGCCGTTGCGCGTTCCATCACATTCCTTTCCGTACGCCGGGCAGCGCCTGTCGACCGTCCGGGCGCACCGCTTCTTCCGGGAATCCTTCCCAAAAGGGATGAAGGTACAGGCCATCGCCAATTTCCTTCCGTTTCGGAAGCTAAGGGCTCCGCAAGAAACCTGACACGGCGGAACCGCACGCCTGGCTGCCATTGCAATCCCTGCAGGGACCGGACTCCTTTGAGGCGGCAAAGGACCCGTACCTCGCGGACAGCTTCCGCCGGACATTCACTCTCCTGGAAAAAAGCGGGAGGATCCGGAGCGGTTGTCCACGGAATCCCGTTTCCATTGGCATGGGAGCGACCTTGGCGGATTTCTTCGATACCAACATGAATCGGGTGGACACTCCTCCATTCGCCGGGCGTGCGCACCTTGCCCGTCGGACGGCGAACGATTCCTTTGAGCGAACCCAGCTTCCCTTTGTGTGGGGACCCTGGCTGCCCACATCATCAACACGGCGGGTTTTCCTGAACGGCTGTTGCACGCAAGTGCTGGTGGCAGCTTTCCAAGAACATGGCGATTTATTTTCATGGCCACCGCCATGCTGTTGAATGGCCGGTACGGACCGGCGTTCGCCGTTTGTTCCACAATAAATTCTGCGCCCGCGAAAAGACGACACATTCCGCCACATCCTGCACAGCCTCCCGTGCTACTACCAGGCCGAACAGACCCGAGGGACGTTTCCGACCTGTCGGACCGGCTAAGCGGGCTGATAGCCACAAAGAATCCCCATCGCGACCGCCATGTCTGCCGGGAGGCAGCTCGTGCCGGATCCGGTCCTGCTCCCAAGCTGCCAAGAAAAGGGAAGGAGCGACAGGCAGTACGCCCGGGAGGATTTCTTCCAACTTACATCGAAAGCTACGCCGACATCCTGGCTATGGAATTGAGGGGACGACTGGCCATCCTGGTCCTGCGGGAATACTTTGCGGCCGGCGATCCGTTCCAGGACTTGTTCGAACGGCTGACGTACCAATATCCCGGAAAAGTCTTCAACCTGTCCAGGCTGCTCCTGGTAAAAGGCTGGTCTCTCGCTCTTTGGCACCGTAAGGTTTTACTGGAGACTTTCGAATCTTTTTCCACCATTATCCATCAATCGGCCGGGACCCCGGCCGACCATGGCATCCCGCTCCCAGTAGGCAAGGAAGCCCTTGTCGGACATCTTCTCGGCATTCAGTTTCCCGCATACCCCCATGCACCAGGGCGAAAGAAGGAGAGGCTGCGACCGAAGGTAACGGCGCTTTCGCAATGCTACCGAAAAGGCGGTCTCCACGATGGCGGTCCGAATCGACCGAACAAAACGGAGGACCAAACCTGGTGGACCCACTGTCGCTGTATGCCCTCGTGCCATTTCTGAGCGCCTGGACTGCCCAGGGGCATTACCTTGGTGTCGACACCTGGCTGTGGAAATTCCGCTGGCTGGACCTGCACCAGGCCAAGGATCCGGACCACCGGTCCGGAATCTGTGCCAGCAAGTCCGTCCTGATATGCCACTCGTCGGCCGAGCATCTCGGTTTCCACCGCTTTTGTTCGGAAAGTATTTCCGGCCGGCGGCGAAAAGGGCACCGAGACATATCGTCCTGATCGAACAACGGGACTGGCAGGACAACCTGTCCGCCTTTTACCGGGAGATGGTGCTGGAAATGAACCGGCAGGACCTGGAAGCAGACAATTGTTTTTCGACACCACCCCGGCGGTCGGCAGGAAAGACCGCCGGCGCATGCATCCCGGTCTGCCCATCGAACGCTTGTTGGGCGACTATCCCGGTGCCGGCAAGCTTACTGCTGGCCGGTACGGCCGAACACCTGTTGGCAAGACCCCTGCTGCTTCCATCGCACCTGGCCGTCCGGATGCTGCCATGGTGGCCGCGGCGCGCCTTGCGTGAAATCGCGCTGGTTTCCGTGTGGGAGATGGCCGCTGGATGCCATGCTCCCTGCTTCCGGTCATTCCTGCAACAGCAGAGGGGCTCGCCAGCTCGGTCCCGCAGCGGGAAGCCAGACATTACCGTCTCCTTCGTGTACTAGCTGCAGGTACACCTGCAACCCGCCTTGCCGGATTTCCAGCGGCGCAGCAGGGAAAGGCGTTGCATTTGCCGATGACGCTGCATCCGTATATCGGTACCGAGGGATTCCGCCGGTTGTGTGCCAACCAACGGTATGCCGACCTGCCAGTTTCCATGAAATGTCCGTCCGGAAGGCCTCGCTGGCGAAAGGAACCGCCACCAACAACATGCGATTTCCCCTCGAGATATCTGGCATACCGGTTTGACACCCGACGACCATAATCTCCTCACCACGCAGCCTACGCCCAGACACCCGGACGAGGTCCTGCCGACCGCGGAGTTGTTACTTTCCCGCCAAGTACCCCTGTGTATACGCCATCGGGCAGCTGCTGGAATGGACGGCCGGCCATGCGGAAGCGTGACGGCTTTCGAGCACCTGTCAGAGCAACCCTGTCGCCGGCCCGGCATCGCCTTGTACAACCTGTTGAGGGAAGAAGCCGGCGACGAACCCAAGGTCCTTTCCCTGTTGACGGACTGGCGGCAGCACGGCATCCGGCCCGACCGGTACAGATGCACCCAACTCCTGCGGAACGCCACCGATGCCGACCACGCCCGTTGGGTCACCGACCGGATGCTGCGTGCTGGCTCGGATGAGAAGACCGTCCGAAAACCCAACGACACCATCGGAAGAACGTCCCAAAAGCTTTCGATAAAAAGACAAAGGGCCGGAGCCAACCCGTCAGAAATGAACACGCGAAACCGCTGCGGATGGGAAGAGCCGACCACACCACGAACCTACCCTGTGCGGACAACAGGACAACAGGGAAGAAAAGGCACATAAGACCGACTTTGCGTTGATAACCGGAATCGCTTGTCCTCGCACTGCCGGGCGGCCTGTCGAATCCGCCCCTCGCGGGCTTTGAGCAGGATGCCCACCGTATGGCGGACAATCTGGATACCGATTCCGCCTGTACGCTGCATCCGCTGATGCTGGCCAACGAACATGCCACCTGGGAGTCCGTCATCGACGCATTCCGCCGGCATTCCGCCGAAACCGGATCGAGATGCCGTGCTGATTCCCTGCTTCGGAAACAGTCCAACGTAGAATGCCTTGAAGGGTGTTCGGCAGGATTCCCGATTGGAATGTATCGTCTGCCATCCGCAAACAGCCCACCCGCCCGATTTACGCTTGGCAGACAAATACACAAGCATCTTCATTGAAAGAACCGTATGACAGCATAGGCACTCACATCCCATCCGACTTCAGCGGCATTCATGCCAGTGAAGACACCCGGGAGGCGGCTGCCCGGCAGGATGGCGCCGCCTTAAACAGGAAACCAAAGGCGCACCGTTTCCCCACCCTGCGTCGGGAAGAGTTGCTGTTTACCGGCGTTTCCGGTCCGAACAGTCCGGCGGACGGTCCGTGAAAGAAGTCTTCGGGCAGGCACCGCTCATCCAACTTGCCGCCGCAGTAAAGGACGAAGCCGAGCTGGAAGTAGATGGCAGCGTCAATTACACTATCTACCTGTTGCAAACCTCGCGTCCCAAATAGGGTGATCCCGTTAGCTGTCACGCCACCACCGGATGCACAACCACTTTCGTTTACGTTGGGCCCAACGACCCGAGCCATATACGCCCAGCAGATAGGACATCCAACAGGTGACGGGATCACTCCGTCGGGAAGATGGTCATGGCACCGCCTACGCCCTGACGGTTTACAGCCAGCACCTCGGCTGAGTGTCCCACGAAGAATCCCCTCGGCGGCTCCGTACGACAGCGCTTGCCCGGAACAGACAACTCCACCTGACCGGGCCGCGACAACAGGTCGGACTTCACCGACATACCATGAGCAAAATGACAGGAGAAGCCGCGTGTTCATACTGTTCTGATCGAGGGACTGTCCCGGCCGAAACCGCTGCTTACCTGGTCGACGAGGAGGTCTCCCAGGATGTATACATACTTTTGGATAACATGGAAAAAGTGGCTGATGTAACGTTGAATTTTTCCAAAGAAACGACCGATGCAGGCTGTTCGCTGGCATGTTGACGGGATAGGCAACACCTGGTTTGGCCGGTTGACATATTCCGGCCGCTACTCCTACTCTGCGACACCTTCCGCCCGACGGACCTATTCCGGAATCGCCGGAAATGTTGCGAATCCGGTACGGACAGCCTGAAGCTGTGGTGCACCGACGGAGAGGGGCGCATCCCGACCGCCGGATCCTACCAAAGCGTTGACATCCGAAACAAACTTACAACCGGTGGTGACAAACCTTTGGACGGGCGGCATCCCAATCGGATTCGGAACCGCCATACCCGACCAAACTGTCCGACGCTCCCCTTTACTTTCGAAAAACGGCTCCCACCAACATTTCTTGCCGGAGCCAGCGGTCAAGGAATTGCCCGCCGGGCACGGAATAAACCCTGCGGGACCACCTCAACGGCAACATCCCGGAATCCCCGTATGCGTGGTCATACCGGTACAGGGTACCATATGAATCAGCCACGCAGTCGTTGGTCGCCGCAGTGAACCTTTGAAGCGGAACTCCCCAGCCTGCAACCGCTCCCAGCGCCGCCAGACCCGAACCTGCCGTGCGCTGCAGCGTTATCGGAGGTACATCCGTCTGGGCTGCGCCTTGACAAGGGCTGGAAAGCTGCTCAAGTCGCATCAGCTTCCCAATGTATGGCTCCCCCCGCACGGATAATATCGCTTCACCCCCTTTCCGGCTGGAAAAAGACAGCCGCTCCCAGATTTTCCGACCTCAAACCACGATTCCGGGATAACGAGCGAACCCACAGGCCGTCGGATTTGTCAAAGAGAGGACGATCGGAACCAACGACTGGCCGATTGGGCGGGCAGACGGTGCGCCACCATCCGTATCGACCTGCGGGGCTGCGTTCCCGCATCGACCCGGTGGGAGGAACTTCAGCCGAATGAAGACGGATTGCTGGAAACAAGTATCCGCCTGCTGGCCAAATCGGGCGGTACATATAAAAATTTTGTGACATGCCAAGCCACCTCTTCCGCACCGTATTGCTTTCCATCATGCTGTTACCATCCGGCGGACCGATCTGCGCCCAAACCGCCGACGCTCGCAGCATCGTACAGCGGGCCGAAGACCGTATCCGGGGGGAACGGCTGTATGCGGAAATGAAAATGACGATTATCCGACCACGTTGGCAACGGGAATTCAGCCTGAAATCCTGGAGCCTGGGGCAGGACTACAGCATGGTGCTGATCACCGCACCCACCCGCGACAAAGGAACCGCCTTCCTCAAGCGGAAAAAGGAAATCTGGAACTGGCAACCCTCCATCGACCGATCCATCAAACTCCCTCCTTCCATGATGTCCCAATCCTGGATGGGCAGCGACTTCACCAACGACGACCTGGTCGAACAATCCTCCCTGGTGGAGGACTACACCCACCGGCTGACCGGTACCGACCAAGTGGACCGGTACCGCTGCCATGTGGTGGAACTGATTCCCAAACCGGATGCGGCCGTGGTATGGGGTAAAGTGGTCATGTGGATCGAAACGGAACACTACCTCGAGCTGAAAGTGGAGACCTACGACGAGGAAGGCGAACTCGTCAACACCCTGCTCGGTAAGGAGATCCGGGAACTCGGCGGCCGGCTCCTCCCCACACGCCTGGTACTCAGTCCGGCCGGAAAACCCGGACACCAGACCATCGTCGAACAGCTGAGCCTCGATTTCGACACCAAGGTCTCCGCCGATTGGTTCAGCCTGGAAAATCTCAAACGGCTCGATTGACCTCCTGCGTTCTGGCCTGCATGAAAAAAATCAATTTTTAAAAAATTTAATATCATAAGCCTTTGACGGCAGGACAGGCATTTTTGCACAGGCACCGACGGTCCGGAATTCCGCTTGCCCAGTTCACCCTGTAGGCAAATACCCTCCCGGCGACAGCCGCTTTGCCGCCTACCCTTTCAGCACGACACCGGAACTACCAGTACATCCCGATTCCTAACCTTGTGCCTACCGGTGGACAACCAGTGGTGGGGCAGGTGATCAGCTGTCAGGTCGGCCGATGTCCGACCGTCGCCCGGTCTGTAGCAGCAACGGCACAGCCTACTCGCCAGTCCCATTCCCATCGACCGGCCGGCTTAAAAAAAAAGTGCTTATGAACCGATTTACCCTCCTGCTCCCGTGGATAGCGGTAGCGCTTACCTCCGCAACCGCCCAAGATCCTTCCGTCGTACGGCAGCTCCTGGCGACCCGATCCTTCCAAGCCTTGCGGACTGCCCAGCCGACGGAAATCCGATTTCTCCCGGAAAACCGGCTTTCGGAGCCGGCTTTCCACCTGCCACGCCCCCAGATACCCACCACCGGCAGTGTGGTGGTGCGCAATGCCGATCCGGATCTGCTGGACTCCGTCTACGTCTACCGATACGACAGCCTGCTCGGCACCTGGTACCCGCAACAGCGGACCATCCATCGATACGACAGCGAAAGCAGGCGCCTGGAAACCCTACAGCACCGGCAGGACAAGGACGGAGCAGGCTGGCAGGAGGAACTGTGGATCCTGTACACCTACGATATCAAGAGCAGGGAAATCCACCGCCTCACCAGCCACTGGTCCGAATACTTCTCCACCTGGCAGCCGGCTTTGTCGGACTCGACAGCCTACGACGACCTGGGGCGACCTATCCGGTTCATGGAACAGGCCTGGCACTTCGCCACCTCCAACTGGCTGCATACCCGGCAGCACCTCCTGCAGTACGACTCAGCGGGCCGCCTGCATAGCCGCACGGAACAGCATTGGGACAACAACACCTGGCGGAACCACCGGCGTGAACACTTCAGCTACCTACTGCCGGCCGACACCCTGGAGATACTGTCCGAGCGACCAGACCCGACCAACAATGACGACTGGATGCCAGACAAACGGGTCGAATTCGAATACGGTAGCAACGGATTCCTCTCGGAGAAACGGCACAGCCTGTGGAACGCCACGTCAGGATGGGTGCTACGGCAACGGCAACAATTCCAATACCAAGGAACCGCCCTCACCAATGCGGTCGATTACCTGCAGGAAACATCCGGCTGGTATCCATACCGACGGGAACAATACCAATACGAAGCCGGCGGATGGCTGGCCGGCATCGTCACCCAGCAATGGGATCCTTTCATCAGCGACTGGCGCAACACCTTCCGGGAGGAAAGGGTCCCGGATGAGCAGGGACGTCTGCAAACACGCCACCTGTTTCCCTGGGAGCCCTCGGCGTACGGCTTGGTCAACTCGGTCCGGACCTTGCTGTCCTACAACAACAAAGGTGATACGGTATCGAGCCTGACCCAACACTGGAACGACCTCGCCCTGCAATGGATCCCTGCCTGGCGGGAACAACACAAGCACAACGGCAACGGGCAGCCGACCCTCTCCACCCTTGTCCGTTGGGACCCCGCCGCCAGCCAATGGGTCTTCGAATCGAGGCTGCTTTCGGCCTACCTTCCGGACGGACAACCGGAAGTCTCCCGGTACCAACGCTGGCGACCGGACGGACAGACCTGGGAAGATACCTACCGGCTGACCTATGCATATAACCAGCAAGGAAAACCGATCGCCATCGTATTCCAGACGAAAGGCTCCGACGGCGGCTGGCATCCATTGACCCAATCCGTTTACGAATACCATCCCAGCGGCCAAACCGCCGTTTTCCGGCACCAGCTCTACCAGGAAGGATCCGGCTGGATCAATGAGTACCAACACCGCTACACCTACAATTCCGAAAACCTGCTATGGGAAGACGAGCTGGCCTGGTGGGATGCCGACAACAGCACATGGGCCCCCACGGAACGGACGCATCACCTGTACAACCCGTCCGGATTGGTCAGCCAGCGCGTCGAACAGCGGATGGACCAGGACTGGGTCAACGAATTCCGCAGCCTGTTCCTGTACGACATCAACGGTCTCCTGCTCGAGGAACTGCGGCAGGAATGGGAACCGGTCCTGTACACCTGGCGCAACGAACTGCGAAACCACCGACAGTACAACCAAACGGGCATCCTGCTGCAGCGACACCGTTCCCGTTGGAACATTTTGGCTGACAATTGGGAATCTTCCGAAAAGACGGATTACCTGTACAATGCCGCCCTACAGCTGACAGGCAGCACCACCTCGCGATGGGACGGGGACAATGTCGGCTGGACGGCGACGGAAGCCACCCTGATCGGGTACGACTTGCTGGGACATGCTGCGGACCAGCTTTCACAACGCCGCGGACCGATGGCCTGGGCATGGATGCCGTACCGCCAGGAGGAATTTTTCTGGCGTGCCGCTCTCTCCGCCACGGATCCCGGGGCACCCCCCCTGCTGTCCGCTGCCTGCGACTGCCGGTACGCCAATCCCTACCGGTTCGGCAGCCCCATCCGCTGCGAAGGCCTGCCGGAAGGGCCTTGGGAAATGCGGCTATACCACCCTACCGGGACGACGGTCGTACGGCAAACTTTCCACACGGCAGGCGACTTCGTCATCAACGGACCGTTCCCGGCGGGCATGTACCTGCTGGTCATCCACCAACAAGGAAAACCCATCTACCATGGGAAAATACTGCTGGGTGGCTGAGCATGCGGACCGGAAGCGGCTGAGACGCCGAAAACCCTATGAAACTTGACATCATCCCATAACACGGGAAGGGGAAGCCATCTTGTATGGCTTCCCCTTTGCCGTCGGCCGCTTTCCGAAACCGGAAGACAGCGCGTCACAGGCGTTGCGAAGCGATGGCGGCCGACACGATTCGGGAGCAAAAAGCAACCCCTCAGGGAAACCAATACGGAGGACGTTCGACCGAACTGAGCGGGATGACCCTACAATCCCGGCATTCCGGGTATTGGGGGCGGAAAGGAGCCGGGGAACAGCGGGGCTGGATGGGGGTGCCTACGGTGACGGCATTGAGGAACTCCCTGCGGGAGCGGACCCCTGCGACTGAAAAATAGCCGAGCACCACCTCGTCGGGGTCCGCAGCATTATAGAGATTGCCTGTGACCGTCCCGGGAGGAGGATCGAACAGACTGCCGTCGATATTGACGATGTCCCGAACCTGTTCCCAATAGCGGTATTCCGTTTCCGAAATGGCGAACTGATAGAGACTCAGGCAGTATTGGAAGGCAAAGCGGTAATCGTATTTCAGTTGTAGGAAGGGTTCGTTGAAAAGGCGCCCGTCCGCCAGTTCATGTGTGTCGAAGACCTTGATATTGTTGAAATCAATATTGTGGGGGATGTAGCAGATTTTACGGTCCATGATGCCGGGATAGTCCTCCCCGAACTCATATTCACCGGTGGCCCGCCAGCGCAGGTAGGGCTTTTCCGGCAGTTCGCCGACATCGGTGTTCATCCCCACCGAGAGTTTGTACTCGTAGATGTTCCTGCCGGTGGAACTGACGGCCAGGGACTGGGTGACCTGCAGGGTCGGTGCCTCCAGGACGGGAGATGCCTGCAGGATGGCCGGCCGGCAGCGGATGTCCTTTCCGTCGGGCAGCCGCAATTCCAGGTGGTAGGATTGTCCGGGGGTGCCGCGGAACCGGCGGGTGTACACCCCCTCGTCCGTTTCCTCGAAATCCAATCCATTTCCGTCGCCGTCCACCACCCGGACTGTCGCCCCGATGACAGGCTCCTTGATATTGTCCGAACCGAATCCCAGCACCGCGCTGTAATAAACCGAGACACGTTGGTCCTGGAGGCTGTCCGTCAGCATACCATCCACGGCGAGGTACCGGATATCCGAATCGATATCCAAACGGATTTCGTCGATGCAGCCGGAAACCAGCAGACAGACGGTGAGGAGCAGCGGCAGGGGATTGTTTTTCATAAGCTTGGCATAGGATGGCCGCACAAAATAACAACAAGTCCGGAGAAATTTCGGAAATTCCGCCAGTCAATTGGCGTTGTGGAAGCATTCACGAACCAGACACAAGGGTCGGTCGGAGCCTCGGCCCGGTCTGTAAGCGGGGCACGCGCCGACAACCACGCTAAAAAAGCAAGCATGACAAGAACGACTTTATTGACGACCGCGGCCATGGCAGCGCTCAGCGCCTGTTTGTCCTGCGGAGGAGAAGGCGACCCGACCGGGCCGGGTGCCGGCCGCGACACCCCATACCGGGAACAACATCGGCCGCAGTTCCATTTCTCTCCGCCGGCCAAATGGACCAACGACCCCAACGGCATGTTTTACTACGAAGGGGAATATCACCTATTCTACCAGCATTATCCGGAGGAAAGCGTGTGGGGCCCGATGCATTGGGGGCACGCCGTCAGCCGGGACCTGGTCCATTGGGAGAATCTGCCCATCGCCTTGTATCCGGATTCGCTGGGCTACATCTTTTCCGGATCGGCTGTGGTGGATTGGAACAACACCAGCGGATTCGGCGCGGAGGAGCAGGTGCCCATCGTCGCCATGTACACCTACCACGACGATGCCGCGGCCAAGGCAGGCAGCACAGGTTTCCAATCGCAGGCCCTGGCATACAGCCTGGACAAGGGACGTACCTGGACAAAGTACGAGGGCAATCCCGTTCTGCCCAACCCGGGAGGAGTCCGCGACATCCGGGACCCCAAGGTGATATGGGACGAAGCCAGGAGACAATGGGTGGCAGCCCTGGCAGTAGGAGACCACGCCGCCTTCTACGGGTCTCCCGACCTGAAGCGGTGGCGCCTGCTCAGCGAATTCGGCAGTGACCTGGGTGCGCATGGCGGTGTGTGGGAATGTCCGGACCTGTTCCCAATGCGGGTCGAAGCTACGGGGGAAACGAAATGGGTGCTGATAATCAACATCAATCCGGGTCATCCGAACGGAGGCTCCGGCACCCAGTACTTCGTCGGCAATTTCGATGGCCGGGAGTTCCGTCCCGACCCGGATTTCATGCCGTGGGTTGCGGATGGCAAAGCGGTCTGGCTGGACTACGGCAAGGACAACTATGCCGGGGTCACCTGGTCGGACGTACCGGCGGGCCGGCGCATCCTGCTCGGCTGGATGAGCAATTGGGAATACGCCAACCAGGTGCCCACCGAGGGCTGGCGCAATGCCATGACGATACCCCGCGAGCTGACCCTCCGCCGGACTCCGCAGGGATACCGGCTTCATTCCGTCCCGGTGGCGGAGCTGTCTGCCCTGGCCTTGTCCACCCATGCCATACCGCGCCCCGATTCCCTGACGGGTGGTATTCCGGTCGTAACCTCGGAAGGCCCGGTGCTGCTGGACATCACGCATACCTGGAACCTTGGGGCTGACCGGCAGGGTATAGTCGGGCTGGAACTTAGCAATCCGGCCGGAGAGCGGTACCGGATGGGCTACGACCTGGCAAGAAACCAGTTCTTCAGCGACCGGACCCAAGCGGGGGACAGTGGTTTTTCGGCCAGCTTCGCTCCGGTGGCGAGCCTTGCCCCCCGCAGCAGGACAGACAGCATCCTGACCATGCGGATCCTTGTCGATGCAGCCAGTGCGGAGTTGTTCGCCGACGAAGGGTCCGTCAGCATGACGGAGATTTTCTTCCCCCGCACCCCTTTCACCGCCGCCCGGCTCTTTGCGGAAGGGGCGTCGGACGTTCGCCTGCGGGAAGCCAACTACCGGCCGCTGGCATCGATTTGGTGAATGCGGAGGCCTGTCTCCGGCGGCGGGCGGAAAATTCCGCCGGGCAGGTCCGCGGCGGACGGGGAGCACCCGGACTGTTCCCGGCACACCGGTCTGGCAGTGGGTACCGGTCCGGTCTGGCAGCACCAAGCCCTCGCCCCCCTTGTCAGTAGTGGTGCCGGCCAATGCATCGGGACGGAAAGCACCCGGAAATTTCTTATCTTGGGGGAAAGAAACGAAAGGCAAATGAAACGGATACTGCTTACCATCCCGTTGGTCAGTGTTGGTTGGGCGATGATGTCGCAAGCCACCGTCGCCCGGATTTGGAACGAGGCCCTGCTGCAAGCCATACGGGAGGATTTCGCCCGACCCACCGTGCATGCCCGAAACCTGTTCCACTGCAGCATTGTCATGTACGATGCCTGGGTCGTTTACGGCGGAAGGGGAGACACCTATCTGTTGGGAAAAAATCTGCATGGCTTCGATTGTCCGTTCACCGGAACGATGCCGGCGGAAGATCTCGAGGCTGCCCGGGCGGAGGCCATCAGCCATGCGGCCTACCGGCTGTTGTCGCATCGGTTCCGAAATTCCCCGAACCAGCATATCACCTTGTCCCGGTTCGACGTACTGATGGATTCCCTGGAATACGACCGTCACAACACGTCGACGGATTACCGGGCGGGGCCGGCTGAGCTGGGCAACTACCTGGCCGACCGGATGATATCCTACGGCCTGCAGGACGGGTCCAATGAGGAAGACGGATATCAGAACCGGCATTATCAGCCGGTGAACCCGCCGCTGATCGTCGAAAACAGCGGCAATGCGGCACTGACCGACATCAACCGTTGGCAGCCATTGTCCTTGCGGCAGCTCATCGACCAATCCGGCAACCCGATCGCCGGCAACGTCCAGCAGTTCCTGAGTCCGGAATGGGGGGCCGTCCGTCCGTTCGCCTTACGACCCGAAGACCGTGTCCTGTACCGGCGTGACAGCTTCGACTATCCCGTATACTTCGACCCGGGTCCGCCCCCGCAACTGGACACCCTCCAGGGCGGTGGGACATCCGACCATTTCCGGTGGGGGCATCTGCTCGTTTCGGCCTGGGGGAGTCATCTCGACCCTTCGGACGGCATTTGGTGGGACATATCGCCGGGTGCCGTCGGCAACCGGACGGAAGAGCCCACCCAGTGGAGCGAGTACCCATCCTTTTACGACCTGGCGGAAGGAGGCGACGACAGCCCGGGGCATCCGATCAATCCGTATACCGGCCAACCCTATGCGCCGCAGATAGTCCCGCGCGGTGATTATACGCGCGTATTGGCGGAATTTTGGGCGGACGGTCCGCATTCCGAAACACCACCGGGACATTGGTTCAGCATCCTGAACCAGGTGAGCGACCATCCGGCCCTGTCGAAACGAATCGGGGGGGAAGGGCCGGTCTGTGCGGACCTGGAATGGGACGTGAAGGCTTATTTCGCATTGGGTGGCGCCCTGCACGATGTGGCGGTCTGCATTTGGGGAATCAAGGGATGGTACGACAGTTCCAGACCGATCACCGCCTTGCGCGGCATGGCGGAGGCGGGACAAAGCCAAGACCCGACCCGACCGGGCTATCATCCGGGGGGCTTGCCGCTGGTCCCCGGCCTGTCCGCCCTGATTGAGCCGGGAGATTCCCTGGCGGGGCCGGACGGCCGGCATGTCGGGGAGGTGAAGTTGTATACCTGGCGCGGCACGAAGGCCATCGGCGACCCGTCGACCGACCGGGCCGGAGTGGGCTGGATTCGGGCCGGGGATTGGTTGTCCTACCAAAGGCCGACCTTCGTCTCACCCCCTTTCGCCGGATACCTGTCGGGGCATTCCGCATACAGCCGGGCGGCGGCGGAGGTATTGACCGCCTTGACGGGTGACCCGTATTTTCCAGGCGGGATCGGTGAGTTCCCATGCCGGAAGAACGAGTTCCTTGTCTTCGAGGAGGGTCCGGGCACGGACATCATCCTGCAGTGGGCCACCTACCGGGATGCGGCGGACCAATGCAGCCTGTCGCGGATATGGGGCGGCATCCATCCGCCGTTCGACGACATACCGGCTCGCCGGATTGGAAAGGTCATCGGAAACAAGGCCTACCAATATGCGGAGACCTTTTTCACCAGGCAGCGGATTGTTCCGGTATTCGAGGATCATGACCTGTTTCCCAATCCGAGCGCCGGCACGGTACAGGTCAGTCTTTGGCAGGAAGGGCCGGTGGACCTGCGGTTGTACGCCACGGACGGAAGGCTGGTGCTGGATCGGGAATTGGTCGTCCGGGCGGGTTCCGTCTTCCTGGACATATCGGGCTTGGTCGCCGGCACCTATTTCCTGCAGGTCGTGGGCGGGGCGAATCCGGGGGGTTGGACCGGCAGGCTGGTCATCGTACCGAAATAAACGCCGGGAGGACAAAATACCGGACCGGCAACTTACATTTGTCAAAACAACCGAAACATGCGACAGCACAAAGTTCTGTACTGGTCCGTCACGGTAGCCCTGGCCGGCTTCCTGTTCGGATTCGACACCATTGTCATATCCGGAGCGGACCAAGCCCTGCAGGCGCTTTGGCCGAAAGGAGAACTGTACCATGGTTTCGTCATCATGGCCTCGGCCCTGTGGGGGACGGTCATCGGCGCGATGTTCGGCAACTTTCCTACGGAGCGGATCGGCCGCAAGCGCACCCTGTTCTGGATTGGCATCCTGTATTTCGTTTCCGCGGTCGGCTCCGCCCTGGCGGAAGACCCGAATGTCTTCGCGTTGTTCCGCTTCATCGGCGGACTGGGCGTGGGTGCCTCCACGATCGCGGCGCCGGCCTTCATTTCGGAGATAGCCCCTGCCCGGGACCGGGGACGCTTGGTGATGTTCTACCAATCGTCCCTGGTCACCGGCATCCTGGTGGCATTCCTGTCGAACTACCTGTTGAGTGCGGCTATCGAGCACGAGGCCTGGCGCTGGATGTTGGGCGTGGAGGGCATACCGGCCTTAGCGTACACGCTGTTGGTGACGAACGTTCCGGAGAGCCCACGGTGGTTGTTGGTCCGTCGGAACGACCGGGCTGCGGCGGCCCGCATCCTGTCGCAGGTGGATGCGTCGGCGGACGTGGAAGCCGAGATGGACCGCATCCTGGCGGACCGGCCGGCGGGTCCGCGGCGGGAGACCATCTTCGCCCCTGCCTACAGGTTCCCGTTGGTACTGGCCTTTCTGGTCGCGTTCTTCAACCAATTCTCCGGCATAAACGCCTTTCTGTATTATGCGCCGAGGATATTCCAGGAAGCCGGTCTGGCGGAGAGTGCCGCCTTGCTCAGCAGCGCCGGCATCGGCATCACCAACCTGGTCTTCACCTTGACCGGTCTGCTGCTGATAGACCGGGTGGGGCGGCGGCAGCTCATGTATGTCGGATCTGTGGGATACATCGTGTCCCTCGCCTTGGTGGCCATGGCATTCCGATACAGTTGGCAGGGGATGGCGGTTCCGCTTTTCCTGTTCATCTTCATCGCCTCCCACGCCATCGGACAGGGCTCCATCATCTGGGTATTCATTTCGGAAATTTTCCCCAACCATCTGCGGGCCGACGGGCAGGCCTTCGGCAGTTCGGTGCATTGGGTGTTGGCGGCCATCATCCCGGCCTCCATCCCGTATCTGTTCAAAATGGTCGGACCGGCGCCTGTGTTCGCATTCTTTTCCCTGATGATGGTCCTGCAGCTGCTGTTCACCTGGCGGATGATGCCGGAGACAAAAGGCCGGTCCCTGGAGGAATTGGAACAGCTGTTGGTACGGGACAGGAGAGCCTGAGGGGTGGCAGGGAAGGCGGTGGACCGAACGAATCGCAAGCGGCACCGGGTGAACTACCCCAGAAAAACGGGCGAAGACAGGGTACGGACAGCCTGTGGCCCATCGAAAGCGAATACAATATGTCAGAGACAACATCCATAAAGGTCATTTGCTACGGGGAAGTGCTTTGGGACCACCTGCCCTCCGGCAGGATCGTCGGCGGAGCCCCCTTGAATGTGGCGGTTCACGCCACCCAGTTGGGCTTGCCGGCCGGAATCATCAGTCGTATCGGGGAAGACGAGGCCGGGCAGGCCCTGCTGGCGTTTCTGGCGGGAAAGGGATTGCCGACAGATTGGATGCAACGAGATCCTGCATGGCCGACCGGAGCTGTTCATGTCCGGTTGGATGAGGAGGGTTCGCCCCGGTATGAGATTGTCGAACCATCGGCCTGGGACCATCTCGTGGCGGATGCGGATGCGGCACTTGCGGTGCGGCAGGTTGGCGTCCTGGTCTACGGCAGTCTGGCATGCCGGCGCGAGCAGAGCCTCACCGCCCTGCTGACCCTGCTCCCTTTGGCCGACCGACGTGTGTTCGACGTCAACCTTCGTCCTCCGTTCTATTCGCGGGAGTTGCTCGACACGCTGTTGTCGCTGGCTACCCTGGTGAAAATGAACGGGGAGGAACTGGACATCATAGCCGGCTGGCATGGTCTTACCGGTACGGCCTCCGAAAAGATGGCATACCTGTGCGACCGCTACAGCCTGTCCGGCATGCTGCTAACCCAGGGCGCGGAGGGTGCTTCCTACCTGGATGCAAGCGGCCTGTACCGGCATCCGGGCATCCCGGTCCGTGTATCGGACACCATCGGCAGCGGGGACGCCTTCCTCGCCGCGTTCCTGTCCCGACACCTCAAGGGATCCCCGCCGACGGAATCCCTGCGTTTCGCCTGTGCGACCGGTGCCCTCGTGGCCTCCCGTCCCGGGGGAACGCCCGACATTTCCGACCAAGCCGTTCAGGCCCTGCTGGCCGGGGGCGGTCTTTGATCCGCCGAGCGGAAGCAGCGTCATGGCAAAGCAATATCGGAAGCGCTACCCCACCCTGCCGGAGATTGGATAACTTGCAAAGACATCGCAGGCAGTTTCCTGTGCCAACATTCCCAACATGCAAATAACCTATTACGGACATTCCTGTTTCCTGATCGAGACCAAAGGCCATCGGTTGTTGTTCGACCCCTTCATCAGCGGCAATCCGAAAGCCGCGGACCTGGACAGCCGGACCATCTCGGCGGATTACCTCCTCCTGACCCACGGTCATGGCGACCATGTGGGGGATGCGGAGGAAATCGGCAGGCGGTGCGATGCGCAGGTCATCTCCAACTTCGAGATTGTCAGCTGGTTCGAACGAAAAGGATTGAAAGGGCACCCCATGAATCACGGGGGCAAATGGAATTTCCCCTTCGGAACCGTGAAATTTGTACATGCCACCCACTCCAGCGTGATGCCCGACGGAACCTACGGCGGCAACCCCGGTGGCTTTGTCATCTGGAACGAAGAAGCCTGCCTGTATGTGGCCGGCGATACGGACCTGACCATGGACATGCAGCTGATTCCGCTCACCTGTCCGCCCCTGGATGCAGCCATTCTGCCGGTCGGTGACAATTTCACGATGGGATTCCAGGAAGCCCTGTTGGCGGCTGAGTTCGTCCGGTGTGACACTGTGATTGGATGCCACTTCGACACCTTTCCCTACATTGTCATTCCACGGCAAGAGGCGGAGGAGGCTTTCCGCTCAAAAAACAAGCGTTTGATCCTTCCGGTCATCGGCCGGACGGTAACTTTCCGATAGACGGGACTTCGGGGAGGATCCACCGAACGCCGGCCGTGTATTCCTTCCTCGCAATAGTTAGCGAACGCGCCTTCCGAATTCCCGATATTCTACCGACATTTGCACAGCAAATCCGGTCGGGATGGCCGACAACGGGAGGGAGAAACACGGGACGACCTAGCATAAGGAAAGGATTTGATCATCAAATTCACACAACAGACCATGGGGAAAATCATAGCCATAGCCAACCAAAAAGGTGGAGTCGGCAAGACGACCACCGCGATCAACCTCGCCGCCTGCCTGGCCATCCTTGAGAAAAGGGTGTTGCTGGTCGATGCCGATCCACAAGCCAATTCCTCCTCCGGCGTGGGTGTATTTCCGGATCATGTCTCCTACAGTCTGTACGACTGCCTGGTGAACGATACGGATACGACGGAAGCCATCATCGAGACCGACACCCCGAATCTGTACCTGTTGCCCTCCAGCATCGACCTGGTGGGCGCTGAGCTGGAGCTCGTCACCCGACCGCAGCGGGAATTTGTCATGAAGAACATCCTCTCGACCGTTCGGGACTCCTTCGACTTCATCTTCATCGACTGTCTGCCCTCGCTGGGAATCATCACCCTGAACGCACTGGCTGCCGCGGACACCGTGTTGGTGCCTGTCCAATGCGAGTATTTTTCATTGGAGGGACTGGGAAAACTACAGAACACCATCAATCTGGTCAAGCAGAATTTCAACCCCGGGCTGGATATGGAGGGCATCGTACTGTCCATGTACGACGGCCGGTTGAGGTTGGCCAACGTGGTGGTCAGCGAAGTTCGGAGCTTCTACCGGGACAAGGTGTTCGACACCATCGTGCACCGCAATTCCAAAATCAGCGAAGCGCCCAATATGCACTTGCCGGTCGTGATGTACGATGCGGCCAGCCGGGGAACGATCAATTTCCTGAACCTGGCCAAGGAGTTCCTGGCCAGAAATACCGCGACCAATCAAATCTCAACAACAGCGGGTTGAAAATGGCCAAACTGACGAACAAACGCGAACTCGGGCTGGGTGTGCGCGCCCTGCTTTCCAACATAGAGACACAGACAAAGGACCAACAGCGGGAAGTCGTAAGAGAGCTTACCCACACGGTGGCAATGATTCCCTTATCAGAAATCGAGGTCAACCCTTTCCAGCCGCGGAAGGATTTCGACCCGGAAGCGTTGAAGGACCTGTCTGATTCCCTCCGTGTACACGGCCTGATCCAGCCCATCACGGTCCGCCGCCTGACGGATCGCCAATATCAACTCATCTCCGGAGAGCGACGATTCCGTGCCTCCGGCATGGCGGGGCTGAAGGAAGTGCCTGCCTACATCCGCCTGGCGAACGACCAGGAGATGATTGAAATGGCATTGGTGGAGAACATCCAGCGGGCGGATCTCAATGCCATTGAGATTGCCATTACCTACCAGCGACTGCTCGATGAATGTTCCTTGACACATGAGCGTCTCTCGGACCGGGTCGGAAAAGCCCGGGAGACCGTCACCAACTACCTCCGGCTGCTAAAGTTGCCGGTGGAAATACAACAGGGATTGAAGCAGGGATTGATTTCCATGGGCCATGCCCGGGCGATCATCGGTCTGGAGGATTTTCTACTGCAGACGAGGGTATACAAGGAGGTGACGGACAAGGGATTGTCGGTACGGGCAACGGAGGGCTTGGTCAGGAGTTACCGGGGGGCGGACCCTGCCCGGAAACAAGCGACGGCAGCACCAAGGCTGGCTCCCGATTACCAGCAGGTCGAGGATACCTTGAAGCAATATTTCGATACCAAAGTCCAACTGAAGGTAAAACCCAACGGAAGCGGATTGATAGCCATCCCGTTCGGATCTTCTGACGACCTAAACCGGTTACTCGACCTTTTGGAGGAATGACCGCCGACCTTCATCGGTGCCCGGTCGACCTCAGCCATCGTTCCGATATGTTTGCCATTCGATCCGGTCATCGGTTTGTTTTTTCAGGGCTGGTGCTGGTCCTGTGCCTGCTTCCCGGCCGTCGGTCCGCTGCGCAGGTTCCCCTCGTACTTTCCGATACGACGACGGCTACCTCGGCGCTTCCCACATCACCGGTCTCGGACACGACCGGACCCGGTGCCGCTCGGCAAGGATGGGTCGGCCGTTTCCGCCAAGGACTGCGGACGGATTATCCCAATCCCCGCAAGGCGATCATCCTTTCCCTGGCTTTTCCCGGAGGCGGACAACTATACAACAAGCGTTGGTGGAAAGTACCGTTCGTGTGGGGAGGGTTCGTTGCACTCGCTTATGCCGCGGATTACAATACCCGCAATTACCGTCTGTTGCGGGACGCCTACATCGCGGAACTTGCGGGCGAGGAGCACCCCTTTTCCGGCAGCCGCTTGCAAGCGAATGATTTGCGACGGCTGCGGGACCAATTCGACAAAAACAAGCAGCTTTCCTATATCGGGATGGTGGGCCTTCACTTGGTTCAGGCGGCCGAGGCTTTCGTGGACAGTCATCTGAAGTCCTTCGACGTCAGCGACGACCTGAGCCTTGGTATGCGGCCCACCCTGTTGGGCTCCGGCCAGGGTCCGGAGAACATTCTTCCCAGGATGACACCGGGCATCGGAGTCATCCTGGCCTTCCGATGAAGGAGGTCCCTTGCGGACAACCGTTCCGCTCATTCATACTCGAAGGGAAGAATTTTCGAATTCTTTACGGTGGAAAGGGTCATCAACGTTTTCAAGCGCTCGATTTCCTCGATTTGCGAAAGGGTCTTGAACAGCAGTTGCTCATAAGTAGGGATGTCCTTGCATACAATCCTGATAAGGAAATCCGCCTCCCCCGTGATGATGTAGCACTCCACGATCTCATCGATCGACTTGACTTTCTCCAGGAAATTGTTCAAAGCATTCTCCTTCTGCCAGGCCAAGGAAACCTGTACGAAGGTCTGTACGTTGAGCCCGATGCTTTGCGGATTCAACTGCGCATGATAACTTTCGATGTAACCGGAAGTCTCCAGCTTTTTGACCCGTTCCAAAGTAGGGGCAGGGGACAATCCGATTTTCTTGGATAGTTCGAGATTGGTTATCTTGCAATTCTCCTGCAAAATTTTCAATATCTTAAGGTCTGTCCGATCCAGCTTCTCTGCCATTAGGTTCTGTTGTTTTTTTTGTATTAAAAGTGCCTTTATTGCTGCAAAATAAAACAATATTCAGCAAATATATTAATCGACAAAAATAAATTCCAAGAAATAGTGATTTCGCCTTATTTAAACAAAATACGAATCCAATGCGAAGGAAAGTGTAGCCACCTGCCCGGTGGTGTGCGAATCGAGACCCGTGACGTGGGGCACAGCAACAGTTTCCATGAGAGCCAGGGGTAGGTATGTGTTGACCAGCAGTTTGGCTGCACTTCGAACCGAAACTTGTCAGGAACAAAATTACAGGAACGGGTAAAATATTAAACTGAAATCATCCAAATTTTTTAGAAATAATTTTGCAAAACCGGTATTCCGGCCATATCCCAGCTTCATTGCCGGTTTCTTCCGTGTCTACTTGCCGGCCGGTACACATCCGCGGGCAGTTGTTTTCGGAATCCTACCGCCGTCCTCGACCGGAAGGACAGGGACAATCCTCAATTTTGCCAGTGCACTCAACCAAGCGGGAAAACAGTTGTTATTGACCTGAAGAAAGCGGGTTGGCATAGCCATTTCCAGCATAACGGAGACCATGCGAGACGGACAGAAAAGCCCCCGGGTAAATCGTTCGTTATGTGTGCTGCCGTCAGGAAACAAGAGAACACAGCCAAATCCCGGTGGTCCTTTTCATCTAAAAACAACAACAAATCATGGCTTTTGAAATCACGGATGCCAACTTCCAATCCGAAGTAATCGACAAGCAAGGTGTCGCCGTATTGGATTTCTGGGCGGAATGGTGCGGTCCCTGCCGCATGATCTCCCCCATCATCGAAAAGCTGTCCTCAGCGTATGCCGGCAAAGCCCTTGTCGGGAAAGTCAACGTCGACCACAACCCGGAGATTGCCATGAAGTATGGAATCCGTAGCATCCCGACCATTCTCGTATT
Source organism: Bacteroidota bacterium (assembly GCA_041163745.1). Lineage (GTDB taxonomy): Bacteria > Bacteroidota > Bacteroidia > Chitinophagales > Saprospiraceae > UBA6168. The sequence goes on from JBEAQU010000032.1 coordinate 33,621, forward strand.
CAAGAACGGCGAAGTAGTGAACAAACATGTCGGTGTGACCACCCAAGCGAACCTGAGTCAAATCATCGACCAGCAACTGGTCTGAATACTGCGTTCATACGGATGTCTGCTGCCCCTGCCTGAAACCGATGCGGTATTGTCCGCCACTGCGCTGACAATACCGCACGCTTTTTACTGCTAAGCCAGGACTGCTGTCAGCTTTGCAACAGCCATGCTCTTCCGCAAAGATTCCAGGTGCCCTGGGCGCGGCGCTGTCCGCCAGGCGAAACGTTCCTTCCAGGCAGCCGAACCAACCGGGAGCAGGCCTCACTCCCTCCCACCACTTGATCAAAGGCGACTGGCCATGAGCAGGTCCAGGTTTGTATGTTTCAGGTCGAACCGTCGGCCGAGGTAGGCATTGGTAAGGAGTCCCTTGAACACGAAGACCCCGTTTCGCAGGCCTGCATGGTCGTAGAGCAATTCCGCCACACCACCGACATCACCTGCGCTGACCAACCAAGGGGTCAGGATATTGCTCATGGCGATAGAGGCTGTCCGGGGCACCTTGGAAGCCATGTTGGGCACAGCATAGTGGATGACTCCGTGCTTGCGGAAGGTCGGACGGGCATGGGACGTAAGTTCGGATGTTTCGAAGCATCCGCCCTGGTCGATGCTCACATCTATGATGACAGAGCCGGGTTTCATCTGTTCCACCATGGATTCCGGCACCACCACGGGGGTACGGCCGGTTTTGGAATGGATGGCACCGATGACGACGTCTGCGTTCAGGAGGTCTTTTTCCAGCTGGAAGGGATTCAAGGTGGAGGTGTTCAAGCGTTGGCCGATATGGCGTTGCAACCGCATCAGCTTGTATACATCATTGTCAAAGACCCGTACCTCCGCACCTAATCCCAACGCCACCCTGGTGGCGGATTCGCCCACCACTCCTGCACCGAGGATCACGACTTTCGCGGACGGCACCCCGGCGATGCCGCCGAGCAGGACTCCCTTCCCTCCCCCACTCACCGACAGCAGTTCCGCTGCGGTCAATACGGCGTTCAGTCCGGCCATTTCACTCATGACCCGAACGAAAGGGAAGGAACCGTTGTCATCCTGGATGTATTCCATGGCAAAGGCGACGACCCGCTTCTCCTGTAACTTTTCAATCAACTCCCGGGAGACCATCGGCAGGGTGAGGGGGGTGATGATGACCTGCCCCGGATGATAGAGGGATGCTTCCTCCAAGGTAGGGGGCGACACCTTGAGCAGTACCTGCGACTGAAACACTTCGTTCCTGTCGTACGACACCTTGGCACCGGCCTCACTGTAGCGTATGTCGCTGTAGTTGGCTTGTTCGCCTGCTCCGGCTTCCAGCACCACCGTGTGGCCGCGGGCAACGAGGGTGGAGACGGCCGCCGGCACCAGTGCCACACGGTTTTCCTGCAACTGGTCCGCCTTGGGTATGCCGATTTGCATGCGTCGGTTGTGCGGCTCCCTTTCCAAGGTCTCCGGTTGGGATTGCAAATGGCCTTCGGTCAAGGACCGCGGCATAGGAATCTTTTGTTTCGTAGATGATGCCATGATTTACCTATCCCAGTTTTACTGGCCGGGTTGTCCGTCCACTCCCTTTCCGGTCGGGCCGAGCCTTTTCACTGTCATGATGCGGGAATGCTCCCTAACGATGTCCAGCCTAACATGAAGGGTGCCTTCCGGCAGCCACTCCGCAATGATGTCCGGCCACTCGATGAAGCAGAATCCATCCCCGTACAGATACTGGTCCAACCCGATCGCATGGGCTTCCCGTACCGATGCCAACCGGTACAGGTCCATATGAAACACCGGGAAAGTTCCGACGGTCGGCAAGTGGCCGAGATACTCGTTCACCAGGGAAAAAGTTGGGCTGGTGACCGGTTCCGTCACACCCAGCAGGGTACACAATTCCTTGACCAAGCTGGTTTTGCCGGCTCCCAGGTCTCCCCGAAGCGCGAATATCCGGGCATCCCTGGCCATATCCAACAGATAGCCGGCGGCGGCAGGCAGCTGTCCGGCGGAAACGATGTCAAAGCGATGCTGCTCCGGAATCCTCATCATTGCAATAGGGGGCTTGTTTCATCGTATTTGCCGTCGGCCGGTATTTCCCAAAGCGGCCGACCGGACCAAACACAGCCGTTCGAACCGTATGTCGGAGCCAGCAGGTATCCGGTGCGACCGATGTGGTTTTTATCCAAAAGGCCAACATGATGTCAGGGCCGGATGTTTGCCGGCCGGCACAAGGCGTTCAGTTTCCTTTGCGACCGGAGGCCAGGGCCAGGCCGACTAAGGTCAGGGCCGCAGCGGCCGCAACCCAGGTGAGTGCCGACAACTCCTGCCGGAAGATGCAAAGATAAAAAGCGGCGCCGAGGATCCCGCCCAACAAGGGGCCCAATACCGGAACCGGCGCATAGGTCCAGTCCGAACCACCCTTGCCGGCGATCGGCAGGAGCGCGTGCATGATGCGGGGTCCCAAGTCTCTGACCGGATTGATGGCATATCCGGTCGGTCCGCCGAGCGACATCCCGATGACGACTACCAAGGCCCCCACCACGATGGGGTTGAGGCCGTCGGTAAAGCGGTTGGCTCCGATAAAGAGAACACCGGCCGTCAGGACGAAGGTTCCCAGCGCTTCGCTCAGGAGGTTCGGCCAGAATGACCGGATGGCGGGACTGGTGCAGAAAACCCCCAACTTGGCTTCGCGGTCTTCGGTTTCTCGCCAGTGCCCGAGATAGTGCAGCCAAACGAGGGCGGCGCCGGCCATGGCACCGGTCAGTTGGGCGAGAACATAGCCGGGCACCGATTCCCAGGCGAAATCTCCTGTCAGCGCCAGGGCCAGGGTGACGGCCGGGTTGAGGTGCGCACCGCTGTATTGACCGACTGCATAGATGCCCATGGTTACGGCAAGGCCCCATGCCAGGGTAATGACAATCCAACCTGCGTTCCAAGACTTGGAATTTTTCAACACGGCACCGGCGACGACACCGTCACCCAAGAGTATCAGCAGCATGGTACCGACGAATTCGGCTGTCAGAGGAGTCATGGTCTGTTTTTTTGTGAGATAAAGTTTGCTGCATAAAGTTAGTTTTTTTAGCAAACCGCTCATGTGTTTTCCACATCTTCTTCTTGACAAGGCCTTCCGGTGGATGTTCATCGGCGCTTCCTGCCCGGGGTGCCGGAACCTTGGCGTGGCGTTCCGGCAATCGGTTCTTACGGGTTGTAAGGGAGGGCGGCGGGTCTCCCGGACGGGTGGGACGGGAATCCGGCGGCGGGATGCGGCACATATGAAAAATCCCGGACGGTTTGCAAACCGTCCGGGACGTGGACACGACGTGCCGGATGCAACGGGTTATTTCTTCCGCTTCCGACGTTGTTGGGACGGCATCGGCTGTTGACGCGGCATATTACCCCCGCGGTCTCTGTCGCGGTCGCGGTCGCGGGGGCCATTTCCGTGACCGTTCCCCATGCCGGGTCGGTACATCGGCGGGCGTTGCTGAGGGGGGAGCGGACGTCCGCCACCAGCGAAATGTTGCGGTGGCATCATGGGTTCGTTGCCCACGGTTTTGCGTTGGGAACGGGTGAGATTGTCCAGTGGCGCGTCTTCGACGAGCTGGAGTTTGCCGTCGGAAAGATTCTTAAGGTCCTCAATGATGATGTCATCGCTGACGTAATGTTCCCGGCTCCAGGTCCGGTATGCCAATTTCATGTACGAGCCGATTACCTGAACGAAACCGTTTTTCTTTTCGCCGTCTTCCATGGCCACGGCTTTGGCGATCAGTTTCTGGACATTGTTACCATAGTGCCGGAAGCGAGGGTCCTTGATGGAGTAGGAAACCCGTTCCGGTTTCTTCTGGCTGTCCTCAGGCGAGGGCGTATAGCCCAGCGGGGTAGCGACATCGAGTTTGTATTCGGCGATTTGGAAGGCATGACGCCAGAGTTTTTCGCGAAAGTCCTCAAGGTTCCGGTTGAGGGGGTGCATCTGCATCATGAGGCCGACAATCTGTTCCACGACTTGCTGCCGTTTTTCCCTTTCGGGAATTTCCCGGGCATATCGAAGCATATTTTGGATGTGGCGGCCATATTCGGGAATGACCAAGATTTCCCTGTTTGAATTGTATTCCATAGACATTGTATCGTTAATGGCGACTGTCGGTGCGATTGTATGCAAAGGTAAGACGCACAAGGTTTGAAAATACGGTTTTTTTGCGAATATGACAATTTACCTGCCACTGTTGTGAACCGGACGGACCGGTTCAGTAAGGGGTATAGCTGAGGCGGAGGGTAGCCGGCCTGACCGGGTGGGCGGGTCCGAACAGGACGACGCGTTGGGGCTGGCGGGCTTTCTGGTATACGCTGATGCGCATTTTCTTCCCCGACAGTCCGCGGATCATATCCAGGGCATGGGCGGACAGGTTGATGGTGTAGGCATCCGATTCAGCGGTGGCATCCCCTCCGAAGATGGAGCTGAAACTATCTCCTACCCGGGAGATGGCGATGCTGATGTCATCGATGACCCGGGTGGTCGAGTCGGTGACCAGTTCGGACACCAGTACCTGGGGGACGGGGGTGAGGGCGGGGTCATCGCCGGGCAGCCGCCGGATGGGCAGCACCAGTTCCGCCCGGTTGACCACTACATCCCCGAGGTCATCGATATATGGAATTTCCAGCACGACATCCGTTCCGGACATTCCCTGCAGGAACAAGAGGCTGTCGGAGGCGCCTTCCGGCGTTTCGAGGAAGTCGGCGAGGGTGGCACCTTCGTAGGCATGGGTGTATTGTGCGGTCACGACATCACCGGACAGGATCGGGAACTGGTAGGACCGGGCGACGCTGTCGACCTTGTAATAAACCCATATTCCGGCCCGGCTGTCCCGCAGTTTGTAGCTGACCAGGCCGGCGGTTGTCTGGGAGGGGCGGAGTTGCATGCCCTTGAAGAAAGCCTGGAATTCCGTATTGCGGTTCAATTGGGAGGTATCGGTCTTGAAGAAGAGGGTGCTGTAGAGCGGGTCGAAAGGGATGCGGAGCTGGGGCACCTGTTTTTGTGCGACCATGGAATCCCCGTTCGGGACCAGCACCTCGACGGAGTCGGTCACTTTTGGATAGAAGACAGTCGATGCGACGGGATCCGATTCCGTCAGGAAGCTCCTGTTGGAGAAATAGCGGGTGGTGTCCGAGAGGTCTTCCGACAGCAGGTAGACGTCCAGGGTGTGCTGTTCCAGCAGATTTCCATAGGAAAGGTCGGCATCATAAGGGAGTACCAGCACCATGGAGTCCAGCACCCCGCCCAGGAAGGAGGGGGCGACCGAGTTGAGGCTGACCTGGGCGTAGGCCGTAGCGGTGGTGGTACCGAAGACAGGGTCGAGCAGGATACCGACGGGCAGGCTGCCGATATTGGTGGCGAAGAGATTCGGATCGTATATCTTGACGGAGTCGGCGGGCTCGGACCAGGCCCGTAGCTGGAAGGTATCCGTATGTTCCAGCGCGAGGCCGTCTTCGGCCAGCAGTTCGGAACCGATGGACGTGGGGTCGTTGCAGGCTGCCAGGGCGGCCAGGAGGCAGGCCGCCAGCAGGACGGACGGGAAAGGAAATTTCATGCTCGGTTTGATGCGTTTGACGGCTGTCCGGGAACCGGTTTATGGCCTGGAAGCAATGAATGTTGAGGAACTGAGGAACGGTCTGTCGTGCAGCGTCCGTTGGTTACCGTGCATAGTTGCGGGATCAGGTTCTCAAAAGGCATTATTCGCGGCCGAAACAATTTTCGGACAGGCGCTCGTGAAGAACAAGGAATCGCCACAAGCAAGGAATGCGGTCCGGATGTCAGGGTTGGTGGTCCTGCGAAGGAACGGCTCCGGTCCGGACTTCTGAGCCGGCGGGATGGGCCGGGACCGGTCGGTGATGACACCGGCCTTAGTGATCGACTGTTTCGGCCTCCAGCAATTCCTGGTAGAAATCGAGGCAGGCGTTGGGAAGTTCATCTGCGTTGGTGAAATCCAGGACCGGCTTGCCGGATTCCCGGATCAGTTTGCCGAGGGGATCCGACAGTTCCTGACTACCTACGACCAGGGCGTCCGCGAAGCGGATAGCGCCTTGGTGGAGGCTGATGCCCTTTCCGTTCAGGTAGGCATGCAGGTCGACCTTTTCCAGATTATTGATGGAGGCTTTCTCCAGGAAGGATTCGGAAAAATGTTGGCCCATGGTGCCTGCATAAACGGAATACACGATTTTTGAGGACTGGAACAACGGTTCGGTGCGGTAGGCTTCCCTCACATAGAGCGGGATGAGGCTGGTCATCCATCCATGGCAGTGAATGATGTCTGGAGACCATCCGAATTTACGGACGGTTTCGATGACCCCTTTGCAGAAGAAGACCATTCGGTCCGGGTTGTCTTCAAAGGGATCACCCGCATCGTCGGTGAATACGGACTTCCTTTTGAAAAAATCGTCATTGTCGAGAAAGTACACCTGCATGCGGGCGCCGGGAAGGGAAGCCACCTTGATGATGAGCGGGAAGTCGTCATCGTCCACGATGATGTTCATCCCGGAGAGACGCACCACTTCGTGCAATCGGTGCCTCCGTTCGTTGATGGTGCCGTAGCGGGGCATCAGCACCCTGATTTCCATTCCGTTGGACTGTGTATATTCCGGTAGTTTGCGAACGATGGCGGATATTTCGGAAAGTGCGGTGTAGGGTTCCATCTCCTGCGTCACAAATAATACTTTCTTCTTTTCTACCATTTCCGGGACGAGTTTTAGTGATTAATGGCCGCTGTTGGCAACATGATGCAAAGATAGTAAAAAAAACAAGGGATTTTTGTGTCACGCCAAACACAAAAATTTGGGACTTTTGCCCCTTTTGTAACGGAAAAACGGATATTTCCGTTCCCGGAAGGCGTTCCGAAGGCGATTTGGCGCCGGCCAGCCCTGTCGGCGGTACTTGTGTCCCCATGGTTGTTCCGCCGTTCCGGCAGGGTCGTCCGGCAACCGAACAGGAGAGACCTATGTTATTATTCAAGTGTCCGGAAGCCTTGGCTTCCTATCTTCGGTTCCGAAAGGAAAGCGGAGACAAGATCGGATTTGTCCCCACCATGGGAGCCCTGCACGAGGGCCATCTTTCGCTGGTCCGTCGGTCCTGTCTGGAAACGGACCTGACGGTCTGTTCGATATTCGTCAACCCGACCCAATTCAACGAGGCGAGCGACCTGTCCGCGTATCCAAGCACGCCTGGTCCGGATCTGTTATCGCTGTACCAAGGGGGCTGTCAGGTGTTGTTTAGGCCGGATGCATCCGGGATTTATCCGGAAGGAACCGTCCAAGAGCGACGGTTCGACCTCGGATTGCTGGAGACGACCATGGAGGGGGTATTCAGGCCCGGTCATTTCCAAGGGGTTGCGCAAGTGGTGCTGCGCTTGTTGCAAATCGTGACGCCGGACCGTCTGTACATGGGGCTGAAGGATTTCCAACAATGCGCGGTTGTCGGTCGGCTCTTGCGGACGGAATCCCTGCCGGGAGTGGAATTGATCTGCTGTCCCATTGTGCGGGAATCGGACGGCCTTGCGATGAGCAGCCGGAACGTCCGGATCGACCCCTCCCTGCGCCCCGTCGCCGCCACGCTCTACCAGGTCCTGCTGCAAGCCCGGGAACGCTTTCATTCGGCCCCGGTCGACACTGTCCGGCAGGAGGCTGTCCTGACCTTGGCGGCAGCCGGGTTCCGGCCGGAGTATTTTTCCATCGTGGACCGCGACAGCCTGCAGCCTGTGGAAAGCCCGTCGGACAGCGCACATCCCGTAGCCTGTGTGGCCGCCTGGTTGGGGTCGGTTCGCCTGATAGACAACCTTTCCTTATATTGAATCAGCTTCCCTCGCTTTATATCCTGAAAAAACGTATTTTTAGCGCCTTTTCAGGCGTCGCTCCCCGATGAACAGGTCGTTCGGCGCCATCCTCCGGATACCGCAGGCCGGCTTCCCTGCCTCTGCGACCGATTGTCTCTCAGATTCAATAGGCCAGCCCTTCGGATATCCCGGCAAGCGGTGAGGCCTCAAAACAACGTCCACATGTCCCGCATTTACCAATATATGGTTGATTTTCAAATGCCGGAGAGCCTGTCATCGGATTTCTTCCAGCTCCTGCCCTCGCAGCGATCCCTGGTCAGCCAGCTGCTTCGGGAGGGCAAGATCATCAATTACGCCCTGTCGCTCGAACATGCGCGGATCTGGGCGGTGGTATCGGCCGGTTCGGAAAACGAAGTGTACAGGCTGTTGGACATGTTGCCGCTGACCAGGTTCCTGCAGTACGAGGTCAGCCAGCTTACCTTCTACCACGCGGCGGCCTCGGAGGATCCCGCCTTCTCCCTGAACTGACCCTCACCGGTACCACCCGGCGTACAAGATGTAATTGTCCGCAATACGGCTGATGTTGTGCCGGAACACTTCCGCCGGTAACGGCTTGACCTGCCGGGCGGGCACCCCCGCGTAGATATGGCCGGATTCCAGCACGGATCCCTCCAGAACGACCGCACCGGCGGCGATCAGCACATTTTCCTGAACGACGGCATGGTCCATCACAATGGCCCCCATTCCCACCAGCACATGGTCATGTATGGTGCAGCCGTGAACCAATGCCCGGTGTCCGATGCTCACATTGTTCCCGATGGTGGTACCGGCATGCTGGTAGGTTCCGTGCAGGATGGCACCGTCCTGTATATTGACCTTGTTGCCGATCCGGATGAAGTTGACATCGCCGCGGACAACCGCCTGGAACCAGACGCTGCAGTCGTCCCCCGTCACGATATCCCCGACCAGGGTGGCGTTTTCCGCAAGAAAACATCGGTCGCCGAATTGGGGACTGAATCCCCTTACTTGTTTGATGATTGCCATACGCTTATTATTTCGCCCGTACACAACCCACCCCGGTCAGCGGCCGGTCAGCGGGACGGGCAGCAGTTCCATGAGGACCTGGTGCAGCCGAACGGTCCGTAACATACGGTGGATTTCCTTTTTCCAGACCGGGGGCAGACCGTAAGCATCCGGCCAGCCGTCCGCCAGCACCGGCAATACCTGCGGAAGGCTGCATCCGCCCAACCAACGCAACAGCCGCCTGTCGAAACGAGTGCATTTTCTCGCCCCCGGGTAAGCGCCGAACGATTGCTGCAGGCGGCGCCCGACCAACACAGACAATCGCTGGTCCCAGACAGTCGGCTCCCGGAAGAGCAATCGGAAGACCGGATTGTTTTCATCCGGCAATCCGCTGCGGTCGGCAAGATAATCATGCGCCTGAGCCATGGCCATCGCCGCCGGCAGCTCCCGCAGGAAGTACGTCACAGCCGGATGGTACCAACCGTCGTACCCCTCGTCCATGTCGAACAGCCTCCGCAGCAACAACTGTTGCCAGACCGGGTCGCGGAACGTCGCGGCAGCCATCAACAAAGCGGGAAAGATCACGTTCCCCCATTGGCACGTCAGGATACGGTCCACTATGACGGCAGGCGGCCAGCCCAGGTGTCGCTCCCAACTGCCAGGTGGGACTTTGGACAGCACCAGGCCCAGGTAGACCGCTTGCTCCCCGCCCGGCCAGTCCGTATCGTCCCATGCCAACTGTGCCCTGTCTTGTTCGCGGATCTCCTTTCCGGGTATCAGGATGTCGATGCGACCCTGGTCCGTCCTCCAGATGGATCGGCCACGGCTTTCCCATCCCTTCACATCGCCGGATCCGGCATATGCCGAAGCCTGCAAGGCACCGGCCGCCTGTCGTACCTCCTTGCGGCTGTCCGCCAACCCTCTCAGCAAAAGTACACGGTCGTCGTCGCTGTACCCGTGAATCAATTGGGACAGCCATTCCTTCTTTTCCACAGGGGAATAGGCCGACCATTCCCGCAATGCTTGTTCCCTTGCGGCGCTGGCATCGGTCAATCGGAAATACCGCACCGACCGCCGATAAGACAAAGCGCTGAGCGATCCTTTTTCCGCAGGGGGCGGCATCAACAGGAAGCGCCATTCCGGATGCTGCCGCAGCAACCATTTTCCTACGGCGTCCAATCGGCGGAACAACCAACCGAACTTGTCGTCCGCATCCGGACGCATCAACAGCAGCGGCAGGTATTCCGCCGGAAAAGCATACCCTCCCGCTTCCATGCGGCTCATCAGGGAGGGCAGCAGGATGTCATCCCCCCCCTCCAGCACCCTGCCGACCAATGGCAAGGCATCGGTCGGAAAAGGACGCAACGCCTCGGCATCCGCCGGCGGTGGCGTCGGCATATCCGAACTGGACAAGGCTCCTGGGCGTACGCCTGCCCTGGACAGCTGTCGCTCCAACACCGCCGCCATGGCCAACAGGCGGGCCGGGGGATCCTGCCCTCCCTCCAGCCCATGCTCCCTTAGCAAGGTGCGCACGGAAACCGGCAGGACTGTTTGGTCCGTACCGAGCAACGCCGTCCTGATAATGTCGTTCCAAAGCATTCGTGTCGCTGGATAAAGGTTCCATTTCGTTTTCCGGTGTTCGGGTCATGAACGCTTGGTGACAAACACAAAAGCGGACCGGACACTTACCGGAACCATGGTCGCAAGACATCCTTTTCGGAAATCTGGGGCCGGCATGCATGGTGCTGCAAATTTACACGCAGCCCGGGTACCAGGCCAACCTATTTTAGACCACCCGTCCACCCGGGGCGCTTTCGCCGGCGGTTCACGCATCCGTTTCCTAACAAAAGAAAAAATAGTCACGGCCTTCCGACAAACCGCCAGCGTCCATCCACCGTCCGATCTCATCCGCTGCCCCACGGGCCGCGACGGTGACCAATACCTGCGGCCGCGGCATATTCCGCAGGCTTTCCGGGGATTGGAGCCGGACACCCCGTATGATGTGGCCGCATTTGCGGGGATTGTCACAAACCCAGGAAAATGCGATGTTCCGAGCGGCCAACAGCCCGGCGACGACCTTGCCCTTGCGACCGGCGCCCCACACTACCAAGGTTCTGTCGGAGTCATAGTCGGCCATCAGGAACCAAGAGACCTTTAACGGGAGGAAAGCATTGTCGGCATAGACATCCTGTGTCCTGGAAGAGCGGTCGGGGTGGTCACGCCAAGCGTGCAACACCTCCGGGCAAGCCAGGATTTGCAGCCCCGCCGCGCGGAAGCGGAACGCCAGGTCGTAATCTTCCGGGTATATGTCCTCCCGGAACGCCCCGCAAATCGACAGGTTCTCCCGCCAGGTCATCCAACAGGGCGAAGGGATGGTACATTCCCGATAAATCTCCAGGTAATGCCTGCGTCCGTCGGCCAGTCCGTTCAACCAATCCGCATATCGTCGGTAACCCGCACCCAGCCCTTGGTCCCCGAAGTAGCGTACCTTACCTATGGCGACGGCCCGTCGGTCCGGATGTTCTCTCAAGGCATCCCGTAGGCAACGGAGTTTGGTGGGCAGCATCAGATCATCGGCATCCATCCGGGTCACCAGCGCTCCTGCGGTGCGCTGGAAAGCTGTTCGCAAAGCCGGTGCGATGCCCTTTCCCTCATTGTGACACCATCGGATTCGGTGGTCACGGGCGGCATATCCCGAGAGGATGGCCGGGCTGCCATCGGAAGAATGGTCGTCGACCGCCCACAATTCCCAGTCCGGAATGTCCTGGGCCAGCACGCTGTCCAGGCAGGCGGACAGGAAAGGCTCGGCATTCAAGACAGGCAGGAGGATGGAGACGGTGGTCGTCATGATGGCCGGCATTGCGGAATCGCCCGGTCCGCCGAACGGCGGCGCCCCTGTCCGTGCTCCCGTGTGGGCGCAGGACGGACAGGGGCGCCGGCGGGTCAGCGTACGAGGGTGAGGTCTCCTTCATAGAGTTGGAGCCGGCCGTCCACAAACTCGATTTCCGCGAACCAAGTGAAGACCCCCGGGTCGAGGGGCTTGCCACGGTATAGACCGTCCCAATATACGGCCGGGTCGTTCGGTTCGAAGCCGAACGACTGGAAGACCGTTTCCCCCCAGCGGTTGAAGACCAGAAAGGACTTGATGCGGAGCACCTGGGGGCCGGCGTAGAGCTGGAACAAGTCGTTGACCCCGTCGTTGTTGGGAGAGAACGCGTTCGGGACGAAGACCGGACGGTCTTTGCGGACGAAGACCGTCAGGTTGTCGGAATCCTGGCAGCCGTCTTTGTCGACGGTCACCGAAAAGGTTGTCTGGGTGGTTGGGGTCACCCAATTTTCCGGGCAGGTCGGGCATGGGACGGCATCCTCGGGCGTCCAGACAACGGCATCAAGCGAATCGAAAGCGGGAGAGACGTCGATGGTAAGCAAGGCCGAATCGCCAAGACTGATGATGTTGTCGTCGCCCTCACTGACCATGACGATGGACACATCCACCAGCGAAGGTTCGGCGACCTCGAAGGTGACCGTCCGTTCGCAGCCGGCGGCGTCCACGATCTCGAGGGTGTATTCGCCCGGCGAGAGGTTGGTGAACTGTTTCTGGGTGGAGAACGGCCCGCCGTTGAAAGCGCAGAGGTAGGGCGGCAGTCCGTTGGTGATGCTGTCGACCAGGATGAACCCGTCCTGGTCTCCGAAGCAACTGACGCCCGACACGGTGATGTGTGGTTCGGGGAGGGTGACGATCTGGGAGACCGTCACCGCATCGGTGGCGGAGCAACCAGAGAGGTTGTCGGTCACGACGAGGGTGTAGGTGCCGGGGCTGGAAGTGGACGGGTTGGCGACACCGGGGTTGTCGACGCCGCCCGACCATTGATAGGACAGGCCCGGCTGCGATGTGCTGCCGAGGGTGACGGAGGCCAGGTCGCAGTTGAGGCCCTGGTCCTGGCCGGCATTGGCGACGGGGGAAGGAGAGACGGCCACCACCACGGCGGATTGGTCATCGGTACAAGGGGGGCTGGCGGACACCGTATATGTGAAGGTGTTGGCACCGACAGGCAGCGAGTTGGTGTTCACCATGCCGTTGGGAACGGCGGCGCCGGCGGCTGTCAGCCAGGATCCGTCCGGGTCGGCACCGGACAGCAGGGTGGCCAGGTCGACCATGGCATCGTCTCCTTCACAGAAGGACAGCGGGGCGGTGGGTATCCCGGCATCTACGGCGGCGGAGACGAGGATGGTGTCCGCCGCAGCGGTCGGTGTGGCGCAACCGGCCCCGAGGTCCGTCACGGCGATCATCTGGATGACAGTCTGTATGGTAGGGTTGAGGGCCAGGGTGAACGGGCTGGTGATATTGGATGAGCTGGTGGGTGTGCCGTTGACAGCATAGCTGATGTTATAGGGCCCCACCCCATCCATGCTGAACACGACTTGGGCGGCGGCTCCTTCGCAGACGGCATCCGAGGCGACCAGGCTGACGTCCGGCAGGGGGTTCCACACCACCGGTGTGCCGGGCGCCACACTCAGGCAGAAGTCGGTCAGGTCGACGGCACCGGTTCCGTCGTTGTTGGCGGCGACGGCACTGATGTAATAGGTGGTTCCGGCCTGCATGGTGTTCGGGTTGAAGTTGAAGCCGGCTTGGGAATTGACGGCCAGCACGGTACCCAGGGAGGCACCGCTGCCGGTATGCAGATAATACCAGAGGACATCATCCGGATCCAGGACCTCGCCGGTGCTTCCGCCGAAGATGGCGATGCCTTCGTTGAGGCAGGCATCCAGCGGGCCGGCCGGCATGGTGCCGGCGAACGTCTCGCAGTTGCAGTCCAGCACCCCCGAGATGGTATCCGAGCCACATCCGTTGGCATCCGAGACGATGAAAGTATGGAACACATCGCTGGGGATGTTGTTGCTGGTGAACACGCCGTTGGACAACGAACCGGTGTTGGGAGGGGACACGGCATAGGATGCGGGGTCACCGCCGGTGATGGAGAAGACCACTGTGTAGGTGTTCGTATCGGGATCGCAGGCGGAGGTGCCGTTCGAGATGACCGGGGCGGTGTTCACCTGGACCACGGCCTGTCCGTCGACCGTACCGGGACAGTTTTCGTCTTGGAAATTGAGGAGTTCATAGGATGTGGTCAGGCCGGGGGTGACGGAATACGTCAGGTCCGTGGTGGTGATACCGGACAGATCCTCTCCGTTGATGGAGAACTGGAAAGGTTGTTCGCCGGTGAGGGAGATGGTCAGTTCCGTGGAAGCCCCCAGGCAGAGCGCCGTGCTGCCGGCCAGGGTGGCCGTGGGAATTTCGTAGAACGTGACGGGGGTACCTTGTGCGACCTGTAGACAGGGGTCGCTGAGGTCCACCGTTCCGGTTGGCAGGCCGTTGCCCACGGCGGCGGAGATATAGTAGGTGACGCCGTATGACATGTTGGCGGGATTGAATCCGAAGGTCGGATCGTCCTGTTGGGTGGCCAGGACGGTTCCGGGATTGGTGCCGCTGTTGGTATGGAGGATGAACACACGGATGTCATCTGGATCCAGCACCTGTTCGGTCAAGTCGTAGACGGCCGTCACCGGGCCGGTTCCGCATACAGTCAGCGGGGGGCCGACCATGACTCCGACATCGGTGGTGCAATCGCAGAAAACCTCCGTTTGCTGGAGGGTTTTAGGGGCGCAACCGTTGGCATCGGTCACGGTGAAGAGGTAACCCTCTCCGGCGGTGATGGGGTCGCTGACGAACACGTTGCCGGTCAGGGTCCCGGTAGCGGGGGAAACGGAATAACTGCCGGGGTCTCCTCCGGTGATGGTCAGCTGCACGGTGTAGAAGGTTCCGCCGAGGTCACAGATAGTCTCTGCGCTGGCATTTACGGCGGTGTTGACGGTAACGGTGGCGCTGCCGCTCACGCTACCCGGGCAGTTGTCGTCCTGCATGGTCAGGAGGGAGACGGGGGTGCTGGCGGCGGCATTGATGGTCAGCGTGTAGGGGTTGTTGGTGATTCCGTTGACGGTCTGTTGGCCGGCGGTGGTCTCATAAGTCACACTCCAGGGGCCGACCCCGGTGAAGGCCACGCTCAGGGAGGCCGGCGTTCCGGCGCAGACTATAGGATTTCCGCTGAGGGTGGCGGTTGGCACTTCATAGAAGGTGATGGGGGTGCCTTGGGAGACATCGAGACAGGGGTCTGATAGGTTCACACTCCCGCTGCCGTTGTCATCCCCTACCACTGCGGAGAGGTAATAGGTTGTACCGTAGTCCATGGAGCCGGGCAGGAAGGATATTTCCGGGGTCGGGAAGGTGCCGAGGATGGGCGGGACGATATTGACGCCGTTGCCGAGATGGAGGACGAAGGCGAGGGTGTCGTTTCCGTCGAACACCTGGCTGGCGGGGTCATAGACTGCGGTGACCGGACCCTCTCCGCAGACTTCCAGGGGAGAGAGGTCCATGGAGCCGGCCTTGGTGTCGCAATCGCAGATCACGATATCATCGGACACGGTGAGGGGGTTGCAACCGTTGGCATCATCGACGACAAAAGAGTAACCGGTTCCGCTCAGGAGGGGATTGCTGGTAAAGATGTTACCGTTCAAGGACCCTGTATTGGGGGTGACGGAATAGGGTGGCGTTCCGCCATTGATGGTGAAGGACACCGAATAATTGGTATTGGTAGGGTCGCAGGAAGTGGTGATGTTACTGACAGTGGGGGCGGTATTGACCGTCACGGTACCAGTCCCGGAGACGCTTCCTTCACAGCCGTTGGCATCGACGACCGAGAGGAGGGAGATGCTGCCTGCCTGAGCTTGTCCGACAGACAGGGTGTGGAGGCTGTCGGTGGCGGTGAAGGGAGCCTGGGGATTCCCGTTGACGGCCCAGGAAACGGTCCAGGGAGCGGCGCCGGTCAGTGTGACAGATAGCGCGGCTGTCTGACCGCTGCCCTGGCAGATGCTTTGTGTTCCGGAAAGTATGGCGGTGGGGACATCGAATTCTGCGATGGTGGCCGTACCGCTGACCGAACCGGGGCATCCGGCCCCGCCGACGATTCCGGTCAGTAAGTACGTACCGATTTCGGAAGCGAGGAGGGTGAAGGGGCTGGTGGTGATGGTGAGCGGTGGTTGTGCCTGGCCATTGATTTCATAGCCGACAGACCAGGGGCTGATACCAGTGAGCGTAAGGGTAAGCGCTACCGAATCGCCGCTGCCGGTGCAGACCAAGCCGCCGCCGGACAGGGTGGCGGTGGGGGCGGTGGCGACCACGACCGTGAGGCAGGCCTGGTTGCTGGAGCCACAGTCATTGTCGGCTGTCGCACATATTTGGAAGGTTCCGGATCCTGGCCAGCTGACTGAAACGGACGTGGAATCCACTTGGCTGACGGGGGTCCCGTTCGAGGTGGTCCAGGTGTAGCCGGTCGGGGCGGGCTGACCGACGGGGGAGACGGTGTACAGGACGGTATCCAAAGCACAGGGGTTCGCGGGTCCGTTCACCTGGGGTGTCTGGGGGAGGTCGTCATCCTTGATGACCGTCACGCATTTGGTTTCCGAGCAGGAGACGCCCCCGCGGGCATGGGTGACGGTCAGGCAATACTGACCGGGTTGAGTAGCGTTGACGGTCGGGCCGTTGGCAGGGCCGCTGATGCCGCCGGCGGGGCCGGTCCAACTGTAGGCAGTGGTGGCATTCACATGACATTCGCTTGCCACGGTGGAGGCCGTCCCATCGATGACGATGCTGGAGCCGGGTGTGCAATCGAGCACACCGGGCTGTGCGAGAATCGCTTTCGGATTGAGGATGGCGAGGTCTACGATGACGGTGGAGTCACAACCTTGCCAATTTTCGCAGGTTTGGGCGATCGGGCCGCATTCCGTGAAGGTATTGCCGCAGATGTTGAAGGTTTGGGGAGCGCAGATGGTCACTTCCCCGAGATCGTTGAAAACCGGGAAGATCGGGTTGATGACACAGTTGACAAGGCTGTCGCACCCCAGCCAGGAGGTCAGGACAACGGGTGTGACGCCGGGCGTGCAGACCAGTTGTCCAGCGCAGGGTACGCAATCGCCCAGGCAGGCGTCCAATTCCTCAAAGGTCGGGGGGATGGGCTGGATGCTCACGATGACGGGGGAGCTGATGTTTCCTCCGAAGCAGACGTTGTTATAGGAGGCCGTGATGGTGGCCACCCCGATGCTGAGCCACTGCACGGTGACGGTAGGCTGGTCGTTGGGACCTACGATGACGCCGTTCGGTTCGATACCGAACCATTGAATTTCATTGGAGTTGTTCCCGCAGCTTTCCGTAGGTGGCGGCACCATGGAATAAGTGACGGTCGCCCCCGGACAGACCTCCGTCGGACCGACGACCGACAGCGGACCGGGGTTCGGCGGGACCATGCAGTCGGTAGTGGTGATGGTGTACTCACAGAAATCCCCTGCGAAACCGTCAATCATCAGGTAATAAGTGCAATACGGCGACAATCCCGAAGCGGTGACGGAGCCTTGCGTGGCGGCCCCCGGGCTCCAGCAGTTGGAGACGGATACAAAGTCGTTGCAGGAGTTGGTGGAATAAATCTCCGCTTGAATACCCTGGTTCTGCACGCAATTGAAAACGTTGAAGTTGAATGTCACCGTACCGGACGGGGGGGCCAGAAAAGCGAACCACTGGTTATTTTCAATGGTTCCGCAGAAAGGCCCGGGAACATCACAGGCGTTGGATCCCGGTACCGTTGAACCCGTGTAGCCGCTGAGCAGGCAGGGATCGCACATGATGCAGGCGTCTTCCGCGCACAAGCCTGGCGGCGGGACACCGGGGCACAGTTCCTGGTTGCATTGTGCCGCCAAATGAGCGGAGACGGACAGGCACAGCAGAATCTGCAAGAACAAGGTAAAGACTCTCTTCATCAAACTATTTGTTTTAAATTAACGCTTTTGAAAGCTAGCCGAATAATTTTCCACCTGGAGGCATCGGTTGCTTTTCCTGGCGAATTCCGGAAGTTACGGGCCGGATGTTGTGCGTCGGCGGGTGCGGTCCGGTGTCAACATCGGGACGCCGCCGAGTGAATTGACCTGTCGAAAACACAAGAAACAAACCTGCCGCAGCAGGTTTGTTTCTTGTGTTCCGGGGGGCGTGCCTTTATCTGGCCGACCGGTTATCTCGATTGTCAACATGACCTAACACCACTGCGCTAGCCTGTCGTTCCAAGCCGGAAAATTTTTGGATTCAGGTTGCAAAGTAATTGAAATCAAGGGGTTGCTATCAGAAAAATCACTATCCGAGGAAGAAAATATCAACGGATGTTTAGGAAAGACAATTGTAAAGTTATAGACAAGATGCTGTGTTTTTCAAATAATTGCCAATTTTTGGCGGACAGGTGTCACAAAGGGCGAACAAAGTAGGGCGGGCAAGCGCATTTTCTGCTGGCCATGGTGATGTTGTAACATGCCGCGTGGTGCGTCGAGATTGAGTGGCGGTCATTTTCCTTGCGGCAGGGAAAAAGCTACCCAAGCATCCCCGGAGGGCGTTCCCATCTTCCCACCGCCACAGGCGATGACCAGGTATTGGACTCCGTCGACCATATAGGTGGCCGGGGTGGCATAGCCGCCGGCGGGCAGCGGAGCCTCCCAGACCTGCCTTCCGTCGCGCACATCGAAGGCCCTTATTTTTTCATCCCGGGTGGCGGCGATGAAGACCAAACCACCGGAAGTGACTACCGGACCGCCGTAGTTCTCGGTTCCGGTCGGATGGCCGGCATCCAGCCCCCAGTCTCCCAGGGGTACCTGCCAACGTATGCTACCCTGGTTGAGGTCGACGGCAGCCAGCGTACCCCAGGGGGGAGCGATGGCAGGCATACCGCGGGAATCGAGGAACCGGTTATAGCCGTCCGCGTGGAAGGGGATGGGATTTTCCAAATCGGAAAGGGTCTTGGTGGTGGGAGCATGGGGCAACCCGAAGAGATAATCGACTAGGGCCGTCATTGCGTCGGCGGAAATCTGCCGGAAGGAAGGCATCCTGTTCCGGCCGTTCTCCAGCAAGGATTCCACCGATGCTCTGTTCTGCCGGTCGGACAGACCTTTGAGGGAGGGGTAGGCACCTTGCTGGTCCCCTTCCAGGTCCGATCCGTGGCAGGTGGAACAGAAGCGGTCGTAGAGCTGTCGTCCCGGGTGTGCGGCAGGATCGGGCGGCGGGGCGGGAAGCATGGTCTGCACCCAAGGCATTTCATTGACATTCACATAAAGGATGCCGTCCGGATCCGCCGCTGCCCCACCCCATTCAGCCCCTCCGTCGAAACCAGGGAATATCAACAGAGGACTGGTATCGGGAGGCAGGAACATATGGGAATGGCGGATGCGCCGGATGCTGTCGGCCAGTATATCCCGATCCGGGCTGAAAGGATTGATGTCCGTTGCGGTGACGGACTGCCGGACCAGCGGGGGCGGGGCGAGGGGGCGGGGCTGGGTAGGCCAGGCGGCTTCGCCGGGCAGCTCGCTTGGCGGAACCGGTTCCTCCACGATGGGAAACAGGGGGGTTC
The DNA here is from genome assembly GCA_041163745.1 of Bacteroidota bacterium. Classification (GTDB taxonomy): domain Bacteria; phylum Bacteroidota; class Bacteroidia; order Chitinophagales; family Saprospiraceae; genus UBA6168. The sequence goes on from JBEAQU010000032.1 coordinate 52,975, forward strand.
CGGTCATCCGGTCGAAAAGGAAGACAAAGCCGGATTTCGTGACTTGCGCCACGGCGGGGATTTTCCGGCCGTTCCGGAGAACCGTCACCAGATTGGGTGGTGCGGGCAGGTCTCTGTCCCACAGGTCGTGGTGAACGGTCTGGAAATGCCAGCGACGCGTGCCCGTGCGGGCATCGAGGGCGAGAAGGCAATTGGCAAACAGGTTGGCTCCGGTCCGGTTACCGCCCCAGAAATCATAAGCGGCGGATCCGGTCGGTACGAAAACCGTCGCGGTGGATTCGTCCAGGGACAAGCCGGCCCAGGCGTTGACTGCCCCTGCTTCCTTCCAAGCGTCCGGATCGTCCCAAGTCTCGTACCCTGCTTCACCAGGCCGGGGAATCGTATGGAAGACCCATCGGACCGTGCCGGTACGCACGTCATATGCCCTGATGTGACCCGGTGCGGCACCCCAGGCCTCATCCACACGGCTGCCAACGATATACAGGTCCTCGAATACGATGCCGGGCGTATTGGCCATAACGAACTTATGCCTGTTCTCGTCACCGAGACCGTCATGCAGGCTTACCCTGCCTTGGTTACCGAAGGTGAGGATGGGCTCCCCCGTGTCGGGATCCAGGGCATAGAGAAACGGGCCGACGGCCGCCAGCAGACGGCGCTCCGCACCCTCCTCCCACCATGCCAGGCCACGGTTAATGGTTAGGCCGGTCGCGTACCCGGTGCGGAAGCGCCAACGTTCCGTCCCGGAATCCGCAGCCAAGGCAAAGACCTGCATGTCCGGGGTGGTTCCGTACAGGACGCCGTCTATCACCAATGGATTGCATTGTATCTGTGACCGGTTGCGGACGGTATCCGCACCGCCGCAATGATAAACCCAAGCCACCTGTAGCCGATCGACATTGGAGACATCGAGCTGATCGATGTCGGCATATTGGGAACTGAGCTTGTCTCCCAGGTAAGAAGCCCAGTCGACCTGCCGCGGCACTTGCCGACAACCGACGGCGGCGAGCAGGAGCAGGCCATACAACGGAAATGATTTCTTCATCCGCATCATTTTGAATTCTCTGAAAATGGCGCAAATCCGGTAAAGAAACTAAAATCCGAACAAATTTTCGGCAGGACCTCCGGCCGTAGCAATAAAATGTATGGCGAGGGATTTCCGGCAAAGGGCTGCGACAAGGTTTAAACCTCGGCGAGGTTTAAACCTCACCGACTTTTGTCAACAACCCGACAAACATGCATCGCGCCAATCTGCGCCCACGACCGGCAACCGACCTCCGGGTGGCGAATACCGAACCTCGGCGAGGTTCTAACCTCGCCGAGGTTAGAACCTCACCGACTTTTGTCAACAACCCGACAAACAGGCATCGCGCCAGTCTGCGCCCACGACCGGCAACCGACCTCCGGATGGCGAATACAGACCCTTCGGCGAAGTCACCGAACTGAACTTTTCGAAAAAAAGATACTTGGGTTGGAGGGAGAAGTAAAAAAACGAATTTTTGCACGCTGCAAAAATCAACACCGGAAGTTCCTTCGATTCTTACCGAACCTATATGCAGCCACCCTAACAGCTGCGCTGTACATTACAGCGGATCACCGTCTCTCAAATGACTGTATGCCGCCGACGGGCCGATGACACGCTGCCTGGCCGCCGCAGATGGTGTTGAAAACCTGAACCTGATGCGACAATTCATCTTATCACCTCAACGTTGGGCAATCCTTCATCTTTGCCTGTTACCGGCCTTCATCACCAATGCCCAGGAAACACCGGACACGACCGAAATAACCTCACCTTGGGAATTCCAATACACCCAAGGTATCGATCTGGGGCAGCTATTGGTCATCAACCCCCGTCCGGGCAGCGGCTCCAATTTCATAAACCTGGGCGGCAACACTACCCTCGTGTCCAAATACGACGCAGCCGCCCTTTTCTGGAACAACACCGTCAGCTGGCAGATCGGCATACAGCGCGTCGGTGCGGGAACCTTGCCGTTCGGGGGCGCGCTGCCCTTCAGCAAGAGTATGGACCTGTTGAGCTACAATACCGTCCTCGGCCGGAAGATGTCTCCCGGGACCCGCTATTATTTCAGCGGATATTTCACCTTCCTGAGCCAGGCCATACCTACCTATCCCGGCAATTTCCTGAAGGACGTAACTGAGGACGGTTCCGGCTACCCCATCTCCAGGTTCCTTTCCCCCGCCCGCCTTGAAGTGGCCCCTTCCGTGTCTTTCAAATCCAACGACAAGAAATTCACGGCCCTGTACACGCCGATAGCCTACAAGGCCATCATCGTACGTGACGACCGTATCGCGGCATTGGGAATCCATGGCAACCCGGTCATCCGCGTGGACGGACAGGTCGTCTCCTACGAGCGAACCGACAACCAGCTGGGCTCCCTGCTGAACCTGACCTTTTCCGACACCTACCGGGAGAAGCAGTTCAAGCTGACCTCCAGCCTGACACTGTATGCCAACTACCTCAATCATCCGGAGCGGGTGGATGTGGAATGGAACGCCGAGTTCGCCGCCAAACTGGTTCGCAACCTGTCCGTCGCCGTCAAAACCAACCTGTTCTACGATTACGACATCCTGGTATTCAAAACGGACGCTGACAAGCCGTTCAACGAATGGAAAACCGGCAGGGGGGTCAGTTTCTCAGAACAGGTATCCGCCAAATACAGCCTCAATTTCTGAGCACGGTCCGGACCCTCCGCCGCTGAAACCCGAGTACGAAGCGATGCTGCAGCAAAGTCTTGCTTGCCGCCGTCGTCTAACGACGGGAATTTCCCCGCAATTACTTACCTTAGCCGAATCGATCAACTTATCCCGGCGTCCAGAACCGACGTGGTCCTTCCGAAACTCGGCCGGCCGAATCCTCCGGTCGGACTTAACCGGCGGTGCAGGCCGCACCGCAGTGGAACAGGATCCCTGACCCTTCGGGACCGGGTACAACCAAACAAGCGCTATGTTCTACAACCGCCGAAAATTCATCCGTTACGCCGGCACCATGGCTGCCGGCTCTTTCGTATGGTCCCAGCTTGGCAGCCACGCCGGTGAACCGCAGGTCGGTGTCGGTGCCGCCGAAACCGCCGTCGGTGACCTCGCGGAGTTCGGCCTACAACTCTACACACTGCGGGATGTCATCGGACAGGACCCGAAAGAAATACTCCGGCAAGTCGCCTCCTTCGGCTACAAACAGGTCGAGAGCTACGAAGGTAAGCAAGGCATGTTCTGGGGTATGGCACCGGCCGACTTCAAGGCTTACATGGACTCCCTCGGCATGACCTGTATCTCCAGCCACTGCAACACCGGGGATGATTTCGAACGCAAGGCGGCAGAAGCGGCCTCCATCGGCATGCAATACCTGTTGTCGCCCTGGGTCGGCCCACAGCCGTCCCTGGACGACTGGAAAAGGATCGCCGACGAGTTCAACCGCCTGGGCGGTGTCTGCCGCGAAGCGGGAATCCGCTTCGCCTATCATAACCACGACTATTCCTTCGTCCCCCTGGAGGACGGCACCGTCCCGCACGACTATCTGCTGGAAAACACCGACCCGGACCTGGTCGACTTCGAAATGGACATCTACTGGGTGGTGGCGGCAGGTGCAGACCCGATCCGTTACCTCGAGCAACACCCCGGCCGCTGGCGCTTGTGCCATGTCAAGGACCGTATCAAGGGGGCGCCCATGACGGAAAAGGAGGCTTCCTGCGACTTGGGCACCGGTTCCATTGATTTCCCGGGGATCCTTCGGGTCGCCAAGGACGCCGGCATGTCCTACTACATCGTCGAGCAGGAGCGGTACGACAATTCCACTTCCCTGCAGAGTGCGGCCGTGGATGCTGCCTATCTCAAGCACCTGCGGTTCTCCTGACAAGCCGGAATGCGGACGGCCGGCACCGCCTGCGGTGCCGGCCGTCCGAACCCTGCACCGGTCGTGTCCCGCCGGCCCGCCCCACCAAACAGGCCGATGGAAAACCGGTGCCACCCGTATTGCCAACGCCGGGTCCAACATATCCAAACCCATGTTCCTGAAACTGTTGGGTCGACGACCCCATCCTGATTTTTACACTCGGTACATCGAAGGTTTCCGGTCCGAACCGAGCCGTAAGACTTCCTTGGAACAAATCCGATTCGTTGTTTTCGACACCGAAGCGACGGGATTGGATGTCAAGCGGGACAAAATCCTGTCCATCGCGGCGGCGGGTATCCGGCAGTACCGGATCGACATGACAGACACCTTCGACTGCCTGGTGTTCCAGGAACAGCATGCCGCGGAAAGCGTACCCATACACGGCATCCGCCGACAGGAAACAGCCGGCGGGCTGCCAGAACGGAACGCCCTGGAACATTTCCTCGCATTCTGCGGTCACAGCGTACTGGTCGGTCATCATGCCGCTTTCGACACAGCCCTCCTGAACGTCGCCCTACGGCGGCATGATGCCGGCAAACTACGAAACAAAATCCTGGATACCGTACAGCTCGCCATCCGGGTGGAACATCCGTTCCGGGCCTCCGTGCTCACCTACCAGCCGGGCGACTACAGCCTGGACGCCCTTTGCCGGCGTTACCATATTCCCGACCAGGAACGCCACACGGCCGCCGGTGACACCTATATCACCGCCGTACTGCTCCTGAAACTGCTCGCCCGCCTGCAGCAACGTGGAATCAGAACCCTGGGACAACTCCTGGATGTCCCGAACATGTAGCCGCCAGACAGCTTGTAAATACAATTCGCCCGACTCGACCACCTACTGAAAAAATCCCATATTTGCCCCGACGGTGCCGCCCCGGCGCAGCGACAGGGCCAAACAATCCGACCGAATGACATACGATGACTTCACCGCCGGCTCACAGGACGCCATTTTCCAGGCACAACAGCTGGCCGCCGACCATGGACAGCAGAGCGTCGGCTCTGCCCACCTGCTGCTGGGAATGATGCGGACGGATGCGAACCGCCTGTCCTTCCTACTGGAGCGCTGCCGTGTAGACCAACAACGGCTGAAGGATCAGCTGGAGGAGCTGGTCCGACTCACGCCCAAGGTCAGCGGTACGGAAAAACAGTACCTGACCCCGGAAGCCAACATGGCACTGGCCCGTGCCAAGAAATTGCTGCCGCAGTTCGAGGACCGCTTCATCACGCTCGAACTCATCTTGCTGGGCATCCTGCAAGGGGAGGACAAGGCAGGCAGACTGCTGCGTTCCCTGGGCGCCGCGGAGGACGTCCTCATCCAGGCCATCCAGGCTTTCCGCAAAGGCGTTCCCGGCCAGTCGAAGGGTGGGGACGAACAGTTGCAGGCGCTGCAACGGTATGCGGTGGATCTGAACGCGCTGGCCGAGGAAGGCAAACTGGACCCCATCGTCGGTCGGGATGAGGAAATCCGGCGGGTTCTCCATATCCTCAGCCGCCGCAAGAAAAACAATCCCATCCTTGTCGGGGAAGCAGGCGTCGGAAAAACCGCCATCGTGGAAGGAATCGCCTGGCGGATCATCCGCCAGGACGTACCGGAGAACCTCCGCACAAAAAGAATCTTTACCCTCGACATCGCCTCGCTGATCGCCGGTGCCAAATACAAAGGGGAATTCGAGGAACGTCTAAAGGCGGTCATCCGCGCCGTGCAGGACGCCAACGGCGAGATCATTCTCTTCATCGACGAAATCCATACCCTGGTGGGCGCCGGTGGCGGCAACGGGGCCATGGATGCGGCCAACATCCTGAAACCCGCCCTCGCCCGGGGGGAATTGCGGACCATCGGCGCCACCACCCTCGACGAATACCAGCTGCACTTCGAAAAGGACCAGGCGCTCGTACGGCGTTTCCAGCAGGTGTTCATCGACGAACCGGACGTGGAGGAGACCATCTCCATCCTGCGGGGTGTCCAGGACAAATACGAGGTGTTCCACAAAATCTACATACGGGATGAAGCCCTCGTGGCGGCGGCGGAACTTTCGCATCGCTACGTTCCGGAGCGGCAGCTGCCGGACAAGGCCTTCGACCTGATTGACGAGGCCGCCGCCAGGCTGCGCCTGGAACTGGATTCCGTACCGGAGGAGATAGACACCTGGGACCGCCGGCTCCGACAACTCGAAATCGAAAGGGCCGCCCTGGTCCGGGAGCAACAGGACGGCAAGGTAAGGCTGCTGGACGAGCAGCTACGCCAGGCCCGTTCGCAGCGGGACGCCGTGCGCATGGCCTGGAAGGAAGAGAAATCGCAGATCGACCATATACAGTCCATCAAGCGGGGAATCGATGCCCTGGAGCAGGAAGCGGACAAGGCGGAGCGGGCCGGCGACCTCGAGACGGTCGCCCGCATCCGGTACGGCGAATTACCCGGTCGGCAGACCCAGCTGAAGACCGCCACGGAAACCCTGGCACGCCTCCCGGCCGACCGGCGCTACACCAACGACGAAGTGACCGCCGATGACATCGCCGCCATCGTCGCCCGCTGGACCGGCATCCCCGTCGCCCGGATGATGCAGCAGGAGAAGGACAAACTCCTCGTGCTCGAACAACACCTGCACCGCCGCATCATCGGCCAGGAGGCAGCTGTCAAGGCGGTCAGTGATGCCGTCCGCCGCAGCCGGGCCGGCCTGCATGACAACCGCCGCCCCATCGGGTCCTTCATTTTCCTCGGTCCGACCGGCGTCGGAAAAACCGAACTCGCCAAAGCCCTGGCGGAAGTGCTCTTCAACGACGAACACGCCATGGTCCGGCTCGACATGAGCGAATACCAGGAACGACATGCCGTCAGCCGGCTGACCGGCGCACCGCCCGGTTATGTCGGCTACGAGGAAGGCGGCCAGCTCACGGAAGCCGTCCGCCGCCGACCCTACACCATTCTCCTCCTCGATGAAATCGAAAAGGCCCATCCAGACACCTTCAATCTGCTACTACAGATCCTGGACGAAGGCCGACTGTCCGACAACAAGGGCCGGACCGCCAATTTCCGCAACACCATCATCATCATGACCTCCAACCTGGCCGCCGACAAGATCCTCGAGAACTTCGAAGACCTGGAGACCATCGGTGAACAGCACCGCCAGGACGTCGTCGACACCACCCGCCGGGAAGTGCTCGCCGCCCTGCGGGAACAACTTCGGCCGGAATTCCTCAACCGCATCGACGAAATCGTCATCTTTCCACCCCTCCGCCGCACCGATATCCGCCAAGTCCTGCTCCTCCTCCTCCAACAGATTTCAGCTATGGTGGCCCGCCAACATTTCGGATTCCGCCTCACGGCCGCCGCCATCGACCTTCTCGTCGATGCCGGCTACGAGCCCGCCTTCGGCGCCCGCCCCCTCAAAAGGGCCCTGCAGGATCTTCTCCTCGACGAACTCGCCCGGCAGCTGCTCAGCGGCACATTCCCACCCGGCGCCATCATCCATGCCGACCGCCGGCATGATGCCCTCATATTCCTGGACACCGACCTACCCGGCGCCCAAACCGTACAGGCATGGCGGGAATTGACCGACTCCGAACAAAATGACATTTCCAAACCAGCATATTGAAATAATTTGCTTACTTTGGGATGAATATTCCATTACTTCCACTCCCCGTCGCCCAAAGGATGGGAAGTACCGGAACCGCCGTCCCTACAGGACGACACATGGCTGACCGGTGCCATTCCCCCGCACCGGTTCGTCTTGTCCCGCCCGGAAGGTCCGGCCCTTCAATCCTCCAACAACTACTCTCAATCGCGCGCAATGACTAAACAGCTACTCCTGATGACCTGCCTGGTCACTTACCTGAATGCATCTGCCCAGTCGCCGGTCACGCCCAGACAGCTACCTTTCCAGCAGATGGCCATGCCCAGGATGCATCCGGCCCTGACCGGGTCGGAATCCCTGCCGGCAGTCCCGGTCCATGCCAACCACCCCCTTTTCCAACGTTCCGACCAGGAAGTCACCATCGGGACAACCGTATATGACCTCCAATCCAACAGCGGCACGCCCCGGCGGCTCGTCACCAACGCCGACGGCATCCGCTACGGTGTCTGGACCATCGGCAACAACGCCGGCAGCGGATACCCCGACCGCGGATCCGGATTCAACACACAGGAAGGTGGCGCCTGGGGGCCCATCCCCGACACCCGCATCGAGGACGCCCGCTGCGGATGGGCCAACGTCGATGTGGTAGCCGACGGCTCCCCGGTCGTCGTCGCCCACCGGACGGACCTCAACCTGATGTACTTCAGCCGTTGGGAAAACAATGCCTGGGTGCACACGAACATCCCTACCGCTGTCACGACCGGCGTCATCTGGCCCCGGATGGCCGTCGGCGGACCGGACGGCAACACCATCCATGTCATCGGCCTGACCTACCCTTCCGCCAACGGCGGAGCACCCTATGCCGGCGTGGACGGTCACGTCCTCTACTACCGATCCCTCGACGGCGGCGTCACCTGGGACAAACAGGATGTCATCCTGCCGGAAATCGACCAGAACTTCTACACCCGCATGGATGCGGATTCCTACTCCATCGATGCCTCCGGCAATACCGTCGCCATTGCCCTGATGGCCGATTTCGGGGATGTCAAGGTCTCCAAATCCATCGACAACGGGGAAAACTGGACCACCTGGACCATCAAGGATTTTCCCATCGACGCCTATGCCGTCGACCAAGGCTACACCATCGATGACATCCCCCTCGACACCCTCGCACCGGATTCCCTCGCCATCCAGTCCTCCGACAACACCGGCGCCGTCCTCATAGACCCGGACGGCACCGTCCATGCCTGGTACGGGGAGATGTACTATGTCGACAGCGACCTGACCGACGGCAACTTCTCCTATTTCCCCGCATGGATGGGACTGCGCTACTGGAACGAAACCTTCGGGGAGGATTCCACCCGCGTCATCGTGTCCGGTATCATCGATGCCAATGCCAATGGTGTCGCGGACATCACCGGCATCGACGTCATCCCGCTCTACTTCTCTTCCCTGACCTCCCACCCCAGTGTCGGGACGGACGGGGCCGGCAACATCTTCCTCGCCTATTCCGGCCTGACCGAAAACTTCACCCACGAACTCTCCACGCCCACTCCCGGCCAACATTGCCGGCACATTTACCTCATCTGGAGCGGTGACAAGGGGGAGACCTGGAGCGAACCGCTGGACATCATCCGCGAGGACCTGGTCATCGAACCGGACCTGCTGCCACTGTACGAAACCATGTTCCCCGCCGTCGACCGCCATGTCGACGACCAGGTGCATCTCATTTACCAAGGTGACTTCGAACCGGGCCTGGCTGTCCGCGGGGATATGGATGCCGCGGCGGACAACTTCATCAACTACCTCGCGATCGATGTAGCCGAGCTTGGAATCAACAACACCGCCGAACCCCGGCAGGACGGCCTGAATATGTCGCTGACGCCCAACCCGGCCCGACATACCGTCAACCTGTCCTGGTCGGCCGCCAGCGCCGCCGACACCTGGATCGACTTGTTCGACCGCACCGGCCGACGGATACGTTCCCTTCAGACCGGACAGGTGGCCGCAGGCCGCCATTCCCTTCCGGTTTCCGTCGGCGACCTGCCCGCCGGTCTTTATTTCGTGCAACTGCGCAGCGGAAAGCAGGCGCGCTCCCTTCGCTTGGTCATCCAACCTTAGCAAGCGCTGCAGACCGACCCGATCCCGGCATTTTCGAACTGGTCTGCGTCCGTCAAACAGCGACCGCCCTATGTTGCGAACACACAGGGCGGTCGCTGTTTGTCCGCCGGAATACGAATCGACGGCCCCACCCCGGGCCCTGGCAGCTTCCGCTCCGTCGACAGTGCCTTGCACGGACCGTTTCCTACGGGACGGTGCGTGCGGTCCGATTTCAATTAACACATAAGTTTTTCGATGAAAAAACAGATATTTTCTATATTTACGCGCTCTACAGCAATAAAATTCAATCAAACCAAAATTGAGTCATTATGAAAAAAACATTTACGAAGCTCTCATTTCTTTTCACGATGATGTCTTTGGCCGGCGTGGCGAACGCCCAGATCAATGCAGGATCGCCGATTCCGGTGGATTTCGTCGTCACCGCACCGGCTTCCATCGCCGGAGCCTATGATTACGGAACGCAGACGGAGGACTGGGGTCCCACCCTCAGCCAAACCGTCACCGGGGAGGTTGTCTGGGCGTATGATGGCGTCGACAGCCTTTGTTGCGGTGCCGTCGTGTCGGACGTGACCGGCAAGATGGCCCTGATCCGCCGTGGTGCCTGTACGTTCAGTCTCAAGTCCTACAACGCACAGCTGGCCGGTGCCGCCGGTGCCATCATCTGCAACCACTATGCAACCGCTACGGACGATGGCAACTCCCTGGTCGGCATGGCCCCTGGTGATTCCGCCGCCCTCGTCACCATTCCCGCCGTGTTCGCCTCCCGCAACACCTGCGAAGCGATCGCCGGCGTCATCGACAACGGCGGTTCCGTGACGGCTTCCTTCGAAGTCCGCTCCTTCGGCAATGCCGTGGCCGCCTATTCCTACCACACGCCGGAAAGCGAGATCATCCCGCTGACCGACATGGCGGTCCGCTACATCAATCTCAATACCGACACCCTGCCGTCCATGACGCTCAGCGTGGAGATCACGGATCCCAACGGCCAGGTGACGACGATCACGGAGGAAATCACCGACATCCCCGGACAGACGGTGGTCGACTGGATCTTCGACACACCCTACACACCGGAAGCCGTCGGCACCTACACCGCCAAATACACGAACTCCGAAAATTCGGAGGAACTGTCCAGCACCTTCGTCATCACACCCTACACTTATGCGCAGGACAACAACGACGTCCTGGTGAACACCGATGCCGGTTGGATCGCACCGGGCAACCAGTCCTTTATCGACGGCGGATTCCGTTATGATTTCGGCAACTTCTACCGCACCGGTGCGGACGTACAGACCGCCACCCACATGTCCTTCATGCTGGCCAACCCGGATTCGCTGTTCTCCGGCGATCCGGAGGCGGATGCCTTCCAGATCATCCTCTACGATGCGGACCCGGACGGCAACGGTGATGTACCCGGCGATGCGGACAGCTACGATGCCCTCAACGAAACCGGCGGCGGTGCCGTATATGTCGGTATCGCATCCTACTCCCTGACCGGTGAGGAGCAGCCCTACGACATGCTGACCGTCGAGTTCGAGGATCCCATCACCTTGGATGCCAACAAGATCTACCTGCTGATGGTGCAGTATGACGGGGTCGCCTCCGGCCTTGGCATCGCACCCTGGTATGCCTACGGCGGTGCCGGACCGGTGGCCGGCGGCCTGGGTGAGGCCGTCTTCACGGACCGCTTCTACACGGGCGGCTGGAGCGGCGACTGGAAAGGGGTCATCCGCCTCCACCTCGACGGCTTCACGAATACGGAAACGCCGCTCGCCGAACAGAAGATCGAACTGTCCCCGAATCCGGCCACGGATGTCGTGCGCCTGAGCCTGGACCTGGAGCAGCCCGCCGAGACCGTGACCGTCCGCATCCTCGACTTCAACGGCCGCCTAGTAAGCAGCCAGGAACTGGACAATGTGCGGCAGGGCACCTACAGCTTCGATGTCAGCAACCTGGCCTCCGGTATGTATTTCATGGGTGTGGAAACCCCGGAAGGATACCGCGCCAAGAAATTCCAGGTCGTCCGGTAAGCCGGTTCGCACCGACGGAGTCCGTCCGGACCATGGCCTCGGCAAGCAGGCCCGCCGGACGGATTCCCTTCAGCCAACACAAAAGGGAACGGAGTATCTCCGTTCCCTTTTGTATTGTATTACAGCGTACGGGAACGTACCGGACGGACGGAAAATCAACAGTCCGGTCGTATGAAAACGAGCGGTGACAGGATGCTGGCGAGGACCGTTTCAGGTGTCCCGGTGCCCCCCGACCGGTCCGGCGCAGGGAATCTTACGGACCCGTTCCTGATGTCTGCCTCCTTCGAACGGGGTGGTCAGGAACACCCGGGCCATGGCGACGGCCATTCGTCGGCTGACGAAGCGGGCAGGGATGGCGAGGATATTGGCATCGTTGTGTTGACGGGCCAGGGCGGCCAGGGTCCGGTTCCAACAGACCGCAGCCCGGATGCCCTGGTGTTTGTTCGCCGTCATCGCGACGCCGTTGCCACTGCCGCACAACAGGATGCCGGCCTGGGCGTGTCCCTGCTCGAGCGCCAATGCCACCGGGTGGACGAAATCCGGATAATCGACGGACGACAGACTGTCCGTTCCGGCATCCATCACCTCATACCCATGGCGTTGCAGCCATCGCACGATGGCATCCTTGTACGGAAAACCGGCATGGTCGCAGCCGATGGCGATAACAGGGTTGGTCATGCGTGTCGTCGGATTGGCAGTCCCTGGTCGGGACCAAGTTTATTTTACGAAAGTAGAAAGCCCGGATGGAAATATGTGGGACATTTGCATTATTTTTCAATCATCCGGTGTTTTGTCCGAAGGATGCCTTCCTTTCGGATACCCGAAACTTTCGCCAGCGTGTTTCAGGATCCCGTCATACGAATACTGCTGATACCCTTTGCGATGCTGTACGGATTGGGGGTCAGCCTGCGCAATTTCCTGTACCGGCACAAGCTGCTCAGCAGCGTCCGGTTCAGCGTGCCCGTCATCTCCGTCGGCAACCTCAGCATCGGCGGCGCCGGGAAAACCCCCCATATCGAGTACCTGATACGCCTGCTGCGTCCTTACCTGACAGTGGCGACCCTCAGCAGGGGCTACCGCCGGGAGACCCGCGGCTACCAGGTGGTTCTGCCGTCGGACCATGCCCGGAAAGCCGGTGACGAACCCCTCCAGTTCAAACGGAAGTTTCCGGATGTCTTCGTCACGGTCTGCGAAAGCCGCGCGCTGGGCATTCCCGCCCTGCTGCAGGACCAACCCGATACGCAGGTTGTCCTGCTGGACGACGCTTTCCAGCACCTCAGTGTCCGGCCGGGACTCAATATCCTGCTCACGGAATACGACCGGCCTTTCACCCGGGATTTCCTGTTGCCTTCCGGCCGGCTCCGGGAATGGCGCAGCGCCTACCGGCGCGCAGACCTGGTCATCGTGTCCAAATGTCCGGCCGACCTAACCGAAACCGAAGCCGACAAACTCCGGGATACCATCCGACCTTTCGGCCACCAGCGGGTCCTCTTCTCCGCCTACCGATACGACCATCCTTACTACATCCTGAACCCACAGCATCGCATCCCCCTTCAGGAAGACATGGCCGTCTTGCTCGTCTGTGCCATCGCCAATACGGATTACCTGCAGCGTTACCTCCAGGCCGGTGCCGGCCTGGTAAGAACGCTCGCCTATGAGGACCACCATTACTTCACGGCGGAAGACCTCCACCAGATTGAGCGCAACTTCCTGCTGCTGCCCGCCACGAACAGGATCATCCTCACCACGGAGAAAGACGCCGTGCGCCTGGAACTGCACCGGGACTGGCTGCTGTCCCAACGGATACCTGTCATGGTATTGCCGGCATCGGTCCATTTCCTGTTCGACGGGGCGGAAAGATTCGATGCGGCGGTGAAATCCTACCTGCTTAATTTCAAAGTCTGACCAACCCCGCCACTCAGTCGGAAAAACCGGCCATTGGTCTAAAAACAGATCCGATCTCCACGCCCGCCACCGGAACTTTGTTGCGAGCCGCCAAAGCATGGGGCCCATACGGGCCTTCCGACCGCTCCGACCCTGCGCTTCCGCGAGCCACCCACGCCGTCACCCACCAAAAAGCGACGAAATGAAAGCAGCTATCCTTCTCCGCCGAAAACACCGTCTCCACGCCTTCCCAGCGCTCCTCCTCCTCTTCCTGGTCCATACCGGTGCCCGCGCGGCGGCACCTGCCGACCCGAGGCCACGGGTCGATGCCGGCAGCCTGCTCGACCGCATGAACGGGCAGGAAATCGTTTCCATCCAACTGATAGCGGACCTGGACTCCCTGGTTGACAACCGGTATGCCGACCGGTATTACGAAGGACAGTTCTTCTTTTCGGACCGGGACGGCATCCGGTATCACTTGCCCGTTTCCGTGCGGGCACGCGGTAAATTCCGGCGACGGCACTGCGATTTCCCACCCCTCAAACTGAAATTCGATTCCGAATCGCTTGTTTCCGCCGGGTTCAACCGGATGAACGAGCTCAAGCTGGTCACCCACTGCCTGGACGACCGAATCACCAGCACGGAACAGGTCTTCCGCGAATACCTGGCCTACAAGCTTTACAACATCCTCACCCCGCACAGCTTCCGGGTGCAACTGGTCAAGGTCACCTACCAGGATGCCGGCGAAAAAAAACGCAAACTCAAGCGCTGGGGGCTGCTCATCGAGGACCTGGAGGAACTCGAGGCCCGCACCGGTACCACCACGTGCGAATGCCTCGGACAAACCGGCGAGGCCCTGCATCCCAACCATGAAAAAATAACCGCTCTTTTCCAGTATATGATCGGCAACACCGACTGGGACATACCCATGCTTCGCAACGTCAAACTGCTGCAGCTATCCGACGGGCAATTCGTCCCGGTACCTTATGATTTTGATTTCTCCACCCTCGTCAACGCCCCGTATGCCCGCCCCAACACCAATGTCGGTCAACACTCCATGCAGCAGCGCGTATACCTAGGCGAAATGCGCACCGCCCGGGAGCTTCAGCCCATCCTTCGCTATTTCCAACGCAAACAGGAACCCCTGTATCAGACCGTCCGGTCTTTCCGGCAACTGCCGGAAGCGTCCAGACAGGAGATCCTGCGCTTTCTGGATTCTTTCTATCTTGAAATAGAAAACCCGGAGGATTTGGCTGACAAGCTTTTCGCCACTAGACCGGTTGGCGGAGGGCCGACGGGAAACAGCCCTTGACCAACGCTGCCTCATCCAACAGCATGCTGCCGAGCCCTTATGCTGCTTTTTTCATTTTGTTTGGAAAAAAAATTACATTTGCTACAAATAGCGGCAAATGCAATTGTTTGTCAGGGAAGCGCATATCCTTCAATCGAACGGTGAATGGGAAGAAGAAAGGAAGGATGTGCTGGTAAGCGAAGGAATCATCACCGCCATCGGTCATGGACTTGACATCCCACCTGGCGCCACGGTCATCGAAAGGCCCGGCGTATGCCTCTCCCCGGGATGGATGGACATCGGGGCATTCACCGGGGACCCCGGGCTCGAACATCGCGAAGACGCCGAATCGCTGGCCGTTGCTGCCATGGCGGGCGGCTACACCGCCCTGGCGGTTCTTCCCAACACGCTACCGGCCACGGACAGCAAAGCGGCGGTCGTTTACCAACTGGAACAATCCCAGGACAAACTGGTGGAATACCATCCGATCGGGGCCGTGTCGGCCGGATGCCAAGGCAAGGCCCTCACGGAGATGTACGACATGCGGGCTGCCGGAGCGGTCGCCTTCTCCGACGGCCTGCACCCGATACAGGACAATGGCCTGATGCTACGGGCCATGCAATACGTCCAGCCATTCGACGGATTGGTCATCAACCAACCGTTGGACGGGGCCCTGGCCGCCAACGGGCAGCTGCACGAGGGTCTGATGAGCACTTCCCTGGGGTTGAAGGGCATTCCGGCCATGGCGGAGGTCATCATGGTACAACGCGACCTACGCCTGTCCGAATACACCGGTACCCGCCTGCATCTGCAGTCTTTGTCCGCCGCCGCCGCCGTCGACCTCGTCCGGCAGGCGAAATCGGCGGGGCTTCGGATCAGCGCCGCCGTGGCGGCCATGAACCTGGTCTGTGACGACCACCTGCTCAGCGAGTTCGACAGCCGATACAAGGTGATGCCGCCGATCCGGGAGCCAGCCGACATGCTCGCCCTGCAGAACGGATTGGCGGACGGAACCATCGATTGCATCTCGAGCCACCACATCCCCCTGGATCCGGAATCCAAGCACCTCGAATTCCCTTACGCTCAGTTCGGTGCCATCGGGTTGGAATCCACCTTCGGTGTCTGTTGGATGCATATGTCCGGCCGCATGAAACTGGCCGCATTCATCCGGAAAATCTGTCATGCGCCGCGACAGATCCTGGGGCTGCCCATACCGCCGGTCGTCGTCGGAGCCGCTGCCGAACTGACCGTGTTCGATCCCGCACAGGAGTGGATTTTCCGAACCGACCACATCCGTTCCCGTTCCGATAATTCGCCTTTTCTTGGATGGCGGATGAAAGGGGCCGTTTTGGCCGTTGTAAACAAGGGCAGGATACATGTCAACCCCGACCGCTGACTAGCATTCGGAAGACATAGGAAAACACGCTCGGCGCCTTCATCCGCCGAACCTACGCAAAACATTCGACACCAATGCTGTTGAGTCCATAACCATCACCTTCATTTTCAATGCAAACCTTATGACAAGTTCTCCATTCCATTCAAATGACAACCTGACCGAGGACGACATCCCCTTCG
>JBEAQU010000033.1:0-155279 GCA_041163745.1 Bacteroidota bacterium
GCTCCCCACTTCGCGGGGAGGGATTTCGGCGCTGGGCAGATTCTTTGTGGCCGGGACAGACTGCCCCCCCGCTTCGCGGGCTGGTTTGCTACGGATTGGTGAGCTGACCGTATGGTTCAGCAATTGGGATGCAAAGAGGCTGCCTAAGCGACATTTTGAATTGCACCCTTTGTGATCCTACAGTTTGGTTCATGCCCGGGTACAGCCTTTGGCCGATGGCCCATTTCATCCACGCGGGAACATTTTCCCACAAAATCAAACTTCATCATGAAAAAAGCGTCGCTGCTCGATTCCTTCCGCCGGCTGTTCGCCAGGGGGATTTCCCGAAAGGTGCAGCCGCCACCGGCTCAGGAGACGGAATGCCTGTTCGCCTCCGGCACATCCCCTGAAAAGATGCTGGCCGTCCTGGAGCGCTTGCGGGAAAAAGGCCCGATCCATTGCCCGGCCGGGAAAGACGAGCGATTGGTGACGGATTACGCCCTGGCCAGGAAAGTCCTTCGGGAGCACCATCTTTTCTCCAGCCGGCCGGTGTCTGTCATCGAGGAACTGCTGATCGGTGCAGACCCGCCGGAGCATGGTAGGGTCCGTTCGCTGCTGCAGCCCCGATATTCGCCAAGGCAGCTGGAAACAATCCATTCCTTCCTGGAAACATTGGTGCGGGAAAAACTGGACGAACTGGCGCGGCAGCCAAGCTTCGACTTGGTGGAATGTCTTGCCATCCCCTTGGCCGTGGAGACAAACGACCGGGTGCTGGGCATCGGAAAAGGAATCAGCCAGTCGCTGTACACGGCCACGCCCGGTGGCGTCTTTTTCCAGTTGGATCATCTTCAGGATGAAACGAAATTCGCGTTCTTCGAAGAATTTCTCCTGCGGGATGAATGTCCCCCCATGCACGAAGGAACCATTCCGCAGCTGAGGAAGATGGTAAGGGCGGGCACACTGACCCATGCCCAGGCTGTCAGGCTCTCCATTCTTCTGTGGATTGCGGGGTCGGGAACCGTCAGCGTACTGTTGGGAAACATCGGCAAAGACCTCCTGACGAACCCGGCTATCCGCGACCGATTACGGCGACAACCCGACCGAATCGGGCATTTTGTGGAGGAGAACCTACGCTTGCATCCACCCGCCCATCAGATCGCCCGGACAACCACCCGGCCGATGGAGATCGGAGGGCAGGAAATCAAGGAAGACGAACTGTTGCATATCAGCACCATCGCCGCCAACCGCGACCCGGCTATGTTCACCAACCCGAATGCGTACGATCTGGAGCGGTCCGGCAGCCGGCACCTCTCCTTTGGCTACGGGGCACATACGTGCCTGGGCAACCAGCAGGCCCGTATGCTGGCCTGGCATTTCACCACCGCGTTTCTTCCGCTTGCCGACCGCCTGGAACCCAACCCGACGGAACCGGTCGTCCCGTTTCGGTCCGTTGACCTTTGCGGGTATGCCCGGTATCCGGTCCGGTGGAAACAAAACACACCTGCCTGACCGGCGGGCCCTGGTCACCGGCGAGCCCTTCCGCAGGGGCGCAAACCAAATTGTCGGTTCGGCTTGATCTGCATGGATGCATCATGTCGCGGCCGAAGCGCGGTGATGGAATGGTGGATTCGTTGGAGGTGGATGTATTTTTCCCCGCTTCGCGGGGATGCTGGTACGCGAATTTTAGAGAATTAGGCTAATTACAGGGATTTTTTCTTTTTTTAATTTTTTGATAGCAAGCGGATTGGGTATTTCGCCGCCTTTTTATTAGTGGAATTTTGCTCCCCGCTTCGCGGAGAGAGGTACGCGGCGTTGGGTACGGATGTGGAAGAGAGAACGGGATTCCCCGCTCGCGGGGAAAGCTGGTATCCTAAGCATTTGCGACCCGACTGTTTGGTTTGCGCCCTTCTGCGGTCTTTTGGGACCATGCGTTCGATTCCATTACCAGCTCGATGGAAATTGGCATATTTTTGTTGCAGTGCTTTTCTCGATGCCAGCCGACCTGAGCATCCCATACAGGCTTCAACACAAAACGGTCTCCCCCGGCCGGTGCGATCCGGTGTGAACCCTGCTGTTTACGCCACTTTCCTGCTCTTCCATTCGAAGGTCGAGCTGCGACATTCTTCCGCAGCCCTTCTTGCCATGTGCCGGTCGGCGCACGTTTCCGTGGCAAAGGCACCTGGTGTGCTGCATGATGTTCGGACCGCCCGCGCGCAAATGACGAATCCCATTCGCTATCCGGTCGATGTCACGCTGTCATCCGCTTACTGCACATGACGGACAGCCGTCATGAAGCCTTCGATTCATAACGATATCCGAATGATTGCTTTCGCCTATTACAGCACGCCATCCGATGTCAGCGGGGTCACGACCTGGCTGGTGCAGCTGGCGGTCTGGCTGAAGGCACAGGGCTACCCTGTCATGTTCCACCTCCAGCATTTCGGCGGGGATATCCGCGACAGCGGATTTGGCCGTCGATTGTCGAGGCATGGCATACCGTACGAAATCGTCCATCGGTCCATTTATACAGAGGAAAATGTCCGGAACGTATTGTCTTTTCTGAACCGATACCAGCCGAGGGTATTCCTGCCGCAATGCATCCATGCCTTCTACTATGCGGGCATGGTGGGCGGGCGGCGGGGTCTTCCATGGGTGTACACCATGCATGCGGACGGAGCCTACTACTGGAGCATGGCGGAGGTCTTGGCGTCGGAGCGGGCGGGCGGCAGGGTTGTGTGTGTGTCCGAACACCTGCGGCGGGAGCTGCGGCGGCGGCGGTTGGCGGAGCAGCCCCTGACCATCCCGTGCGGGGTGTCGCTGCCGGATCGGACGGCCCGTTATCGGGACCGGCCTTTCCGGATTGTGTACAGCGGACGGGTCGTGGAATACCAGAAGCGGATCGGCCTGGTAGTGGAGACCATGCTGACGGCCTGCCAGGGCTGCCCGGACTTGGAATGCATCGTGATCGGGGATGGCGACGGGCTGGCGGAAGCCCGGCGCCAGGTATCGCAAAGCCCGGTTCGGGACCAGATCCGCTTCACCGGTCGGCTGTCGCCGGAGCAGGTATGGGAACAGTTGGCGGAAGCACAGGCGCTGCTGCTGATGTCCGATTACGAAGGCATGCCGGTCGCCGTATTGGAAGCCATGGCGGCGGGTGTGGTGCCGGTGGTGCGGCGCAGCGAAAGCGGCCTGCCGGAGATCATCCGCGAGGACCGGAGCGGCTGTTGGGTGTCCGACGACCCCGCCGAAGCGGCAAGGGAACTGCAGCGGCTCAGCCGGGAACCGGCACGTTGGGAGCGGCTGTCGCAAGGGGCACGGAAACAGGTGGCCCAGGGATACGGTATGGAGCCCAATTTCCGGAAATGGAAATCCTTGCTGGACGAACTGCTGCGGGACTCGTCTCCCCGCTATCCCCTTCCCACGGATGGCGATTGGCAGCTGCCGCCGGTACCGGAAGGACTGGAACGAATCGACACCCGGCTGCCGCCCCCGGAAAAAGGCACTTTCAAACGGCTGACAAGCCATTTGTTCCGGCTGAGGGACAGGCTGGCAGCGAAGCGAAACCAACAATAATTCAGAACCATTGACGATGCGGCGGCGACACATCCGCGCCGGCGTATCCAATGCCAACCGACATGCTCGATTCATTCAAACGGCGGATCACGTCCCTGCAGGGTTACCTGGATGCCTGGCGTTACCTCGGCAAACTCACCGTCGGACACCGTCGGATCCTGGTCTTCGGCATCCTGCTGTTGGTACTGAACGAGTTCCTCTATCTCCCCAACCTCTGGCTGATTCGGCATATCGTGGACCGTGTCATCCCTGAAAACCAGTTGTTACAGCTGTCGCAGATAGCCGCCTTCCTGATCATGTACAACATCGGGCGCGTGATCCTGCCTTTCCGGACCAAAAAAATGCTGTACCGGGTCATCCATCGCATGCTTGCCAACCTCCGGCGCGCCCTGCTTTCGAAGATATTGACCTTCCCGCACCATTATTTCATGGAAAAGGACCGGACGATCCTCCAGACACAGATCGTCCTGGAAACAGACCGGCTATCCAACAGCATGAAGGTCATGACCGTTCAGGTACTGTCCAACCTGGCCAGCATGCTCATCCTGCTACCCTTCCTGGTCTACGCCAGTGTGCCCTTGTTCGCGGTGAGCGTCGCTTTCCTGCCCATCCTGTACCTGGCCAACAAGCGCAACACCAAGGCCCTGTTCAAGCGGCACCAATCCTTCCGGGTCGCCATGGAGCAATACAGCAAGGCCACCACCTTCGTCACGTCCCTGGTGGAGCTGATAAAATTCCGAAGTACGGAAGACCAGGAGAAAGAAAGATACCGGGAAGTGGTGGAGCGCCTCCGGGGCCAGGCCATGGAGCGGGACGAGCAGTTGCTGCGGACCGCTTTCATCCAGGGAATGATCCAGACGCCATCCTCCTATCTCATCCTGATGTTGGGCGGATGGTTGGTCGCCATCGGTTCCCTCAGCCTGGGCTCCCTGCTGACATTCTTCATGGCCAGCCGCCTGCTGCAGGAAAAGACCAAGCAGCTGCAGGCCGGCCTGCCGGCCTTCATCGAAGGGAACGAGGCGCTGCAGGTGCTGCATGCCATCCTGTCCGACGATTGGAAGGAGCCCTATCAGGGAACCGTCCGTCCGCGGATGGACGGGGAGATCCGCCTGGCCGGCGTCTCCTTCTCCTACAAGGATAAACAGGTGCTGCGAAACACCGACCTGACCATCGGCAGGCAGGCTTTCGTGGCGGTCCTCGGCGCCAACGGAAGCGGCAAGACCACCATCACCCGGCTGGTCCTGGGCCTGTACCGGCCCGATGCCGGCGGCATCTTCTTCGACGGCATCCCGGCGGACGACCTGGATTTCCCATATATCCGGTCGCAGACCGGTATCGTTTCCCAGCATCCGCAGTTGGTCGAGGGCAGCATCCTCGACAACATCCGCTACGGCTTCCGTGACATCGGCCTGGCCGAAGTGGAGCAGGTATGCCGCCGGGTGCTCGCAGATGATTTCATCCGGGCACTGCCGGAGGGATACCATACGCTCATCGGCGAAAACGGCGCCACGCTATCCGGCGGGGAACGGCAGAAGATCGCCTTCGCCAGGGCCTTGGTCGGCGCACCCCGGCTGCTGATCCTGGACGAACCGACCAACCACCTCGACCGGACCACCGTCGGGGCCATCGTCCGAAACCTGCGCGACCTGGAGCCCCGCCCCTCCTTGCTGCTGATCACCCACGACCCTTCGATCATCGACATCGTGGATAGGGTCTATCACCTGGAACAGGGTGTGCTGACGCGGTCGGAACCCGCCGCCGACCTTTCCCTGCCCGTTGAAAACGCAAGCGGACATCCATGAAACACCTGGTCCATATCGGCTATCCCAAAGCGGGCTCCACCTTCCTGCAGCGATGTTTCGAACAACATCCGGAACTGCTGTATCAAAATTTCGCGATGGGCGGCTTTTACAACCTGCACAGCTTGCCGGAAACGGTGCGGCGGCATACGACGGGGCGTCCATACGCCTATGCCGTCACCAGCACGGAAGTCATCGCCATCGGCAAGGCAGGCTTCCGCTACGGCAGCGGGCGGTTATCCCCTTCCCACTATTGCCGATTCCTGGCGGAATATATGCCCGGGGCGACCGTGCTGATGATCACCCGCGGGTTCGCTTCCATGAAGCGCTCCTTTTACCGGCAAAGCATCCTGGAGGGATACGGAGGAACCTTTCCCGACATATTGTCCCGCCAAGACCAGCGGGATCGGAACCTCCTCGACTACGACCGCCTGATTTCCGAATACAGGGAAGCGTTCGGACCGGAGCACGTCATCATGCTCCCTTTCGAGCTCCTTCAAGAGGACAGCGACCGCTTCCTGGCTATCCTGCAGGAAAAGCTCGGCCTCCGGGAGCCGTTCGCCAACCCGGGGAAGATCAACGAAACCAAACCCGACACCCATCTGTACTGGATCCGGCAGCTCAACCGGTTGCTGTTGGCCTCCCGACCCATGTGGGGGGAAAAACGTTTCCGGGACTTTTACAACCGATATACCCGGCAGGTGAAGGAAGGAGGTTTGAACACCCTGTTTTCCTGGCTCGCACGCCTGTTTCCGAATCGCCGCCTGGTCGCGGGGCCTGTACCCCAAGCGCACCTGAAGTCCTGCAAGGGCCTGGCGGAATCGCTCCGCCCGCTCGAGCTGTACCGTGCATACCACGCGGATTACCTTTGGGAGGCTCCGCCCGGTGACACCGGGAGCCTATCCTTTCCATCAAAAGCCGGCACCGCATGAAAACGAACGACCTGTTGCGATTCACCCGCTATTACGAATGGTGGGATTACAAGCTGGGCATCTTCCTGGGCATCGGGCTGTTGGTCTTGCTTCATTCGGAAACACCGGACCTGGCGGGTGCATTGGCCCACTTGGGGATGCTGCTGCTGTCCATCGTGGTGGGTGCCGTCTTCGTCAGCCTCATCAACGACTTCTTCGACCTCGAGGACGACCGGCGCAGCGGGAAGCACAACCGGCAGCAACATTGGCCCCGCTGGAAATCCCTGCTCCTGATCGGCCTAAGCCTGGCCGGCGGAGCCGGCTTCCTGTACTATTTCCGGGACAGCCTTCCCACCGCCCTGGCCTATCTGCCGCCTTGGATCGCCTTCACGCTGTATTCCGCCCCCCCGTTCCGGTTCAAGGAAAGAGGGATCCTCGGCAGTCTGGCCGATGCATCGGGGGCGCACCTGTTCCCGACCCTGTTCCTGCTGACGGGCATGTACACATACGGCGGCAGCCTGCCGCCGGGCCCCTTGCTGGTTAGCTTTGCGGTTTGGTCCTTCTCCTTCGGGTTCCGGTCGATCGCCTGCCATCAGTTCTCCGACCTCGAACACGACCGGCAGGGCGGCATCCACACCTTCGCCGTACTGCTCTCGGATCCCCGGCGGCTGCGGCGCCTGGCCGTCCTGGCCGTTTCCGCCGAACTGGGCGCCTTTGCCTTCGCCCTGCTGTCCCTGCGGCAGTACCCTTTGCTGATCCTGCTGGGGACCTACCTGTTCCTCGCCTGGCTGCTGCGGACCTATCGGTCCGTCGACTTCGTGGTCATCGTAAAACCCGACCACAGCCGCTGGCGGCTGCTCATGACCTCGTTCTACCAGACAGTCCTGCCGGTGGTCCTGCTGGCACAACTCGCCCTCGCCGCCCCGCGGACCGCCTGGTTGTTGCCTGTGTTCCTGGTGCTTTTCCTGCGCGACATCCGGACCATCCGCTACGACCTCCTCGAATTATATGACCTGGGGAAGCGAACCGTGTTCAACCTGATCCGATGACCGACCATTGAATGCCTATGAAAAATAATTTCACAACCGACCTGCCGACATCCGAAGCCACCCGCGAAGCCGTCTTGCGCGGATTACGCTTCCTCCGGGAACGGCAGTTCCCCGGCGGTGGCTTCCCTACCCTCACCGCCCAGGCCGTCGGCGGCAGCAACGAGGAAATGGAAACGTTCGAGGACGGCGACCGGAAAGGGACCGTCTCGGAAGACCCCCACTCCGTGTTCCCCGCCATCCTGATCGGCCTGTCCCTGCTGCATACGGCCGGTGTCGGACATACCGATGACATCCTCCGGCGGCTCTCCGGCTTTCTGCTGGACAACATGCAAAGACACGGCATCTGGCAGCACTTCACCCGGGAACATCCCTTTCATTCCGTGACGCCCTGCGACCTGGACCTGACGGCCATGGCCAGCGCTTTCCTGACGGCCATGGGCGTGCGGATTCCGGACAACCGCCCGGCCATCCTTTCCAACAAGACGCCCGACAAGCGCCTGTACACCTGGTATACCTTCCGACGTCCCATGAACCTGCATCCGGCCAATCTGTCCGAATGCCTGCGGGCGCTCCGAAATCCCGTCAAATCCTACTTGTTCTGGAAGCACTTCGAATGTGAACGCGACGACACGGATGCGGTGGTCAATGCCAACGTGCTGTCTTACATCGGCCTACGGGAGGAGACGGCGCCCGTCGCCGCCTGGCTCAACGACATCGTCATCCGGGGGCTGGAGGAGGATTGCGACAAATGGTACCGCAAGCCTTCCACCGTCTATTATTTCTTCTCCAGGAATTATCACTTGGGTATCACGGCCCTGGAGCCGATGCGGGCGCTTCTCCGGGAGCGGGTGCTGGCTTCCTTCCAAGCCGACGGCAGTGTGGAGAACCACCCGCTGGACACGGCGCTCATGGTCTGCACCCTGCTGAACCTGCGATATCCGGAAGACATTCCGACACAAGCCGTTTCCTTCCTCTGTGCCCGGCAGCTGCCGCATGGCAGCTGGGCCCGCCGGCTTTTCTACTACGGCGGCCCCAAGCGAATCATGGGATGGGGCAGCGAGGAGATGACCACGGCCTGTTGTGTGGAAGCGCTCCACCGATACGCCAGCGTTCGACCGCCATCCCCCTACACCACTTAAACGACATCATCATGCGATTCGACCTTCTCCTCCGGCAAGGCAGGCGATTCATTTCCCGGACCCCTGAACGGACCTTGTTCGTTTTCGGAGGATGCCTGCACCATTGGCCCGGGATGGGTAGTCCGTTGTACGAGCAGGAACCCGTGTTCCGCGATTCCGTCCGGCAGACGGATAGGCTCGTCCGACAACAAGGTCTTCCGGCCATCCTGCCCCATTTCGAGGGTGCGGCCCCACCGGATTTCCTGCGGGATGACAGCCGGAACTTCACGGTGACGGCGGCCATCCAGCTGGCTTTCACCGACCTGTGGAAATCCGAGGGCCTATTTCCGGCGGCGGTATTGGGACAAAGCCTGGGGGAAGCGGCGGCGCTCTATGCCGCCGAGGCCTACACCAGGGAGGATGTGGTCCGTGTCGCCAAGGCCATGGCCATGACCAAACTCCCCAAGGAATACCTGCTGGTCTATGTGCAGGCAGGCATGCACCACCCCTTGTACTTCGACAGTCCCGTACCCTTGCTTCCCACTTATGAGGCTGCGACGGACCAAAGCATCGCCTTTTGCCGGCGGGAGGACCTGGCAGCGGCAGGGGGGCACCTTGAACGGCACGGCGTGCCGTGGCAGGTTTTCACGGAAGAACCTTTCCGGCCGTTCCATTCCGACATGCCGGTCGGCCAGATCCCTTTTTTCCTTTCTCAACTGAAGGATGTTTCCCTGCAGCCCCTGGCCTGTGATTTCTTTTCCTGCTCCCTGGCGGCGAAGGTATCCCGGTATGAATTGGTGCCGAATGATTTTCATGAAAAGTTGCTGCGCGCACCGGTACATATGCACCGGATGACGCGTGCCGCACTGGACGAAGGCTACCGTTCCGTCCTGACCGTCGGCACCCATCCGTTCCCGGAGCATGCCGTACGGAAAGTGGCCGAAGACCTGGCCTGTCCGGTTCAGGTGTGGCGCTCCCTGACGGAGGAGCATCCGGAACATGCGCATTTCCGGCAGACCGCTGCAGCGATCAAAAAACAAAACCGGCGCCTCTTTGCCAAGACGGTGTCGCCACCGGCCGCCAGCACCGACCGGTTCCAGCCTTTCCTGGCGCAGCTCGGCAGCAAGACCGACATGACGCATTGGGAGTGGTTGGCGGCCCTGGCTTTTCTTCGGACGCGGGGCAATGTCCATTACATCTCCCGGCTTTCCAGCTGGATGGTGCTGGACTATGCGTTGGCCGATGCCATCCTGCAGGACACCGACACCTTTTCCAACCGGGGCTACCACTATTTCGACAGCTCCCTGCTCGGTACCGACCCGCCCGAGCATACGGGCATCCGGGCATTGATGCAACCGTTCTTCATCCCCAAATCCATTCGCTATCTGGACGAGTATGTGCCGCAGGCCCTTGCCGACCTGTTCGAAGCCGTCTCCACCCAACCGACATTCGACTTGGCGAGACAGGTCTATATGCCGCTTACCTTTCGGATGAACGCCCTGCTGCTGGGCCTTTCCGAGGAGGACATCGGGCAGATTCCGGGGGAGACACCCGCTGCGGATCCGGCAGGTATCATCGATTTCTTCTCGAACTATTTGAAAAGGAGCTCGAATCCCGGCGACTACGAAGGTTTGTCGGCCGTGCTGCTGGAACTGGTGGCCCAAGGAAGGATTACCTTCGATCGAGCCGTCGGTCTCATGAAATTGTCGTGGACAGCCGGCAGCAACACGACCTATGCCCTGCTGAGCCACATGGCGTACACCTTGTTGACAAGGCCGGCATTGCGGGAACAGCTTTCGGAACATCCGGAGCAGATTCCCAAGTTTGCAGAAGAATGCCTGCGGCTGGCCCCGCCACCGTTCGTGCCTCGTGTGGCGCTGCGGGACACCACCCTGGACGGCATCGCCATCCCGACCGGTGGTATCGTGATCGTCAGCCACCTCGCCACCAACCGGGACCCGAATGTCTTCCAGCACCCCGACGAGTGCTTGCTGGACCGGCCGGCCAAGCGTCATTTTGCCTTCGGCAGCGGGGTACATCACTGCCTGGGCAGCCATATCGGCAGGATGGCGGCCAACCACTTCGCTCAGGCTTTCCTGCCTTTGGCCGGCAAGCTGGCACTGGTGCCCGCTTCCCCGCCACATTTTGTTTGCACCCTTGATTTCAACGGTGCGGTGAGCATGCCGCTGCGTTGGAAAAAACAACATCAACCGACCGGATGAACCTGATTTCCAAATTACGCGGCTGGCTGCAGCCATCCCGGCCGGCAGCGGAGGTCCTGCTGGTGTTCGGATCGCCGGAAGGATGGTCCGAGCCGGCAACCGCCGCCGCTTTCCCGTCCGACCCGGTCTTCCGGGCGTCCATCCTCCGGACCGACCAACTGGTCCGACAGACGGGCCATGCCAGCATCCTGCCTCATTTTCATGAGAACCACCGGGCAAACAATCCCATTCCGCCGGAAAACGCCTTATTCGTCGGTATGGCGGCGGAACTGGCCATCCTGGACCAGTGGCTCGACAGGGGCCTGCAACCGACGGCAGCCCTGGGCATCGGACTGGGGGAACTGACGGCGCTCTGTGCCGCCGGTGCCATCTCCCGGGAGCAGGCGGTGGCGCTGCTCTCCGATATCCTGCGAGCCGCCGGGCAAGCGCTGCGCCCCATGGCCGCCTTGTATCTGCCGGATGCAACCATCGACACCCTGCCCGCGGACCTGCCCTGCCCGGTCTTCCCCGCTGCGATGCTGGCCCCTCAGGGACTGGTGGTGCTGTGCGAACCGGAAGAACGCCACCGGCTGGAACAGGCCCTCACCCGACAGGGCGTCGCCTGGCGAAACCTGCGGCAGCAAACCTGCCTCCCTTTCCATACGCCCCTGGCCGCCAGCCTCCGGCCTGCCCTTTCCGCCGCACTGGAAAACATCGTTCCGGGTCCCACCGGCTTCGATTACTACCCCGCTTCCCTGGGCCGGTTGATAAGCGCCCACACACCGCCCCCCCATCATCTGTTCGAGGACATGATGGGTGCGCCCGTCCGACTGGACCTCATCCTTCCGCTGCTGCAGCGGAAGCCATGGCATACCATCGGGCATTGTTCCGTCGGAATGCCGACGAGCCTGGCTGGCCTGGACCGCTTGTCCACCATCCATCGGTATGGCACGGAACAAACAAGCCCTGCGCAACTGCCGCCCAGGCGCCACCATCGCCGGCCACCGCCGGCGGCAGCCGCCCCTGACAAGGCCGCCTGCGAGGCGTTCGTCAACCACACCGACATCCTCCATCCGGCGAATGTCACCGCCTTGCCGGCCATATACGGTTTTCTCCGACCATTCGGAGGCATCCATTTCTTTCCAAAAAACAACTGCTGGCTGGTGCTGAACTATGAACTGGCCACCCGGGTCATGCAGGACCACGACACATTCTCCAACCAAGCATACCACGACGAGCCTTTCCTGCTCGGCGCGGACCCACCGGACCACACCCACATGCGGTCCGTCGTGCAGCCGCAGTTCGCCCCGAAAGCCATCCGGAAAGCCGCGGACCGGGTGGACGAGGACGTCCGGGAACTCCGGGATTCGCTGCTGCGCCAGCCCGGATTTGATGTCGCCCTCGATTGGTCCATTCCCATCGTCCAGTCGGCCGTCGGCCGCTTCCTGGGACTCGACGAGCGCAATTACCGGGCCTTGCTGGCCAGGATGCCCCGAAGCATTTACGAAACGGAAATCAAGACGGCCGTCGGTGACTTTTTCACCGGGTACATGGAAGACCGACAGCCGGGTTCCACCGAACGGTCGATGAAAAACTATCTGCTCCATGCCGTGGATACCGGTGCGATCCGCATGGAACAAGCCGTCGGCATGATGAACCTGTTCTGGGATGCGGGGATTTTCACCACCTCGCTGCACCTGACCAACCTGGTTTACGAACTCCTCACCAGACCGGCCGTCGCAAAGCAGTTGCAGGCCGACCCCGGCTTGGTCTCCAACTTCATCGGGGAATGCCTGCGCCTGTACCCGCCGGGTATTCAGGTCATGCGAACAACCAAAAGGGAAGTGGAACTGGGCGGAATGACCGTCCCCGCAGGCAGCCTGGTCGCCGTCGGGTTGCAGTCCGCCAACAGAGACCCCGACGTTTTCCCCCACGCGGATACGATGTTGCTCAACCGGCCGGCCCGACGCGATTTCGTTTTCGGGGGCGGCATTCATTTCTGTCCCGGACATCACCTCGCCAAAAGGGAGGCGGATGCGGTGGTCCATTCCCTACTGCCGGTCCTGGACCGCCTTGAACTGGATCCGCGACGGCCGGCGCAGCGCCTGGACCGGGTGGGATTCAGCGGAATGACCTCCCTTCCTGTCCGCTGGCGCTGAGGTGCCGTCGGTACCGGAACGACTATTACTACCTGGTCACCCGGCATCGGACTCCGGGCATCCAGGGAATCAGTTGCGCCGGAGCCGGTATGGCGGCACATACGGCGGAATCCTTCACCTCCAGGACCAGCTGGTCTACTCCCTCGTAGCGGAGGGCGGAAATGCCGTCCTTTTGTTCGGTGAAGAACCGCTCCTGCATCGTCCAACGCGGGTTGTCCGGCTCGTTCCGCCGCATCCAGACCGCCCATTCCGCCAACATGTCGGGTGTGATGACGGCGCTGTCGGGGCCTGTCCATCCCGGTCGCCGCTCCGCGGAAACTGCCACCTTCAGCACCACCGGCGCACCACCACCGGATTCCTGTCCGGCCAGCCAACGGCAAACCCCCGGATACGGGACGCTGGACAGTGTCAGCGCCAATACGGCATATGCCATGCCGATGGCGGCAGGGGATTGGGTACTTCGCCGCATCGGGACCTCCTCCGGATTTTTCCCCCGCCAGCGGCAGAGGAGATGCCGGATTCCCAACGGCAGCAACACCGTCACCAGGGAAAGCCCCGCCAACTGCGTGCCGACGATACGCCAGCCGGTGTCGCCGATGACCAAGGGGGTAAATGTAAAGTACATACCCAGGACCAGTACGGTCAGGAAGACCAGGCTCCGCCGACTTCGTACCAACAACAGCGACAGGAATGCCAAACCGCCGTAAAACGGCAACCAGATCCAGGGCCGCTCCCAGCTGTGGCCGAACCGGTGCATCCCGAACGCCTCCGCCACCCTTTCCAGGGTCTGGTGAAATACCATGCCGAAGCCCCGCTGCAAGGAGAACAGCAGTTTCCGGGGCTGCTCCCGAATGGTCGGCAGCACCAGGGACAGCTGTATCCTGTTCACCTCGTTCTCCGAATCGATCCTCCGTTCCAGCCCCCTCTTTTCGGACCGCAGCTGCTCCGGATATGTCTGGAAGACGTAGTCGTTGGCTTCCGCCCAGTTCGTTCCACGCGCCAAGCCCAGCAGGGTGGCGCCGATGTTGCTGTTCAGCCCGGCATCCGGATGACTGTACCAACGGTTCAACACCGCCGGCAGGGACAGCTGCCAAACCAGGGCAAACCCCCACAGAAGGATGCCGGTGAACATCCGGTTCCTGAAAAATGGAAACAGGAAGGCAAGGCCGAAAGCGAGGCCGTACACCTGCAACGGGTTCGCGGAACGGGCCATTTCCGCCATCGCCACGCTGGCTATGCCCGCGAAAACCAGCATCCTCCGCCGGGTGGCCAGCGCGAACAGCAGCAAGGCCATCCCCACCGTGGCAAGAATGATCCCATTGGTTTCGGACATCTGCATCGGCAGGAACGGCCATATCCAATACAACAGCACACTCCCGGCCATCCAGGCCGCCGACCGGCCGACATGCAGGCGCAGGGCCTGCACAAAAGCCGTTCCGGCCAGGGCGCTCAGCATGGCCTTGACAAAATAATTACCGAGTAGCGTCCGGCTGCCAATATGGAATGTGAAAATGTCCATGACGGCGTTCAAAGGCCGGCGAGAGGCCTGTACCGTCATTGTCTCTGTTGGCCAGGTCATGATTGTATCGAAGAATCCCTTCGCATCGGTGTATGGAAGAAATCCTGCCAGCCGGAAATACCGGAAATAATCGATGTGACCCGGCTGCAGGGCGGCACCGGACAAGGCACTGCCACAAAACAGGCTGCTCAGGAACAAGGTCAGCTCCCCATACCGTTCCTCCGAAAGGGACGGCGCTCTCAGCTTCTGCCACAATACCGGTACGACCGCACACAACAGGCCGGCCCAGATGCTGAGGGTTATCACGGTCGGAAACAAACCTGCCACCGCGGACTGTCCCAGCCAGGTGCCGGCCGCCGTGCCGACCAGCAGCAGCGACAACCACCTGCCACCACGTAGCAATTGACCTCGGATATCGATGTGTTTTGATGTCGACATAGGTATTCGTTCTATTTGATATCACCGCCGTGACACCGGGAAAGGACTTCCTTTCTGCTTCCGCCTACAACGGTCCGGCCCGGATACCTCTCAACATGGTCTGTCTTCCGTTTTCCGGCCCGCGAGCTCCCTCATCAAAACAGAAATCAGACCGAAAACAACGCTCGCTATGCTTTCTCTTTATGGCAAGCCATTCCGAATTGATACGCAAACAACATCATTGCCTGGACAGCGTTTCCACATCCCCGTCAATGGGCGCATATCAAATTGGTCGGTGCCGCTTTGGGCCTCATGGATGCGCCATGGCGCGGCCGAAGGAGTGATGAAATGGCGGTTTCGTTGGAAGCGGATTTATTTTTTCCCCGCTTCGCGGGGAAAAAAACCATCCCCATCCCGACGAATCCGTAACAGCTTACCGCAAACCCTCCCCGCGAGCGGGGAGCAAAATCCTGGTAATAAAAAAGGCGATGCACTATGTAACAGCTTCCCAACCAAATAATTAAAGAAAGAAAAAAATCCCTGTAATTCGCCTAATTCTCTTAAATTCGCGTACCAGCATCCCCGCGAAGCGGGGACCAAATCCATCCCAGCCCGACGAATCCGCAACAAACCAGCAGCACCGCGAAGCGGGGAGAAAAATCCATCCACTTCCAACGAATCCGCAACAAACCAGCAGCACCGCGAAGCGGGGAGAAAATCCATCCCCATCCCACCGAATCAGCCCTATCCGAAATGCCCCTGCACATAGTTACGCGTCAGCTCGGAAACCGGCGACTCGAATATTTGGGCCGTCTCACCGTACTCGATGATTTCCCCCAGGTACATGAACGCCGTCCGGTCGGCGACCCGGCGGGCCTGTTGCATGTTATGCGTGACGATGAGGATGGTATATTCCTGCTTCAGCTGCAGCATCAGCTGCTCCACCTTGCGTGTGCTGATGGGATCCAGGGCCGAACAAGGCTCGTCCATCAGCAGCACCTCGGGACGGATCGCTATGGCCCGGGCGATGCAGAGCCGCTGTTGCTGCCCGCCGGACAGATCCAAGGCCGGTTTGTCGAGCCGGTCATGAACCTCCTCCCAGAGCGAACTCTGCCGGAGTACCCGCTCCACTTGTTCCCGCAAAGCGGATTTTTTTCGCACGCCGTTTATTTTCAATCCAAACGCCACGTTCTCAAAAATGGATTTCGGAAAAGGATTGGGTTTTTGGAACACCATACCGATCCGGCGGCGGACCGCCACGACATCCGCCTGGTCCGTCAGGATGTCCTCCCCGTCGAGCAGAATCTCACCCGACAGCCGGGCATCGGGATGCAGGTCGTGCAGCCGGTTTATGCTTCGCAGCAGCGTGGATTTCCCGCAGCCGGACGGGCCGACCAAGGCGACAATCCGGTTGGCGGGAATGTCCAACCGGATGTCTTTCAATACCTGCTTGGTACCGAACCGGAGCTGCAGCTCCTTGATTTCAATCTTTGGTCTCATTCAAAAGTGGTGGTGACGACGGTACCGGTACCGGACCAGTACGGCCAGCAGATGCAGCAGCAACACGAAACCCAGCAGGACCAGGGCCGTCCCCTCGGCGAGCGGCCGCACCGTATCGATCGCATGGTGCTGGGTCGACAAAATGAAGAGGTGGTACGGCAGGGCCATGAACTCGTCGAACACCGACCCCGGCAGGTAGCGCAGATAAAAGGCCGCCCCGGTGAACAAGATAGGCGTCGTCTCCCCGGCTGCCCGGGACAGACCCAGCAGCACCCCCGTCAGGATACCGGGTGCCGCCGCCGGCAGCACCACCCGGGCCAGGGTTTCCCAGTCGGTCGCCCCCAATGCCAGGGATCCTTCCCGCATGGAGGCCGGCACCTGCTTCAACGCCTCTTCCGTCGTGGTGATGATGTACGGCAGCGTCAGCAGCCCCAAGGTCAGGCCGGCGGCCAGCACCGATGCCCCCGCGCCCATACCCCGCACAAAAATCGCCACCCCGAACAAGCCGTATAGGATGGACGGCACACCGGCCAGGTTTCGGATCGACGCCCGCACCAGGCTGTTCAGCCGGTTCTCCCGGAGCCGGTCGCCCAGGTAGATGCCGGCAGCCAGCCCCACCGGAACGGCAAACAAGGCCGTGACCATCGTCACCCAGACCGTCCCCACAACCGCCGGGAAAATGCCGCCCGCCGTCATGCCCAGGCGGGGATACGACCGGATGAATTCCATATCCACCACCGACGCCCCGCTGTAACAGACGACCCATAGGATGCCTCCCAGGAACACCAATACCAATCCGGCCGACAGATACAGGTACGAACATCCGAGACAGGCGGCATATTTTCTCCATCGCTTCATGTGACACCCTCTTTTTTTCCGGCGAACTACTTCCGCCGCTCAGGCCCGATACCGGAACCGAGCCGCTATGCGCTCCGCCAACAGGTTGAAGGACAAGGTCATCAGGAACAACACGCCCCCCACCGCAAAAAGACCGTGGTAATGGGGGGTGCCGTAGGGCGCTTCCCCCAGCTCGATGGCAATCGTCGCCGCCATCGTACGGACGGAATCGAAGAAACCGCCCGGCAGGGCGGCCGCATTCCCGGTCGCCATCAGAACGGTCATCGTCTCACCCACCGCCCGGCCCGTGCCGAGTATCACCGCCGCCACGAGACCCGGCAAAGCCGCCGGCAAAGTCACCCGGAGCAAGGTCGTCCAGCGGTCGGCTCCCAGTGCATACGCGGCTTCCTTGAAATGTCGCGGCACGGAACGAATCGCATCCTCCGCCACCGATATCAGGGTCGGCAAGGACATCACCGCCAACAGGATGCTGCCGTTCAACGCGTTCAGCCCGTTGGACTGCCCCGTGACCCGCGCCAGCCAGGGCCCCACCCAGACAATGCCCAGAAACCCCACCACCACGGAAGGAACTCCCGCCAACAACTCCACACCGGACTTCAGCAGCGACCGGACTCCCGGCGATGCCACCTCCGACAGATACGCCGCCGCACCAATGCCGAGCGGTATGGACAACATCATCGCACCCGACGTGACCAACCAGGTGCTCACCACCATCGCTCCGATACCGTAACTCGGCCGCCCATATGCCGATGGCCGCCATTCCGCCCCGCTGAAAAATTCCACCCATGGAATCGTCCGGAACGCACTCGCCCCGTTGTACACCAACATCGCGAATATGCCCAGCAACACCGTGACGGCCATCATGCCCGCCGCCCGAAATACCCAGCCCATCAGCCGGTCCTCTATCTGCCTGACAAGTCTACTTCGCATCGTCAACCCAGGTTGTGGGTGGCGGAGACCAATCCTCCGCCGCCGCCGGTACCGGAAAATACCCGCTCTCCGTTATCAGCCGCCGTCCTTCCTCCCCTTGGCAAAAACGGAGGAACGCCAGCAGCGCACCCTTCGGCGGGCCATCGACATACTGATACAAGGGCCGCACCAATGGGTACGCTCCGCCGTACACGGCCTCCGGAGACAAGGTCGCCTCCGCCGGCCGCCCCTCCAGGACTATTATCTTCAGCACCTTCACCCCCTGCCGCACCGTCCCGTCCGCCTGCCGGACATAGCCCGCACCCACGTATCCGACGCCCGCCCGGTCTTTCCGAAGCGCCTCGACGAGCTGGGCACTCCCGTTCAGCTGCTTCAGGGAGGGTGCATATTCTCCCCGGATGACACTGTCCCGGAAATAAGCGAACGTCCCCGAGTTGCTCTGCCGACCATAAAGCGAAACCGGCAGGTCCGGCCCC
The DNA here is from genome assembly GCA_041163745.1 of Bacteroidota bacterium. Classification (GTDB taxonomy): domain Bacteria; phylum Bacteroidota; class Bacteroidia; order Chitinophagales; family Saprospiraceae; genus UBA6168. Next base: position 18,490 of record JBEAQU010000033.1, read on the forward strand.
CCGACCGATCTCCAGTTGCGGACCGTCCCCCGGTATAAACCCGACAATTGCGCCAGGGTCAGGCTGTCCACCGCCAGGTCCGCCTGTACCACCACCGCGATGGCATCCAACGCCAAAATGAGAGGAACCGGCCGCACACCCCGTGCGGACGCCAAGGCCAGTTCCGCCGGATCCATCGCACGCGATGCGTTCGCGATGTCGGTCTTGCCGTTGATCAGGGCCGCTATCCCCGCACCGGAACCACCGCCGGTGACGGAAATCGACACCTGGGAATCCCGCTCCATATACGCCTCGGCCAAGGCGACGACAAGGTTGACTTCCGTATCGGAGCCTTTTATCGTCAGCTGCCGGTAGGTATGCTCCCGACAACAGACCGCCGACGTCGCCAGCATGATCATCCACCCGATTGCTCTCATCCCACTCCGTATTGGTCCTGACACGACAACGCCTGGCCGCCGGCCAGGTCGTTCCGTTTGGCGGGGCACGGATGCCCACCACCCGTGTCCTGCCACAACTTTTGACGCCCCGTATTTTTTTGTTTGGAAAATGACAAGGTAAAGGTTTTTCCGCCAATCCCACGACATCCACACCACCGCCGCCGGATGATTTTTGTCATGCCCGGCCGGATTCGGACGGACAGGCCACCCGGCTCCGACCTGATTCCTCCCCCGCAACCGCACCGCCCAGCGAAGCCTCCCTCCCCGACGGAATCAGCTTTCATGCCCGTATTTCCTTATCTTCGCCACAGCGCGGGACCACATCCGACCAGGGTATCCAAGGTCCCGCCCTCCCGTTCGACACATGCCAGCTAAAAAAATATCACTGCTCACCGGTATGGCGATCGTCATCGCCAACATGATCGGTACCGGCGCCTTCACCAGCCTCGGCTTCCAACTCAGGGAGCTCAACCAACCGGCGGTCGTCCTGACCCTCTGGGTGGCGGGCGGTCTGTTGGCCTTGTCCGGTGCCTTCAGCTATGCGGAGGTAAGCTCCCAGATCAACCGATCGGGCGGTGAGTACACCTTCCTCTCCAGGCTGTACCACCCAGTCGTCGGCTACCTGTCGGGATGGATTTCGCTGACGGTCGGATTCGCTGCGCCGATCGCCCTGTCCGCCATCGCCTGTTCGGAATATTTCCCCTACGGCCCGACGAACCGCCCCTGGATGGGCGTCCTGCTGCTCGCAAGCATCACCTTCGTACATACCCGGAGCCTGCCGGTGAGCGCCGGCTTCCAAAACACCAGCACCCTGCTGAAGGTAGCCCTCGTCGTCGTCCTGGTCGCCATCGGACTGGTCCTGCCGGGCAGCTCGGGAAATCCTTTTTCCATAGGGGCGGATTTTTTTCCGGAACTCGGATCGGCCGCCTTTGCGGTGGCACTCATCTACGTCAGCTATTCCTATTCCGGCTGGAACGCCGCCACGTATATCACGGAGGAATTCGAACGGCCGGCCAAATCCGTACCGGTGGCGCTGATCGGCGGGACTTTCCTCGTCACCGTCCTCTACACCCTGCTGCAGTATGTCTTCCTGCGGCATGTACCTGTCCAGGACCTCACCGGCGAACTCAACGTCGGCACGCTCGCCGCCCGTCGGATGCTGGGCGATATGGCGGGCGACCTGTTCGGCCTGGCCATTTCCCTGCTCCTGATTTCCGGTATCAGCGCCATGGTATGGGTGGGGTCGCGGGTCACCTCGAGCATCGCCCGCGAACATCCCTTGTGGCGGTATTTCCGCGCCGGGCCGGACGGCATCCCGAAACGGGCGTTGTGGCTGCAGTTCGCCGTCAGCACGGCCTTGCTGCTGACCGGCACGTTCGAGCAGATTCTCATCTACTGCGGGGTCCTGCTGTCCGTATCCACCATGCTGACGGTCTTCGGGGTCTTCCTCCTCCGCCGCCGCAATCCGGCCGCCGCAGACCGACAGGCGTTCCGAAGCCCCTTGTTCCCGCTGTTCCAGGTACTGTATTTGCTCCTCTCGCTCTGGATGGTTGTCTTCGCCTTCCGCCAAAACACCTGGGAATCCGTCCTCGGCATGGGCAACCTGCTGGTCGGGCTCGCCTCCTACCATTGGAGCCGACGACTGCCGGGGGCGGCCGAGAGCCGGCCGCTGCCATGACGTTCACACAAACACCAACCTTCGCATCATGAAAAATCCGATCATCCTCGCCAGCTTGCTGCTGGCCGCTATCCACTTCCCACTTATGTCACAGGAACATCCGCACAAGCCCGCTCACGGCGGCAACCACCACCCGCCCGCCCACTCCGCCAACGCATATATGCACCGCTCCTCCACCGAAGAACTCATCCAACGATTCGAATCGCCGGAAAGGGACGCCTACCAGCAACCGGACAAGGTGCTCGCCTACCTCGGCGACCTGAAAGGAAAAACCGTCATGGACATCGGCGCCGGCTCAGGATATTTTTCCGTCAGGCTGGCCGCCCAAGGGGCCGATGTCATCGCCGCCGATGTCAGCGACGAATTCCAGGCGCATCTGAAGAAAAGATTGGAAGACAACGGCATCGCCAACGTCCGGCTCCGCAAACTGCCGTACGACAGCCCCTTGCTGCAGGAAGGGGAGGTGGATATGGTCCTCGTCGTGAACACCTACCACCATATCGAAAAACGGACGGAATACTTCGCACAGGTCCGGAAAGGTATCCGACCGACCGGCGAACTGGTCGTCATCGACTTCTTCCAATCGGAAGTCCCCGTCGGCCCTCCGACAGACCACAAGGTGTCCATCGACGAGGTTGTCACCGAACTCAAGGCCGCCGGCTTCGGACACTTCGTCGTGGAGGTGAACCTGCTCCCGTACCAGTTCGTCATCCGCGCCAGGTAAGGGCCGACCGGAGGCCATGCCGACTATCCCTCCCCATGGGCCTCCCTCACCACCGCCAGGACACTGTCGAACACACCCGGCGCCGCCGCTACCATTTCGGCCCCGAACAGGTAATCATCTCCGCCCCGGAAATCGCTGACCTGCCCGCCGGCTTCCCGGACGATGACAATGCCGGCGGCGACGTCCCAAGGACTCAGCCCGTATTCGAAAAAGGCGTCGAAACGGCCGCACGCCAGGTAGGCCAGGTCGACAGCGGAAGCCCCCAGCCGCCGCAAGCCGCGGCTGCGGCGGACAAAACTGTCCATCGCCCGGAAATAGGGCGCCAACCGCTCGAAATCCCGGTATGGGAAGCCGGTGGCCACCACGGCATCCGACAACATATCCGTTCCGGATACCCGGATGGGCTGTCCGTTGAGATAGGCGCCCCCACCCTGCCAGGCATGGAAACATTCTTTCCGGGTGACTTCCAGCACGACGCCCGCCACCAGCTCCGATCCGTGCTGCAACCCGATGCTGACGGCGAATCCTGGCAGCTGGTGCAGGAAATTGGTCGTGCCGTCCAACGGGTCGATGATCCAACGCCATGGCGCCTCCCCCTGTTCCACCGTGCCTTCCTCCGTCAGAAAGGCCGCTTCCGGCAACAAGGTGCCCAATTGCCGGACCAGGATTTCCTCCGCCGTCTTGTCCACGTAACTGACCAGACTGTTGAGGGTCTTGGTCTCGATGTCCGCCCGACGCACCCGCCCCAGCTCCTGCCGGATGAAATCGGCCGCGTCTTCCGCGATACAACACATCTGCCTGCATATCTCCGCTGTCTCCATTTGATTTTTTTTTTAGAAGACACCGACCACCGGCGCCCCTTATCGCAAAGCTCTGAAAAAATGACCAGCCTCCTCCCCCGGCCGTTACGCCTTTTTCCGCCGCCCGCCCGCTACGGATTCCCGTCGAAGCGCCTACCTTTGCCTTTCGTCTCATTTGGGGTGCCCAAGGACGGCCCGGTGTTTTCCACCGGACCAGGCCGGCGGGCTGAGATCATACCCATCGAACCTGCCCGGGTCATGCCGGGAAGGGAAATGAGTGCTCACCATCTCTCCAGCAGCATTCATTCGGATTGGTAACCCATCGTGTTCTCTCCTGGCCGACCGCCAGGGTATTCATCCGCTGTCCGCGCTCCGGACGTACCGACCTTGCAGGAACCTTCGGGTGACTGCCAGCCGCAACGGAACGCCCGGAGGGGACGCCATAACACCTTGCACGATGAAAGCATTATTCCTCGGCGTCGCCGCCGCCTGCCTCTGCCTACCCTTGTTCTGCCAGGAACCGATCCTCCGGGGGACGGTCACCGACATCCACGGACACCCGCTGCCAGGAGCGACCGTCGTCCTGGTCGGCACCTCTCAGCATCCGCTGCCGGATACCGCCGCATCGAACCGCTCGCAGGAAGGTACACTGCGCGGCGGAATGGCCGACGCGGACGGGCGCTATGAACTGCGGCTGCCCGGGCCGGGCACCCACGTCCTGCGTGCCACCTTCGTCGGCTACCAAACGCAGGTGCAGTCCACCACCGTTGCGGACGGTACGGCCGTCCCGCCGCTCGATTTCCGGCTCGCGGAATCCGTAACCCTCCTCGACCTGCTCACCGTGGAAGCAACCCGTGCCCGGCGACTGTCCCCGTTCACCCGAAGCACCGTCTCCTCGGAAACACTGGATGCCTCGAATCTCGGACAGGACGTGCCGTTCCTCCTGGATGCAACCCCGTCCGCCCTGGTCGCCGCCGACGCCGGCACCGGCATCGGATACACCAACCTCCGCATCCGCGGCACCGACCAGACCCGCATCAACGTCACCATCAACGGTGTGCCCCTCAACGACCCGGAATCCCACCAGGTCTTCTGGGTGGACCTCCCCGATTTCGCCTCCTCCACGGAGGATATCCAAATCCAGCGTGGCGTGGGCGCCTCCACCAACGGAGCCGGCGCCTTCGGCGCCAGCGTCAACCTGCGCACCGACCACCTCGCCCTCGAGCCTTTCGCCGAACTGGCCCTCTCCGGCGGCGCGTTCGGCACCCGCCGGACCATGGCCCGCTTCGGCACTGGCCTGTTGTCCGGAAGCAGGTCCGGTCGAACGGACACGGGCTTCACCCTCGACGGACGCCTGTCCGCCATCCGGTCCGATGGCTACATCGATCGGGGCAGCGCCGACCTGCGGTCCTGGTATCTCTCCGGCGCCTGGCTCGGGCACAGACAGTCCTTGCGGCTCCTCCTCTTTTCCGGTCATGAAATCACCTACCAGGCCTGGAACGGCGTCCCTGCCCAATGGGTCGACGACCCGGAACTGCGGCGCTTCAACGTGTCCGGAACGGAAAAATCCGGCAGCCCGCACGACAACGAGGTCGACGACTACACCCAACGACACGCCCAACTCATCTACAACCGGCAACTGGCTTCCGACTGGCACCTCAACCTCACCGCCCACTATACCCGCGGCTTCGGGTTCTTCGAACAATACAAAGCCGACGAAGCTCCGGAAAGGTACCGCCTCTCCCCTCCCCCTTGCCCCGACCCGGCCGGTGACTGCACCTACGACTACATCCGCCGCCGATGGCTCGACAATCATTTCGCCGGCGGTATCGCCGCCCTCAACTACCTGCGGGAAAACCAACGCTGGCAGGGTACCCTCAGCGCCGGCTGGAACCGCTACCTCGGCGATCATTTCGGAGAAATCAGCTGGGGGGAGAACCTCGGGGATACAGCCCCGGGACACCGGTACTACGACGGCATGGGCGACAAATCCGACGCCCATGTCTTCGCCAAAGGCTGGCGAAGCCTGCTGCCCTCCCTACAGGCTTATGCCGACGTCCAATATCGGTTCGTCGACTACACCGTGAACGGAACCGACAACGACCTCCGGGCGACGGATATCCGCCGCCGGTACCATTTCCTCAATCCCAAGGCCGGCCTGACCTGGCAGCCCGCCGACCGCCTCTCCGGGACGGCTTCGTTCGCGGTCGCTCACCGGGAACCGAACCGGAACGACTTCACCGACGCTCCCGCCGACCGCCTTCCCCGCCCCGAACGCCTCCTCAATACCGAAATCAACCTCCGCTACCAACATCCCAAAGCCGCCGGCAGCCTGACCGGCTACCATATGCGTTACCAGGACCAACTCATCCTCACCGGGGATATCAACGATGTCGGCGCGCCTATCCGGTCCAATGTACCGGACAGCTACCGCCTCGGCCTGGAACTGGCCGGGCAGTGGACACCGCTACCCCGCTGGCGCTGCGAAGGGAATCTTACCCTCAGCCGCAACAAGGTCCGCGACTTCACGGAATTCCGCGACAACTGGGATACCGGCCTGCAGGAACGCATCCCCCACGGCACCACGGATATCGCCCTGTCCCCGTCCCGCATCGCTTTCCTCCGGTTTTCCTGGGAGTTCCTGTCCACGCAGTCGCATTCCATGACCGCCTCCCTGTCGGGAAAACATGTCGGCCGGCAATTCATAGACAATACCTCCAATCCGTTTGCCACACTGGACCCTTACACGGTGGCCGGCTTCCGGTTCGAATGGAGACTGCAGCCGGCGCACATGGAGGAAGTCCGCTTCCTGCTGCAGGTGAACAATCTCCTGAACACCCGGTACGAAGCTTTCGCCTGGACTTACCGATACATCTCCGCCGGATATGATGCCACCGCCGACGACCCCTTCGCAAGATCGGAAGGCGGAGACCGCTACAACCTGACCGGCTATTTCCCGCAGGCCGGGCGGCATGCCTTCCTGGGAGCGACCGTGCGGTTCTGATGTGGGCTTTCCCTCCCCCCGGATGGAAACACAGGACCTCCCGTTCGGCACGACCGTGCTTTAATGTCCGTGTCGATCGGGGTCGACCAGCATGACATGTTCCGCCAGACCGCATCGGTAGAGACGTTGTATGCAACGTCTCTACATCCGTACGCCACGATGATTTGATGGTTGTACGAGGCGTTGGGGATCGGGATTGGCAAAATGGGACGTGCCGTCCGCCGGGATCGTTCGGCACGACGGTTTGATGGTAGGACGGGGCGTTGGGAATCGACAATAGACAACCTGGACGTGCCGTCCGACGGGATCGTTCGGCACGACGGTTTGATGGTAGGACGGGGCGTTGGGGAATCGGGATTGGCAAAATGGAACGTACCGTCCGACCGCATCGGTAGAGACGTTGCATGAAAGGTTGGTACGGAGGGTGAGGGACAATGGGGGGCATCCTGTCGCGGACCTACCCGCCGGCATACATATGCTCGATCTGTTCGGCGTATTTCCGGAGGATGACCCTTCTTTTCAATTTCATCGTCGGCGTCAGTTCCGCTTCCGAGCCGTCCGTTTTCATTGGTTCCCAGGCATCGGACAGGAGGGTGAATTGCTTGATCTGGTCGATGTGGCTGAAGAGCGGGTTGTATTCGTTGAGGATGCGTTGGTAACGGGAGACCACCTCCGGCAGGCCGACGGCTTCCGCCAGGGAAAGGCTGCCCAGGCCGTGGTGGCGGCACCAGTCGAGCAGAGCCTCTCTGGCCGGAACGATCAGGGCGGACACGAATCGGCGTTGTTCGCCCACGACCATGATTTGTTCGATGAGGAAAGCCTCCTGTAATTTTCGTTCGATGGGGCCGGGTGCCACATACTTGCCGCCGGAGGTCTTCAGCAATTCCTTCTTGCGGTCGGTGATCTGGAGGAAGCGGCGGCCCTGCGGCCCGGTCACCCAGCGGCCGATGTCGCCGGTCCGCAACCAACGCGCTCCGTCCCGCTCGAAAATCACCGCCGCCGTTTCCACCGGCTTTCGGTAATAACCGAGCATGATGTTCGGACCGGTGGCCAGGATCTCCCCTTCCCCCGGTCCGTAGGAAGAATCGGTGTCGTCTATTTCGACCCGCACGCCGTCGATCGGCATGCCGACCGTCCCGAAACAGGCTCCCGCCGCATCGAATCGGTTGACCGTCAGGCCTGGAGAGGATTCCGAAAGGCCATATCCCTCCCGCACGGGAATGCCGGCGGCACAAAACACCTTCGCTATCTTTTCTGGGCAGGCGGCGGCGGCCGTGAAGATGCCCTTGACCTGTCCGCCCAAGGCCTGCCGCCATTTCCGGAAGACCAGGAGGTCTGCCAAGGCGAAGGAAATCCGCTTCCAGCCGTTGGGCCGGCGGTGGAGGTCAAAGTCGTCCGCCAGTCGGAGCGACCAGAAGAACAATGCCCGTTTGACACCCCGGAGGGTCAGCCCTTTGTTGTAAATTTTTTCATACACTTTCTCCAGCAGACGGGGTACTGTCGTGAAAAAATGCGGACGGATGACCTGCAGGTCGCCCGTCTCGCCACCCAGATTGTCCGTTCCTGTCTGTACGACGGTCACACCCAGATAAATGTAAAAGTAAGTGGCGACCCGCTCGAAGACATGGCAGAGGGGCAGGAAACTCAGCACCCGGTCGCCGGGAGACACGGGAGCCAGGGCAGCCATGGCCAGGATGTTGGAGACGATGTTCGCATGGGACAGCATCACGCCTTTGGGTTCTCCGGTCGTACCGGAGGTGTAGATGATGGTGGCCAGGTCGGACGGGCGGATGGCAGCGGCGCGCTCCCGGACCGGATGCATGTCTCCTGTTGTCCGAAGCTCTTCCCAATGGGGTGCCGTCGGCACCGGGTCGAAGGAATAGACCTCCGCCAAGGAAGGGATGTCGGGCTGGACGGAGCGGACCTGCCGGAGGGGTTCCTCCCCGCCGCAGAAGCAGTAGCGGACTTCAGCCTCATTGAAAATATAAGCGTATTCCCTGCCGCTGATGGTGGGGTATACCGGAACACCGATGGCGCCGGCCATTTGGATGGCCATGTCCATGACCACCCATTCCGGTCGGTTCCGGGTGGCGACCAGCGCGACCTTATCGCCCGGCCGGATACCGAGACGGGTGACCAGTCCCAGGCTGTATTCCGCTACGAGCCGGATCAGCTGTTCGGTGGAATGGTACGCCCATCTGTCGCCGGTCCAATATCCGAAGCATTGGTCCAGCGGATAATTGGCTTGTTGGTAGGGTAGGAAGTCGAACAACCTGGTCGGAGTCATGGCATGGTGTGTTTTTTCTCAAGGGGCAAGATAAAAAAAATCCACCGACGCCACGGCCGTATCCGGCGTCATCATTTTTTCCTGGCGACGAGGAGGCCGTCGCGGACCGGCAGCAGGAGATTCTCCACCCGGGGGTCTTCGTGTACCCTTCGGTTGAAATCCGCCATGCGGCGGGTATCGGCATCCTGGCAGGCGGGGTCGAGCACTTTTCCACCCCAGATGGCGTTGTCGGCGAGGATGAGACCGCCGCTGCGCACCCGGTCCATGACCATTTCGTAATACAACAGGTAATCGAACTTGGCTGCGTCGATGAAAACCAGGTCGAAAGGTTTCGGCAGGGTCGGTATGACGGTCCGCGCATCCCCGATGTGGAGCCGGACCTTGTCGGCCAGGCCGGCCTGGCCGAGGTAATGCCGGGGAAATTCCGCCAGCTCCGGATTGATCTCGATGGAGTGAAGGCAGCCATGCGACGGCAGCCCGGCCGCCAGACAGACGGCTCCGTATCCGGTGAAAGTTCCGATTTCCAGGGCGAGGGCCGGCTGTTGCAGCGAACAGAGCAGGTAAAGCAGATGGCCCTGCACCTTTCCGGACATCATCTGCGGGGAAAGCGTACGCAGGTGGGTTTCCCGCTCGAGATCGTGCAGGACTTCCACCGGCAGGGTCGTATGCCGGTCGCAGTAGGAATGCAGGGTTCGGTTGTCCATATCGATCGATGGAGAGCGGCGGCCGACAGCGGGCATCCGTCGGCGGATGCGGGCCGGCGGTCTGCCGCCACGGCACTGGCACAAAGGTATTGGAATCGCTTCGTTGAGGGGCGGCCGGGGCGCGGGCAAAGTTCCGCAATTCGGACGAAAAATCAGGCGGGAAAAAGACGGCGGGCCGGCTACAGGAATCTCTTGCGGCGGAGCCACAACATCAGCAGCCCCAGGACCAATACACCGGCGGCCAGTCCTATCTGCAGGAAAAGGTCCCGTCTGAACTGGATGCTGCTCAACAGGTAGTACGCATTCGCCGCCGCAGGCGTCCCGGTGCCGGGCGTCAGCTCCCAGTTCGAAGGGTCACCGTTGTCCAGATGGGGCAACAACAGGTTCAGGGTGAACACCGAATCGGAAGGCAACAGCTCATACCCGGTGCTGTCCACGGCGGATCCCTCCGCCGAGAAAAGCTCGATGGTTTCCCGGCGCTTGTTCAGGCCGAAGGAGAGGCCCCCGATGACCGTCTGGACCTGCGGATGCAGGGAAATGAAACGTGCGGAATCCTCACATACCACTACGTACCCCCCCGGCGGAAGGGTATAGGCTGGGAAACGGAAGGTATGGTTGCGATCCGTCAGCATCCAATTTTCCAGGTTGACCATCCGGTCGGAGCGGTTTAGGATTTCCACCCAGTCGCGGCTGCGCTTGTTATTGCAGCTGATTTCATTGATGATGACCCGGTTGACGAAGGGATCTTCGTGTTTCTCGAAGACGGCCTTCAACGGTGTGGACATCTTGGAGAGGTCGAGCACCAGCTCCCGGGCAGAGGAGGCCACCCCCTTTCCTTCCCACCGGACGAAGCGGTGGCCCAGGTCGGGAACGGCACGGAGGCGGACCGGCACCCCGGGAAAGTAACTTCCCTGGAAGGCCTGGCGGACTTCCAGGTTCTCATTGACCTGCACCCGGCCGCCACCGTCGATGGCAAGCGCCAGTTTCCGAGGCGCCCCGACCTGGAAATGGTCCGACAGGAACTGCCACATGTAAGCCGGCCTTTCGCGGGCGAAGGTCCGAAGGACCTCCACCTCAGACTCCCATCTGTCGAGGGACAGGCGCCAACGCTCCAGGTGGCGCGGGATTTCGGGTGAAAGCATGCGGGATATGCTGTCGATGCGGGCAAGGACATGACCGGTCGACAGGTCGGTGTTGAGATAATCTGCAAAGCGGTTGATGAAAGTTTCCCGGAAATGGTCGTTGGCCAGCAATTTCCGCAGCAGCAGGGTGCTCCAGGGCGGGTTCGGCCAGTGGGGGCCGTTGGGTTCGGTATGGAATGCCAGGGAGTTGTTGCGGTATGCCTGCGAGCCGTTCAGGCCGAAACCCCAATCCGTGTCGTAGAGCACCCAACGCCAGCGGCCGTCCGGTGTCTGTGGTCGCCAGAACTTGATGTTGCCGCCGGCATCCTGGTTGTCGACGTATATCTGGGCGATCTGAAGGTCTATGAAACTGTTCACATCCATCCGACGGCACACCTCGGCGTAATGCCGGTTGTCGGACAGGTCGTTCCCTTGGATATAGGACACCAGGTTCCGGTAATGGGACAGCGAGCCGTTGCGTAAGGTCACGCGGTGTTCGATCAGGTCGATGCTGTCGCTGTCCACCCCGTAATGGCCGGCGAAATAGTACCGGTTGATCTTCTCCCGGACGTTGTATATTCCCCAGTACTGGCCGTTTATGTAGCAGTGTGCTGGTTGGTAATCCTGTATGTCGACATGCCAGTTCCTGGCCAGCGACGTGATCAGGGCGTCCCGGAAATGGGAGCGACCGAAATCGCTGCCGCTGTTCCGAAAGACGAGGTACTTGAACTTGCGGAGCCCTTTTTTTCCAAATACAGGATGCCGCACCCGCGATTCCCCGTACCGGCTGCGGGCGACGACCTGCACCGATTTCTGTGGAAAAATCCGGCTCATTCCCCCGAACAGCCGCAGGCCGACCTGGTCGGCCCACTGGCTGGTTCCGTCCGGCTCGAACCATTCGAAATTCGCGGAAATCTCCCGCCGGCTCCAGAAGTTGGCACCCGGCAGATGCCAAAGGGAATCGATGGCGTTGGGTCCGCGGACAAAAAGTCCGATTTCCGGGTCGAACAACATATCCGAAGTCGTGGAGAGGGAGATGGTCGGGATGCTGGTTTCCGGCTCTCTCAGGAAATAGGTCTGTGAAAAAACCTTGCTTTTGCGACCCGCGACGATCGCGAAGGCACGGATGACGGTCGTCTGCCGGATCGGAACTGGTCCTCGGTAACGGTTTTCCTCCGATGCCGTGGGGCGGGATCCGTCGACCGTGTAGTAGATCAGGGCGCCAGGCGACAACAATTGCACCGCTACGGAATCTTCCAGGAAACCGCCCTCCGGGGTGAACTCCACCCGGAGCGGAGCCGGCTCCCAGACCTCCTCCCCGCCGGATTGCGCCGGCAAGGTGATCGGCGCCGATACCAACAACAGCATCAACAAACGCAACAGCCGCAGGGAATCCTTTTGGTAGGTCATGTCCATTTTTATAGGTGCCGAACAGGCTGGCGTCGCTTTCCGACCTGCATAAGGCTGTCTATCCGCCACAAAGAGACCATGAGGCTTCTCGCCACTACGGTCTGTCGGAAGGAATCGGGGAACAGGTATGAAAGGGAGTGCTGTGAATCCGAACAAAAAAAAGGCAAATATCAGGTTTGCACCTGACAAATCGGAGTGCTTGCAAGAATTTTATTATAGCCGTAATTCATATACATCAGCATGGCCAAGCATGCGGCCAGCGCATGTATGGTCGCCCGCATGCGCGCCTGCATCTGTCGCCGTCCATGGAAGGAGTCGCCCCCGGCGACCACCTTACGCTCCCTTGCTTAGAGGGCAGCGGACTTGACCACCGGGGCGCACCACCCGGGCCATGCGGGTGGACATGCAAAGGTCGGGAGGCGAACAGAACCGACGTTTCGTCCTTGCTTGTTGCGCTTGCAGGAGGTAGTTCAGCGGCAGACCGTATATTTGTCCTGTCCGGGGCAAGCGCCCGCGCGTTCATCCAACAGACCCGTATGGAAGTAGAGATCCTTTCGAGAATCCAGTTCGCCTTCACCGTATCGTTCCATTACATCTATCCGCCTCTCAGCATCGGGTTGGGGTTGTTCATGGTCATTTCGGAGGGACTGTACCTGCGGACACGCGACGAGGCGTATGCACAGCTCACCCGCTTCTGGACCAGGATCTTCGCCCTGACCTTCGGAATCGGGGTGGCCACCGGTATCGTGATGGAATTCGAGTTCGGCACCAACTGGGCCACCTATTCCCGCTATGTGGGGGACATCTTCGGCAGTGCCCTGGCGGCGGAGGGCATCTTCGCCTTTGCGCTCGAGAGCGGTTTCCTCGGCATCCTGCTGTTCGGCTGGAACAGGGTTTCTCCGCAGGTGCATTTCCTGTCCACCCTGGGTGTTTGGCTCGGCTCCATGTTTTCGGCCGTTTGGATTGTCATCGCGAATTCCTGGCAACAAACCCCGGCAGGATACCATATCGTCGGCGAAGGCATGTCGGCACGGGCGGAGATAACCGATTTCTGGGCCATGGTGTTCAACCCTTCCAGCGTGGACCGGCTCCTGCACGTATGGACTGGAGCCCTGTTGGCGGGCGCCTTCCTGGTCATGAGCGTCCATGCCTGGTACCTGCTCAAGGGCCGGCACCAAGCGGTCTCCACCAAGGCTTTCCGGATTGCGCTGGTCATCGCGATGGTCGGCAGCCTGACGCAACTGCTGACGGGCCATCGGTCCGCGGAAGGCGTCGCCGAGAACCAACCGGCCAAGTTGGCGGCCCTCGAGGGCCACTTCCCGGCACGGGCCGCCGCCGACATGTACCTCTTCGGATGGGTGCATGCAGCGGAAAACCGCACCGTCGGCCTACGGATTCCCGGCGGACTTTCCCTGCTGTTGCACGGAGATGCGGAAGCACCGGTCACCGGATTGTCGGCGTTCTCCCCGGCGGACCGGCCGGGTGCCGTCAATGCTGTTTTCCAGTTCTATCACCTGATGGTCGCCATCGGCATGACCCTGATCGCGCTGACCCTGACCGCCGGATTCCTTTGGTGGCGGGGCAGCCTGTTTTCCCAGCGCTGGCTGCTGCACCTGTTCGTCTGGGCCGTCCTCCTGCCCAACATCGCCAACCAGGCAGGCTGGTTCGCCGCGGAAATGGGCCGTCAACCCTGGGTGGTGTACGGATTGCTGCGTACCTCCGATGCCTTGTCCGCCGCAGTCACCGCCCGACAGGTCCTCTTCTCGCTGGTCCTGTTCACCGTCCTGTACCTGCTGCTGTTCGCGCTGTTCCTGTACCTGCTGAACAAGAAGATCGTCCACGGACCTGCACAGGACACCCCCCTCCTGCATCGGCCTCGCCAGGAGGACATCACCCGTACCCTTCCATGAAAACCCATATCAGACGGACATGATACTCGGTACAGACTATCCCACCCTTTGGTTCCTTGTCGTCGGCGGCCTGTTCAGCGGGTACGCCATCCTGGACGGATTCGACCTGGGCGCCGGGGCCTGGCATCTTTTTTTCCGCAAGGAGGAAAGCCGCCGGATCGCCCTGAACGCCATCGGACCGGTTTGGGATGGCAATGAGGTCTGGCTGGTCATCGGTGGCGGGGCCTTGTTTGCCGGGTTCCCCCCGGTCTACGCAACCTTGCTCTCCCTGATGTACGTCCCCTTCATGCTGTTCCTGGCCTGCCTCATCCTGCGGGCCGTCGCCATCGAGTTCCGGAGCAAGGAACCGATGCGGTGGTGGCGGCAGACCTGGGATGTGCTGTACAGCGTCTCCAGTGCCTTGCTGGCCTTCCTCCTGGGCGTGGTATTGGGCAATGTGCTGTACGGCATACCGCTCGGGGAAGGCTTCAGCCTCCAAGGCCATTGGCTGCAGTTCCTGCATCCCTACGCCCTGCTCGTCGGCGGCACCACGCTTTCGCTTTTCATGATGCATGGTGCCATCTACCTGACGATGAAGACGGAAGGTCGGTTGTTCGCCCGCGTCAACCAATTGCTGCGGCGGTCCATGACACTGTTCATCCTGCTGTTCTCCCTGACGACGCTGGTCACCCTGCTGTTCATTCCGCACCTGTCCGACCGGTTCCGCCAGATACCCTGGCTCGGCGTCGTCCCGCTGCTGGCCGTCCTGTCCATCGCCAATATCCCTCGCCTGGTCACCAACCGGAAATACGGGCCGGCGTTCGCGTTCTCCTCCTTGACTGTCAGCCTCCTGCTCTTCATGGTCGCCATCGAACTGTACCCGGTGCTGATTCTTTCCACCGTTGACCCGAAATATCACCTGACGGTCCATAACGCTGCCGCCTCCCCGGCTTCGCTGTCCATCATGCTGACCATCGCCGCCATCGGAGCCCCGCTCGTGCTCGCGTACACCGCTTTCGTATTCTACACCTTCCGCGGCAAGGTCCGGATGGATGATTCGAGCTATTGAGGGCGCAGGCCGACATGCCGGTGCCCTGATTTCGGAGGGTGTGCCCCGGCGGCACCACACCGCTTCTTGGTGATGAATAGGGATGCGGAATCTTTGGTGCCGTGACGGGGCGCAATTCATATTGTCGGTTCCGCTTTGCGCTGAGTTGATGTGTGATGTCGCGGCCGAAGTGATGACGGAATGGCGGGTTGGTTGTTCAAGGAAGGTTCTTTCTCCCCGCTTCGCGGGAATGCTGGTACGCTGCGGATTCGTTGGGCTGAGGTTGATCTTGCTCCCCGCTTCGCGGGGATGCTGGTACACGAATTTAAGAGGATTAGGCTAATTACAAGAATTTTTTTTCTTTAATTTTTTGATTGTGAATCTGTTGCGTAGTGCGGCGCCATCTTTCTTACCAGTATTTTGCTCCCCGCTTCGCAGGAAGGGTTTGCGGCGCTGGGCACAATCGCTCGGCTGAGGTTGATTTTTGTTCCCCGCTTCGCGGGAATGCTGGTACACGAATTTAAGAGAATTAGGCTAATTACAGGGATTTTTTCTTTCTTTAATGAGTTGACTGGGAAGCTGTTGCATGGTGCGGCGCCTTTTTTATTACCAGTATTTTGCTCCCCGCTTCGCGGGAAGGGTTTGCGGCGCTCGGCACAATCGCTCGGCTGAGGTTGATTTTTGTTCCCCGCTTTGCGGGGATGCTGGTACAAGAATTTAAGAGAATTAGGCTAATTACAGGGATTTTTTCTTTCTTTAATTAGTTGACTGGAAAGCTGTTGCATGGTGCGGCGACTTTTTTATTACCAGTATTTTGCTCCCCGCTTCGCGGAAAGGGTTTGCGGCGCTCGGCACAATCGCTCGGCTGAGGTTGATTTTGCTCCCCGCTTCGCGGGAATCTGGTACACGATTTTAAGAGAATTAGGCTAATTACAAGGATTTTTTCTTTCTTTAATTAGTTGACTGGAAAGCTGTTGCATGGTGCGGCGCCTTCTTTATTACCAGTATTTTGCTCCCCGCTTCGCGGAAAGGGTTTTGCTACCGATTTGTGATCCGACAGTTCGGTTTACGGTTCCGCAAAGGA
Organism: Bacteroidota bacterium; assembly: GCA_041163745.1. Lineage (GTDB taxonomy): Bacteria > Bacteroidota > Bacteroidia > Chitinophagales > Saprospiraceae > UBA6168. Next base: position 34,676 of record JBEAQU010000033.1, read on the forward strand.
GGGGCGCATTTTCAACCCTTCGTGATGAGAGGCAGTGGTGAAAGGGGCGATGCCGTGTCGGGCCGGACGGCAATGCAACGGTCTGCGGCGGATGGCTGTCGCTTCCCCTGCCACAATTCTGTTTGCGACAGCCGTCGAACCATCGCCCTCCGGTGACCGACGGTGAACTTTTTTCAGAAAATAAGCTTGTAAAGAGAACCGTCGGTCTTTCACCCAGCCGGACGGCATCCCCGTCAGGAACCATCTGCCTGTTCCATATGATTCGGAGCCGGCGGAAGCACCTGTCGGGCCAAAACCATCCGCACATGATAGCTGTCGTCAGCCGGCTGATTCTCCGGGCCTGGGGGTGGAACATCATCGGCCGGTATCCGGACGAGCTTCCCAAGGTCATCATCGTGGTGATTCCACATACCTCGAACTGGGATTTCCCTTTGGGCATCCTCGTACGGGCGACCTTGCGGACGAGGGTCGTCTTCCTGGCCAAGTCAAGCTTGTTTCGACCCCCCTTCGGCTGGTTCTTCCGCTGGCTCGGCGGGTACCCCGTGGACCGGAGCCAACGCAACCAATTCGTCCGCACCATCGTCGATATATATCGGCGAGAACCGGTTTTTCATACGGTCATCGCACCGGAGGGAACCCGCGGCAAGGTGGACAGACTCAAGACGGGCTTTTATTACATCGCCCTGGAAGCCGGCGCGGCCATGGTGCTCTGCCGCTTCGACTGGGGCCGCAGACAAGTGGTGTTCCGGGAACCTTTCTACGCCTCCGGCGACCTGGACGCCGACTTCCGCATCATCCACGAATTCTTCCGCGGCGCCACCGGCAAACGACCTGCCCTGGGCTACCGCTTCGAAGATTCCTGAACGGCGGTTTCCCCACACCAAGCCGGTTTGCATACCAACGGGTAAGTTCCTCGGCAGCGATGTCCCGTGTTCCTGGGACATGGCCGGACGGGCGCATACGGGGAACGGCACGATCCGCTCGAAACGGCACAAGCCACCTGTAAGGGAAGTTGCGATGCAAGCGCGGGAATAAAGGATTTTGAAGGCTGGGCGTGATGTGAAACCGTGGCTTTGCCATCCATGTTGTCACAAGAAAACAAAAAGAAGCGCGCCTTTCTCTTTGATTTCGTTTGTATCGCCGGAATCAGCCAGCACCATAGCCGCCGACCGACAGACACAAACAAAACGGCCGCGCAGACAGCTGCTGCGTGCCCCTGTGGATTGCGGACATGTGAATTTGATTCGCACCCCGATGATCCGCAACACGGCCAAACAGACATCAAACCGTTTTGCTGTCCAGCATGATCTTTCAAACCGCATGTTGTCGGCAAACGCTTCACATTAAAATCACCAGTGATGAAAATTCGGAAAATCTACAAAATCTCCGCTTTGCTCGCCCTTTACGTGTTGCTCCAAGGGCGCTCCACCGGTCCGGGGTCGACCGGCAACCTGCAGGTGACCGGCGCGCCTGGCAGTACCGGCAACCCGGGCACCTGTGCCAACGGCGGCTGTCATGACGACGGTCAGTTCGATGCCGCCACCAACATCCTCCTGCTGGAAGGCACGGATACCGTGACCGCCTACGAACCAGGGAAGACCTACACCTTGCAGGTGTTCGGCCTCGGCACCGGAGCCGCCCGCTTCGGGTTCCAAGCCGTCGCCCTTGATGCCGGCGACGTGCAGGCAGGTACCTGGGGCAGCCCTGGCAGCGGCAAGAAAATAACCACCCTCGGTGGACGTAAATACCTGGAGCACAGCACCCCGTCCTCCACCGGATTGTTCGAGGCTCCCTGGGAGGCTCCCGCTACAGGAACGGGACCCGTCTCCTTTTATGCCGCGACGGCCGCCGTCAACAACAACGGCAATGCGAACGGGGACGGCGCCGCCAATGCCGTCCTGACCATAGCGGAAGCGGAAACAAACACCGCGGAAGGCGTGGCGGCACCGGGCGGCAGCCTGCTCGCCTTCCCCAATCCGGCCCATACCCAGACCTCCCTGCTTGTGGAGACCTCATCCGCCGGGACCTATCGGCTCCAGGTGATCGACCACCGCGGCAGCCTCCTGCACGAACAATCCGTTCCGCTCACCGCCGGTGTCCAATCTTTCCCGCTGAACCTCGAAGACCTCCCGGCCGGCTGGTATACGGTTCGCATGCTCGGCAGACGCAACGTGCTGACCACCCGCCTCATCCGACGCTGATCCGACTGCGACGGGCAAACCCGAATCGCCGCACCAAAGCGGTGACAGCGCGCCCCGGTGTGCCACCGACAGGCCTTTTTCCGAACATCCGGAAAAAGGCCTGCTTTTTTGAGCGCGGACCAATGGTCGCCAGAACACTCGCACCGCATGGACACGGGTGTCGAAAGCCCCCTTCCACCACCCGTTCCCACACACCCCGCCTAGGGAAACGGGGAGCGAAATCCTTACCTCAAAAAGCGGCATGAAACACACAACACTGACCCAATCAACATATTGAAAGTATAAAATCCCTATTACCCGTCTATATTTCCTGAAATTCGCGTACCGGCAACATCGCGAAGCGGCGGGTCCGTCAGATCACCCCGTGGCAGCCGCCTCAAGCATCCCCTCGGATCATAGCGCAACCGACCACTTGGGATGCGGCCGCTTTTTTTGCTTTCTTCGCATCGGGTGGCCGCGGCGGCCGGCACGACCTAAAAATAGCCCTTCGGTACCGCTCGGCCCAACATTTGGAACGGAGTTTCGTTTTAACAATACCAGGCGGAAATCGAGGTTTCTTCCGGCCAAAGCCGGATTTCCCCCGCCGACACACAACAACAGCCACCTGATGCCAACTGCCATGCGACCCTTACTGCTTCTCCTCTGGTTGTTCCTGCCCTGCGTCCTGCCCGCCCAGGACGCCAAGCTCGCCCAGCAATATTACAATGACGGCGAGTTCGAAAAGGCCGCACAGGTATACAAACGCCTCTACGAAAGCAATAACAAGAACGATTATTATTTCGACCGTTACCTGGCCTGCCTGCTGGCGGACGAGCGATACACCGAAGTGGAGACGGCCCTGCGGAAAGAACTGCGGCAACGGCCGGACGACATCCTCCTGTACGTCGCCTACGGCAACCTGTACGAACGCCAGTTCGAAGAAGAAAAAGCCCGTGAACAATATGAAAAAGCCATCCGCAAACTTCCCGCCGACCAGTACCAGATCACCCGGTTGGCCAGTTCCTTCACCAACCTCACGAAATACGACCTCGCCATCCGAACCTACGAAACGGGCGGCCAACTGCTGAAATCCCCCCGACTGTTTTCCTTCAATCTCGCCGAACTGCAACGCCGCGCCGGCAACATCCCGGCCATGGTGCACCATTATCTCAACAGCCTGGTGACCTACCCCCAACAGCTCAATACCGTCCAAAACCAACTCCAACGATACCTAGGCTCGGAGGATGACTACCTGGAACTCCAAACCCAACTCTACGACCGCATTCAGGAAACCCCGGACGCTATTCCCTTCGTCGAACTGCTCCTTTGGGTATTCGTACAGAAAAAGGATTACCGGAACGCCTTGCGACAGGCCAAGGCACTGGACAAACGACTCGACGAGGGTGGCGGCCGCATCTACCAACTCGCCACCATCGCCTTCCAGGAAAAGGATTATGCCGCCGCCATCCAGGCCTGCGATCATATCGTCCGCGAACTGGGAACCGTTTCCCCCTACTATCTCGAGGCCCGCAGAACATCCCTCAAGGCACGACGAAACCAGCTGACGGAAGGCCTCCGCTTCGAAAAGGAAGAGCTACGCACGGTCGAAGCCGCCTACGAATCCTTCCTGGATGAATTCGGCCGCAACAAAGTCACGGCCACCATCGTCGCGGAACTCGCAGACCTGGAGGCGTTCTACCTGAACGACCTCGACAAGGCCATCGCCCTCCTGCAGGACATGATCGCCTTTCCCGCCATCGATGTCCGAACCCAGGCCAACGGAAAAATCAGCCTGGGGGATTTCCATCTCATGGAGGGGGATATCTGGGAGGCCACCCTGCTCTACTCCCAGGTCGACAAAGCATTCCCCGATGACCAACTCGGCCATGAAGCCCGCTTCCGCAACGCCAAACTGTCCTATTACAACGGGGATTTCCAATGGGCACAGGCACAGTTCAATGTCCTCAAAGCCTCCACCTCCAAGCTCATCGCCAACGATGCGCTCGACCTCTCCGTCTTCATCCTTGACAACCTCGGCCTGGACACCACCGACGAGGCCCTCCGGATGTACGCCGCCGCCGACCTCCTCGCTTTCCAGAACCGCTTCGGAGAGGCATTCGACACCCTCGACCTGCTTCTGAAGAAATTTCCCGAGCATTCCCTGGAGGACGATGTCCTGTACACCCGTGCAGGCATCTTCTCCCGTCAACGGGAATTCCGGCAGGCCGCCGACCTGTATGAGGAAATCCTCAGCCGGTACCCGGAGGAGATCCGGGCCGACAACGCCCTGTATCTGCTGGCTGAATTATATGAGAACCAACTGGATGACATTCCGCTTTCCATGCGGTGCTACGAACGCCTTTTCATGGATTACGCTGCCAGCACCTTCGCCGTGGAGGCTCGTAAACGGTATCGGAAGCTCCGCGGGGACAACATCTGAGGAGATGCGGCTCCTTGTTCCCATCCAGCCCGTACAGCCGATCAACGACACTGCCACCGCATTCATTCCTCCCATGTCCGGATGCGTTCCCCATCCTTGTATTCCACGGCGAAGGCACCACCGAAATCACGTAGCAGGCGGACCTTGGCGATATCCTGCTGCGCCGCTTCCAGCGTTTCGTAATCTCCCAGCAGCACCCTGCACAGCTTGTTATCCATGATGTATTCCTTGTCGAGCCGCCCCATACGGGCAACTTCCCGGAAGCGGGGATGGTCGAGGTTCTCCAGGTGCCGGGATACGGCGATGAGCTGTATCTTGTAGTAGGTACCCGACTGCCGGGGTGCCTCGGTGACGACCTTGTAATTGTCCGCCTTCGATTTGGACACATAGGAGGCGTCCGGAGCGGGCGCATCGGTAACCTCCTGAGCGGCCGCCGGGGGGGCGGCGGATGCCGGCGGCGTAGCACCCGGTTGTGTGTTCTCGGCTTGCGGCGACGTGGAAGGATCTGCGACAGGTGAGGGGGTGACGGCCGGGAGCGCAGGTTCCTCCGTCCTGCCGGTCGTATTCATGCGCGGAGTCTCTTCCCGGTAGGGTTCGAGGTACAAGGGCGCCCCGAAATCGCGGAACTGGCCGGCGTCACGGGTGTCGAAGGCATAACTGGCCGGAAAATACCCCTCGGCCATCGCTTCCAGGAGATAGGTGCGCGCGGGTTCCACCGGCACGACATACCGGCCGTCCGCCGCCGTGACCACCTTGGTGAGAAACCGGCGGGGCCCCTGTTCCGAAACCTCGTACAAGGCCACCTCCGCTTTCGGCACCACCTGCCTGCGCAGCTTGTCGAACACTTCGCCCGTGGCTTGCCAGCGGGCGACCGGCCGGCTGTAGACCACCTCGAAGATGTCCTCCTGGGTGGTGGTAATCTTCTCCACGCCGGCAGTCCGGTTCGAGACCAGGAAGCCGCCGGTACCGGAGGCCGTCTCCACGAAGAAGAAATCGTCCGCCGGGGAGTTGAACGGGACGCCCAGGTTTTCCGCTTGGCCCGACCATTGCGCCCGCATCCCATGGATGGCGAAAACATCATAGCCGCCGACCGACACATGCCCGTTGGAAGCGAAATAGAGCTTGCTGTTCGCGATGTCGTAGTATGGGGTTATCTCATCGCCGCTGGTATTGACCAGCGAACCGCAGTTGAGGGGCAGGGTGAAATCATTTGACGGGCTGTTCACATCCCGTGTGGCGTACCAGATGTCCATGCCGCCGCTGCCACCCATGCGGTTGGTGGAGAAATACAGGATCTCCGTCTGTCCCTGGTGGACCACATACGGATGGGTGGTGGTCACTTCCGGGTCGTTGATGTAGGCGGGCAGCGGTTCCGGAGCGGACCAGCCGGTATCGGCGCGCCTGGACATGAAGATTTCGCATTGGGTGGTCAGTCCGCCCCATTTCTCGACCGATTTGCAGAGCGTGAAATAGAACCGCTGCCCGTCGGGTGCCAGGCTGCCGTTGCAGAAATGACGCTGCGGGTCGACCGGGATGTTTTCCACGGGGGTCGCGGGCTGCCACTCGCCGTCCGCACGCAGGGACCGGTAGATGGCGGCCCGACGGGCCTTGGTCGACGAAAAGTACAGCACTTCGTCGCCGAACGGAAAAGGGGCGAATTCCGTTTCCGGGGTGTTGATGTTGTTGCCGAGCAACCGGACCTTGACATCCTTTCCGGCGTCCCGGACGGCCAGTTGCGCCGCCAGTTCGCATCCCCGTTGTTCGTTCTGCACGACAACCGCCACGGCCTGCTTGTCACTTCCTTTGTACCGCCCCAGGAAATTGTTGAACTCGCTGTTTGCGGATTCGTAATCCCCGCTTTGTTTCAGCGCCCTGGCAAACTGCAGGCCCAGCATCGGAAAGTCGGGATGGTCCTTGATGGTGAGCCAGGCCTCCACCGCGTTGCGGTAGTCCCGGATGATGGCGAAGCATTCCCCTGCCCGGTATGCCAGCAGCCGGTCCTTGGGGCGTAATCGGAAGGCGGCGCGGTAATGTTCCCCGGCATCGGCGTATTGGGCCTTCGCATAAAGATTTTCCGCCAGTTTGACGTGCTTGCGCCAGCTCAGCTTCTCTTGGGCCGGCAATTGGGTGACGGCGGCCAGCAGCATGACGGCACCCAGCAGGAGATACTTGCTCATACTCGTTGTGTAAAAGGTTTTCATGATATAGCAAATATAAGAAATACACCCGGTAACCTGATACACGTCGGGCCCGATGCCGGGCGCAGGGGAGGATTGGATATCAGTCCAGGAGGAGCCGTTCCACCACGGCAGGGAAATGAGTGTGTTCCAATGCCTGGACTTTCCGGGCGATGGTCTCCGGTGTGTCGGAAGGCAGCACCGCACAGGCTGCCTGGAAGATGACGTCCCCCTGGTCGTAGTGTTCGTCGACATAGTGGATGGTGATGCCGGTCTGTGTGGCGCCGCTGTCCTTGACGGCTTGGTGGACATGCATACCGAACATTCCCTTCCCGCCGTGGGCAGGCAGCAGCGAGGGGTGGATGTTGACCATCCGGCGTTCGAAACGGGTGACCAGCCAGGCGGGCACCAGCCGCAGGAAGCCGGCCAGCACCACGAAACCGATGGCATGCGCCGTCAGCAACCGGTCTAGCGCACCGCCCTCCTCCCAGTCAGCCCGGCCGATGACGGCGGAAGGGATGTCATGTGCCGACGCCACCGACAGCACGCCGGCCTGTGGCTTGTTGGAAACCACCAACCCGACGCGGACGGAAGGATGCCCGGCGAGATGTTCGATGATCCGGCGGGCATTGCTGCCCGTTCCGGATGCGAAGATGGCGATGTTTTTCATGTGCGTGATGCTAGTCCGGCAGGCGGACCCCACGGCCGCGGCCGGAAGGCTGTGGGGACGGCGGGCGCGGGTGATGGAAAGGGTTGGGGACCGATGGCCTGGCCGCAGCCGGGACGGTTGCCGCGGATCACGCGTCCGTACGGCCGTTCTCTTCCTCCGCCAGCCCCTCCGCATCGGTTCCGTCCGACGGGGTCTTCCCGACGGATCCGGGCAGGTCGGCGGCCTTCTCCTCCGCGGAGGACAGCTTTTTGTCCGGTACATGCTCGTCCAGAAACTTGTTCACATCCTCCAGCCGACGGTTGGAGACGATTTCACCGAACTCGTTGATATGGATTTCGAATCCATCCAGCGCCTGCTCCTCGGCGGAGGATTCCTTTTTGGGTGCTTGTTTAGCCATGATAGGGAAATTATGTCCTCAGACCGCCTCCGGCGGAGATGCGACCAGCCGGTCGAAGTGTTCACAGGCCTCGTGCAGGCGGGTCCGGACGGCCTCCCGGCCGAGCACCTGCATCATGTCGAAGACCATGGGGCCTTGCATGGTACCGGCCAGGGCGAGCCGCAGCAAAGGCATCAACTGTCCGATCTTGATCCCCCGTTCGGCCGCGAAAGACTTGACTTGCTCCTCCAGACCGGCCGCGTCGAAGACGGCGACATCGGACAGCACGCCGGCCAGGGCTTCGACCAGGGCTCGGGACGTCGGGTCCCAACGTTTGCGCACCTGCACCGCATCGACCGCCCGGACCGGACCGAGCAGGTAGGCCGCCTGTTCCGGCAGGTCGGACAGCAGGCTGAGCCGGTCTTTCATCAAACGGCAGATTTCCTGCAGCCGGCTGTCACTCACCTCATATCCGACGGCCCGGACCCAGGGTCGGACCCATGTCGCCAGCAAGGCGGGCTCCATGGCATGGAGATATTGTTGATTGAACCATTTCGCTTTGTCGTAATCGAAGCGCGCCCCACCCTTGCTGATCTTGTCCAGGGAAAATGCAGCGGCCAATTCCGGCAGGGAGAAAAGCTCCTGGTCCGTGCCGGGGTTCCAGCCCAGGAAGGCCAGGAAGTTCAGGACCGCCGACGGCAGGAAACCGTATTCCCGGAATCCGCGGAAGGAATCCTCCGGGCTTTCGCCGTCCCAGGCCAGGGGAAACACGGGGATGCCGAACCGGGCTCCGTCCCGCTTGCTGAGCTTGCCTTTTCCGTCGGGCTTGAGTATCAGGGGCAGGTGGGCGAACCGGGGCATGGTGGCTTCCCATCCGAAGGCCTGGTACAGCAGCACGTGGTGCCCGGTGCTGGGCAGCCATTCCTCCCCCCGTATCACATGGGTGATCTCCATGAGGTGGTCGTCCACAATGTTCGCAAGGTGGTAGGTAGGCATGCCGTCCGCCTTCAGCAGCACTTTGTCGTCCAGTTCGTCGGTGTTGAATACGACCTGCCCGCGGACCAGGTCCTCCACCGCCACGGTCTCGCCGGCCGGCACCTTCAGCCGGATGACGGCCGGTTCGCCGGCGGCCAGCCGCCGGGCCACTTCCCCGGCCGGCAGGGTCAGGCTGTTTTCCAGCCCCATCCTGGTCTGTGCATCGTACCGGAAGGCGGTGCCCGCCTGCTCCGCCTCCAACCGGCGGGCTTCTAGCGAGACGGGCGTGTCGAAAGCATGGTAGGCCGCACCGCGGCGGACCAACTCCTGGGCATGCGCCTCATAGACCGTCCGCCGCTCGGATTGCCGGTACGGGGCGAACGGCCCACCTTGTTCCGGTCCCTCGTCAGGCTCCAAGCCGCACCAGCGCAAGGATTCCGTGATGTAAGCCTCTGCACCCGGCACATATCGACCCTGGTCCGTATCCTCGACCCGCAACAGGAAAGTCCCGCCGTGCTTGCGGGCGAAAAGGTAGTTGTACAGGGCCGTGCGGACGCCCCCGATGTGCAGGGGGCCCGTCGGACTGGGAGCGAACCGGACGCGGACTGGTCTTGTCATCTGTACCAATGGATTTGCGGGCACAGCCCCGCTTTCCGGCGGGACAGCCACCCTTGGGTGCCTGCTGCAAAGGTAAGGCTTCCCCCGACGTATCCCCATGCCGGATGAGAAAAAGCATTCTCCGCCTGGGTTTGCCCGTCGGGTTTGCGATATTTGCCGCACCGCCGGCCGCACCGCTCCGGTGCCCGCCGGATTCTTCCCACCCCCAACCTCCGTGCCGTGCTGTACCTCGTCAAGACCCCCCCCCTCCTGCAGCGCCTCCTCCCGACGGCCCGCTTTGTCGTACCGGACGCCCCGAAGACGATCTTTCTCACATTCGACGACGGCCCGACCCCGATGGTCACCCCCTGGGTACTCCGGGTACTGGCGGATTACCAGGCCACCGCCACCTTCTTTTGCATCGGACGCAACATCGCCCGCCATCCCGAAATCTTCCGAGAAGTCGTAGATGCCGGCCATTCCGTCGGAAACCATACTTACGACCACCTCGACGGCTGGAAAACAACCCGCCGGTCCTACCTGGACAATGTCCTGCAATGCGACCCTCTCCTGCCCGGACGCCTCTTCCGCCCCCCTTTCGGCAGACTCACACCCGGCCAGTGGAAGCAGTTGCATTGTCAGCGGAGCGTCATTTTTTGGGATGTGCTCAGCGGGGATTTCGACACCGCCCGTACCGCCGGACAATGCCTCGCGGATGTGACGAACCATGCCGCCGGGGGCTCCATCGTCGTCTTTCATGACAGCCGGCAGGCCGCTCCAAGGCTTTTCGGAGCCCTGCCCGGCGTGCTGGAACACTTTTCACGCCGCGGATTCCGGTTCGAAGGACTGGCCAACCGAACCGGCACACCCTGACCCGTCGGCACGCGCCGCCGGCCGCACCCCTCATTTTTTATCCGCAATTGTGTAACATTGCGGCACATCCCCGGTATCCGTCGCCAACGAACAGAATACATCATGGACAAGCTCCTCGCCAGCTACGCTAACCTGCTCGTGCACTATTGCCTCGAACTCCAGCCGGATGAACGGCTGTACGTCAGCACGACCACCCTCGCCGAACCACTCGTCCGCGAAGTCTGGCGGGAGGCCCTCCGCGTCGGCGCCATCGTCGAAACCGACCTGTCTTTCCGGGAAAAAAACCGCATCCAATACCAGGAAGCCGGCACCGCCCATCTCCGGCATGCCCCCCTGCTTTACCGGCACGCCATGGAAAGCTTCGATGCCTACCTCCACATCCTCGCCCCCTTCAACCTGCGGGAAGACCAGGATGCGGACACGGAAAAGACCGCCCTCCGGCAGGCCGCCCTACAACCTTACCACCGTCTTTATTCCGAGCGGACGGCCGACCGCTCGATGAAACGGAACCTTTGCCAGTTCCCTACTGCAGCCAATGCACAAGAGGCGGGCATGTCCCTGGAAGCGTACGAATCCTTCGTTTACAAGGCCTGCCTGCTCCACATGCCGGACCCCGCCGCCGCCTGGCGCGCGGTACGGCAGGAGCAGCAACGTATCGTCGACTACCTGAACACAACCTCCCATATCCGATACCTGGGCAAGGACATCGACATCTCCTTCTCCACCCAAGGCCGCACCTGGATCAATTCCGACGGCAGAACCAACATGCCCTCCGGGGAAGTATACACCTCCCCGGTCGAAGACAGCGTCAACGGTGTCATCCACTTCGGCTACCCTACCATCTTTTCCGGTGCGGAGCTCGAAGGCATCACCTTGCACGTCGAGAACGGCACGATCACCCGGTGGGACGCCCGCAAAGGCAAATCCACCCTGGACCGGGTCTTCGACATCCCCGGAACCCGGCATTTCGGGGAAGCGGCCATCGGAACCAACTACAACATCGACCGGTTTACCAAAAACATTCTGTTCGATGAAAAAATCGGTGGCACCGTCCACATGGCCGTCGGTCAGTCCTATCTGCAGGCCGGTGGCCGGAACCAATCCGCCGTCCACTGGGATATGATCGCCGACATGACGGATGGCGGCATGGTCTTCGCAGATGGTCAGAAGATTTATGAGAACGGCCGTTTCCTGCTGTGAGCATCAGCCCTCCCCGCGGAAACACACCGGCGGATGCGGGAAAATAAAATCTGGGCATATGTCCGTACTTTTCATTATTTTCGCATCTCTTTTCGCACCAAGCTTATAAGGACAAAATATTTTTTCCCAAAACAACACTGTTCATCACCGTGGAAAACAACATTGCATTCCTGGAACTGAAGTACGGAAACATCTATGGAGGTTTCCCCAATTTCTTTGCGATCGCGGAAGTCTCCCTGCTGGTTTTCGAAAGGCGCTCGAAGAAGATTTTCATCGAAACCTGGGTCAACAAAGCGGATGTCGACTACGTCAGCGTCTACTCCAAAACCAACGAACTGGGCCACACCGTCGGCCGCAACAAGGTCGTCGTCAACATGCGCTCGGGCAGGACCCGGCCTTTCCTCGAGGAGTTCAAGGTCGACAAACGGGCCCTGCAGTACTCTTTCAAACAACTCCGACCCGTGCACAGCCGCGTCAAGAAATTCCTCTTCGACGCCCTCCGCAAATACCAGATCGATACCATCATCACCTTCGATGGCCGGCGCGACATCTTCCTGTGCGAACGGGCCGGCGTCCGCTTCGGACGTATCCAGATCGTCGACCTCCAGAAGGAACTGAACAAGGAGACGGATTACCTCTTCTCCCTCAACAAACTGTCGGTCATCGTCAATTTCGATATGGACGGGTCCTACCTCCGCTCCACCAATGAGGAGTACTGGCTCCATCCCATCGCCGCCAAGCAGCTCCGCCCGAAATCCGCAGCCTGGGATGCGTCCCGCCTGCTGATGATCCACAACGAGTTCTACGACCACCGCACGGATTTTCTCCTCAAGGCTCAGCAGCTGCTGAACAAAATCCAGACCCTCAAGGATGTGGAGGAGGGTGGCTGACGTACTCCGTTTTTTCAGCCTGCCCCGGGAGCGGCGCCGATCCGGTTCCGACACCTTCCCGAACCCGCTCCCGGGGCAATCCAAGGCCTGTAGGGCCGCCCCGTCGACCGAACCCCGCATGCGTTTCACAGCCCACGGACTGTGGCGTATGTCGTTCCGCCTGCCCGGACATGGAACATCCCATTCTTCCGGGTGAACACCGGACAAAGCAGCCTGCTTTCCCGACACAAGCGCCGAACCTGCTCTCAACCACGACGGCCCATGCTCAAACGGTATCTGCTTACTCCGCTGTTCCTGCTGTGCCTGCTCCTGCCTTCCACCTCGTACGCCGCCCTCCGAGTGGTGGCCACCGCCTCCATCTTTGCCGATATGGCCGCCAATATCGCTGGCAACCTGTGTGACATCCACACCATCGTGCCCGTCGGCAGCGACCCGCACCTGTACGAACCGACACCGGCCGACGCACGGCTCATCGCTTCGGCGGATATCGTCCTGCGCAACGGCCTCACCTTCGAGGGCTGGCTCGACGACTTGCTCGAAAACGCCCCGCCGCATGTCGTCATCGTCACCATCACGGACGGCATCCAGCCGATCCGATCCGAAGGAGAAGCTTCCGCCGACCCCCACGCCTGGATGGACGCCCGAAACGGATTGGTCTACCTCCGAAACATCCGCGACGCATTGGTCCGCTACGACCCTGACAATGCGGAGGCATTCGACTTCAATTTCCGGCTGTACCAGCAGCAACTGTCCGGACTGGACGATTACATCCGGTCGCAGATCGACCGCATCCCGCCCGAACGGAGAATTCTCATCACCTCCCATGACGCCTTCCAATACTATGGCCGCCAATACGGCCTGCAACTGGAATCCGTCCTCGGCATCTCCACCGAAATGGAAGCCCGAACCGCCGATGTGGTCCGCCTGCGGTCGGCCATCACCCGCTCGCGCGTACCGGCCGTCTTCCTCGAAACCACCATCAATCCGAAACTGCTGCAACAAATCGCCAGCGACAACCTGGTCTCCATCGCCGGGCCCCTGTATGCCGATTCCCTGAGCGACCCGGACGGACCGGCACCCGATTACCTGTCCATGCTGCGGTACAACACCGACGTCATCGTCACCAGCCTGACCCGCCCGAACACCGATGCCGCAACAGGCCCGTCCCACCCCCCGTACCCCTGGATCGGCTGGGCGGCGCTCGGTGCCGTCATGGTCCTCGGCTTCGCCTATGTGGCATGGCGGCTTTCCCGATGACCTTCCCGCCCCAAGTTGTCCAAACCATGCTTTTGCGCTACCTTTGGAATCCGCATCCTTTCAACCGCCTGCTCCGAGTCCTATGGAACCCGTACCTACACCCTCCACACCCCTCGACGCTTCCCAACTGACCGCCATTTTCGAGCGGCAGTCCGCCCACTACCTCCGGGTCGGCACCACCGACACCCGGCAACGGCTCCGGAAACTGGACAGCCTGCACCAGGCCGTCCTCCGACACCGTCCGGCCATCAAGTCCGCCATGTGGGCGGATTTCCGCAAGCCGCCCCTCGAAGTGGATGCGGTGGAAGTCTTTCCCCTCACCAGCGCCATCCGGCATACCCGCCGCCATCTCCACCGTTGGATGACTCCGAAGCGGGTTCCCACGCCCCTGGCCTTCACCGGATCCTCCTCCTGGATACAGTACGAACCCAAAGGGTGCTGCCTGATCATATCTCCCTGGAACTTCCCTTTCAACCTGTCCTTCCTCCCCCTGATTTCCGCCGTTGCGGCCGGCAACTGCGTCATACTAAAGCCTTCCGAAAAAACACCCCACTCCTCCGCCCTCATCGCCAAGATCGTGTCGGAAGTGTTCGACCCCAGCGAAGTCACCGTCGTGGAAGGAGAGGCTGATACCGCAAAAGCACTCCTGGAACTCCCGTTCCACCATATCTTCTTCACCGGCTCACCCGGCATCGGCCGCCTGGTCATGCAGGCCGCGAGCCGCCACCTCGCTTCCGTCACCCTGGAACTCGGCGGCAAATCTCCCACCATCGTCGACGAGACCGCCGACATACCCCTCGCCGCAGAACGAACCGCCCGCGCAAAATTCGCCAACTGCGGCCAGATCTGTGTCGCACCGGATTACATCCTCGTCCACGAAAAGGTTGCCGAGCGCTTCCTGGACCACCTGCGGGCAGCCCTGGCCGACAGCTACGGCTCCCAACCCGGACAGTCCGGTTCCCTCGCCCACCTCGTCAACGAGGCACACGCCCAAAGAATCCGGCACCTGCTCCGGGACGCCCTGTCCAAAGGCGCCCGCTGCTACCACGGCGGAGATGTACCCGACGGACAGTCCTTCGTCAGCCCCACCATCCTGACCCAGGTGCCGGAAAACGCCCTGGTCCTGCAGGAGGAAATCTTCGGCCCCCTGCTGCCGGTCCTGCCGTTCCGCGACCTGTCCGATGCCATCCGTTTCATAAACAACCGCGAACGCCCCCTCACCATGAGCATCTTCAGCCGCAACCGGCGGACGGTCCGAACCCTGCTGCAGCAAACCCGCGCCGGCGGCTCCTGTATCAATCACGCCCAACTCCATTATTTCATCCCCGACCTGCCTTTCGGCGGTGTCAACGGCAGCGGTTCGGGCAAAGCCCACGGCTGGCACGGATTCGAATCCTTTTCCAATGCCCGCGCCATCTACCGCCAACATACCTGGGGGCCGACAGAACTCTTCAAACCCCCTTACACCGCTTTCAAGCAGCGAATCATGGACCTGACCATCAAATGGTTATGATTCATCCCTCAGCGCATGCCTCCAACCAAACCCGACCCGCGTCCCCAACGCCGACCGGTGTGAAAAACGTTGCGCCGCTCCACCGTTTCGTCCACCTGCTGGTCTTGCTCACGCTTTGGTTGCCTCCGGACACGACCGCCCAACCCTGCCGCGAAGTCGCCGCCTATTATCCCAGCTGGAAATGGTATTCCCGCAACAAGCTCGTCCGCCCGGAAAACATTCCCTACCATCGGTACAGCAGCCTCCAATATGCTTTCTTCAAACCGCTCCCCGACGGCAGCGTCCGCCCTTTCGACCCGGTCGCAGACAAGATCCTGCTCCTCGGAGAACTGACCGCCGATGCTCCGCCCGGCTACCGCCGCCAACCCGGCCTCGGTGACAAACGCTGGCACCAGGCGGAAACCTCCCTTGTCCACCAGGCTCACCGACACGGGGTCCGTATCCTGGTCTCCATCGGCGGATGGACCCTCTCCTCCCATTTCTCCGCCATCGCCGCCCACCCGGTCAAACGCCGCCGCTTCGCGTCCGATTGCAGAAAAATTGTCGAGTTCTACCAGCTGGACGGCATCGATATCGATTGGGAATACCCCGGCTACAGCCCCCAGAAAGGAAACGCCGGCGACCGGGACAACTTCACCCGCCTGTTACAGGAAATCCGGGACTCCCTGGACGACCTGCCCCCCCGGCTCGGCCGCCGTCCGCAGCTCACCGCCGCCTTCGGCGTGGCACCCGTCCGCCTCGCAGCCATCGATTGGGAAAAAGTCGGCCCCCTCCTCGATTTCATCCACCTCATGACCTACGACTTCTACGGCGGCAACTACGGCATGACCAATCACCACGCTCCCCTTTTCCCTCCCACCAAAGGACTCGAAGGGTTCGACCTCCATAGCTCCGTCACCCAACTGCTGGACCTCCATGGCGTCCCTCCGCACAAGGTCAACATCGGCATCGCCTTCTACGGCCGGACCCTCCGGACCAAGGGCACGCCGGACCTTCATGTCAGCTCCAGCCGGACCAAGGACCATATCACCTTTCCCGAAGACGGCGGCACGCCGATGTACTACAACATCCTGCCAAAACTGGCGCTGTTCCATTACCGCTGGGACAGCATCGCCCAGGCGCCCTTCCTGCAAGGGAAAACGGTCAATACCTTCGTCAGCTTCGAAGACGAACAATCGGTGGCCCAAAAGGCACGATATGTCCTCCGGCACCAACTCGCCGGCGCCATCGTATGGGATATAACCGGGGATTGTCTCGAGGACCAGGCCTGCCCCGGCGTCGTGGACGACACCCCGCTCGCCAGGGTCCTGGCCCAAACCTTGTGTGAAGCGGATCCGCCTGCCCCCACCCCCTTGCCGCCGTCCCTCCGACCGCTCCCCTTCAGACCCGTCAAAATCTATCACAGGACTTTTGTCCCCCGCATCACGGATGGCCTCCTGCCGGCGGGAAACAGCCGAAAAAACAAGAAAGACAACAAGGTGGGACTTCGACGCCGGAAACAGGCCTCCACCCGCCGTTGAACACCCGGTGCAGACGGGGACTCCGGAGCGGGATGCCCCGCCTGCAACTAATAAGGGTCCACATCCACCTGCACCCGGATGCCGGAACAACCCTCCAGCTGCCGCATCTCCGCCACCGCCGCGGACACCGACTGCTTCGCCCGCATCCACAGCGCGGGATCCAGCTCCATCTTGACCATGACGTCCAACAGATACTGGTTCCGGACCCGCCCGACCGGTGGAATCGAAGGACCCAATACACGGTCCTGCAGCTCCTGCCGCAGCCTGTCCACAAAAAACCGGGTGCCGAGATTCAGCACGTCCGGCAGCTTGTGCCGCAAAGTCACCTTGACCAGCCGCGCGAAAGGTGGATATTGGAAAGCCTTACGCTCGGCTATTTCCCGCTCGAAAAAAGACTGGTAATCATGCCCGACCACATCCCGCAGGACCGGATGCGACAACTGGCTGGTCTGTATGATGACTCTTCCGCGCTTTTCCTTGCGGCCGGCCCGGCCCGCCACCTGCACCATCAGTTGGAACGCACGTTCCGCCGCCCGGAAATCCGGAAATTGCAGCAGCTGGTCCGCACTGACGATGCCGACCAGCCCCACATTGCCGAAATCCAGCCCCTTGGTCACCATTTGTGTCCCGATGAGCACATCCAGTCTTCGCTCCTCAAAATCGTTCAGCAAACGGGAAAGGGCGTCCTTGGTTCGGACCGTGTCCTGGTCCATCCTCCCGATTCGGGCTTCCGGCAGATAGATCTTGAGCTCGTCCTCGATTTTTTCCGTACCAAACCCCTGCATCTTCAGCTCGACGCCGCCGCAGGCCGGGCATTGGTTGGCCACCGCCGCCTGGTACCCGCAATAATGGCACAACAACTGCCGCCGGAACTGGTGATAGGTCAGGCTGACATCGCAATGTATGCACTCGGCATGCCAACCACAGGTCTGGCAACGGAATGTGGGCGCATATCCCCGACGGTTGCGGAACAGGATCACCTGCTCGCCCCTGGCGATGCTCTCCTTCATCCCTTCCAGTAACGAAGTCGAGAAATGACCCTGCAAAGGACGTTCCTTCGCCTCGGCACGCATGTCCACCAGTTCCACCGTCGGCAAGGCCAAACCGCCGAACCGGTCCGGCAACTCCACCAATCCGTACTTCCCGACCCGGGCGTTCCGGTAGCTTTCCACGGATGGGGTGGCCGTCCCCAACAGCACGTTCGCCCCGTGCAGACGGGCCAGGTATATGGCGGCATCCCGACCCTGGTAGCGGGGGGCCGGCTCCGTCTGTTTGTAGGATACGTCGTGCTCTTCGTCCACTATAACCAGCCCCAACCGGGTGAACGGCAGAAACAAGGCGGAACGCGCGCCCAGCATACAGGATGCAGAAGGTCCGTCCGGTACCGGCCGCCCCCGGACGGACAGCCACCGCTCCACCCGTTCCTGTGGACTCACCCGGTGGTGATACACACCGATCCGATCTCCAAAATGCCGCTGCAGTCGGCCGATGACATGCGAGGTCAGCGCCACCTCCGGCAACAGGTACAGCACCTGCTCCCCCCGGTCCATGGCCTCCTCCATCAGTCTCAGGTAGACATTGGTCTTGCCACTCCCCGTCACGCCGTGCAACAAGACGGTCCTACCGGCGGCGAAATGCGAGCGGATGGCTGCCAACGCCTCCTCCTGCCGCCCGGTCAACGCCTGTGCGGCAGCCAAGGCCTCCTCGTATCCGCCGAAGCGGCTCGCCTCCCGCTCGAACAACTCGAAAACACCCTTTCGGGCCATGGCGGCCAATACAGCTGAATCGACACCTGCCTTCTCGTACAAGAGGGTACGCAGGACCGAATCCTCCCCGGCCTGTTGCCGCGAGAGCTGCACATATGCCAACAGCGCCGCCGTCTGCCGCGCAGACCGCGCACACCGGTCGAAAGCCTCCTGCAGCGTCCGGGGATCCTCCCGGTAAGGCGCCGCCAACCGGACACAGGACACCTTCCGCGGCTGGTAACGCTCGGACAGGCTCTCCTGCACCGCAACCACACGCCGGTCCATCATCCGCTTGACCAGCGGCATGACCGTTTTCTGCTGCAGCAGTTGCCGAACATCGTCGACAGACAGTGTCTCCCGGAACGTGAGCGCTTCATACACCAGGTATTCCTTGTCCGTCAACTCCGCCACCGGATCCCCCGCATAGTCGCCACACAGGACCAGTCGCCGCTCACTGCTGAGCTTCAGCCCGGCCGGCAGGGCGGCTTCCATCACCTCACCCAGGCTGCAGCCGTAATAGGCCGACAACCACTCCCAAAAGACCAGTACCTTCTCCGTGACCAGCGGCTCCTCATCCAAAAGCGACAGGATCGCCCGGGTCCGGTGACCGGGAGCCTGCCCATGCACCCGCAGGACCATCCCCCCGTACAGCCGGTCGCCGGAAAACTGCACCTCCACCCGGACACCCGGACATACGCCGGCCGCCAGCTCCGCAGGAATCGCATAAGTGTAGGGCTTCCCCACCGCCAGGGGCAGAATGACGTCGGCGTACAGGCCGTCGTGAGCGGATGGATGCAGGCTGGTCTCCAAGAAGCAGTGTTTGTCATGGCCGGAAGAAACCGTCCGGCCGCCGGCAGAAAAAACTTCCGACTTGCCGCAATCGCAACAAGTCTGTTTTTAAAAACGATATTTTGAAGGATATTTGCCCAGGCTGTCCTGTCGGATGGAGGCCTTTCTCCTTATGTCAACAAATATCGGAAATATGAAAAAGATTATCCTGCCTTTCGCCATCGCAGCCGTCCTGCTCGCCTGCGGATCCGCCGCCTCCGATGACGGGCAGCAGGCCGTCGCAGCCCGGCCCGCCAAAGCGGTGGACGGCGAAAAAATCTACAAAACCTATTGTGTCACCTGCCATGGCGTGTACGGTGACATGGGCGCCAGCGGCGCCTTCAACCTCCAGACCTCCCAGCTCTCCCTGAAGGAGCGCATCGAGGTGGTCACCAACGGTCGGAACGCGATGACCCCCTTCAAAGGCTTGCTCAACGAGGAAAAAATCGAGGCCGTGGCCAAATACGTCGAACAACTCCGCAAGTCCTGAACCGACCCGGAATGACCATGGACTACCGTTGTCTGGGACTTATGTCCGGCAGTTCGCTCGACGGGCTGGACCTTGCCATGTGCCGTTTTCGGCCCGCGGAGGAATCCGCCCTTGCTTTCCGTCTGGACCGATGGGAATTGGAATCGGCGGAAACCTTGCCTTTCGCGCCGGAGTGGCAGGACAGGCTCCGCCGGCTTCCCGAAGCCGGCGGGAAGGAGCTGGCCGCCGCCCATGCTGCGTTCGGCCGATACCTGGGTTCATTGGTACGGGCGTTCCTGGCGGACCATCCCGCCGCCGGCCCCATCGACTGCATCGCCTCCCACGGCCATACCGTCTTCCATGAACCGGCCGCTGGCTTCACCCTGCAGATCGGTGACGGCGCCGCCCTGTCGGCCGTCACCGGCCTGCCGGTCGTCTGCGACTTCCGCAGCTATGACGTCGCCTTGGGCGGCCAGGGCGCCCCCCTCGCCCCCATGGCCGACCGCTGGCTGTATCCCGGTTACGACGCCTACCTCAATCTCGGTGGCATCGCCAACATATCCTGTCCGACTCCGGACGGCTTCGTCGCCTTCGATGTGACCGGCGCCAACCAACTCCTGAATGCGCTGGCCGGCCAGGCCGGTCAGGTCTTCGACCGCGACGGGGAAATGGCCGCACAGGGGGTGGTCCGAGCGGACCTCCTCGACCGGCTCAACAGCCTTCCTTACTTCCTGGCACCCTATCCCAAGTCCCTTTCGAACCAATGGGTCCAGGAAAACCTGGTGAACCCTTTGCTGGCTTATCCGGCCTCGGTGGAGGACCGCTCCGCAACGGCATGCCTTCACATCGCCACCCAGGTCTGCCGTGCCTTGTCCGACCTGCGGACGGCAGGCCGCCTGCCGGCGGACCGGCCGATCCGGCTGCTGGCAACCGGCGGCGGCGCCCTCCATCTCCATCTAATGGGCCGCTTGCCGGACTGTCTGCCCGGACTGTCCCTGGCTACTGCAGACCCCTCGGCCATCCATTTCAAGGAAGCCTGCCTGATGGCGCTGCTGGGCTTCCAACGGCTGCTCGGCGCCCCGAACTGCCTGTCCACCGTCACCGGTGCCCGCCAGGACAACATCGGCGGCGCCCTCCATCTGCCGCCGCCGAAGCCCTGAACACCGGCGGACCCGCCTCATGGCAGGCACCAGGCTGACGGCTTCGCACCCACCCCGGACCGGAATCCGCCACCCGCTCCGCGGATACCGGCTTTTTTCATGCATTGCCGTCTTTTTTTTTTCATATTTTTGCATCCGCCTTCGTGTCTTTTGCCGTTTCTCTTGCAAACCGGCCGGGCGCTTCCCGTTGGAGACCCTGCCGAAACCGACCAATGCGCGCCGACAAGGTCGGACAGACCCGCCCGACATGGCCGGAAACGACCTGCCACCGAGCGAATGATTTCCCCGGGCCGACAAAGGGATCTCTTTCTTGCCCCCGCGTCCATCATCCAACCGCGCCGTACGGCCGCGGGTAACGCTGACAATAAATACAGGACAAGGGATCCTAATCCCTCCTTTCGGTAAAATACCCGCAAGCGCAGATACAAAATGAACCTGAAGGAACAGATCAATCCGGAAAAATTGCCGCGCCACATCGCCATCATCATGGATGGCAACGGCCGTTGGGCCAAAGAGCGGGGCATGCCCCGTGTCTTCGGTCACCGCAACGGAGTCGAGGCCGTCCGGGACACCACCGAGGCCTGCGCCCAACTGGGTATACAATACCTGACCCTCTACGCGTTCTCCACGGAGAACTGGAACCGGCCCGCGCTGGAGGTCAACGCCCTGATGGGGCTCCTCGTCGAAACCATCAAACGCGAACTCAAGACCTTGCACGACAACAGCATCCGCCTGTCCGCCATCGGCGACCTCGACCGGCTGCCGGAGCGAAGCCGCAAGACCCTCCGCGATGCCATCGACGCCACCAGTGGAAACACGAGGATGTCCCTCGTGCTCGCCCTGAACTACAGCGCCAGGTGGGAACTGGTCGAAACCACCCGCCAACTCGCCCGCCAGGTGCGCGACGGCCTGCTGAACCCGGAGGATATCGACGATGCCATGTTCTCCACCGCCCTGTCAACATCCGGTATCCCCGATCCCGAACTCCTGATCCGGACCAGCGGGGAAACCAGGATCAGCAACTTCCTGCTTTGGCAGATCGCCTATACGGAGTTCTTCTTCACCCCCGTCCGATGGCCGGATTTCAGAAGGGAACACCTCTACGAGGCCATCGTCGATTTCCAACACCGCGAACGACGATTCGGCCAGACAAGCGAACAAGTCGCCAAATAGCGCCGCACATGCAACCCTTTCCTCCGGACCCCGCTCCTTTTTCCGGCGCCGGAAGGACAGCCGGCGGCAGCACCCGGTGCACGCCGCCTCCTGCGGACCAACATCATGAATAATTTGCCAACGGACATCATGTACAAAAGGTTTATACTCGCCGCCTGCCTCCTCTGCTCCCTCGTCTGGTCACCCGGCGCCGGCGCTCAAACAACCACCGCCGACACCCTCGTCCCCGTCTTCGATTATTCAAAACCAGGCGACTATGAAATCGGCGGCGTCACCGTCTCCGGAGCCCAATACAGCGATGCCAATGCCATCATCTCCATCGCCGGGTTCCAGGTGGGCGACCGCATCCGGATTCCCGGCGGCGCCATCCCCAAAGCCTTGCGGGCCCTCTGGAAACTCAGTATCTTCACCGACGTCCAGATCTACAAGACCAAAAACATCGGCGACGTCATCTTCCTCGAAATCGTCGTCCGCGAACGCCCCCGCTTCACCACCCACTCCTTCCGGGGTGTCAAGAAAGGTACGCACGACGACCTCAACGAGGAGGTGAACAAGTTCCTCATCAAAGGCGGCATCGTCACCGAACCCATCAAGGCGAACGCCGCCTTCGCCATCCGGCAACATTTCATCGACAAAGGCTTCTACGACGTCGCGGTGGAGGTGGTCGAAATCCCGGATTCCTCCCGCACCAACTCCGTCCGCCTGGTCTTCGACATCGACCGCGGCGACAAGGTCAAGATCTCCGACATCACCTTCACCGGCAACACCGCCATCACCGACCGCAAACTCCGCGGCCTCATGAAGGAAACCCGCCGCAAGAAACGCATCTTCGCCGGGTCCAAGCTCATCCGCACCAAATACGAGGAGGACAAAGGCAAAATCATTGAACATTACAACAAGAACGGATTCCGGGACGCCGCCATCCTCCGGGACAGCATCTGGCGCACCCCCGACGGGGAACTGGCCATCCACATCACCCTCAACGAAGGCAACAAGTATTTCTTCCGCAACATTTCCTGGAAAGGTAATTCCATCTACGATACCAAAACCCTCGAAAGCGTCCTCGGCATCAACAAGGGGGACACCTACAACAGCGAACTGCTGGAAACCCGCCTCCGCTTCAGCCAGGACGGCCGCGACGTCAGCTCGCTCTACATGGACAACGGATACCTCTTCTTCAACATCGACCCGGTGGAAGTCGCCGTGACCGAAGATTCCATCGACCTCGAACTCCGGATTTTCGAAGGGCCCCAGGCCTCCATCGACAAGGTCACCATCAAAGGCAACGACCGCACCCACGAACATGTCATCCGACGCGAGCTCTTCACCCGCCCCGGGGAGAAGTTCAGCCGCTCCGACATCATCCGGTCCCAACGCCAAATCATCAACCTCGGCTATTTCAACCAGGAAAACCTCGGCATCAACACCCCCGTCAATCCGGAAAGAGGTACGGTGGACATCGAATATACGGTCGAGGAAAAACCGTCCGACCAACTGGAACTATCCGCCGGCTGGGGCGGCCGCGGCCGGGGTGTCATCGGCACCCTCGGCGTGGCGTTCAACAATTTCTCCGCCCGGAACATCCTCCGGAAGGAAACCTGGAGCCCCCTGCCCCAAGGCGACGGCCAAAGGCTCTCCATACGCGCCCAAACTAACGGCCGCTTCTTCCAGTCCTACAACATGTCGTTCACCGAACCCTGGCTCGGCGGCAAGAAACCCAACTCCCTGACCGTCGCAGGCTATATGTCCATTCTCTCCAACGGCTACAACAAGAACAGCGACCTCTACGGCCGCCTGACCAACGCCGGCGTGACCATCAGCCTGGGAACCCGCCTCAAGTTCCCGGATGACAACTTCATCTCCTCGACCGCCGTCAACCTCCAGAACATCCTGCTGAAGAACTACCTCTTCAGCGCCCGCGGGCTCTTCCGCACAGACCGGGGAGAAACGGTCAGCGAAGGCGATTTCCGCAACTTCAGCATCACCCAAACCATCGCCCGCACCACCATCAACAATCCCACCTTCCCCCAGGAAGGCTCCCGTATCTCCCTGTCCGTCCAACTGACGCCGCCCTATTCCCTTTTCTCCGACAAACAATATGAAGACCTCCCCCCCGCAGACCGCTTCAAATACCTGGAATACCACAAGTGGAAAGTCAACGCGGAATGGTACCAGACCCTGGTCGGCAAACTCGTCGTCAAGGCGGAAGCCAAATTCGGCTTCATGGGCGCCTACAATGACAAGGTCGGCATCTCCCCCTTCGAACGGTTCCAACTCGGTGGCGACGGCCTCAACAACCAACAGTTCGGCTTCTTCACCGGCACCGAAATAATCTCCATGCGTGGCTACCAACCCGGCGACATCGAAAACAACCGATTCAACCAAAACAACGCCTCCGACCTCAACGCCACCCCCATCTACCAGAAAATCACTGTCGAACTGCGGTACCCCCTCTCCCTCAACCCCAGCTCCACCATCTATGTACACACCTTCGCCCAGGGTGGCAATGCCTGGAGAAGTGCCCGCGCCTACAACCCCTTTGACATGAAACGCTCCGTCGGCGCCGGTCTCCGGGTCTTCCTCCCCATGTTCGGAATCCTGGGCTTCGATTACGGTATCGGGTTCGACAAACCCGGAAACACCCTCTCCGACCTCGCCCGCTTCAACATCGTCCTCGGGTTCGAACCGGAATGATCCGAACATACACCGACAAATGATGTTTATTTGACATCCGTACCGGCCTGCCTTGGTATGGATGTCGTACCTTTACCCCGCGTCCGATACCCCACACTCCCCTCCCAGGCACCGATTCGACACGCCCGTGTTCCCGCGCCGCAATCCAGTCCGGGCAGCCGCCGGACTGGTCGCGGAACCGACTTTTCCCTTCGGTTCCCTTCCGCCCGGTTGAACAAGCGGCCGCGTAATTCGTTCTTATGACAAGGGTAAGGTCATCCCGGATGAAAGGGATGCAGATTTTCTTTCTCCTCATGCCGCATTTCCCGGCTTCCGAACGTTATACCTCCGGCAAGCTTCGGTATGCGGCGGCATCCTCCCGGACTCCCGTGGGACAAGAGGAAACCCTGCGCCCAAACCGATGCGCCCCGACCCATCACCATTCATCGCTATGTCGTCTGCTCAGTGGAATCCGGAAAAGATGAACCAATACCTGGCCAGGATTGACGGTGCCATCCTGTCCGGCAGGTACAACCTGGCCCTGAAACTCGCCCACCGCTTGCTGCGGCAATACTACCGCGCATGCATCACCCAGAACAACATCCCCGTCGAACAAATTCCCGCCGACAACGTCCGGGTCATGGCCATCCATATCTGCAAACACCTGCTCAGCCATTTCCGCAAGTACGAGATCCCCTACTCGGAACGCCGACTGCTGTTCATTTCCTTGGTATCCAATTTCATCTTCATCTCCACCATGAACCTGTCATCGGATTCCGAGGAGATCCTGGCGGATCGGGCCCTGGCGACCTACGCCCGGGAAAACGTCTACCAAATCATTTCCTACCTGATGCGTTACTTTGCCTGAGCACGGCCGGCCAGCCCGAGCCGCCGTAAATCATTTCCCCCGAAATACGTCAATTGTTCCGGAAGAACTTACCTTTGCAGGAGACATCGGCGCCGACAAACCCGGTCCACGGCCCGGCAATCGGGCCGGCCGTCACACCGCACCGCTGACACCCCGCATCCTTCCTTCCGGTCGGATGCCGCCCGCGGCCAGGTGGGTCCATCCGCCGAAACCGCCGCTTTCCGGAAAAATCGCCGAAGGCCCCGGGAACCGTCCCCTCGGACAACCCCTCTTTCCAGGCGGGTGCCGACTTCCATCGACACCGGCGGCCTCACCAATGCCGACACCATGAATTTCAACCTGCTATATCACTTCGGCCGCTATCTCATCCTCTTGCGACAGGCTTTCTCCCGACCGGAAAACCTCTCCATGTACTGGAAGGAAACCCTGCGCCAGATGGAAAGCATCGGCATCGGTTCCCTCGTCATCGTCGCTTTGATTTCCGTGTTCATGGGCGCCGTCGCAGCCGTCCAATTCTCCTACCAGCTGGACGGCACCCTCGTACCCCGCTGGTATATCGGCTACATCGTCCGCGACCTCGCCATCATCGAATCCGCCCCGACCATCACCTGCCTGGTGCTCGCCGGCAAGGTCGGCTCCAATATGGCGACGGAACTGGGCAGCATGCGCCAAAAGGAACAGATAGACGCCATGGAAATCATGGGCGTCAATACCGCGGCATACCTCCTGCTGCCCAAGATCATCGCCGCTTTCGTCGTGGTGCCGCTGCTCGTGACCATCTCCGCCTACATCGCCATCGGCGGCGGCTACCTCGCGACCGTCCCCTTCGCCACCCTCTCGGCCGATGAGTACGAACGCGGACTCCGGGCTTTCTTCCAACCCTTCAACGTCACCATGATGTATGTGAAATCCGCCGTGTTTTCCTTCATCCTGACGACCATCCCCTGCTTCCAGGGATACTTCGTCCGCGGTGGCAACATCGAATTGGGAAAAGCCAGCACCAATGCCGTGGTCTTCAGTAACATCATGATTCTCCTGGCCGACTATCTCCTGGCAGTACTGCTGACCGGCTGATGTCCGGAATTTTCAAATCGCAAGCATGATCAGAGCAGAAAACATATTCAAGTCGTTCGACGGCACCCAGGTCCTCAACGGCATCTCCATGTCGTTCTACCCGGGAAAGACGAACCTGATCATCGGCCGCAGCGGTGCGGGAAAAACCGTTTTCCTGAAGATTCTGGTCGGCCTGATAGAGCCGTCCGACGGCAGGGTCTGGTATGACAACACCGATTTCTTTTCCCTGAACAAAAGGCAGGCCCGCGAAATACGCATGAAGGTGGGTATGCTGTTCCAGGGATCCGCCCTATTCGATTCCATGACCGTGGAGGAGAACGTCCGTTTCCCGCTGGACATGTTCTCCAACCAAACCTACCGGGAAAAGTTACAAAGAGTGAACTGGTGCCTGGAACGGGTCGGCTTGTCCGACGCCAACCGCAAATACCCTTCCGAAATCAGTGGCGGCATGCAGAAACGGGTCGGCATCGCCCGCGCCATCGTCATGGATCCGCGGTATCTCTTCTGTGACGAACCCAACTCCGGCCTGGATCCTCGCACGGCCCTTACAATCGACGAGCTGATCCAGGACCTGACATACGACCAACAGATGACCACCATCATCAACACCCACGACATGAACTCCGTCATGGAGATCGGCGACAACATCGCCTTGCTCCACCAGGGCCGGCTCGCCTGGACCGGCAGCAAGGACGAGGTGCTCTCCAGCGACAACGAACTCCTGCAAGGATTCATCTTCGCTTCTCCTTTCCTGCAACGCCTGCGCAACGCCGCCCTCCGCCAGGAGGAGCCCTGACGACCCTCCCCTTCCCGACCGCACCCTGCTGCTAGGTTCCCTGTTTGCGGAACCGGCCGGCCAACGCCCATGGGTCCAATCCGGAAAGACGAACAGAAAAAGCGACGCGCTCCAGGTAGCGCTCCCGACCCGATTGGTCGTACAGCCCCGGTTGCCGCGCCGTCCCCCGAAGCACCGCCGCCTGCACCAAGGGAAAATAGACGCCCAGGATGCCATCACCCAGCTCCAAGGCAAGCCCGCCTTGCCACCATAGACGGTCCCGGGCAGGCGTGCCGGCGGTGACAGGTCGCCGGTCGCTGTAATATCCCAGGTCCAGATAGGGTCGTACCGGCAAATGGACGGGAACCGCCTCCGGAAGGTCCGCCACGATGTTCAACGCCACCAGGAAGGTGTTGCTGCGCCCTTGGGAAAAGGCTCCGCCCAAGGGGATCTTCATCCCCCCTTCCCGCTCCGCCACCTGCATGGAGAGGAGACCGTCGGCTTCCGAACGCCCGAAGTACAGCTCGTCGTACCGGTAGTCGTTGAAACCTTGTCCGGTCAGGCTGAAGGCTTCTTCCAGGATGCCGGCGGACAGGCCGCTGCCAGCCAGCGGAAAATACCGGCCGGCGAACAAACGGCACCGTACCCACCGGTCCGCACCGAACGCAACCTTGACCTTCCCCTCGACCGTCGTCCGCAGGTAGGCCCGCGGACGGCCGAATGCGTCCCGGTACCGCTGGTGCTCCAAATCCACCAGGACGGAAAAAGGCGCCCATCCTCCCCGGTCACCGATTTCCCAGCTCAGGTCATGGATCCTGCGATGCTCCCATTGCTTTCCGGTATAGAAGGGAACCGTTGACCCGAAGACGGCCTTCTCCCGCCACAGGAAGCGGGAACGCCACTGCAAGGCCTGATACCGTTTGTCGGAAGGAGTGGCAGACCACTCCCATCGAAGAAAAGGCTGGAAGCGCCGATAGGATAAGACGGGCTTCGCAAAACCCGATTCGGTCGGGAGGGAATCCAGGGTACGGTAGGTGAACTGCCGGGCCGCCCAACCCACGGACAGCCGGGACCGGTTCTTCCCGCCGGGAAAAACATGGTGGGTGAACCGCCCTGTTCCCGCCGGTGCGCCGGATGCCGTTCCGTACAGCGGCAACAATTGGCAGGCGGTCTGCCGGAACGGCAGCAGGCCGTTGTGCCACAACAGCCCGACCATGATGCCGTCGTAAGCGTTGGCCACCGACACCGGCAGGAGGTTTACCGGGGTCACCCGGTTGTCCTCCAGCAGTCCCGCCAGCCGCACCCGCAACGGTTCCACCCTGCCCAAAACAGCTGCCGACCGGCAGGTGTTGTTCCGGCGCCGCAGGTCCAGGGTGGCCTGCGACGGGTCGATGGTGAAGTGTGTCGCCGAATCGACCGCAAAATGTATGGTCTGCACGCCGGAAAAGCCCTCCACCCAGGTCGTCGCCAAAGCCTCCGCCCCCCGGTAGGCAGTCAGGGGAAACGGAACAGGCAGCTCCCCCTTGTTTTCGATCCGGACACGGTATGTCCGCGGACCGCCTCCGGGCGGAAGGGGACTGCCAACGGTCAGAAGGGCATAATCCACCGACCGCGTGGAGCCCAGGTATCCCTCGAAGAACCAGGACAGGTCCTTCCCGGTGGCTTCCTCAAAATGCTTCCGCATATCGGCCGGATAAGGATGGCGGAACTGCCATTTCCGGAAGAACGACTGCATGACGATGTCGAAACGCTGCGTACCCAGGTAAGCCTCCAGGTGGCCGAAGGCCAGTCCTGGCTTGATGTAGGCACCCACCAGGTAGTTCTGCGGGGAAAACCGGTCTGCGCTGGTCTCCGGCGGCTGGTCTGTCCGGCGGCGGGCCTGTTGCAACCAGGCAAGGGAGACCAGGTCCGTGTCGGTTCCCTTTTCAAGAAAGGGTGGCAACCGCTGGCCCGACCGATGACCGTAATGCGTCCGCATGTAGCGGTATTCGTAGTAGGTGTTGATGCCTTCGTCCATCCAGGCATGGGCGCGTTCATGGGTGCCCAGGATGCCATAGAACCAATTGTGGCCGATCTCATGGGTAATGACCTGGTCCAGGGCACGGAGGCTGTTTGTCTTTCCGATGGCCGCGACCATGGGATACTCCATGCCGCCGCCGGCCGTGGATATCTGGACGACACTTGCTTGCGGCCAGGGGTATTCCCCGACCAGCCGCGAGTAGTGTTCCAAGGCCCGTCGCACATAGCTGGCGGCCTGTGCCCACCGTTCCGCTTCCGCCTGGGTGAAGAACGCCCAGGCAGGCACTTTACGGCCGGAAGGCAGGACGGCCTCTTCCCGCAGGACATGGAAGCGCTTGTCCGCGAACAAGGCGAAATCATGGGTCGGGCCGGCGGTGTAGCGAAGCGTCTTGCGGGTGGCGGAAGATGCGGGAACCGTATCCGGCGACGGAAATCCGGTTGCCAGGAATGTCTCCGTGCGGGCCACCCGCTCCAACAGCCAGGCCTGTTCTGAATCGGTGCGGAGCATACCGGTGGCCGCCACGAGATAGTTGTCCGGCAAGTTGACGGAGACGTCATAGGTGCCGAAAGGGGCGTAGAATTCCCCCTGGTCGAGGTAGGGCAGCGGGTGCCAGCCCTTTCGGTCCAGTACCGCCGGTTTGGGGTACCACTGTGTCAGATGGTACGAATTGCCGATATGGCCCAGTCGGGAGAAGGCCTCCGGTATACCAAGGGTGAAGGGTGTGGACAGCACGACGGTTTCCCCGGGTGCCAGCGGGCGGTGGAGTTTCAGCACGGCCAGGTCGGGGTCCGCCGGCAGCAGGTACCAATCGACGGGAACACCGTCCGCGGCGAAACGCAGATCGCTGTAGCCACCCCGGGCGGAAACCGCGGCGAAATGGTGATCCAACCGGCCTTCCGCCAGCAACTGTCTCCCGAAAGCCGAGGGCTGCCCGTTGAAAGCGTTTCCCCACAGATGGAACCAGATGGAGTCGATCGGAAAGGGTGCCAGGTGGGTATAGCGTATGTGGACCTCACCGGTCAGGACATGCCGCTGGTCGTCCAGGGTCACGGAGATATCGTAATGTATCCGTTGGAAGAGGTCGTCGGACTGGGCGGCGGCAGACAAGGCCTGCGCCAGTATCCACCACGACAGGCGGGCCAAGCGCCCGACGGCGGAAGGAGCGGGAATAGACCTCATGGAAACGATGTGGTTGGCAGATGGTCAGGCATGGCGTGGAATGCATTCGCCGGAGGAGGCCGTGTCGGAGGGCGGTGTGTGATGGAGAGCGGAACGGTACCGCCGGGCCTGCGGCAGGTGGCGGGGAAGCGGCGGCGGAAGACACGGTATCAACGGAAATAAACGAAATCCGTCGGATTGATAGGCTTCCCTTGGTGCCAGAGTTCGAAATGGAGATGCGGTCCGTCCGTCAGTTCACCAGTATTGCCGATGATGGCGATGGCTTCCCCTGCCCGGACGTAACTGCCTGTCCGCTTCAGCAAGGCGGAATTGTGTTTGTAAAAGGTGACCAGGTCGTTCGAATGCTGGATGGCGATGGTGTTCCCCGTTTCCAGGGTCCAGTCGGAGGCGATGACCCAACCGTCCATGACCGCCTTCACCGGTGTGTGCTTGGGTGCGATGACATCGACGCCGATATGGTTCTTCTCCGGGTCGAAGGCGGCGACGACGGTGCCGCTGACGGGCGTGGTGAAGTACATCTGCTCCAGGGGGATGTCGCGTGGGGAAATGTTGACCGGCTTGGTTGCGGCGGCGGGCTTGCCGACGGAGGGGGAGGCCTGCTCGCGTTCGATTTCCTCCCGCAGCTGCTCGTCCACTTCGGAGCGTTCCCCCAAGGCGAGGGTCTCCTGCTCCTTGGCCCGCTGTGGCCGCTTGCCGGTGGGTTCCTGCACTTCTCCCGTCAGCATCCGGCGGAATCCCTGGTTGTAGACATCCTGCGCGTCGACCAGCGCCGACAGCGAATCCAGGTCCTCATACAATTTCAGCATCTCGAGGTGGGTACGGGTACCCACATATCCCGGCAGGAAACGTTTGATGGGCGTGAAACTGATCAGCAGGATGATCAGCACGGCGATCAGCACCACGAAGGTGCTCAGCATGGTGTAGACGTTGAGCAAGGACAAACGGTAGGAACCGACCTCCTCGAAGGTCTCGTCCTTGTAGATAACCAATCGGTAAGTGTACCTGAGCCGATCCATACGCCCGACCTTTTCTCCGATTTCGTCTGACATGGCGTTATCTATTGAAGCGGATGAAATAATTTTGTGCAATCGAAGTTACATGATGGTAATGATTCCTTTGCTGTAACTTGCTTGTTTGCGGAACGTAAAAGTCGCAAATATTGACCAAATGGGGAATTTTAGATTTGTCTAATTAATATTTTTCAATATTTCGCAAACTTCGGTCCGAAAGAATCCACCGCCCAATGCTTGTTCATCCGACCAGACACCTCCTGCTCCCTTTCCTGTCACTTGTCTTCCTTCTGCTGTCGCACGGTTGCGTCACGCAAAAGAGCCGGGAGGACATCGGAGCCGTCGGCAAGGCCTACCACAACATGACGGCCCGTTACAACGGCTATTACAACGCGACGGTGCTGCTGTACGAAAGCACCCTGACACTCGAGGGACAGGTGCAGGACAATTACCGCAACATCCTGCCGGTTTACAAATACCTGGAGGCGGACAACCCCAAGGCGGTCGCGGAATCCCTGGACAAGGCCATCAAAAAGGTATCCGTCGCCGCCAACCTACACCGCATCAGCCACTGGACGGACGACTGCTATCTCCTCATGGGCCAGGCGCAGTTCCTCAAGCAGGATTACGAATCCGCGGAGGAAACCCTGGAATTTATGATGGCTGAGTTCAATCCGCTCGAGACGGCGAAGCGGGAGGCCAAAGCGAAGTCCTTGAAGAACAAGAAGAAAGCCATCAAAAAAGGAGTGTCTGACAAAATGACGGCAGCCGAACGGTCCCTGCTTTCCAAAAAGGAGAAGGAAAAGCTGGCCAAACTGAAGAGGAAGATACGGGAAAAAGATCGCAAACGAAAACTGAAGGAGGTAAAAAAGGCACGAAAACTGAAAAAGAAAGGGAAAGCGGTTCCCCAACGAAAAAAAACGGATCCCGACAAGGAAAGCAAGGATACGGAAACGCAGGAGCCGGAGGAAACGTCCGATGCCGACCCGCTCGCCCGGCCCGCACCGGGTTCCATCCGGCTCGGAACGCTCGGTGCCGACTTGGTGGAATCGGATCCGGAAACCTATTTCCTGCAACACCGCCCCTGTTACCAGGAAGGGGTGCTCTGGCTCGCAAAGACCTATATCGAACGGGAGAACTTCACCAATGCGGAACGGCTGCTGAGCCAACTGGAGAAAAGCCCCGCCACCTTCTCGGATGTCCGGCGGGAAGTCGCCGTGGTGAAAACGGTCTTCTACCTGAAACAGAAGCAATACGACCTCGCGGTGGAACCCCTGGAAACAGCCATCAATCTTTCCGACAACCGCCAGGTGCGGGCCCGGCTGGCCTTCATCCTCGGCCAGGTCCACCAACTGGGAAAACGAAAGGCCGCCGCCGCCGCCGCTTTCGAAAAGGTGCTCCGCAACAGCCCCTCCTTCGAAATGGAATTCACGGCCCGCCTCAACCTTGCCCAATCCGGGGACGACCCCGCCACTTCCGTGAAAAACCTGGAACGCATGCTCCGCGAAGAGAAAAACCTGGAATACAAAGACCAGCTCTACTTCGCCCTGGCAGGCATCGCGCTTGAAAACGGCGACCGAGCCGGCGCCATGGACCTCCTCAAGACCGCGCTCCTCCACAGCACCACCAATACCGTCCAGAAAGCGGAATCCTATCTGCTCCTCGCCGATCTCTACTTCGAGGACCAGGAATTCGTATCCGCCAAATCCTACTACGACAGCACCCTCCAGGTGCTGGCCAATACGGACGAAAGATATCCCCGCGTGTCTGCCACCGCCAACAACCTCGAGGACATCGCAAACCATATCCGCACGATAAACCTGCAGGACAGCCTCCTCCGCATCTCCCGCATGAGCGAGGAGGAACGCCTGGCCCTGGCCGAAAAGATCTTCCGCGAACGGGAGGAAGAACGCCTCCGCCAACTCAAACAGCAATCCTCCTCCACCGCCCCCCCCGGTACCGCCAAAGGTTCCCAACCGGCCGATGCCAAGGCCCGTTCCCGTTTCTGGGCCTACGATGAAAAGGAAGTCAAACGGGGCGAACGGGAATTCGAACGGAAATGGGGTTCCCGCGAACTCGCCGACAACTGGCGCCGCGCCAACCAGGAATCCATCCTCGACGGAACGGAAGGCATCGCTTCGGAGGCAAAAGGCGGCCCCATGACGGAAGAGGACGTCCGCGAAATCTTCAAGGACGTACCAGACGCTCCCGAAAAGGTCCTCGCCAGCAACCGACAAATCGAAGCGGCCCTCTTCGCCCTGGGCAGCCTTTACCGGGACCGGCTCCAAAACTATCCCAGAGCCATCGCCTCCCTGCTCGAACTGCTCGAACGGTATCCTGAAACCCAGTACAAACTGGACGCACTCTACTACCTGTACCTCTCCCACAAGGAAATGGGCGACGCCGACGAAGCACAACGATACTTCGACATCATCGTGCAACAATACCCCAATTCCAACTATGCCCGCATCCTACAAGACCCGGAATACCTGCAACGGATGCTCGCCAAGGAAAATTCCCTGACCAGCTATTACGACGAAACCTACGCGGCTTTCAACGCCAACCAATACCAGCTCGCTTCCGACAGGATTGCCAAAGCAGCTGAAAAATTCGGCGCCACAAACAAACTGCAACCCCGCTTCGCCCTGCTCAACGCCATGTGCATCGGCAATCTCCAGGGAAAGGAGCCTTATGTCGAGGCGCTAAAGGAGGTGATCGCCAAATATCCCGACGAACCGGAAGCCGCCCGCTCCCGCGAAATCCTCCGCCTGCTCGGTGAAAAAATAGGGTCCGGCCCCGGCCAGCAGCGCAACCTGCCCACCGAAGCCGGCCAGGTCGGCAACTTCAAGGTCGCCGACGAAGACCTCCACTTCGTCATCGTGGTCTTCCTCGGCGATGTGTCCCTCAACGATGCCAAAATCCGCCTCTCGGACTATCATAACAAATACCACTCCCTCCAGAAACTGCGGACCAACAACATCTACCTCGGCGACGGTGACAAAAGGTACCCCATCATCGCCATCCGTCGCTTCAAGAACAAGGACGAAGCCATGGACTACCTCGACACGGCCCGAAAGAACGCCGTCGATTTCCTCGACGCCAGCCGTACCGAGTTCGAACTGATGCCCATCGGACAAGACAACTACCGGGAACTGCTCCGGACAAAGAACATCGACGACTACCGTACGTTCTCCCGACAGCATTACCGGAACTGACCCCGGCAGGCATGCCTCACCCCGCTTTCACGAAAACTTAAAGTTCGCTTAAGCGGCAGGTAACGGTACCCCCCTATCTTCGCCCTGTCATTTTGTTGCTGGGTATTCTTTTTCTCACCTGTTACCCAATGTCGCTAACGTAGCCCGTCCGGACCGCCAGGTCCCGACGGGTTGTTTTCATCCCCTCCCCCGCCGGACCGGTATCGCTGAAAATTTACCCGACCCGTTCTGCATTCCTTTTCCTATCTTTCCGATGTGTTCGCCCGGGCGGCCACCCCTCACCCGGTAGCCGCCAGGCTGCGAGACATCCCTGGCGGGACACCCGGAACAATTGCAAAACTACCTCGTCTGCTATGAAGCTTACTTTTTGTGGCGCCGCCCGCGAAGTGACCGGAAGCGCACACCTGCTCACCCTCGACGACGGATTCACCATCCTCCTGGATTGCGGCATGTACCAGGGATCCGCGGAACATATGGCGGATTTCAACGGGTCCTGGCGCTTCGACCCCGCTTCCCTGGATTGCGTCATCCTCTCCCATGCCCATATCGACCACAGCGGCCGACTGCCCAAACTCGTCCGCGACGGCTTCCGCGGCCCCATCTACGCCACCCACGCCACCCGGAGCCTTTGCTCCATCATGCTCCTCGACAGCGCCCTCATCCAGGAGAAAGACTTCGAATACAACCGCCGCAGCCGCAGCCGCAGCCGCCATTCCGAACAGGCCAAGGAACCGCTCTACACCAAGGAGGATGTCAAGACAACCATGGAACAGTTCGTCACTTTCGGCTACGGAAAATCGTTCGCCGTACATCCGCAGGTCCATGTCATCCTGCGGGACGCCGGCCATATCCTCGGCAGCGCCTCCGTCTCCCTGACCGTCGGACGCCCCCAGGCCGCCCCCCTGCGCATCGGGTTCACCGGCGATGTCGGCCGCCCCAACAGACCCATCCTCCGCGACCCGCAAGCCATGGATCCCGTGGATTTCCTGCTCTGTGAATCCACCTACGGCAATATGGACCACGAAAGCCCCCCCGAGGAAACGGAACACCTCCTCCGGATCATCCGTCATACCTGCCTGGAAAAAAAAGGCAAGCTCATCATCCCCGCCTTCAGCGTCGGCCGTACCCAGGAAATCGTCTACATGATGGACAAACTGGAGCATGAGGGAAGACTCCCCCGGGTGCCCGTATATGTCGACAGCCCCCTCGCCGTGAACGCAACCGTCATCTTCGGCGCCCACCCGGAATGCTATGACGCAGAACTCAGCTCCTACCTGCTGCAGGACCCCAATCCCTTCGGATTCAGCAACCTGACCTATGTCAAGGATGTCGCCCTTTCCAAAGCCCTCAACAATTCCCCGGAACCCTGTGTCATCATCAGCGCCTCCGGCATGGCTAACGCCGGCCGCGTCAAACACCATCTCTACAACAATATCGAAAATCCCCGCAATACGGTCCTGATCGTCGGCTATTGCGCTCCCGACACCCCCGGCGGCGCACTGCGCAACGGCGCCCGCCGGCTGCGGCTCTTCGGAGAGGAAAAAACCGTCCGCTGTGCCGTGGAAGTCATGGATTCCTTCTCCGCCCATGCGGACCGGAGCGAGATCGCCTCGTTCCTCTCCAACCAACATGCATCCGTCAAGACCCTCTTCCTCGTACACGGCGAAATCGACCGCCAGGAACAATTGCGAAACTTATTGGGCGGACAGGGGTTTCATCATATTGAAATCCCAAGACTCGGCCAGTCCTTCACCCTGGACTGACCATTGCGTCCCCTCATCCTAACTGTCAAAACAATGCGTCCCGGACTACAGACCCGCCTCCGACTGCCCGCTTCCCGCCTCGCCGCCACCACCGCCCTGGCAGCCCTGCTCCTGTCCCTTCCCGCCTGCCAACCCTTCGAAGACCTGCAAGGTTTTTCCGTGGAAACCGGCCCGGCGGAATTCGCCGTTCCCCTGTTCTCCGGCAGCGTCTCCATCCAGGACCTGCTCGAAAACTTCGATGAATACACTTTCGTGGAAATCACCCCCGACGGAATCATCCACCTGCGATACAAAGGAGATGTACTCTCCCAACAAGCCGAAGAATTCTTCCTCGACGCCCGGGAGAAAATACCGCCCCTCATCCCCCTCGAGAGCCGCCTATACCCACTCCCCTTCTCGGCACCGGAACAGCTCGAAGTGGATTTCGCCACCTACCGCTCCGGTACCATCGGACTGGCCCTGATCTCCGACCATGTCGGCACCGTCGACCTGACCGTCACCATCCTCCAATCAAAAAAGGACGGCGTGCCGATGCAACTCCATACCCAGTTCGAATCCCCTGTCGGGGCAGCCCCCATCTTCTTCCATTATCCGCCGGAAGTCGTCGACGCCAAAGGCTATGACCTCCAACCCGACAACGGCACCCTCTGGATCCGGTACGACGCCGTGACCGAATCCGGCGATACCATCGACCTCCCCTTCATCGCCTTGGTCAACAAAGACATAGACTTCTCCTACCTCGAAGGCTACCTGGGCAATTTCAAACACAAAGGGAAAAGGGATTCCATCGCCATCGAATTCTTCGAAAACTGGATTCAGGGGGATGTCTATTTCGAAAATCCGGTCATCCAGATCCATATTCAGAACGCCTTCGGCGTACCGACCCGCTCCTCCATCGATGTCTTCGACATCATCACCGCGGACGGCCTCCGCATCCCCCTGGAGAGCGAATTCATCACAGCATCCGGTATCGATTTCGTATACCCCGCCAACAACGAGGTCGGCGCCGTCAAGGAAATGACCTTCACCTTCGATGCCGCCAACTCCAATATCGAGGAGGTCCTGGGCTCCCGACCCATCGCCCTGGATTACAAGGTGGATGCCGTCATGAACCCCGACAGCCTCACCGGTGAACGGGGCTTCATCACCGACAGCTCCTTCTACCGCATTCAGGTGGAGGTCGACCTACCCCTCCAGGGAAGGGCCTCCGGTTTCGTCATTTCGGACAGCTACGACATCTCCCTGGACAGCTACGGGGATATCGAATCCGCAGAGTTCAAACTGGTGGCCGACAATTCCATGCCGCTGGGCATCAACGCCCAGTTGTATTTCGTGGATGAAAACGGACTCACCCTGGACTCCCTGTTCGAACAGCGCAAGGATATCGTCGCCGCCGCACCCGTCGATGCGGCCGGCCTGGTGGTCGAACGCCGTACCGCCACCAACCTGGCCCCCTTTTCCGCCGAACGCTTCCAGCGGATCCGCACGGCCAAACGCCTGCTGCTCTCCGCCGGATTCTCCACTTCCGGCGAAGGCAGCCAAACGGTCAGGGCGCTGTCCGACCAGTCGGTGGACATCCGCATGGGCATGAAAGTCAACACCCGACCCTGACGGACACAGACCCGGCGCCGCCACCGCCCGCCCCACCTCCAAACCATCACAACCGCTTCCCGGGCCATCCTCCCCATCCCGCCGGGTGGGAGCATAAGCCCCGGCCGCTCACTTCATTGACGAACCGATGCATCCGACACGCAGCTTCTTCCTGTTCCTCCTCGCCGGCTGGCTGACAACCGCCTCCTCATCCGCCCAACCACAATTCGGGCTGCCACTCCTGCCTTCCACCTGGCAGGCTCACCTCGCCAATCCGGCCCTCGTGCCGGATGCCTCCTTCAGCATCGGCGGTCCAGACCTGCAGGCCCTGCTGCAGTTCGACGGCCCCGTATACCAGGACATCATCACCCGACAGGACGGTCGGCCCGTCCTGCAAACCGACCGATTCATCTCCGCCCTCTCCCATGACAACCGCATCTCCACCGAACTCCAATTCCACACCCTCGGCCTAAGCTGGCGTAAAAAACGGCTGTCCCTCCTCCTCGGCCATCGCCTGCGCTTCCAATCCTTCCTGGAATTTCCGAAATCCCTGCCACAGGTGGTCTGGCAAGGAAATGCCGCATTCGTCGGACAGACAGTTCCCGTCGCCCCATTCGTCCATTCCCTGGATTACCATGAAATCTATGCCGGCGGCGGTTACTCCTTCGACAAGCTGGACCTCGGCTTCAAAGTCAAATGGCTCGCCGGCAACAATCTCCTGGCCACCGACCCCGATCATCGCAACGCATCCCTGTACACGGACCCGGACGTCTACCAACTCACCCTCCAGGCCGATTACCTGCTCCATACCGTCCAACTGCCAACCTACGACAACCTCCAGGACCTGGAAAGAAATTTCCGCCAGGGAAACAGGGCCGGCAACGCTCCCTTCGGCCGGAACGCCGGCTGGGCTTTCGACCTGGGATTCCGACTGGCCCTCGGCAGACTGGACTTACTCGGCAGCCTCCTCGACGTCGGTTTCATCCGCTGGGACCATCAGGTGACCAACTACCTGGCCACCAAATCCATCTCCTACGAAGGCCTCGACATATCCAACGCCCTCTCCGGCGAAGGCGTCGATTTCGACCGCGCCCTGGATACCCTCCGGCAATTGCTCCGGGTGGATCCCGCCCACAACCCTACCCAAACCCGCCTGACCGCCAGCACATCCTTCGGTGCCCGCTGGACTTTCTCCCAAGCCTGGCGGGCCGGCGTCGCCTACATCGGGCGCCGAAGTCCCACCGGACGCACCCATACCCTCCTGGCTTCCGTCGACGCCCGAATACTCCCGGCCCTGGACTTGGGCACCCACCTGGCCCTTCAGCATCCCTATCCCCCACAAATCGGCCTCCATTCCACCCTCACCGTCGGCACCGTGCAGCTTTTTTGCGCGACGAATGACATCGGTGGCGCCCTCCGCCCTGCCAGGGCCTCCACCATCAGCGCCACCGCCGGCATAGCCCTGCGCTTTCCCTGACCGGTATCTCCCCGCCGGATTACGATTTCCAATCTTTCGTCCTACTTTTGCCACCAGGCTCTTACGCCATGAAACAACCCACCATAGATTCGATCAAGGAACCCGTTGCAGCGGCACTGGATGTGTTCGAGCGCCACTTCCGGGATGCCATGCGCAGCCATGTCCCTCTCCTGGATCGCATCATGTATTATATCGTCCGGCGCAAAGGCAAACAGGTCCGCCCGATGTTCGTCTTCCTGAGCGCCCGGATCTGCGGGGATATCAACCCGGCCACCTACACCGCCGCCTCCATGGTGGAACTGCTCCATACCGCCACCCTCGTCCATGACGACGTGGTCGACGATGCCTACGAACGCCGGGGCTTCTTCTCCATCAATGCCCTTTGGAAAAACAAGGTCGCCGTACTCGTCGGAGATTATCTCCTGGCCCAAGGCCTGCTGCTGGCGCTCAAGAACAAACAGTTCCGACTCCTCGAAATCCTTTCCGACGCCGTCAAGGCCATGTCCGAAGGGGAATTGCTGCAACTGGAAAAGGCCCGGCGACTGGATATCGAAGAATCCGTCTATTACGAAATCATCCGCCAGAAAACAGCCTCCCTCATCGCTTCGGCCTGCAGTGCCGGCGCCGCCTCCGTCACGTCCGTGGAAGAGGATATCGAGAAAATGAGGGAATTCGGGGAATGTATCGGCATCGCCTTCCAAATCAAGGACGACCTGTTCGATTACGGTACCGATGACGTGGGGAAACCCCGCGGTATCGATATCCAGGAGAAAAAGATGACGCTCCCCCTGATCCGTGCCCTGAACCAAACCTCCTCCCGCGAAAAGAAACGCATCATCTCCATAATCAAACACCACAGCGACCGACCGGACAAAGTCAATGAGGTCATCCGGTTCGTCCGGGAGAGCGACGGCCTGGAATATGCACGGCAGGCCATGGAATCCTACAGCAACCGGGCTTTCAGCCTTCTCGACACTTTCCCTCCCTCCCCCGCCCGCGATGCCATGCGGCAACTGGTTGTCTTCGTCACCCGGCGCAAAAAATGAACCGCTAACCCCCGACCTGGTCTCCCGACCCGCCCTCATCCGTCGGCTGCGCCAGTCGGTGAGAAGGCAAGTACCGGAACCGCCCGCCCACCATCACACCGAAGATTGTCATCGCCTTTCCGTCCCAACAGCCAAGAACGGTGAGCGGCCGACCGGCTCCCAGCGCCACCAACGTCCATCCCCGGACGGTCTCCGCCTGCACCGGCAGGAGGCCGCCACACCCGTCGACCAGGAAAAATTCCCCCGCCCGATATATGGGCAACATCTCCCGCATACAGACCGGAAAAGCCGGTATCCAAGGAAGGAGAGCCAACGCGGCGGCGTATGCATCCAACAACTCGTCTGCCGTCAGGTAACCCTCCGACACCTCGAACGGATCCTGCTCGGGAGCCAGCTCTCCCGCCACCATCCGCAGCGGATAGGCGGAGGGATACGGGTGCATGGTTCCCCGCCAAACCGTTCCCGGCGGCCACTCCCTGTCGAAACCGGCATCACGCCAGGAAAAATCCAGCAACAATGCGAAATTCCCGCCCGCACCAACGAACCAGGTCCGCCGCGCCAACAGGTTGTCATCCTCCTTTTCGTAGACTTGCCCGGCCACCATCCACCGATCCGTCGTCCCGGGCAAACGCAGCACATCCTCCTTACGGGGGCTCCAACCACCCAATGTCAGGATGTCATGCCGCAGCCCGTCCGGATGCTCCGACAGGTTTCGGTATGCCC
The DNA here is from genome assembly GCA_041163745.1 of Bacteroidota bacterium. Classification (GTDB taxonomy): domain Bacteria; phylum Bacteroidota; class Bacteroidia; order Chitinophagales; family Saprospiraceae; genus UBA6168. Next base: position 76,132 of record JBEAQU010000033.1, read on the forward strand.
TGGCCAACAAAAAGACAGACGCAACTTCCGCCAGGACCGCTGCCGGCCAATCCGACCTTCGCATCTCCTCCGGCAAGGCACGCAGACGCCTTGCCACCGCGCCGAGCTTCGCATCCACCAAGCGGGATGCCAATGACTGCCAAAACGGTTCCGCCCGGTCCTCCAAGGTGACCAGCCCCTGTCGCAGCAGGTCCGACAGTCGAACCTCCAGCAAGGCCATCCCCGCGGTCATCTGCTCCAGGCGCTTCGGCTGTACCGCCGGCACGCCCATGGAAGCCGGAGCTGCCGCTTCTTCCGCAGGTTGCACTGACCGGCCCGCCCGCCGCTGCCGATGAAGCAGCCAGTTGGACACCCAGTTCGGGGCGGGATCCACAACCGGAACCACGCCGGGATGCCGGCACAGCAGCAACATCAACCCCAACACATGCGCACAGGGAGGCTTTCGGGCCGGACAGCTGCACCGGTACGCCGGCATTGTCGAAGGAACCCATTCGACCACTGCCTGGCAAAGGGTCGTACCCGCAGCCGTGGCACCCCAGGCCACCTGTCCGTACCTTCCCAGATGCTGCCAGGCACGCCGCTCCGAGAGCACGGATGCCCGATTGGCCGTCCCCAGGTCGGGAGCAAGGCCCAGGATTGCGGATTCGTTCCGTTCCATACCTGCCGATTCGGTTTGCCGACCATCCGCTCAGGCCATTCGGCGCAAGAGCGCCTGGAAGCGCATATGTTCCCGCAGCGGATCCAGGTAATTGTCGTTGCGATACCACCCACCTTGCTGGAAACCCGCCTGAAAACCCAATTCTAGGTAGTGCAGGGCTTCATCGGACTTGTTCAGCAGCGCTGCGACGCAGGCGGCATTGTACAGCAGCATGGGATCGCCCGGATCAATGGAAAAAGCCCGCCGGAGCCATTCCAATCCGCGTGCCGTCTCCCCGCTGGCCACCAATGCCAAGGACCCGAGGTAAAGCGCCCGAAGTTCCGAGGGGTTCCGTTGCAACTGCTTTTCCGCCAACAGGATGCCCCGCTGCCGCGCTTTGGACGCCAACAAACGGATACCGAGGATTTCATAGGCTTGGGAAGCGAGCAGGACCGACTGAAAATCATCCGGCCGATGGCGGCTCGCCTCGTCCAACAGCCGGACAGCCTTGTCCATCTGCCCCTGCGTAAAACAGGCACGTCCATAATGATACCAGGCCATGAAAAGGGATGGATTCAGCTCGATGGCCTTCTCAAAGGAGACGGCCGCCTTCTTGAACTGCTGCCGCAGGGTGAGTGCGATTCCTCTGGAAGTGTGGGCCTGCGCCAGCAAGGGCGCCAGCTCCAAAGCCTGCAGGCTGGCCAGGTTGGCCTCCTTCAGGTATTCCTCCGATTTCTGTACGTACATGAAGAGGTAGGAATAGCAGTCCGCCAGCCCGCAATAGGCTAGGGCATACTCCTCGTCGGCGGCAATGGCCTGCGCAAACATCTCGCGTGCCTGACCGACGGATTTCCGGCTGAACTGGTAATAGAAATGTCGGCCCTTCAGATAATAGCCGTAAGCTTCCACATTCCGCGTCTGCAGGATTTGGATCCGGTCGTCCCGATGTGGCAAGGAAAGCTTGACTTCCATGGCCCGAGCGATTTGCTGGGCGATGATGTCCTGCAGGGCGAAGACCGCCGCCAGCTGCCTTTCATACCGGGCGGACCACAGGATGGTACCCGTTTCCGTATCCACCAGCTCCACCGTCACCAGCAGTTGGTCCGCATGCTTGCGGACCGTACCTTCCAGGACGGCGGCCGCCCCCAACAGACGCCCTTTCTGCCGGACATCCAGCGGTTTCCCCTTCAAGGCGAAGGAGGCGGACCGGGAGACGACACTCATTCCCGCCGTATTGTCCAAAGCCAGTATGATCTCCTCCGAAATGCCTTCGCAGAAGTAATCCTGCTCCGGATCATCACAACGGTTGACAAATGGCATGACGGCCACGGTCGGACGGGAAAGCCCCAACCGCAACGGCGGGAAAGCGTTCTGCAATTCCGGGATGACCAATTGCCAAAGATGGTCCACCTGCTCGAAGTCCTTCAGCTGCACTTTCCCCGCTTCCAGCATTTCGATGCTTTCCGGCAGTTTTCCCCTGACCTTGTCGCGCACTTTCCTTGACAACAGCACCTGCCCGCCATGCCCGATATGACAAATACGGGATGCCCGGTGCACCTCCAGTCCCGTGAAGCCGGAGGCCGTGGGCAATGCCTGTCCGTAATGGATTCCGATCCGGACCTTCAGCCCGACCATACCGGCCCATTTCCGTTCCGCAAAGCCCCGTTGGATGGAAACTGCCGCCAACACGGCATGCTCCGGCTCGTCGAAGACCAGAAAGAATCCGTCACCGGAAGTGTCGATTTCCTTACCGTTGTATTTGTTACAGGCCAACCGGATGACGGTACGATGCCGTTCCAATACCAGGGCATAGGACTCCCCCAGTTCGCTGGCCAATCGGGTGGATCCTTCTATATCACTAAAAAAGAACGTCTTGTAATCCTTACTGCTTTTTTTCATCGCTCGCTACGGATGTATCGGTCAGGGCGGCCTCCGGCCTGTCTTTCCACGGGAGGCGTCGGCGGCGCAACATCGGTCGCACCGCTTCAGGCAGCGGAAAGCGCATGTTCCAGATCCTCGACCAAATCGTCCACATCCTCGATACCGATGCTCAGCCGGATCAGCGAATCGGTCAGGCCGACCGCCAGGCGGGATTCCCTTGGAATGGAGGCATGGGTCATGGAGGCGGGATGTCCGACCAAGGACTCCACCCCTCCGAGCGATTCCGCCAGGGTGAAAAGTTTGGTGTTGCGCAAGACTTCCCTCACGGCCTCGAAACGGTCGTCCACCAGGTCGAAGGACACCATAGCCCCGAAATGCGACATCTGCCGCCTGGCGGTCTCGTGCCCCGGATGGTCTTCGAAACCGGGATAGAACACCTTCGACACCTTCGGATGGTTCCGCAGGAAGGTCGCGATGACCGCTGCGTTCCGGCAGGCACGCTCCACGCGCAGGTGCAGGGTCTTGATGCCCCGCAGCACCAGGAAGCAATCCATCGGCCCCGGTACGGCTCCGCTGGCATTCTGAATGAAATGCAGTCGTTGCGCCAGTTCGGCATTGGCGGCGACGACCGCCCCCAGGACGGTATCGGAATGACCGCCGAGGTATTTGGTCGCGGAGTGGACGACCAGGTCCGCGCCCAATTCAATCGGACGCTGCAGAAAAGGGGAGGCGAAGGTATTGTCCACGCAGGTGAGGATGCCCCTTTCCCGGGCTATGCCGCAGATGGCCTGGATATCCACCACGTTCAGCATCGGATTGGTCGGCGTCTCTATCCATAACAATTTGGTTTCCGGTGTCAGGGCGTGCGCCAGACGTGCCGGGTCGTCCATCGGCAGGAACCGGCTGCGTAGGCCGTAGGGAGCGTATACCTTGGTGAGCAAGCGGTAGGATCCGCCGTACAGGTCGTCCGTGGCAACCACCTCGTCACCAGCCTGCAGCAATTTCAGCACTCCGTCCATTGCCGCCAGACCACTGGCGAAACAGATGGCATCCACCCCGTTCTCCAAGGCGGCCAGGTTCGCTTCCAATGCGGAACGGGTCGGATTCTGCGTTCGGGCATACTCATAACCCTTGTGCTCCCCGGGGGCGGCCTGGGCATAGGTCGATGTCTGGTAGATCGGTGTCATCACGGCACCGGTGGCGGGATCCGGTTCGATGCCGGCATGAATGGTCTTGGTCGCGAATCTCATCATTAGTTTTTCATTTGTGGCGTCCGGAGGAGCCCATGCCCGGCCGGACCCGGCCAACGAGGCCGGTACAGATGCAAAAGTAGGCATTCGAGCGGCCGCAAACCACATTGTCGGGCGGAAGCCACTTTGACTGACCTGTGATTTTTCTCGGCATGCCATCGGCGCTCGGATGACAATTCGGTCTGCGGCTGTTCGGGCACACATCAAAAGACAAAGGGCAACCCGGAAAGTTTCCTGATTGCCCATTATCCGCCTAAACAACACGACGCGGACGCCCGAAGGCAGACCGCCTACCATTCGTTTATGCTGCTCGTTCCGAATGCAGGGGGACCTCATGAGGCCGACGACCAGGAAGGTTCGCGGCAAGGGCCCCTATCTTCCATGCGAGCTTTTCAGTTCACAGCGTCTCCCAACTCCTTACCTGCCTTGAACTTGACGGAACTTTTGGCAGGGATGGTGATGGTGGCACCCGTTTGGGGATTGCGTCCCTGCCGTTCTTCCTTCTTGGAAACGGAGAAGGTCCCGAAGCCGACCAATGTCACTTTTTCACCTGCTACCAGGGATTCGCGAATGGCGTTGAGCACACCATCCACGGCTGCGGTGGCTTCCGCTTTCTTCATGCCGGCGCCTTCCGCGACCTTGTTGATCAGATCTCCTTTGTTCATTGTGGAAAATTTAATTAAGGATGAGTAAAATAATTCGCAAAATTATACAAGCCGCCAATTATCCAAACGGTTTGATATAAAAAAAAGCGGTAACCTGAGCTTTTTTCATCAGATTTTCCGGGTGCCGGGGGATTTCCGGGCTTTTTTCGTTGCTGAGCGGCCACTTTGCGAAGGGCTGGAATAAGATTGTTATTCCAGCCGCCAGACCCTGCCGCCCATCGCCGCGCTCCCTTCTGCGGTCGGACCGCTTACGACGGAAACCTCCTATATTTGTAAAGGTTTTCCTGTTTATCCGTTCATCCATACCGCCATGTTCAAATACATCCTGTTCCCGGCACTGTCCATTCTCCCGGGCTTGTCCGGACTATCCGCGCAAGCCGGTTTCCAAATCGTCGGGCCGTCCTCCTTGTGCCTGGGCAGCTGCGGAACCTATGCCGTTGTGTCAGCTAACGGCGACACCGTCGACCAGGTCACCTGGAACCTGGCAGGGCAGCCCGGGCTTTCCGCGCCCAGCCTGACAGTCTGCGGAGACAATCCCGGCATCCTGGAACTGGCGGCCAACGGATTTTCCACCGCCACCGGGATGCAGTTCGAACTCACCCTTCCCATTGCCGTCTCCCCGGCCGCCAACCTTTCCCTGGTACCGGCCGCCGACTTCTGTCCGGATTCCACGACGGCCTGCGACAGGGTCTGCGCCTTCCAGCTCGTCACCTACGAGGTCTCCGGCAATACCCCCGGCAGCCCCCTCTCCTGGGAAATACTGGGTGCCGATTCCTATGACGTGACCGGAACCTCCGCCACCGTCCAGTGGGGTGCCGCCGGACAAGGCCTGGTGTCCGTCCAGCAAGAAGCGGTTCCCTACACCGAACCCTTCCAGCTGTTCTGCGGCATGTGGGATTTCGCGGCGCTGCCCAACGGTGAGATGGGCGGTGCCGGGTATGTGACCGCACTGGGAGGTACCGCTCCCTACCAACTCCTCCTCAGCAGCGGCTTTTCCACCCAAGTGTTCCCCGGCACCACCCAGCTGCCGGTCCTTCCTCCCGGTTCCTATGCCGTGACGCTGACGGATGCGGCAGGCCAAATCGCAACCTGCGATTTCGCCATCGCTTTCTCCGATGCCGATTGCTGGGCCTCCGCCTACCCGACCGCCATCTCCCACACTTCCGCCTGCGACACCTGCGACGGCACCATCTCCGTCCAGACCCAAGGCCTGGCGCTGAATTTCTCCTTTCTTTGGAGCAACGGAAGCACCACAAAGGACCAGACCAACCTTTGCCCGGGCACCTACAGCCTCACCCTGACGAACGACTTGGGTTGCAGTTCGGTCGAAACCTTCGAAATCACCTGCGATGACAACGCTATCTGCTCCGCCGCCGCCACCCGGTGCGTACAGGTGCAGGCCCTGCCACAGGCCGCCTTCCATACCTTGCCAGGCACCCCGGGCGACACCCTGCAGGTCTGCCGAGACCAGGCCGTTTCCTTCCAGAATTTCAGCACCGGCGCCACCTCCTACCAATGGCATTTCGGGAACCTGGGCAGCTCCACCGCATTCGAACCGACGTTCAGCTTCCCGGAACCCGGCACCTACTCCGTCGAACTGATCGCTAGGAACGAATGCTTCTGCAGCGACTCGAGCCGACTTACCGTCGTGGTGCTTCCTGCGGAAGTGCCCGACATTCTTTGCGACGCCACCCTCTGCCAGGGTCAGACCGCGACGTATTTCACCGACGCTGCCTGTGATTCCTTCTCCTGGCTGCTCGACGGCGATTATGCCCTCCTTGCCGGTGGCGGCACCGACGACGACTTCCTCACCGTCCAATGGTTGTCCGGCTCCAGCGGCACCGTCTCCCTGCTGACGGACAACTGCGGCGGCACCACCGCCTGCCCACAGCCGAACGTCGTCACCATTCCCATCCTCGCTCCGTCCGGCGCCATCGACGGCCCGACGAAGGTCTGCCAGGGCAGTTTCGCCGAATATACGGTGCCGGACTGGCAGGGAACCGACATACAATGGGAGATCGTAGGGGATGGACTCCTCATGGAAGGCCAAGGGAGCCGCCGCGCCGTCGTCCGCTGGGGAGAAGGACTGTCACCCAACCCCCACCTGGTCATTGTCCGCTATGACAACTGCTACCTAGGCTGCCAGGGCAGCGACACCCTGCCGGTCAACATACTCCCAGGATATTTTCTGGAAGGCCTCCTCGAAGCCTGTCGCCAGGACAGTCTTCTCTTCCGGGCTGTCAACACCTTCGACGGAAGCCCCGTCCCCTGCACCTGGAGCGTCGTCGATGCCGACGGCGCCGTCGCATGGACCGGCCCAGCCGCCGCCACCGCCCTCATCCCGTTCGACCTGCCGCCCGGCACTTACACCGTCCATAGTGAATCCGTGAACAGTACCGGATTCTGTACGGAATCCTACGATCGCTATGTCAAGGTCTTTCCGCTCCCCCCTCCGGTATCCCTCGTGGACGGCCCGACCACGGTCTGCCCGCTCTCCACACAGGTCTATACCGCCCAGGGCTTGCCCGGCGCGGCTTTTTCCTGGTCCTTTTCCGGGGGCACACCCATCACCGCCGGCGGCAACCCCTCCACTGTCAGCTGGTCCGGTGCACCGCCCTTCGCTTTTTCGGTCATCCAAACCGCTCCGTCCGGACCCGGCTGCCGGTCGGAACCGCTCATCCTCCCCGTCCTGCCGGCAGATACCGCCGTCATTTCGGCGAATGACACCACCTGCGTGGATGCCGACGCCCTCTACCTGCTTTCCCTGCCGGACGGGCTGCCCTATGTCTGGTCGCTGGAGCCGGCCAATGCCGGCACCATCGTCGACGGACAGGGACAAAACCTGCTGACCGTACGCTGGCATACCGCCGGTCCTGCCACGGTGACCGTCGGATACTGCGGTGTCACCACCCAGTTCGATGTGTTCGTGCGCAGCCTCGACCCCCCTTCCGTCCTGATACCCACCATCTGCGAAGGTCAGGAGGGAACGGTGGAAACCGTCGGCAGCTATTTTTCCTACCGATGGAAGGATGCCGCCGGCAACACCCTCTCCACCATTGCCAACGCATCCCTGCAGGACGGTCATTACCAACTTGTCGTGACGGACGCCCTCGGTTGCAGCAGCGACACCTGGTTCAATATCGAACGGCATCCGCTTCCCCAAATCGCCGTCTCCACACCCTCCTACCCCGCCATCTGCCCCGGCAGCCAGGCCGTCGACCTGTATGCACTGTCCACCGGTGCCGGATACAGCTACGCCTGGACCCTGGACGGACAGACGGTCGGGGCGGACCAACCCGTCCTGTCCGTCTCCCAAGCCGGTAACTACCAGGTCGTCGCCACGGATGCCTTCGGCTGCCAGGACAGCTCCCAGGTCCTGCCCATCCTCGATTGCGCCGCCGTAGGGGGTGTCTGCAACAACGGAACCTGCCAGGGCCTGCCCAACGGACCGCCCGTGCCCCTGCCCGGTTGTGTTCCCGACGGATCCCTGGATTTCAGTATCGTACCTTCGGCTTCCTGCGCACTGGCCGACTTCCAGGCGAACCTGGTCAATGCCGTCCCGGGCAGCCTATCCTGGGTGTTCGGCGACCCGGACAGCGGCCCCGCCAATTTTTCCGACGAAGAAAACCCGTCCCATACCTTTTCCGGCCCCGGATTCTATACCGTCCTGCTCTCCGGTGCCGTACAGGCCGCCAGCCCGCCCGGTGCCCAATGCCCCCTGGGCGTCACCCGGGATTTCCTCGTGCCGGCGGCCGCCCTTTTCAATGCACTACCTGCCTGCCCTGGTGCGCCCACCCTCTTCCAGGACTTGTCCGTCGCCGTCACCGGCAGTGATGTCGTCGCATGGGCCTGGGATTTCGGCGACCCCTCTGCCGGTGCCGACAATTTCTCCCAACTGGCGAATCCTTCCCATGTTTACGCTTCGGAAGGAGACTACCAGGTCACCCTTTCCGTCACCGCCACCGGCGGTTGCCAGTCGGATACCACCCTGACCGTGTCCGTCCTGCCCCTGCCCGTCGGCCAAATCAACCTGCCGACCGACCGATGCGAAGGGATCCCCCTGCCGTTCTCCACACCGGCCGACGGATCCATCCTCGATTTCGCATGGAGCTTCGGCGACCCGAACAGCGGCTCCGCCAATGCCGCAGGCACGCAACTGGCCTACCATGCCTACCCGCAGGCCGGCTCCTATCCGGTCAGCCTCACCCTCGCCAACGCCTTCGGCTGTTCCAGGACCCTCACCGATACGGTCCTCATCCTTCCCAATACCCTTTCCGGTGACATCACGCTGTCCCAAGCCTCCCCTGTCTGCGAAGGGGACTCCGTCCTGCTTTCCGCTCCGGCGGGCGCCTCAAACTGGCTTTGGCAGGACGGCCAGTCCGGACCCGGCATCACCGCCACCACCACCGGACTGTACAGCGTGACCCTCACGGATGACTTCGGCTGCCGGTTCTCCCCCGAACCGGTCCCCCTGACCTTCCTGCCCGGACCGGTCGTCCGCCTACGCGCCGTCCAATATGACGAATACGGACAATTCGTCGCCTTCAGCGACCAGTCCGTCAGCCTGTGCGAAGGGGACCCCCTCTTCCTGCTCGCACAAGGCGGCACCTCCCTGGAATACACCTGGTCCAACGGCGAAACGAACCAACAGATCAGCTTCACGGCAGACAAGGACAACCTCCTGCCAGCAGGCAGCTACACCTTCTCCGTAACCGCGACCGACACCAACATCGGATGCAGTTCCGTCGCCGGCCCCTTCACCGTAACCGTCCATCCCGCTCCCGAGGTGTCCGTCTCCGCCCAACCCGCCGGAATTCTCTGCGAAGGCACACAGGCAACCCTGTCCGTGGACGCCCCGGATCCCGCCATCACCTACACCTGGAACACGGGCGCCACCGCCAACAACATTCAAGTGGTCAACGGCGGCACCTACTTCGTCCAGGCCGTAAGCCAGACCGGCTGCCGGACACAAAGCAACCCGGTCATCCTCCGAAACGGCCCCGATGTCGACAAGATCCCGACCGGTTGCCATAACCGCTGCGGCAGCGACACCATCTGCCTGCCCCCCCTGCCGGATGCGGCCAGCTTCCAATGGCTGCTCGACGGAGTACCCATTCCCGCCCCCGACGGAACCCAACCGAACCTCGTCCTCGAACAATCCGGCAACTATACGCTTGTCCTGACGGATTCCTTCGGCTGCACCACCATCGGCGACCCCATCTCCGTCGAAATCGCCACCTCCCTGGATTCCATCGACCTGATCGGAAACGTCTGGCTGGACATCAACAACAACGGCATCATCGACTCCGGCGACCAGCCTGCCCCGGACATCGTCCTGGTCCTGTTGTTCGGCAACCAGGCCCTCGACACCACCTTCAGCGCTTCCGACGGATCCTACGGATTCCCGACCCTGCCCATCGAAACATACGCCTTGTCGATGGATACCTCCCTGCTGCCCGACGGCTGGGGCATCGCCCTCCAGGAAATTCCCGCCCCCATGACCGGCTGCAGCGAACAAATTCGATTCGATTGGCTCCTCTACCCCCTCTGCCCGTCCCTGCTGACCGGTTCCCTGACCATCGGTGCTTGTCCCGGCGACAGCGCCTTCTTCCTCGGAACGAACCTTCCCATCGGTGCCGTAGCGGATTTCCCCCTGCTGACAGCCGACGGATGTGACTCCATCCTCACCGTGACCGTGACCGCCTTGCCCACCAGCACCGGTATCCTGGCCCTGCAGGCCTGCCCCGGTGATTCCGCCTTTTTCCTGGGACAGGGCATCCCGCCCGGTGAATCCGCCGTGTTCACCCTGGACAATAACCTGGGCTGCGATTCCGTCCTGACCGTCTCCGTCTCCGCATACGAAACATCCTACCTTGTGCTCGACGCCATCGCCTGCCAGGATTCCTTCTTCTGGTACGACGGACAGCCGGTTCCGGCCGGCAGTTCGCAACTGTTCTTCGAAACGAACGCCAACGGCTGCCAGGATACGGTAGAGGTAGCCGTGGCGGCGTTGATCTCGGATACCTCCCAACTGCTACTGACCGCCTGCGGCAGCGCACCCGTCAGCTATGGTGGCCAGACCCTTTTCGCCGGCGATGTCCAATTCTTTGTCCTGGACAATGCCGACGGCTGCGATTCCGTGGTGCAGGTCTCCGTGCTCGGCGTCGACAATCCCGACACCACCCTCCAACTCCGGGTGTGTCCGGACGAACTGGCTGAATACAACGGGTTGTCGCTCCCGCCCGGTACGGACACCACCTTCGTTTTCACCACCCAGCAGGGCTGTGATTCGCTCGTCCGGGTCTCCGTGGCATGGTTTCCGCCGGTCGTCTTCACGGTAAGCACCGATAGAAGCTGTCCCGATACGGCCACCGGGTCCGTCGCGGTCGCTCAGCTGTCCGGCGGCGCCCCTCCGTATCAGCTGTCCCTGGATGGGTTGCCGAGCGGACCGGGCGACACCTTCCCTTTCCTCCTGCCGGGGAATTACGAACTGTCGGTGCTGGACGGCAACGGCTGCCGGTATGCGGAAACGGTTCCGGTGCTTCCGGTTCAGCCCATGCAACTGGATGACCCTACCATCGGTCTGGGCTGCGTGGACAGCATTTCCATCGCCCCGCAAGTAAGCAGCGAACTGCCGCTGGTCTGGGACTGGGAAAACGGCGCAACCACAGCTGCGATCTGGGTGTCCCGCCCGGGCGCCTACCGCTTCCGGGTGTCCAATGCCTGCGAGACACTGGACGGTACGGTGACGGTCGTGTCCCTACTGCCGACCGCAGACAGCCTCATGTATGTCCCCAATGCTTTTTCCCCGGATTTCAACGGCCTCAACGACTGCTTCCAACCATTCCTATCCCCTGACATCGTCCCGCAACGATACCTGCTGCGTATCTTCGACCGCTGGGGAAACCAGCTCTTCGAATCGGACGAACCGGCCGTATGTTGGGACGGCAGCTTCCGGGACAAGCCCCTGGACGGTGGCGTGTACGTATGGTACCTGGATGTAGAGGCGGTCTATTGTGGGCAGGAAACCCTGCGCCTTTCCCGAAAAGGCGGTCTTCACCTGATCCGGTGACGGCCGGCTTCACAGACTCGGCACACCCAAGCGACCGGACAGCCGCCGCCGAAACGACCGATCAACTGCGCTTGTCATGAAAACGGACTTCAACCACTGCGAAAGCGTCTATTGGGTCTTCACCCAACTGTGCAATGACCGCTGTGCACATTGCTACAACAACAGCGGGCCCAAAGGAGACCGGATCGGCCTCCCGGAATGTATGGCCATCATCGACAACCTGCCGGAAAGGATGGACCGGCTGATACTCTCGGGGGGCGAACCCCTCGCGGACCGGCCCCTGCTCTTCGCCATCCTCGACCGGCTCCGGGACCGATACGGCACCTCGACCCAACTCATGCTGCAGACCAACGGGGATCTGCTCACGGCTGCCATCCTCGACCAACTCATAGCGAAAGGAGTCACCCGCTTCGACATCGCCAGCATCGACCGGTTCCATCGGCACCAGGGGGCACGGCTATCCCACCTGGCCCGGCTGTTCGAGGCGGCCGGTGTCAGGGGTGACCACCAGGACCCCCTGATCCGACGGGATGACTACCTGCTGGAAAAACCACTGAGCTGGGGGTACTGGGGCGCCACCGAGGATATGTGGCTGGGTGGAAACTGGGCCAGGGGGAGGGCCGTGGAGACGGACAGCTGGAAAAAAGACCCGAACCACAACTTCTGCACCATCCTTTCCGGTGCCAGGAATTTCCTGGGTGGCTACGAGGACATACCCCAGGAGATCAGCATCCAGCTCTGGCGCATCAATCCCTGCTGCCCGGGCACCCTGCATCCCCTTGGCGACGCCCGGAAGGAGAAAGTGGCGGATGTGTTGGCAAGGGCCGCCGTCCATCCCGTATGGATGGCCCTGCATCACGGACAGCCCTGGCGGATGGGGGAACAGCTGGGCATTCCTGAGGAAAAAGCCCGCGAGGAAGGGCGGACTTACGGAAACGTCTGCCTATTTTGCGATGCCTTCTTCCGCCGTCACATGCCGGCATTCGAAGCGGTCGGCTCCACATTCCATGCACTGCCCGTCGTCCATGGTACCACCGGAAATGCCGATCGCTCCGCGGACTCCTGAACCCGGCCCGACAGGAAACAGTCGCGCCGCTGCGGTAACAGGAGACCCATGCCTCCGCGGTGCTGTCCGCCGAAAACCCTCCGCCGGTCATGGCATGCCTGGTCAGGCTCGCCACCGGCAGCCTTCCTTGCCGATTCCCAGGCACGTCTTGGATTCTCCGGTTGCGATCGGCTGGCATCCGCTGTGGTTGATGTTCCCGGCGGGGCGCTACAGCCCCGGCAGGAAGTGTATTTGCGGGACAGGCGAATGGCTCAATGGGTGTTTCTACATCCCCCGCGCAAGCATGCCAAGGCTGAAGGTCCGAGGTTGTCTTGTCAATAAAATCAGCATCGCAATGGTACCGGCTGACCCGAACCCGATCGGATGAGAGGCGGGCTCGGCCATGTCGGAACAGCGAAGCCTGCATGACCGCCCGCCGCACGGCGGCATCGCGAGGCGTGCCCACGCTGTTGCTCCGTTTTCCAGGCGTCGCTTATATACGGACGAACCGGGCCGTACGTTAAAGTCAGTCCTGGATTGGCTCCGTGGGTTCCCCGCTGCAGGCTCCGTACCGGGCTGCCTAACTATACCTTGAGTTCCGAACGTAGCAATCGACCATTCATTAAAACAGAAAAAATCAATCTTAAAAATATTCTATTAATTCTATAAAATTAGTATGATTTTTGCAGGTGGAAATTGTGAAAAGGAGGGCGGGACAAGCGGACCGGACGGAGGCGTATGGGCGGAGGAGGCTTATTTAGATGGGGAGCATGGGTTTGGCGGCAAGAAAAAAATGGAAATGGAAAAAATAACATTGCGGCACATATCCATCCTGATGATTGCCGGAAAGGCGATGGCGCTGGGATGGATGGGTTGGCAGGTATACGAGGCACAGGCATCCGGCGGGTGGTATGCGGACCGTTTCTTCTGGATCTGTGCCGGCGTGGGGTTCCTGGCCCAGTTGATAGACGGGGCTTTGGGCATGGCCTATGGGGTGAGCAGCAGCAGTTTCCTGTTGGCCACGGGCATGACGCCGGCGGTAGCCTCCGCGAGTGTGCATGTGGCGGAGTTGTTCACGACAGGAGCGTCGGGTTTGTCGCATCTGTATTTCCGAAATGTGGACCATCGGCTGTTCCTACGGCTGGCGATTCCCGGCATGACAGGGTCGGCGGTGGGAGCCTATCTGCTATCGGACCTGCTGGACGGGGGTGTGGTGAAGCCTTTCGTAGCGGCCTATCTGTTGCTGTTGGGATTCGTCATCATCCTGAAAGGCATTCGGGAACCTTTGTTCCGGGAGGAAATCCGACGGGTTGGTTGGCTGGCCTTTGCCGGCGGGCTGCTCGATTCGGTGGGGGGCGGCGGTTGGGGGCCGATAGTCACCACAAACATCATCCGGAAGGGAAAGACTCCGCGTTTGACGATAGGAACCGTCAACACAGTGGAATTTTTTGTGGCGTTGTCGAGTGCGGGCACCTTCCTGTTGTTTTCGGACCTGAGCACCTGGAAAGCCATCGTGGGGCTGGTGCTGGGCGGCATGCTGGCGGCCCCGGCCGGGGCCTGGGTGGTCAGGATCATCCCTGCACGAAGGCTCCTGCTGCTGGTGGGAAGCATCATAATGGCCGTTTCTTTTGCGGCCTTATGGACGGCCGTCCGTTGAAGGCTGGCTGAACGTGCTGGCAAGTGTTCCGGAAGGGACTTTCCGGCCGGAGCGGGCAAATGTTGACGAACCATCGCGTCCGGCCGCGAAAATTTCCGTTCATTTGCATGGTCGAAACGGATGAAGGGAAAACGGCCTGGACGGCGGGCGGCCATCGTCACGCCTTCTGCGTCTTGGGAATGCAAGCGACGGGATGCCCCCATCGGCGGGTCCGTCAGCCGGCGCCATGGCATCCCTCCGTTTCAAGACGAAGCCATCAAAAGCGAAGCATATGAACAGCAGGCCCTTATTGGAGTGTGTACCCAATTTTTCCGAAGGAAGAGATACAGAAGTCATCCGCCGGATCACGGAGGAGATCGCCGCTGTGGAGGGCGTCCTGTTGTTGGACGTGGACCCCGGCAAGGCGACGAACCGTACGGTGGTCACATTCGTAGGGGAGCCGGAGGCAGTGGTGGAAGCGGCGTTCCGGGCGATCGTGAAGGCGGCCGAGCTGATTGACATGCGGCAACACCGGGGGGAGCATCCCCGGATGGGCGCCACCGATGTCTGTCCGTTGATTCCTGTGGCCAACCTGAGCATGGAGGAGACGGTGCAATGGGCACGCAAGCTGTCGGAGCGGGTCGGAGCGGAGGCCGGCATCCCGGTATATCTGTACGAATATGCGGCCACCCGGCCTGCGCGTCGCAACCTGGCCACCATCCGTGCTGGAGAATACGAAGGGTTGGCGGAAAAGATGAAAGATCCGGACTGGCAGCCGGATTTCGGTCCGACGGCGTTCCATGCCCTGGCCGGTGCCACTGTGATCGGTGCCCGTGACTTTCTGGTCGCCTATAACGTGAACCTGAACACCGTCAGCGAAAGGAGGGCCAACTCCGTCGCATTCGATGTCCGGGAGCAAGGCAGGATCCTGCGCAAAGGACATCCCGTCACCGGGGAAATCATGCTCGACGAAAAGGGCCAACCGATCCGCCAACCGGGTACCTGCCGGGCGGTCAAGGGAATCGGTTGGTACATACCGGAATACGGGATCGCACAGGTCTCCATGAACCTGACCAACCTGTCCGTAACACCCCTGCACAAGGCGTTCGAGGCATGTTGTGAGAGCGCCGAGAAAAGGGGACTGCGGGTCACCGGATCGGAATTGGTCGGCCTTGTTCCCTTGCAGGTCATGCTCGACGCCGGAAGACACTTCCTGCGGAAACAAGGGTGGAGCACCGGTCTGCCGGAGAAGGACATCCTGCATATGGCTGTGAAATCCATGGGATTGGACGAGCTCGGGCCTTTCGACCCGTACAAGAAAATCATCGAGTACCGGCTGCAGGAAGGCGACAAGGAATCCAAAATGCTCACCGGGCTTTCCCTACGTGACTTTGCGGACGAGACCTCGCGTGACAGCCCTGCCCCCGGCGGCGGTTCCATCGCCGCCTATACCGGTGCCCTCGGGGCTGCCCTCGGCACCATGGTGGCCAATCTGAGCGCCGGCAAAAGAGGCTGGGAACACCGTACCGACGAATTCTCCGATTGGGCGGAGAAGGGACAGGCCCTGAAATCCAGCTTGTTGACCCTGGTCGACGAGGACACCAAGGCGTTCAACCGGATCATGGAGGCCTTCCGCCTCCCCAAATCCACCGAAACGGAGATTACCGTCCGCCGGGAAGCCATCGAGGCCGCCACCCTGCACGCCACCCTGGTCCCCCTGCAAACCATGGAGGCCGCCCTCGAAGTGCTCCCGCTCGCGGAGACCATGGTCCTGAACGGAAACCCCAACTCCGTAACCGATGCGGCCGTCGGGGCAATATGTGCTCACGCAGCGGTCCTTAGCGCATGGCTAAACGTAAAAATCAATGCAAAAAGCCTTACAAACAAAGCAATTGCAGATGATATACTAAATAAATCTAAAATATTGGCGGCTTCATCGAGCGACCTACAGGAAAAAATTCTAACTTTACTGGAGAAAAAGTTGTAATACAACAGCCCGGCTTTCTCGACCAGTAAAGTCACCACCATGAACAACAAACAACCCTTGCCTGACCGCGTATCTGCCTTTCGGATTCCCTGCGTCCGTTCACTACCCAGTACCAACACTTTCCATCCCTTGGCACTTTGCCGACCTGCTTTCCTGCACGCTGAAAATGGATCGCCAACCGCTCACGGATTTCGGTCCCTGCGGTTGCGAGGTTGTTAGGGTTTTCCCGTAGCATTTCCCACTTCACAAACAGCTGCATCCGATTGGTGATCACCCATTACTGACACATCGGAAAATCATGCGGATTGAGGAGTAACCGGAGCTGTAGTCCTGCTTGAAATTATATTGGCAATCAGATGAAGTACCAATTCTTACCCACCATGCTGCGCATGCTGCCGGCCTTATTCATAGGGGGCATGCAACTGACCATCCCGGCGGACGCCACCGCCCAACATTACAGTTACATAACCGACCGCAGGTTCTTCAGCCCCGGAGAACTGGCCGGCTACACATTCTACCCTGCCCAAAAGAAGGTGCTGACCGGTATCACGAAGACCATTGCGCCTGGAAAATATGCTTTCGGCATCACCTACAAACATCTGTATGTCACCGGTGAAGGAATCGAGGGTGTTTACACCATCTATTCGAGCCAACAGCGCGATTACGGCTTCCTTCTCGACATCATTCACACCCGCAACGCCCGTCTGCGCGGATACCTCAAGATCATTCAGAACAAGTACGGGATGGTCGAATCCCTGGTTTTCCGCCGCTCCGCCAACGAAGTGGAATCCGTCTTCCTCATCGCCCCACTCCCCGTCGAACAACGGGAAAAGGAAAAGGAATTCTTCACCGACCGGGGGGAACTGGCTATTCCATCCGTGGACCGACTCTGGGGACAAATCGTCAGACCCTTCATGTGCGTCCACCAGGATTCGTATCTACAGGAGCGATTCTCCGTCTCCGACAGCATTGAAATCGCTTTCCTTTCCGGTACGGAGGCCGAAATCCGCGAGCAACTCAAGTCCAGATACCCCATGGAACAATCCTCCCTGGCTGCCGACCTGGGCTCGATCCTGTCCGGAAACGACCGGAGACCTTCCAAATCCACCCAATACCTTTACCTGGACCTACGCACCGGCCTGCATGACTCCCGGATGAAATCCATCACCTTTCCAATCCGTAAAATCATTGAAAAGGAAGACCGTAACGCCGGCCTGACGGAAGAACGGTACCGCTGGGAATTCATTACGGACAGCAAGGAGAAAATCACCTTGTTTCTCAACGGAGACCATACGGTCAGCTCCTTCCTCATCGGCAACGACCTGTTCCTCATGCGTGGGTTCTGAATCGTGCGGCCCCAAACGACCGTATTCCCGCCGCATGTCGGACACGTCGGTCAGGCGCGAGTACCCAGCAGGCACTCAAAAAGAAAAGCCGATGGAACATTGGAGAGACATCAGGCGGTCGTCATCCTCCCGCCGCACAAGATTTCCGTCGGTGTCCAACGCACGCAGGGAGACATCCGCCTGTGTCCGGGTGACATCCAGCAGCCCGTAGTACATCCTTCCGGAAACGTACAGACTGCCGTTCAGGAAGACGGACAAGCCGCCCAACACTCCCGCATCCAAACGGCGGTACAGTTTGCCGGGATCATCCCCGAACTCAAAGTACGCTCCGGCCGCCTGCGGAATGACATAAGTCTTGCCTTGATACGAAATGGTGGCGGGCGGATCCGTCAGCCGCACTTCTCCGGGAACGTCCGAAAGGAAGTTGGCATCCAGCTCGTGTGAAAATTCAGGCAAGGGCGGAAAAGTCTGCGCAGATCCGCCGAAACGCAATTCGCCGAACCCTGTTGCGGACAACAATACGCCGACGCTCCCGCCGGCATATACTTCCAAAAACGGAACCGGGCGGAAATAACCGGCCAGCGGAATGTCCAGATAGGAATGATTGACGCTCACATCCATCTTCCTCATCCCGGATACCCAGCTCGAAGAACGGTCCGCCTCCAACAGCCGGTAATAGGAGGGCCCCTCGTAGGAACGTCTTCCTCCTTTCTGGGTAAAGAGCAGCTCCACCCGCGCACCCATCAGGTCCGTCGCCTCGTAGGTCAGGGTGGCACCGACGTGAAAACCTGTGTTCAGGTCGAACCGTTCCGACGACTGGTCCGACGAACTTTGTTCAGTGGGACCACGGAACGTATTGAAATTCAATCCGGCCTTGAAACCCACACCCAGGTCCTGGGCCGACACTGACCCTACCGCCAGGGCTAACAAACATCCGCAGATCCGCTTTTTCATTCGATTCATTTTTATGTACCGCCTAGGGAAACGCACACCGGCTCCAGGTAGAACCATGGTTCCGGAATCGCTGCAGCCCACCCGGCGAGGGCGTCTGCACACAGCCCGTACAAATGTAGCGGATTAATCGCAATCGAAACGGGCGCGAACCAAAATGTCGCATCGCATGCGCATCATGGATGTCAGGCGACGGAAGGTGTTCCCTGCGATGCCATCGGCGACACGAGCAACGACGAACGGCAGGAGACCGGGCGGCAGGCCTGACCGGCGACCTGCCAGTGTCTGCCGCCACATGGCACGGGGTTGGTGTCATCGACCGTCACCTGCCTACCGTTTTGTACCTGCATGCGGATGCTGACCACCCGGCACCACCGCCTCCTGTCCGTGCCGTCGGACAGGTTTCACCTGCCGGCTGACATCGGAACCATTCCTGCGGTTTTCCGTTCCAATGCGTATGTGGATTATATTTGCGGGAAAAGCGGCAGGAAAAGTCCCGCTCTCCTTTTCCGACAAGCTTTGAACCCCGGTCCCCGCCTTCCCGTCAGCAGGCGAGGCAGCCGACGGATTCCGGAAGTCAGGCCTCGGAAGGGACCGCACCACACCGTAAAAGTGCTGAAAATATGAAAGTAGCTGTAGTAGGTGCCACCGGCCTCGTGGGCTCGGTCATGCTGGAAGTGTTGGCGGAACGCCGGTTCCCGGTAACGGACCTGCTCCCCGTCGCCTCCGAACGATCCGTCGGGAAGCCTTTGCGGTTCCGCGACCGGGAACACCACATAGTGGGTATGGAGGAAGCTGTGGCGGCACGGCCTGCCGTCGCCATCTTTTCGGCCGGCGGATCGACGTCCCGCGAATGGGCGCCCCGCTTCGCCGAGGCAGGTACCACCGTCATCGACAATTCCTCCGCATGGCGGATGGATCCTGACGTCAAGCTGGTCGTTCCGGAAGTGAATGCCGACGTGCTGACACCCGACGACCGAATCATCGCCAATCCGAACTGTTCCACCATTCAGATGGTCGTCGTCCTGGCCCCGCTCCACCGCCTGTACGGAGTCCGGCGGCTGGTCATCTCCACTTACCAGTCCATCACCGGTACCGGTGTGAAGGCCGTCAAGCAGTATCAGCTCGAGCAGAAAGGGTTCCGTCCTGCCCCGGAGGAGATGGCCTACCCTTACCAGATCTTTGAGAACTGCCTGCCACATATCGATGCCTTCCTGGAAAACGGGTATACGAAGGAGGAGATGAAGATGGTGAACGAAACCAGAAAGATCATGCGCGAACCCGACATCGGCATTACCGCGACAACCGTCCGGGTTCCGGTGCTCGGCGGACATTCGGAATCCGTGAACGTCTCCTTCGACAAAGCCTTCGACCTCGACACGGTAAGGACAGTCCTTTCGGAGGCCCCCGGTGTGGTCGTCATCGACGAAGTGGATCGGCTCCAGTATCCGATGCCCTTGTTTTCCAGACACAAGGACGATGTCTTCGTGGGCCGTATCCGGCGGGATGAGAGCATTGCGAACGGACTGAACCTTTGGATCGTGGCCGACAACCTCCGCAAGGGTGCCGCCACCAACGCGGTTCAGATCGCCGAATACCTGCTCGGCCGGCAATGGATCGGATAAGCTGATATTTGCCGCCCGCACCATCATTCCTTCTCCGCGAATCCACTCCGGCGTTGCGGGACCGACCCCGGCATGCCGGGGTCAGTCCCGCCCTCCCCCTGTCCTCGCGGCTCCAATTCCACATCTCACGGCGGTGCCGCAGCCGCCGGACGGACCCGACCACCGCGTCCTCGGGAACCTTCGCTTCGACAAGCCTACCTAACTTTAGGTATTTTGTTTTGAAATTTGGCTAATCTTGACAAAAATCATCTTCAAAGACTGACCGGACGATTAATTTTGCTTTGTCTGAATTTAATCTAAATAAGAAAAAGGCATGCATTGTCCAATAAACATGTTGACGGAGGGCGAAGCGGGAAGAATAGTCCGATTCACACGGGAGGACGTGGCGGGAAAGATGGTGATGATGGGTGTCCTTCCCGGGAGCCAGGTACAGCTTGTTAGGATCGCCCCCTTCAAGGGGGGATACTATCTGAAGATCGACGGCATGAGCATGGCCGTTCGGCAACAGGAGGCGAGCAGCATCGTACTGGAAATAGGGAACGGCGCAATATGAGGAAGATTGCCTTGGTAGGCAACCCGAACAGTGGAAAATCCACCGTGTTCAACCAACTGACGGGGCTCCGGCAGAAGGTCGCCAATTTTCCGGGCGTCACAGTGGAACGGAAGGTGGGAATCTGGACGTTGGCGGAGGGCGAGCGTATCGGGCTGGTGGACCTTCCGGGAGCCTACAGCCTGTATCCCAATTCGATGGATGAGCGGATCGTGCTGAACATCCTGACAAACCCACTGGACGAAGACCATCCGGATGCGGTGCTATACATCGCCGACATCCAATACCTGGACAAGCATTTCCTGCTGCTGACCCAACTGCTCGACCTCGGCATTCCCTGCCTGCTGGTCCTCAACATGGCCGATGTCGCAGAAAAGGAGGGATTGACCGTGGATACCCGCTTGCTGTCCGACCGGCTGGGCATTCCGGTCGTCAGCCTGAGCGCACGCATGGGTACCCACCTGGACATCCTGGAACTGGCCACCCGCAAGCTGTTGGACTCACCGTCCGCCCCCTTGGCACCATTCTACCGGCTATCATCCGCCGAACGGCAACTGACGGAGAAAATCCGCGAAGCCACCGGCGAATCCGTGCCATACCGTGCCTTGTTGAAAGCCCATCATGGCAAGCTGCTGAACTGCTGGCGCTCGGCCGACGAACCGGAGCAGGTTCAGGCCATCCGTGAAGCCGAGCAATTCCAATCCGTGCGCCTCCAGATCGAAGAGACCATGCGGCGGTACGAGCAGTTCGAACCGCTGCTGCGGGATGCCGTCCGGCGTAAGCGGGAAACACGGAGCCTGACCGACCGCCTGGACAGCATCCTCACCCATCGGGTCCTGGCTCCGGTAATCTTCTTCGTGACCATGTTCTTCGTTTTCCAGGCCATCTACAGCTGGGCTACCGTTCCGATGGACTGGATCGAGGCAGCAATCGCTTCGCTCGGCAACTGGTTGGGAAGCGTGCTGCCCGCCGGCTGGTTCAGCAGTCTGCTGACTGACGGCATCCTCGCCGGCCTGGGTGGCATCCTGGTCTTCATACCACAGATCGCCATTCTTTTCCTGTTGATCGGCCTGCTGGAGGAGGTAGGCTACATGGCTCGGGCGGCCTTCATCTTCGACCGGTTGATGCAGCCATTCGGACTGAACGGTCGCAGTGTGGTGGCCCTGGTGTCCGGCGGTGCCTGCGCCATCCCTGCCATCCTTTCCACCCGGACCATCGGCAACGGAAAGGAAAGACTGATCACCATCCTCGTCACCCCCTTCATCAGTTGTTCCGCCAGGATTCCCGTCTATACCGTACTGATCGGATTCGTGGTGCCGCAGACCTCCCTCGGCCCATTCAACCTGCAGGGGATTGCATTCATGGGGCTGTACCTCCTTGGCATCGTCGCGGCCCTCGCTGCCGCCTGGATGCTGCGTTGGATCCTCCGCTCCGAGGAATCCTCCTGGCTCATGTTGCAGCTGCCTCCCTATCGCCGCCCTGTCTGGCGCAATGTCTGGCTCACCATTTATGAAAAGGTCTCCGCATTCGTCCTCGAAGCGGGCAAGGTCATCCTGCTCATCAGCATCGTCCTTTGGGGTATCGCCAGCTACGGACCTCCGGACGCCATGGAGGCGGCCGCCCGCTCGGCACAGGAGGCGGCCCGCGACAAAGGGCTGGATGATACCGCGACCGAAGACCTCGTCGCCGCATACCGGCTGGAGGCTTCCTTCGCCGGCCATGCAGGCAAATGGATGGAACCCGTCCTCAAACCCATCGGACTTGATTGGAAAATCGGCATCGCCCTGCTTACCTCCTTCGCTGCAAGGGAGGTTTTCGTAGGAACCATGGCCACCATTTACAGCATCGGCAGCCGCGCCGACGAGGAGACGGTCCGCCAAAAACTGGCCTCCGCCCGCCATCCCGAAACCGGACTGCCCGTTTACACGCCCGCCGTCGCTCTTTCCCTGCTGCTTTTCTACGTCTTCGCCCTGCAATGCATGAGCACCATGGCCGTCGTCCGCCGTGAAACAGGTTCCTGGAAATGGCCCCTGCTACAATTCGGATGGATGACCGCCACCGCATACCTGGCCAGTTTCCTGGCCTTTCATGCCCTTCAGAACACCTGACCGCAACGCAGCGGCATGTACCCGCCCAAGCCATAAAATCCCACACCCTTATTGAAACTTCGCAATCTTTACTTATTTTCGTTCCACAAGTAGTATATTTGCAAATTATCCTCCAAACAAATACAGCGCAAAACCCCCGGTTTTATGACGTATAACAATATTTTGGAAGCCATCGGAAGGACGCCGCTCGTCCGCCTGAACCGCATCACCGAGGGTATGTCACCGACCGTTTATGTGAAATGCGAGGGATTCAATCCCGGCCAGTCCGCCAAGGACCGAATCGCCCTCCATATGATAGAAGAAGCCGAGCTGTCCGGCAGACTCCGCCCGGGAGGAACCCTGATTGAAGCCACCAGCGGCAACACCGGCTTCAGCCTGGCCATGGTCGCCGCCGTCAAAGGTTACAAGTGCGTCCTCACCGTGACCAGCAAGGTTTCCAAGGAAAAAATAGACAGCCTGGAAGCCATGGGCGCAGAAGTCATCATCTGCCCCAAGGAAGCAAAACCGGAAGACCCCCGCTCTTATTACAAAGTCGCGGAACGCAAAGCGAAGGAAATCCCCAATTCGCTGTATATCAACCAAAATTTCAATACGGAAAACGCACGCGCACACTACCTGACCACCGGACCCGAAATCTGGGAGCAGACACAGGGAAAAATAACCCATCTCATCGCCAGCGCAGGCACCGGCGGCACCTTGTCCGGCACCGCACAATATCTCAAGGAGAAAAATCCCGCCATACAAATCATCGGTGTGGATGCCTACGGCTCCGCCCTGAAGAAATACCATGAAACCGGCGAATACGATGAACGCGAAATCTACAGCTACCAGATAGAAGGCACCGGCAAGAACATCATACCGGCCAACTGCAGTTTCGAGCTGATAGACAAGTTTGTCAAGGTGACCGACAGGGAAAGCGCCATCCGTGCCCGCGAACTCGCCCTGATGGAAGGTATCTTCGCCGGTTATTCCAGCGGCGCAGGCATCCAGGCACTGCTGCAAATGAAAGGGGCGTTCACCGCCGAAGATGTCATCGTCCTGATTCTTCCCGACCACGGTAGCAAATACCTCGGAAAGGTCTTCAACAACCACTGGATGGAAGAACAAGGTTTCCTCCAGGAAATCTATGGTGAAGTCCAGGAACCTGTTCCCACACCGGCTTTCATTCCGACCGTCTGAACTGTGCCACTCCCCGCCGCTGATGCGTGGGGGGTATCTCCTCCATCCGATTGAAAAAACAACACCCGGCCCGGCACCACGCCGGATGCGTCCCCGCCGCAGGTGCCAAGCAATGGGGTCGCCCGCCACCCCGACGCTCGCCGCGAAACATTGGAAGACATTCCCCTGACATCGTGCCATCCACCCGAACCCCCATTCCCGCTCACCGCAAACGGTTAGCGGATCCTGTCGCCTAAAAAGCGTGACACTGACAGAAGCCCTCCCGCCGAAACGGTGAGCGGCACCACATCCACCCACCCGCAAAGCGCACCCTGTGCTTACCGGTGCGGACCGCATCCCGGCACCATTCACCACCTTTGCCCCGACAGCCCCCGTAAACGCAAAAAGCGCCCGGGAACCAGTTGTTCCCGGGCGCTTTTCGAGCCACCTTCGCATAGCCAACCGCTTGCGACATCTGTTCCACCCTGCCCTTTCCCTAAGAAAGGAAGGCGGCCTTGTTCAATCGAATGTATTGCGCAATCTTACGCAACGGTTTCAAAAAAGTGGTGTACACACGTGGCTTCAACTTGTTCTTTTTCCAAGCCAGCCGATCCTCCAGGTTTGCAATCAGCCTGTTCTCCAGCCAACGGTTGCCAGCACCTCCGATACGCATCTTCACCATACAGAAAGGGATGTAGTGCGTGGATATGTGATGCCGATACAACAAACGGAGAATCAATTCATAATCGCCTGCAAAACGGAAGGTGGGATCGAATACGCCGTGCTTTTCGAACGCAGCACGCTTCACAAAGAAAGTGGGATGCGGCGGCATCCATCCGTTCAGGAAATTACGCTGCGTGAATTTGCCCGCCCGCCAGAAACGGATGATGTCGTTCGTATCCTCCTCATTGACGTAACATAGGTCTCCGTAAACGGAATCCACATCATTGTCCTTGAACGCCTGCGCAACCCGCTCCAACACCCTGGATCCCACATAAGCGTCGTCGGCGTTGAGAAATCCGATGACATCACCGGTCGCACTCCGGATTCCCTTGTTCATCGCATCATAAATGCCGTAATCCGGCTCGATGATCACCTTGGAGATGCGGTCGCTGTATCGTTGAATTATTTGCGGCGTGCTGTCCTTGGAGGCACCGTCCACCACGATGTATTCAATATCGCGGTAGCTTTGGTTCAGCACACATTGGATGGTCTCCTCGATGGTTCGCTCACTGTTGTAGCTGACAGTAATGATAGATATTTTCATAACGCATTCAAGGGGTTGCTTCGAAATTTCCAATTCGAATCTTCCAATGAAAGGTAGTTCTTTCAGTAGATGACCACTGGAGAACCCCATTATTGTCTGTTATGGGAAAAATATTCATACGGATCGCTCCAGACTTTGGTTATGGACGCAAGTTGTGTAAATCGGTGAGGGAGACAGGGGGCCAGGTGTGACAAGAACAGCTGATTTCAATACAATTCACAAATATAAAGGAGTTTCAACGATTTGAAAAGACACCGGCCCGAAAATATATATGATGAATTAAATTTATATCAAAAAAATTTTAAGTCTCGACACTTACGGTCATACGCACAATGCTTCCAACATCCCATCGGATGAGGCTCCCAGTCCGTACGACGGAGCGGTACGCCGACGGATGTCGGAAGATTGTGTGTCTTGGCATCCTGGCCATGGCCCTGACACCGGGTGAGGTCATGCGTTTGCATGATAGCTTTCTCAAAGAGCATCCGGCTCGATGACCGGACAGATACGACCTTGCATATGGCCGGCACAATTCATTTGACTGGTCGGCGGCTCCGAGTTTGCACTTTCGGATTACCGGCAGCCGCTGTCTTGCCGGTAGTAAACGAGCGGATGTCCGAAGCCTGGTCAGCACCTTGCGGCGACCCGACGAAGCGATGGAACCGAAAAGTACGCCACGGCATCTGTTCCAATATCGGTACAATCCCTGTCACTCCTTACGGCGGCTTTCCGGGATGAGGACAGCCTCCCTGCTTTCAAGGCGCTGTTCCCGGTTTGCCAAGCATGCCAAGCCGCCGCTTATCTGCTGATGACGAAATTCTCCAGCACCAACATGTCCATGTTCGTGCGAAGGAAACATTCCAGGGCATGCTCCGGGGAGTTGACGATCGGCTCGTTCTCGTTGAAGGAGGTGTTGAGCAGCATCGGCACCCCGGTCTTGCCGTGGAATGCGGAAATCAACTGATAGTACCGCGGGGAATCATGCCGGTCCACCGTCTGCAGACGGCCTGTACCGTCCACATGCGTCACCGCCGGAATCGAAGCCCGTTTTTCCTCCCGGATACGGAAGACTTTCTCCATATACGGAACGTCATCCACCTGCTCGAAATATTCGCTCGTGTGGTCCTTGAGGATGGAAGGAGCGAACGGCCGGAAGCTTTCCCTTCGTTTGATTTTGCTGTTCAACAGGTCCTTCGCGTCGTGCCGTCTTGGGTCCGCAATGATCGACCGGTTTCCCAGCGCCCGGGGTCCGAACTCCGCCCTTCCCTGGAACCAACCCACCACATTTCCGTTTGCCAGACGGTCCGCCACATGCTCGAACAGGGCTTCGTCGGGCAACTGTCGGACACTGTACTCCAGGTTACGGGAAGCCAGGTATTGTGCGATCTGCTCGTTGCTGAAGCAACTGCCGGTGTAGGCCATGTTCCTGTAGGGAGCCCTCGGATTACCCTGCGTCTGATGATAATGGTACAACGCCGCACCGACGGATGTTCCTCCGTCATGACCCGCAGGCGGGACGAACAGACGCTCGAACGAAGTGTTGGCAACCACCTTCCCGTTGGCAACGGAATTTTGGGCAACCCCACCCGTGATGCACAGGTTCTTCAACCCGGTCTTGCGGAAGAGGTCCTCCGCCAAATGGAAGATGACTTCCTCGGTCACCCGCTGTACGGAAGCGGCCAGGTCACGATGGTATTCCGTGAGCGGCTCGTTTTTCTGCCGTGCCGGACCGAACTTCCGGACCAAATAGTCCGAAAACATGGGTTTGATGGCAGGAATGCCACCCTCCAGGGACATCCAGTCCCCCGTGCCGATTCTGGTGAAATACCGCGTATTGAGCTCGAACAATCCGTTGGCTTTCAATCTGATCACGTCGCGAACCTTATCCACCAGACTGGGCTTTCCATAGGGCGAAAGCCCCATGACCTTGTATTCGTCCCCATAGTGGGGAAAACCCAGGTACTGGGTGAATGCGGTGTAGAAATATCCCACGGAGTGTGGGTAGGAAACACTGTCGACCGCGGTGATCCTGCTACCTTTACCTACCGCCCGCATCGTGGAGGTGAAATCGCCCATACCATCCAAGGACAACAGGGCGCTTTCCTCGAATGGCGAGATGTAAAAGGCGCTGGCCAGGTGGCAGTGATGGTGTTCCACAAAATGAAGCGATGCCTTCAGTTTGCCGGGGTCGAGACCAAGACCACGCGCCAGGTCCGTACGGATGGCATGCACGTCACCGATATGGCCGGCCTTTCGCAGCACCGCCTTCCATGCGGAAGGATGCTTGAGCGTATGCAGGATCTTCCGGCCGGTCTTGGCCTTAGGGTCCCGGGATATGGTGATGGCGTCCACTGCCTCCAACCCGATGCCGGCTTCTTCCAAACAGAAACGAACGGCTTCTACCGGAAGGCCTGCCCAATGCTTGACCCGCCTGAGCCGTTCCTCCTCCGTGGCCGCAACCAACTGGCCGTCCCGATACAAACAAGCCGATGCGTCGCCGTGATAAGCGTTCACCCCTAAGATGTAATTCATAATTGTCCTTTTTGGAATTCTTCAATCTTTATGTCAACAACCAGCCTGTACCAAAAGGCTTGCAAGACATGGAACACAAATCCCTGCCTTCCGTCCAGGAAACCGAGCAGAATGAAATACCGCCAACAGAAATACAACAACGGCCGCACGAACAGCGGAAGCTCCCACCATACTTTTTTCAGGTAGGCGACCCGTTGGTCCGGACTCCCGAACAAAGCCGGCCGAACCGTCTGTCCACGCTTGCCAGCCCGTCGCTCCACTTCTTCCCTCGCATGCAGGACACTGTACCGGTTGTGCTTTTCTATCCAGAACCCTATCTGGTTCTCCTTCAGGTTTTCCTCCAGCAGGTATCCACGCTTCCAAACCTGGGTCCTGCCTTCCACCACAAACCGGTGGTCCATATTCTCTTCCAGGTCTGAATAACCGTTTCCCGTACGGAACATTTTCAACAGGTATTTGGGGAAATATCCGCCGTGCCGTATCCAGGCTCCTTTGAAAAAGTTCTTGCGGTTGAAGTAAATTCCACAGACCTCCGGCGGGATCTCCCGGTCCCGGAAATTCCGCAACAACTCGAACAGCTCCGCACTGACGACATGGTCCGCATCCAGTCCGATGGTCCATGGGGTGCGGATGTCGAAATGCCGCAGCGCATGATCCCACTGTTGCGGATGGTTACGGAATGCATGGGATGCAATAGTTGCGCCATATTGATGCGCAATTTCCAAGGTTCTGTCCGTACTGCCCGAATCGAGCACGAAAACCGGCGCCCGCAATCCCTCCAGGGATGCCAACAGGCGGGGCAGATGCTGCTCCTCGTTGTAGGTCAGAACGACGAAGGAAAAATCCGGCCGGTAGGACTCGTCCGCCGGTGCGGTATCGAATGGTATGGTGTCCACTTACTTTCGTTTGGTTCTGCGCTGATCGTAGGCGCCCAGGTACTGCTGTACCAATACCCTGGGCGAATATTGCCGCTTCACGACATCCTTGGCGTAGGTCCGTATCTGTGCCAGCCGCCGCTCGTCCCGAAACGCATCAGAAAGGGTGGCGGCGATTTCCTCAGGCCTGACACCGCAAACCCATCCCAAGGCATGGGAACTGACATAATCACTGAGCCCCACTTCCTTGGAAACCATGACAGGTGTTCCGCTTGACAGGGCTTCTATCACCACATTCGCAAAATTCTCATTGTAGGATGGCAAAACGAACAGATCCGCAGATTGGTACAGACGGAACTTCTCCTCGCCTTCCACAGCCCCTGTCCAGGAGATGTGGTCGTCCATCCCCTTTTCCCTGGCCATCCCCTGCAACTGTTCCAGATAGGCCGGCTCGCCCGTACCGGCTATGCTCAACCGAAAGTCGAAATCGACGGTAGACAAGGCTTCCAGCAGGCTCTCCAGGTTTTTCTTGGGGTGTATCCTGGACAGGAACACCAGGTGAAAGGGATTTCCCGCGCGTTGCTCCGGCTCCGCCGCAGAAAGGCCCGGTGCCAGGTCCTCCTGCAACTGAATCAGGTTAGGCAACACGAAGTGGTCTTCGGCAAGTCCGGCGGTCTCCTTTTCCTCCGCCACGGATGTCAGGTGAAAGGCGGTACGACGCAACAGAAACCCGCCCAAAACATCATGGAACAGACGCTTGGCCGCTGAGTTGCGCTTGACGAAGGAAAAGTCGCTCATCATGCCCCTGGGTGACAGGATAGGCCGTATGCCCTTGACCCAACAGATCAGCGTGCAGGCAATGACGGGTATGTTCCACCAGGAATGGATGTGGATGATGTCGTACTTGCCCGCATCGCGCCACAACTGGCCCATGAGACCGGGGGAAAGATGGGAGTGCCCCCGCGTCAGTCGCTTGTGGTAATAGACAGTGACGCCGTCCACGTCCTGCGGAACACCCGGCGGGACAGGCAACTCCTCGTTCCCGTTCGCCGTCGTGGCCAATACCGTCACCTGCTGCCCGGACCGCGCCAGTTGCTCACATAACAAACTGACCGAAAACACCGGCCCGCCATATAGATAGGCCGGCTTGTACGTGGGAATGATGTGCAATATGTTCATGTGGTCTGATCTTAAGCGTACTGTTTAGCTGCGCCGACTACCGCCGTCCTCCGCTCCGGTAACGTTCGAAGACTATACCCTCGCACGCAGGATCGCACGGCTCTCGACCGCACGGCAGGTCGGCCGCTGCCGACCGCTACGTACGGATTCCGCCTGTCGCTTTGTGTAGACCTTTGTTGTGGGAATGAGGCAGGTAGGATGAGCTAGGTGCGGATGGTTGTCTTCGTCCATGTCCGATCCGTCCATACCCGCTGCTGACACACCGTCGCCCTGAGCGGCCAACGGTTTTTCTTGCAATTCAAATATACATTATTTTTATATGAATTGAACTGAAATTTAATTTTTTATTTTAATCCTGCCTTCCCCAATCTTATTTTTCCCCAAGCGGAGAAAAAGGTGACGACCGATCCGATACCATGCCGCACCTTACCGCCTGAACAGGAAGCACGACCTCATGTCCGTACCCGGTATGGGTTGACAGCGGGCATTACCAGGCATTGTCCAGATCCCTGGCCGCATAGGCGTGCTCCCGAACGGTCCAATATGTTTCCTTCCGGCGCTTCAGCTGCAAGGTGTCCTTGGTGGTGAGCCGCGCCAACAAAGCGATTGGAAACAGGAATACATAGAACACCAGGGTCAGTATCACTTTTGACATGACCCAGCCCATTCCTTCCGCCAGCTTGTACCACGCCCAATCCAGCCAATAAGCCAATTTCGGGAGGAAGGCGCCAACGATCCCGATGCCTGCCGCTACCGGAATGAGGGTGTCCACCCGGTATATCCACCAACATACCAGAAGGCCTGTCATGATGACGAGGCAGGTGTCTTTGATTTTTGCTTTGTCCATGATTGATAGAGATGTTTTATCCAGGCGCCAGGAAATTGGCAAGCCTGCTGCCGGTTTTCCTCCCGCATTTGTATCTGGATGAATGATGGGCGGCGGCCGGCCACCAACCATGCCGACGGTGGCCGGCCTGCCACGGTAAATCTGACTCGCTCGGGGTCAGAACAATGTATATATGAACGGCGCCACCGCACTCCCACCGCCGATGACAATCAGGACGCCAATCAACAGCAGGACGAAGATGATCGGCATGAGCCACCATTTCTTGCGTTCTTTCAGAAATTTCCAAAGGTCAGTTAAGAAATCCATGTTTCCGATGTTTGGGAAAATGTACGGCCCCTCCTCCGCTGTCCTCCTACCTCAATGATTCTGCTGGGGTATGATGACTAGCGAGTGGTTTCCGGACAGTTTCCATGGTTTTGCGATGTTTTTAATAATACCGGATAGCTTCGTCTACCAGGCTTCGCATGCCGCTTCAAATCTACTGCCGTACCCATTTGGTTGCCAATCATGCGAATCATGCGCCCGGTTGGTTCATCCGCTTGTTTTTTTGCCCGACAATGATTAAGGAAAGTCCGACGACCTTCCGAAAACAGGGGTCCATACACCGGAACAACGGTACAAACCGGTCGAATAGCCGGACCGACCCTGGAGGCAGGAGTTTTTTCCGCCTGATGGAACCGGTATAAAGCCAGGCAGCCACACCCACGGCGTTGAAATACTGCCAATGGCGCACCCGCATGCCGCTTTTTCCGAACAACCGAACCAATTGGAGGGGGAGATATCTCCGGTAATGGTTCAAATACCGGTCCAATGTGTTGTACAAGCCGGGCAGGGCCGGCACCAGAATGATAAGTGTCCCGTCTTCCCGGAGGAACTTCCCCGCGTTCCGGACTGCCTGCTCGTCATCCCGGATATGCTCCACGACGTTCAGGGTGAAGACGGTGTCGAACATGCCGAACAACTTTCCGTATTTCCGGTCGAATGCCGGATCCGCCAGGTCTATCCGCCGCACCCCCCGGAAACCGGGATGCTGACCTCCGCCGAAAGTATCCGACAGATACCGGCAGTACGCAGCCTGGTAATCGCTCAACAGCAGGGAATGTCCCGCCTCCAGCAGATGCCGGGAAATGTTGCCGGTCCCACTCCCCAGCTCCAACATCTCCCCCCGGCAGTAAGGCCGGATGGCCTCGTACATCCATGCGGTATAGCGCCTGGCTGGCTCCAGCGTGGACAAGGTGAAGGCTCCAGCCCTGTCAGTTCCTCCGAACAATGGTTCCATGGGATTCAATGGCATCCGGGATTGGTCTCAGCCTGCTTTGAACAACCCGTATTTCAGGATGCAGTAGATTGCCCGGAAGCCATCCCTCCAGTTTATTTTCTTTCCTTCCGCATAGGTTCTGCCATAGTAGGATATGCCGACTTCGTATATTCTGGCTCCCTTGATGCGGGCTATTTTCGCCGTTACCTCCGGTTCGAAACCGAAGCGGTTCTCCCGTAAGGCGATTCCTTTGAGGATATCCGACCGAATCAGCTTGTAACAGGTTTCCATATCGGTCAGGTTCAGGTCGGTGAAAAGGTTGGACAGGAAAGTCAGGAACTTGTTGCCGATGGTGTGCCAAAAGAAGAGCACCCGATGCGGGTTTCCGCCCATGAACCGGGATCCGTAGACGATGTCGGCATACCCTTTGACCACCGGCTGGAGCAACAGGTTGATTTCCTCCGGATCGTATTCGAAGTCCGCATCCTGCACGATGGTGTAGGCACCGGCAGCTTTCCGGATACCGGAACGGATGGCGGCACCCTTGCCTTGGTTTTTCTCATGCTTGACATATTGGATCGCACCGTCCGGATTGTCCCGCACCACCTCCATGATCTCCTGTTCCGTACGGTCCGTGGAACAGTCGTTTACCACGATGATCTCCTTGTCTATACCATGCTGAAGCGACAACCGGAGGAGGTTTTGCAAAACCTCCCGGATGGAACGCTCCTCATTGTAGGCTGGGACAACGATACTCAACTTGAACATTTTTCTTTTTTTAGTCGGTGATAAGCAGGGTGTTCTGCTGACGCGCATGGCTAAGGGATGCCGGCGCGGCGCGTCGGGCGGCCCAGGCCTGTTGCCTTGGGCATCTCATTCGGCAGGAACATACAGATTGATGAACTCGTTGTCCGTCTTTCGTATGTATTCCTTGCCTCCGTACCGGATGGACGGCAACGTTCGATACGCCACGATTTTGGACACCGCTTTGTCCTCGTAAAAATCCGTCGCTCCGGCGGAGGGGTTCTCCACGTTGATGTGGTGGAACGTCTTCGGGTCACTTTTTCCGAAGATGCCCTCGTAGAAAGGATATTCCCAATACTCATGCCTTTCTCCGGCGACGAATCCGATGGTTGAGAAATCCTCCGTACCCAACCGTCCCAGGATATCCCGCATGTCATGCTTGAAACCGAGATGGGCGGAGAAGTACTTGTCCGAACGGCTGTCTGTCCATCCGGCGCCACCGACAAAGGCTTCGTACCGGATGAAAGGTCGGTTCGGATTGAACACCAGCACCAGTGCCGCATACAGGAAAGCGGTGACGGCAAGGGTTCCCGTCACCAGCCGATGACGCAGCAATCCGCGCAAGGCATACCCCGTGGGTAATGCCCACAAAACGAAATAAGTGTTGTGCAGTTTGGAATTCCATGGCTGCCATTTAAGCATCGCACAGAACATCAGGTACCCTGCAAAAATAAGCAGGTAAGCCCAAAGGCCCGGATCCTTCCGCACGCGGGCGAATGCGAGGATGCCCGCCAACAGGAACAAAGTGTATTGGATGATGTTGGAAGCGTCATCCTCATGATGCATCCACTTGGTCAGTTCCAGCTTCGTGACATCATCCGTACCGTAATGGATCCAGTTGAAATCGGGGTCGTTCACATCCTCACCCAGCCAGTCATGTACCCGGTGGACCGTGGATTCGACCACTTCGTTAAAGGGATACACCCCGTAATGCAAAGCACTGTTCTTTATGAAACTGGACAGGGTCGTGACCAGACCGATCCGCTCGTTGAAATGTCCTTCCTTGAAACTGCCGAAGATATGTCCCGACAAGGTCAGGTTTCTGCCGATATACCCGGCACTGACGAGCAGGAAGACCATGGGCACCAACCCGTATCGGATGATTTGCTGGTACTCGCGGTATCGGACGGTACGGAAAACCCAGTATCCGAACCATGCCAACAGTATCGGAAACACGAAGACATACCCGGTTCCCTTTGTCAGGGCGGCCAGTCCGGCGCTCAGGGCCATCAGGTAGGCCGACCGACGCCGGTGCGCCTGCACGGATTCGATGGCATAATAACCCGCCAGCAGCGTGAAGAACGAGACGACCAGGTCGTTCTGGGTGGATGTCGCCTCCAATAATATCCCGGGTGTGGTGACGATGTAGAACACCCCGAACAGTACGACCGGCTTCGTCAGCCGGTACCGACGGCCGATGTCCATCGTGCAGGTAACGATACCGGCCAGGTACAGCAGTTGCACGGCGTTGGCGAACCAGTCGTTGCCGGCCAATATGCAAATGTGGCCGATCAGCCACTCCGCAAAGGGTGGCTGGAATATCTGCCGGTAAATCCCGGTGACGTAATAGTTCACCTCCCCATGTGCAAACCAATGGGCCACCCTGGCCATGTGGTATGCCATGGAGTCGTAATTGTTGGGCGGATAGACAAGCCCCTGCAGGAAGGTCACAAGGAACAGGACCAGCAGCAGGTATCCGGACCATTTATTGCGTGAGAGGGTCGACCTGAAATCCGCCACGACGGCCGTCATCAGTCTTCGGTTCCGCCAGGTAGCCGGCAGCGCCATCATCCCGACGGCAGTCAGCGACCAGAAAGCACCCAGCCCGATACGGTCGAAGCTATGGAAGGCACTGGTCAGCTCCGTCCCGATCACCACCAGCACGGAAAACCACAACAGGCTTTCCGAAATGACCGTGGTGAAGGAGGTTCTTCCTGGCCGTGCAGTCAAGGTCGCTATCAACAAGAAGTTGAGCGACAACAACAATACTAACATGTTGGTCTGTTTTTCAGGTCCTTTATTTACAATGCTGATCGCCTATCTGTTTGGGACCCATGGCTTACAGGGTTCTAGGATGCGGACAGGCAGCGGACTGTCGCCACTGGGCGGCATATATCCTTACCTTGGCATCCTGACCGGAACGTCCTGCCGGTGCCGTCCTGGCTTCTACGGCCGTACGTCCCGCGGAACGGTTGATCCGGAAAAATTGAGAAACGCTGCGTTACCGCTCAATCCAATTTGAATTCCTCCTGCCAGTTGTCCTTCTTATCCCAATCGGGCTGTTCCGTCTTGGCAAAAAGGAAATCCCCTACCACGAGGTAATCCATCTCCGTCCGCATGAAACAACGGTAGGCATCGTCCGGTGTGCAGACGATGGGCTCGCCCCGGACGTTGAAGCTGGTGTTGACCACCACCCCATAGCCGGTGAGCGACTTGAACTTGTCCAGCAAGGTCCAGTACCGGGGGTTGGTTTCCTTGTGCACGGACTGAACGCGGGCGGAGAAATCGATGTGCGTGATGGCTGGCATGTCGGACCGGTTGATGTACAATCGTTCCATCAGGGGCAGTTCGTAATAATTTGGCGGCACCGATGCCTGTCGGCGTTCATGAACAGGCGCTACCAACAGCATGTAAGGGGAATCGGTGTCCAGCTTGAAATAATCCGCCCGGTCCTCCGCCAGGACCGACGGGGCGAAGGGTCGGAAACTCTCCCGATATTTTATTTTCAGGTTGAGTTTCTTTTGCATCTCCTTGTTTCGCACATCCCCCAGGATGCTGCGTCCGCCCAAAGCTCTCGGACCGAATTCCATCCGTCCCTGCATCCAACCGATGGCGTTCCCTTCCGCCAGCAATTCCGCCACTTTTTCCGAGAGTTGGTCAAAGTTTTCGTACCGTTCATACCGGGCCTTGTACTTCCTTGCCATCCGCTCGGTATCCAGGCTGGAATATTCGGGCCCCAGATAGGATCCCTTCATCGCATCCATTTCGTCGGTGGGAACCCGCTCCTGCCCGAAGTACAGGTGATGGGCGGCCAGTGCGGCCCCCAAGGCCCCCCCCGCATCGCCCGCTGCCGGTTGGATGAATATGTTCTTGAAAGGCCCCCGCTCCAGCAATTTGCCGTTGGCCACACAGTTGAGTGCCACACCGCCGGCCATGCACAGGTTGTCGGAACCGGTCAGGCGCTTGGCTTCTTCCGCCATCAGGAAGACGACGTCCTCCGTCACCTGCTGGATGGCCAGGGCCAGGTCGCAGTGGTGCTGTTCCAGCTTGTCCTCCGGCCCACGGGTCGGAAAACCGAACAGTTTTTCCCACAGCCGGTCCTTGACCATCCGCAGACCGGCCGCATAGTTGAAATATTGCTGGTTCAGCCAGATGGAGCCGTCCGGCTTGATGTCCACCAACTCCTTTCGGATGATGTCCCGGAAGCGGGCCACATCGGCGGACAGGGGGTTGCCGTACGGCGCCAGACCCATGAGCTTGTATTCACCGGAATTGACCCGAAAACCGAGAAAATAGGTGAACGCCGAATACAACAGACCGAGCGAGTGCGGAAAATGCAGCTCCTTGAGTATCTTCATGTCCTTTCCTTCGCCGTAGCAGATGGAGGCGGTCGCCCACTCCCCCACGCCGTCCAAGGTCAGGATGGCCGCATTTTGAAACTTCGAAGGGTAATATGCACTGGCTGCATGAGAAAGGTGATGCTCCGGGAACAACAGTTTGACCTTCCCTTTGGAATAGGGCCCCAATTTGGACAATTCCTCGTGGATGACCCTTTTCAGGAACATCTTCTCCCGCAGCCAGACCGGAATGGCCATGATGAAAGACTGCAGACCTTTCGGGGAGAAGCCGTAGTATGTCTCCAGCAAACGTTCGAACTTCAGCAGGGGCTTGTCGTAAAATACCACGGCGTCCAGTTCGTCCACCTCGAGTCCCGCCTGGTCCAGACAATAACGCACGGCATTGCGCGGAAAATCCGGGTCGTGCTTTTTCCGGGTGAACCTTTCCTCCTGGGCGGCTGCCAGGATATTGCCGTTTTCGATGATGGCAGCGGCCGAATCATGATAAAAGGCCGAAATTCCTAGGATTTTCATATGGGTGTTTCAATTTTGATATGGCAGTTGATCACAACAGCGGGAGGCTGGTGCGACGCTGGTCGAAAGGTGGGAAGAGGTTCCGGACAAGGCGCCGGCGGAGGGAAAGAACAAAGGGTGACTTGCGCTATCCAAAGCCCTTGCCAAAAATCTTGCCTATTAGCCTGGTCCGGCCGAACTTTCCCTCAGTTTGGGTTCAGGGATAGCACTTCCGGTAGTAATTGTTCGGACACCAGGTCCGCCACCAGGAGCGAACCCTTGTCGGTGAGGTGCACCAGGTCGTACAGGTGCTCCTTGTCCTTCGGGACCGACGCCGCCAAATCCACCAACGGCACCCCCTCCTCGGCCGCTGTCCGCCGGACACACTCGTTCATGGCATCATACAAGCCTTTCATGCGCCCGTACGAGATGCCGTTTTTTTCCCATTCGACGATGCCGCGACCGAGGATCCTCTGGTCCGGCTCGTCCGTGAACCGGCTGGCCTGTGTCATCAGCAGCGGACGTATGTTCCAAGCCCGGCAAATGCCGATGAAGGAGCGGAGGCTGCCGGAAAACTGCCGCATCATGGCGGCGGAATCCACCGTCACCGGTTTGCCCCGGAAATCGGCCCATTCGTCGGTTTCGTATTTCCCATCGGAGAACTTCGGATTGTTCGGGTCGACGATCAGGGAACGGAGCGGATGTTCGTTCCAGTAGGTACCCTCGTACAACAGGATGTTCAGGTCATTGATGTTGTGCATCAGGACCGCATAGTCGGGATTCACCGCCAGCACCTTGTTGACAAATATATTGAGCGAGTTCATGGACGTGATGCTGTTGATGCCGTTGTTGTAGGAATTCACCTTGCGGCCGGTCTTTGCCTCCAGGATGCGGCCGACCTGGTACGGAAAGCGTGCCGTTTCCTCGTTGAACCTGCATTCCGTGGTGCTGCCGCCCAGGAAGGCCAGCACGATCTCCGGATCCGCATGGATGTCGGCAGGCAACATGAAAGCCCGTTCGTCCGTCCGTGTCGGATAGGGTTTTGATTCGAGGTTGTCACAGTTGGCCATGTACAGTTCGGAAGGCACCGTGGTGAAATCATATGATTTCCGGTGCTCCGGAAGCCGGACGAACCGGGCGGCCGGCACCTCCCGTATTTTTTCTTTCCGAAGGAATTTTCCGGCATATTGGGCTACACTGATGAGGGCGAGCGGACTCTTGCCGCGCATCTGGTAAAAGGCCATGCTGGCCAGGGCTTCCAGGACAAGCAGCAGGCCGATGGCCGGTAGCAGGGAGTACAGGAGATATTTCCACCGGAATCCCTCGTTTTTCTTCGTTTTTCCGTTGTTGGTCATGTCAATAGTTGTTCGTAATCTGTTTCTTTATCATTCAATGGTTGTCGGCAGACAGGATGCCGGCTGGTATGTTCCTTTCCAACCAGTCTTCCAATACGATGAATATCCATACCCTGGACCAAAGGTTGTCGTTCCGGCCGGACAGGAAAGTGCGCCATAGCCCCCGGAGGAAGTCGCCGTCGACAATGTTCCGGTCGGCCAGTCGTTCCAGGCGGGTCTCCGCAAAGGTCCGCAGGGATGTCTTGAGCCAGACTTTCCAAGGCAGATCGAAACCTTTCTTCTCCCGGAAGACCACATCGTCCGGTATCAGCGGACGGAGGGATTCCACCAGCAGCTGCTTGGGGTAATGGGGAAATTTCAATCGGTCCGGAACGCCCAGCACGTATTCCACCAGTGTGTGGTCGAAAAACGGTACCCGGACCTCCAAGGCATGCGCCATGCTCATTTGGTCGGTGTCTTTCAACAACACGTTCTGGGTGTAGGTCGATATGTCCGCCACGGACAACTGGCTCAGGTCCGGCAGGCGGCGGATGTACGGATCCTCCAGCAACTGTTCCCGTACCGCATCGGGTATCCCGCCGTTCCGGCCGGCAGCCGGCAACACCTGCCGCATCTCCGCATGGCTGAGCAGTTTCCGCATGGCCGGGTATACCGCCGCGATATCCGCATCGGCGGCTCCTGCCATCTCCAGCACCCGACCCCGTTGGTGGCTTTTGAGGCCCGCGCCGGCCAGTTGGGCACCTGCTGTCCGTAAGACATGCGGAATCTTCCAGAACCAATCCGCCCGCTTCATTTTCAGGTAATGCCGGAACAAGGGATAACCGGCAAACAGCTCGTCTCCCCCCAGGCCGGACAAAGCGACCGTTATGCCCGCCGCACGGGTCACCCGCGAGACCACATACGTATTGACACCGTCCCCACTGGGGGTGTCCATGGCACGCAAGGCGTCCGGCAGTGCCTCCAGGAAATCCGTCGGCCGCAACAGGATGGGATGATGTTGGGTATGGAACTTCCGGGATACCAACCCGGCGTAATGGGATTCGTCGAACTGCGGCTCCTCGAACACGATGGAAAAGGTGTCCACCGGGCGGCCCGCCGCTTCCGACATCAACGCGACCACCGCCGAGGAATCGATTCCACCGGACAGGAACGCGCCCAACGGCACATCGCTGACCAGCCGGCGTTCGACGGCGCGGAACAGCAGTTCCCGGACTTCCTTCCGCACCTGTGCCGCATCCCCCGCCACTTCCGGTGTCTGTGCCGGTGCCAAACGCCACCAGGTCTTACGCTCCAGCCGGCCGCCACCATATACCGCATACTCACCCGGCAACAGCTGCCGGATCCCCCGCACCAGGGTCCGGGGGGCGTGGACGGTCTGATAGCGCAGATAGTCCGCCAACCCTTCCTCGTCCAACGCCGGCTTCACCTGCCCGCTGGCCAATATGGCCCGCAATTCGGAGCCGAACAAGAACCGCTCACCATCCTGGTAGTAATAGAACGGCTTGATGCCGAGCCGGTCCCTTGCCATGAAAAGCTGCCGCCGCCGGGTGTCCCAGATGGCGAAGGCGAACATCCCGTACAAACGGTCCAGGCAGGCGGGCCCCCATGCCAGGTACGCCGCCAGAATGACCTCCGTGTCCCCTTTCGTCCGGAATGGATAATCGCCCAAGGAGGCCCGAATCTCCGCAAAATTGTATATCTCTCCGTTGAAGACGATGACGTGCCGGCCCTCCGCATCCCACAAGGGTTGGTTGGCCGAACTGGACAGGTCGATGATGGACAGCCGCCGGTGGCCCAAGCCTACCGGACCGTCGACATAGTGTCCCTCCGCATCAGGCCCGCGATGGGCGATGGCATCCGTCATCCGTTGGATAGACGGACCCGCCGGCTCATCCCCGGGCAGTAGGATTCCTGCTATTCCGCACATAATTCGTTATTGGGTACGGTCGGACGCCGTACGCTGCCGACCGCCGCCGTTCCCGGTTCCGCCAGGGAGGGCGGAAGCAGCATCGTCAGCTGTTGCGCGACTTCCTTTGTCTTGGTTTGCATGGTCACCCGGCTGTCCGTACTGTACCGGAGCCGCGGTCCGGGAAACACACCTTCGTGAACACCCTCCGGCCGGTAAACGAAGGTGTCGGCATAAGCGGCTGTCTGGGATTTGGCACGCTGCACATACAGCGATGCTTTGTATTTCTTCTCCAGGGTCGGGAAATGATGCAGGACATTCGCCCGCAGGGTGTCCTTGTATCGGGTCAGGAAGCCAAGGACGCCGCGACGCAGCAACGCCGGCAGCCGGCGGAACCAAGGTGTGTGGTGTCGGCCGACCAAGGAGACTTCGATTCGCCGACCCGGCGACAGGTAGTGTTCCAACACTTCCCGCCAAGACCAGGCCGGGGAGGAGACCAGGGTGTAGGTTCCCGGTTTCTCCTTGCCTTCGACGATATGCACCAGCCCTTCCGCGATGGTGAAGCAAAAGACCGTGTAGGATGGGGTGTCCGGGTATTCGAACCGGGTATGACGCCCGTTCACCAGCATGTCCGTCTCCTGGCTGACCCTTTGCAGCAGGCCATGCACATGCCCCAGTCGGAAACTGTACACGTCCTTGCCGTGTTTGCGGCCGTAACGCTGTGTGACAGCCTCGCCGAACCGCTTGGTGACGGCGTAGATACTGTGCGGGATCAGGTATCGCCTGGCTTTGTTGAACTGCTCGCTCATCCCGAACGCATTGATGGTACTGATGAACACGTACCGCGCATGGGCCGGTGAATACCGGATGGCCTTGGCAATGTTGTTGGCGTAGTGCCGCTGGGTGCGGGACACGTCGCCGATGACCACGGAGAAATCGGCGACCAGGTCGCAGTCGTGCAACAAAGCCCGACATTCCTCCTCCGTACCGAGGGTGCCGATCCGGCAAGGGATGCCTAACCGCTGCAAGAGCGCCGCACTGACAGGGGTCCGGACTATCGCCACCACCTGGATTTCCGGGTAGGTCCGAAGGAAAAGACACACCTCCGTACCGACTTGTCCGCTGGCCCCTATGATTCCTATTGTCTTCATGCGTTGGTATTTGATGGCGATGGGCCGGCCAGATGGCCGGATCCGACCTACGCCTCGCCGTACAGGCCGGCAATGACGGCCGTCGTGAGCCGGGTTTGGCAAAGGTTGGTGTAATTGGGTGTCCTTGCTTCCACAGCTTCCATGAAATCACGCCAAAAAACATGCAGCACCTCGTAGGGCTGCTGCGGAAGATCCCCTGCCAAGGCGTCCTGCACCCGGAAGGCGGTAGTGCCGCCTCCCAAGGGCCGGATTTCCGGCGGCATGTTCCGAAACAGGGAGAACACTACCAGGGCATGGTCGAAACGAAGGGTGATTTCGTACGTGGTGGATTTGAAACAGGTGACCAGCAGGTCGAAACCGATGGCCTCCTGCTCCGGAAGGGTCAGCTCGATGAGCGCCTCCGTATGGAGGTCGAAACCGGCTTCGTGGACCATCTCCCGCCGTACCACCTTGGCATCAAGGGCACCGGTCAGATAACAGACCGCATCAATGTTGTGTATGGCGCTTTCGAACAGTTGACCGCCTCCTGCCAGGGAGACCTGCTTGGCAAATCCGCCCCCTGAGCTGATCTGGGTCGCCGTACCGAATTCGCTGCGCACATGCCGTAGCCTCCCCAGCACCCCGCTGGCCACCAGACCCCGCACCACGTTCGTCACACCCATACTCCGACGCAGGAAACCGGCGCAGATGTCGGATGCGGGACGCATGGATTCTATCTCCCGCTGCTCCGCCAGGCTTTTGGCCACCGGCTTTTCCAGATACAGGACGGAACGCTTGCAACGCAAGGCTTCGTAATAAGGCTGTCGCACACCATATGGACAAGCCACCAGCACGATGTCCGTATCGGAAGCCCCGGCAAGTCCGTCCGGCGAAAGCACCATCGGAATGCCATAGGCTCCCGCGGCCGTCCGGGCAGCCTGCTCGTTCACATCCAAAATCCAGGAAGGCCTCGCACCAGCCGCCTGGAGGATAGGTAGATGGGCGGCGAAAACAATGTCTCCCGCGCCGATGATTCCGACCGTCTTACCTTGTAACATGTTCCTGTTGGTGCATGGCCCTCGCTACCGTCGCCAATGCCGGAACGAAGACATTTTCAAAATTGAAGGCCGTACGGAAACTGTCATATGCCGACCGGGAGCTCTCCTGGTACCTGTTCAGTACCGCTGAAATCACCGTGGTCAGGTTGTCGGCCGATAAGTCCGTGAAATATGCCCAAGGCCATTGCTCGAGGTATTCCCGGAAATGAGCTGTGTCGAAAAGCACCACCGGAAGTCCGACGGCCGCATATTCGTATATCTTGTTGGAAGCGGTCCCCAACGTTTTGTTCATCACATCCTGCTTGGTGAATATGGCCAGGCCGATCGTACAGGTCGATGCCAACTGCGGCACACTGCTGTACAGACTGAAGCCATGGAAGGACAACCGGTCGGCTACCCCGCGGCTGCGGGCTCTCTCCTCCAGGGATGCCTTGTAGCCCGGGTCAATCCAACCCTTCAGCACCAGTTCCAACGGATGACCGTTCACTTTCCGATCCAATATGTCAATGACGGCCTCGTATCCATGGCCCGGGCCCAGCGCCCCCTGGTAGATCAATCGGACCGGTTGGCCGGCCGACAAACGCCGTGCCTGGTAGAATCTTTCATAGAAACGTACCGCCGGAAAGTTGGGTATGACGAAGGTCTCCCGCCGGACGGCTTCCGCCGGATAGTACGACAGCCGCTCCCGTGCAGGCAGCGAAAAGTAATCCACACAACCGAATATCCGCCGATGGTACCGCACCACCAGCCGCATGAGGGAAAACCGCCCCATCGGTATATGCTCCGTATCGATGACGTCGTAACTGTTGAACCACGACAAGCCCCGGTAACCCGTCACCGGCAGGACCAACCAATAGGCCAACAGTCCCAGGTAGTCATGTATCACCACCAACCCGTGCTTCCGGGTCCGCAGACTACGGGCCATGGCCAGGCAGTACCGCGCAAACCGAGCCATTTTCCATATGCTCGATTTGGCAGCGGCTTCCTGGACATCGTAACATCGCCCGACCTCCTTTAACAAGGGCCGTTGGGGATAGGATGCCGGGTCGAAACGGATGTTGTTCCGCAACATGGTGACGGATCGGAAATACCCGGACAAAACCAAAATGGCATTCAGGGTGGGCGGCTCCGGCAACCCGCTGTACATGCAGACCAACACGTCCTTGCCCTTGGCATACCGCCATATCGGGTCCATATTATCATCCGACTGTTTTGTCATTGGCTACGACTTGGTTGGACCTCCTTCCGACAAACTCGGAAAAGGGTCAGATCTCCAGCTTTAAATAGTTGCGGAACACCCATTTCACGCCGAAATAGAAAAGGATGATTTTGTAAAGGTGTCCGAAGACGGACAGCACACTCGTCTCCACCTGAATGCACCCGGAGAATATCACCGGAATCCAAAGCAGAAACGCCGGTGAACTCCCCGCGGAGGTTCGGAACACCCAGGCATTTATCTGGTTGAAGAGCCATCCGTAGAAGAACATGAAGACAGCGCCGCCCAGGATACCGAAATTGACATAGGCGTCGCCCAGTTGCCCGATGTCCATCGAGGTCGGACCCTCCAACTCGAATCCGGTGAAACGCTTCATGTTCTCAGAGCCGCCGATCTTCGGTTTGTCCGGCCAAAGGAACCGGGGCACCAACGAGGCGGCGATGGCGCCGAATATCGTTTCGCCCCGGGCGAAAGGCTCGTATTCCGGTACATACCGGATGGCCATGGCGGTCAAGGATCCTTGGTTGGTGCGGTCCAAGACCCCGCTCAGCACCGCATTGCTGAACAACAGGGCCGGATTGGATACCCGGTCGCCCATCAATTCCTGAAACACCGTGGCCTTGCTCCCCATTCCCGATGCGTTGGCATCATACCAGGTCCGGGTCCGGAATTCGTATTTGATGGATTGTAGAAAGACCAGGATGACGATTCCGATGGCCGCCACCCCTATTTTTTTCAGGAAACTGACATGGTATTTCATCAGGAGCACGAACATCACGAACATCCCCATGAACACCAGCTCGGTGAACATCCCGTACCGGATCGATTTGATCACCGGAATCAGGAACATTCCGATCAGATATGGCTGCCGCGCCTCGTGCCCGGAAAAGAACAGGTACAGGCCACCCGCATAAATCAGGAGAGAACCGTATATGAACGGCAATCGGATGATGCTTGGTGCGACGGGCACCAGGAACGTGAACATGACACCCGCCCAGAACAATTTGATACCCACCTCCTGGTTGTCCGCCAACCAACGCTCTATGTCCTGCAGCCGTTG
Organism: Bacteroidota bacterium; assembly: GCA_041163745.1. GTDB lineage: Bacteria > Bacteroidota > Bacteroidia > Chitinophagales > Saprospiraceae > UBA6168. The sequence continues at coordinate 120,600 of JBEAQU010000033.1, forward strand.
CTTGTGGTCAATGCGGATGTCCTTGGACGGCAGGTAGACCCCCGCCATGAGGGCGAGGGTTCCCGGGAAGGCGACACGGAAGTACTTTTCCGCATCGATGACCATGACATTGAATCCCAGGTACCAGCTGTTGTCCTCCGGCAGGGTATACATGATGGCGGGGGATAACAGGTAACTCACGATGGCACTGAGTACCAGGACGTCCAACGGCCGTACCTCCTTCCCCAGATGCCAGAGGAAATCGGTGAAGACCAGCGCCATCAGAACCAGGCTGACGGACAGGACATGCTCCAGCACCATCGCGGGTGCCGCAACCCAGGCCAGTAACAGGAGCAGACAAATCGCAAATCTCATGTGGACGGGTTATCGGCGACAGGGCTTCCCCTGCCTGTTCTTTTCGGTATGGGGTTGTCGGGATCCGGAAGGGACAAATAGCTTGCCGCTTCAGGTCAGCTCGGCGATGCGCGCAGCGAAACGGGGGAACGAGAATGTGTCCTGCAAGCGACGGTAACCGGCTTCCCCCATCTCCGCACACCGCTCGGGATCCTCCATCAGCCGGCTCACTGCGTCTTCTATCGTATCGGGTGTCGGGTCAATCAGGAAACCTGACACCCCGTGGGATATCACATCCGTCGTGCCGCAGCCCAAAGACCCGATACAGGCTTTACGGTAGGCCATGGCTTCCAGGAAGACGATGCCGAACCCTTCACCGGAACTGGGCAACAGGAAAAACCCACACTGTGCGTATAGCGCCTTGAGCTCCTCGTCGGTCACACCGCTCCGGATCCGGACGAGGTCCGATACCCCCAGGTCGGCCGCCAAGCGGCGGTGCCGCTCCAGGTCGTCGCCATGGGCTATCAGCCGGTATTCCCAACCGAGCGCCCGCATCCGGTCCTGCAGCCGGCCAATGGCCTGTATGCTCTTGTCGATCCCCTTGTAGCCCTCGCCCTTGTCGAGGCGCGTGATGGACAGGAAGTAGGGCTCGCGCCGCAAAGGGACAGAGCCGCCGTCCCAATCCGACGGAATGGTATTGAAAATCGGAGCCACACGGTCCGAAGCCACCCCGTTCGTTCGGGAAAATGTCTGTCGGGTGTACTGGCTGACCGCCCAGAAGGCATCGATGTACCGGTAGAACGGAGCCAGATTGCCCCGGCGGTACCAGGCCTCGAAACCGTGCAGGATGCACACTGTCCGCACCCCGGTCGACATACGCCCGAACAAGGCCAGCGGCGCGAAGTTCAACAGTCCGACAACCAGCAGGTCGGGCTTCCCGGACAGGAACTGCCATAGGATCCGCGCCAGGAACAGGGCTTTGCTGCCGCCGGCTCCCCGGTACGGCCCCACCGCCCCCGCATCGTTGAGCGTCAGGACGGTACATACTGCACCGGGCTGCTGCCGGATGGCCTCGACCAGGTTCCGGTTGAACCGGTGGATACCGCCGTTGCCGGCATAATTGGACAGCAGGCACAGCACCCGCTTCGGGGCCGCCGCACGGATTCCGTCTTTCGTATCGGTCTTTTTCAACACCTCGGTTTGATTATTTGCCACTATGGACCGCCATGCCGGTCTGCCCCACGGCGGTTCCAGAACCTGTCAGCCGCCGGATATGGTCGGCGTATCGGTCACCGTAATCGGACCAGGCAAGGGATTTCCGCCGGATGTCCTTCGCCGCGTCCTCCTTCATCCGCTGCAATTCCTCCGGATGCCCGTACAAGCGTTCCAGCCGGCCACGGATGACATCGGGCTGGCGAATCGGAACCAAAAAGCCGTTGACACCATCCCGGATGACATCCTCTCCGGCCGAATTGGTGCTGGCAATCACCGGCACACCACAGCCCATCATCTGCGGAATGACCATGCCGAAGCCGTCCTGGATGGAGGGCATCACCCCCACGTCACACCGGGCCAACAATCCCGGCAGCTCGTAATGGTTGACGTGACCGAAGAATTTCCAGTTGGGCTGCCGATATTGCTCCACCGTCGACCGCATCTCGGCGTCCACCTTTCCAATGAACCAGGCCTCCCACTTGTCCGGCGGGATCTCCAACCCGCGAAGGGCTTGGAAAAGATATACCAGCCCTTTCTGGACGGTCAGGTTGCCGAGATACACGATCCGGAAAACGGAACCGGACGGAGCGGCGGGGCCAGGTTGGAAGATATCACTGGTTCCGTAGTTGTTCAGCAACAATTTGTGCTCCGGAATGCCTTCCGCTACAAACGTACGGCGTGCGAACAGGGAGGGAATGGAAATGTAGTCCGCTTCCTCATATTCCTGCAACTCTTTTTCGATGGTCCTGGGGTCGATGCGGAAATCGATGCCGAACTTTCCATACTCCTCCCGCAACAGGACATCCTGGTGGACGATATGCGCCGAGCCGCGCTCCAGCACACGAACCATACCCAAGGACCGCGCCTTGCGAAGGGAATGCAGGGACATCCCGCTCCATCCGATGAACACCTTTTGCCCGGCATACCGGGAAAGCTGTCCGGCCACCCATCTGTCAAACCATTCGTTCCATCGGTGTGGCTCCGGCCGCAGCCGCATCAGTACCGCCAAAGGTACCGCCGTCCGGATTTTGTCCACCGGAATGTCCTCCTTGTCCAACCGCCCCGCGAAACGCCGCATCAACCTGTTGCGCCGATAGGCATAAGTGGTGAACAAGCCTCCGAGCATACCTCGGGCGGACAACTCTTCCGCAAGGTTGAATGCATGAAATTTTCCGGAACAGGATACGATGACCATGATGATGCCGATGGGTCCGGACCCGGGTTCGCCCCTGGTCCGTTGGTGGTGGTTTCCGGTGAAAAGGTGGGCGGACCTTGCCTGTCCGACCCTTCCCCGGGTTGGTTCACAACAGGGCGGCCAAGGCGGCAGCGGCCTGTGCCGCCCGCTCGCGGTAGGTGTACCTGTCCGCAACGGAGCGGTCCCGTGCCCGGCGGCGAACAGCAGCGGCTTCTTCCGACGGCATCGACAGCAGCTGCCGAGCCACTCCGACCATGTCTTCCTTGTTCCGGTACAGGAAGATTTCCTGCCCTTCCCGGAAAAATTCACGGTGCTCCGGGCTGTCCGGTGCCAGCAGGATGCCCCCGGCACCCGGCACCTCGAACGTACGCATATTGTGGTTCCCCACGTTGTGCGGCCGGAAGATGTTCAACTGCACCCGGTACGCCCGGATGGTCCGCCAATATTCCAGGCCGTATACGGCGTCATGGATACGGACATGGGGCAGCCGGGGCAGCCGTCCCTCCCAGCCATGACCGAACACATCCAGGGCGACGCCCCCCTTCGCCATGGCCAGCAGGTGTTCCACCCGGGTCTCGTCCGGATTGCCGACGAAACAAGCCCTCGCTATTTCCGGAACCTCCTCGATGGCCGCATAATCCGCCTCCGGCAATTCCATGGCGAACGGCAGCCTGGCCGTGGCTATGCCGTACGAAGATGATATCCGCTCCATGACCGCCCGGCTGTAACACAAATGCAGGTCGTACAGACCGATGCTGTCGGTCACGTTACGGTTGCCACTGCCACGGCTGGAAAACAGGAAAGGATGGTCGGGATTGTAGTTGGCCAGGCGGATGCCACGGTCCCGCAACGCTTGCAAGACAGCCGGCGTGACCCGCATCCCCTTGAACACCCACACAACATCCGGCCTTTCCTGCTCCACCGCCGCCAGCAAGCCTTCGCCTACGGTCCGGTGGATACGGGACAAGCCCAGCCGGTACAATACCTTGTGTACCGGGGAAGCGTGGTAGTAGTCGTTGAAAACCTCTTCCGCCGGATAGGTGAAGACGGTGGCGTGGTCTGCCAGGTACCGTACGTAATGATGCTCCAATGCCCAGGACTGGAATTGTCCCGCTATCAATATCCTCAATGCTTCGCGGATAGGGTGGTCGCCGCCTGTCCGTCCTGCCGCCCCGAAACCATGTCGGAGGGAACATGCAAGACAGCCAGCAACGCACGGATGATCGATTGGTAACTGTAGGTTGCAACCCGCCGGGCGGATGCAAGACCCATGACGGAACGCTCCGCTGACGAAAGGCCCAGGAGGGTGTCCAACCGGTCCGACAAGGCAGCGACATCGCCGGTCGGAAACGTATATCCGTTCACCCCTTCCTCCACCAGGTCGGCAGCACTGCCCGTCATGTCTGACAATATCAGGGGCAGGTGGAAATTCATGGCCTCGTTCGTGGACAATCCCCAGGTCTCGCCTTCGCCGGAACACATCACGAAAACATCCGCACAGGCATAGTACTCCGCAATCACACCCTGGTTCACAAACCCGGTGAGCAGCACGGATGACGAAAGGCCTGCGCCTTCGATGTAAGCCTCCATCTCGGGTCGAAGAGCTCCGTCCCCGACCATCACCAGAAAGGCTTGCGAACGAAGCCTGCACCGGTCGAACGCCGCCAGCAGGTCCATCGGCCTTTTCTTGCCAATGTATTTCCCGGAAAAAAGCAGCACTTTTTTTCGGATCGGTATGCCCAGGGCCGCCCGGCAAGCTTCGCGGCGGACGGCCAACCGGCTATGGTCGGCGGCGAATCGCCCGTTGTCCACCGCATAGGGGGCAAAGGCCAGCCGATCGTCCGGCACACCGTACCGCTTGTAGAACAACCGGTTCTGATTGCCTATGTACAGAAACCGGTGCGGCAGCCGGAACAAAATCCGACCGAACACCCATCTCCGCAGAAATAGGGAACGGCCGCTGCGACACCGCTCATGTATGTCGGGGCTTTCCCCCCGCAGACAGACCGTATGCCCCGTCAGACGGGCCGCCACCAAAGTCAGCAGATGGGTCAGATACCCCCACCCGTGCACAATCACCACACTTTTTGGCGCCCGCCGCAGGAAACCGACCACCGCCGGATTGAACAAACCCCAGAAACTGTAGATTCCCGCCCGGGAAATGGCCTTGTTCTGGAGGAATACCGCCCGGTATCCCTCCAGAACGGGCAAGTCCCATTTTACGTCCACCCCGAATTCCCGGTCTTTCTCCCCATCCAGGCCATGCCTGGAACAGTACAGCACGGTCAACGCAATGGAAGGATGCGCAGCCATCTCCCGATAGAGCGGGGCAAAATACTGGATGGGGTGCGAATTCAGGTATATGATGTTGGTCATGTCGGTTCGATGGTATCGGCGGAGGCGTATGCCAACAGTCCTCGGTACTCTTCGACCACCCTGGCATTGTGCCAGGATTGGCTGGCGACGGTCCGTGTCACCGGCTGGTATCGGAAAGTGCGTATCTTCTCCCACAAATCGCCGGCATCGCCCATCCGGAAGGTCCGGCACAGGTCTCCGTAATATTCCGCCAACTCCGCACAGCCCCCGATGTCGGAGGTGATGACGTTGGCACCGCAGGCGATGGCCTCGTGCAGGGTCAAGGGACCAATCTCCACCCATTCCGACGGAATCACCACGCAATGGGCACTGCGCAAGACTTCCCGGACCTGCTCCGCCGGCAGGATACCCAGCTGACGGATGTCCGGCCTCCGGGCCGCTTCCGCCAGCCTGTCGGACAACTCCCCATCCAGCGCTTCCGCTCCTCCCATTAACAGGAGCTCCCTGCCCGCATCCGGCGGAGATCCCATCCAGGCCCGAAGTAGCGTCGCGATGCCCTTGACCCGCTTGAACCGTCCGATGAACACGAATGTCGTCCGGTCGGACTCCGCCCGACCGTCTCCGGTAGGTCCGCCTTCCGTTTTCGAAAGGAAAACCTCGTCGATCCCGTGCCGGATCATGGCGATCCGGTCGGCCGGCACATCCAGCCGACGAAGCAACAGCTCGACTTGCCTGGAGAACACCAGCCATCGGTCCACCTGGTTGACGAACGCGCCGTATGTCCGGATCTGCGCCGCCAGGTACCGGCGCAACTGGAAAGGTACCGGCGCACCGGCCGGAAAGACCTTCCGCTCCGGAAGCAAGGCGGCTATCGCCCGAACAATCGGAACGGGCCATCCGCTGCGGGCCTGCAACAGGCAGGCCGTACAGACTGCCGCAGACGGACGGATGGTACAGAAGGATTTTTCGAAATATAACAAGGTTCCCTTCGGACAACTCTCCGGAACATGATAGGAATACAAGACCCTTATGCCCGGAAAAAGCCGACGGGATGCCTCGATAAGACTCGTGTTGATCAATGGGGAAACCGCATGCAGGTGCAGCAGCTGTATGGATCGGTCCGAACCGTACCAGGCCGACAGGACACCTTCCCAAGCGGCCGCCCAAGCAGGGTCATACCGGCTGTAGATCTCAAAAGTGTCGGGGTGGTTGGAACAGGCGATCACCGGAATGTCGTCCTGGCGATAATGCGCCGCCCGCAGGTGGCCGTCCCGGTACAAGGGTTCCATACCGTCCAGCTGCTCGTCCGTGGCACCGGCGATGACCAGCGGCTCATGCCCGCTCCGCAGCAGGTACAAAGCCAACCAACGGACATACGATTCCGATCCGCCCCAATAATGCGGGGGGTAGCCGTATGTGGCCAGTATGATTCTCAACGCAATACCATGGTTGTTCGCAGCGGGTCGGGGCCTGCCCCGTATCACCCGCACAAGACGCAGGTTTAGGAAAGAACCGTCCGAATACGGTCGACGACTTCGAATACGTCTTCGTCCGTCAACTGGTTATTGGAAGGAAGACACAGGATCCTGTCCGCTATGGATTCGGATACAGGCATCGGTTGGTAGGGTGCTACGGCGGGAAGCGTGTTCAGGGAAGGATAGAAATACCGTCGGGGCAGGATCTGATGGGCGACCAGGTCTTTTTCCACCGCCAGCAACTGCTGTTCGGTATCGAATATCACCGGCATGTAACTGAAATTGTATGCCGCCGGGTCGAATTGCTGGAACCGGATGGCCGGCATGTCTTTCAAGCCTTGGTGATACAAGCCGAATATGTCCCGCCGCCGGGCAATGACTTGGTCCAGGTAAGGCAAATTGGCCAGGCCGAGTGCCGCATGGATCTCCGTCATCTTACCATTGGTCCCATCCTCCACGACTTCCTTGGCGGCGTCATATCCGAAAAAGCGAAGCCGCTGGAGCCGCTGATGCAGGTCGTCGTCCAGGGTGATGCAGGCGCCGCCCTCCCCGGTATTGAATATTTTGGTGGCGTGGAAGCTGGTGGCGGAGACATCCCCGTGCTCCAGCACGGAACGACCCTGGTACCGGACGCCCACCGCGTGGGCGGCGTCATAAATCACCTTCAGGTTCCTGCGGCGGGCGATGTCCGCGATGGCTTCCGTATCACAGGGATTGCTGAAGACATGGACCGCCATGATGGCCGTTGTCCGATGGGTGATGGCTCGCTCGATCTTGGCCGGGTCGATGTTCAGGGTGTGGGGGTCGATGTCCACGAATACCGGCGTGCATTGCTCCCATCGGATCGCACTCGCCGTCGCCACCCAGGAGAAGGGCGTCGTAATGACCTCCCCTTTGATGTCCAATGCCTTGATGGCCAATTGTAAGGCGATGGTGCCGTTGACGAGGGTGACGATGTTGCGCACCGGCAGATATTCCCGCAGTTCCGCTTCCAGCCGTTGTACCAAGGGGCCGTTGTGGGTCAAGACCCCCGATTCCCAGGGTGTGCGGAGCAAGGAGAGATATTCCTCCAGCGACGCCAGGGAAGGACTGGAGACAACCCTTAATTTACTTTTTTCAACAGTTCGCATGACATTGTATGTTGTGGAGGAGCGAGGCTTGGTTCCGAAGGATCTCATAATTCGATGGGAATTCACCGCTGACGACCGCCTGATGGAACACCTGCAGGATCCGGATGAAATGATTGTCCGCCGGCAGGGTGACCCGGCGTGTTTCGTTCGGCCGTTCGATGACGACCGTCGGCTGGAAGCCGGGCGGTGCCGTGAAGATCCGGTCGGCCGTCAGTTTCCCCTTGCTCCCCCAGATTTCGAGCTCGCACTGGTAGAAATGGTCGAACCCGAAAGCCAACGCGGCGGAACATCCGTCCGGGCGGCACAAGAAGGCACCCCCGTGGATATCCACTTCTGCCCCGTCGGGTATGACGAGGCTGGCTCCCCTCACCTCCAGGTCCGCCCCCAGCAGCAACTGGGCCACCTTGACCGTGTAGGCGCCTGCATCCAGCAAAGCCCCGCCTCCCAAGGCGCGGCTGTAACGGATGTTCCCTTCGTCCTGGAAAGGCGGGAAGCCGAAGGACGCACGCAGGGATCTTATCTCGCCGACGGCTCCTTCGGAGAGCTGCCGCCGGATGTAGGCGAACTGGCTATGGTGCTCGAACATGAAGTTTTCCCACAAGGCGCGCCTGGCCGTTGCCGCCTGGACCAGCAGCCGCTCCGCCTCCGCCAGGTTGGCGGCCAGTGATTTCTCCACGAGGACATGCTTCCCGGCCTGCAGCGCCTTGCCGGCCCACTCGGCATGCAGCCCGGTCGGCAAAGGAACATACACCGCCTCGATGTCCTCCCGTTCCAGCAGCGCATCGTACGAACCCAGGGGTTCCCCGCCGAACTGCCGGCAGCATTCCGCCGCCTTGGTCATTTCGCGGCTGGCGATGGCAGCCAATTCGAATACACCACTGGATTTTATCGCCGGTATCACCAAACGGCGGGCGACACTGGCACAACCTAACACACCTATCCTCACGTCGGTTATTTTTGTTCCGCTTGCCCGTCCGCGCCGGTCCTTCCGACCGGACAACTGGCCTCAGGGAAGGAAATTGATGATGGAAAGCAGGCTGCGAGCCTGCACATTCAAGTAATTGTTGAACCGAATCAGGGTTTTCAACTGATTCAGGGTCATCCAGATGTAATGCGGCGGCAAAGTCTCGTCGAAAGATTCGTCCGCCTCGATGAGCAGGTTGCGGTTCTGCTCCTTGTAGAACCGTCCCCCTTCCTCCGACTGATAAGTGTCGAAGATATGCTGCGCTGGGGATGCCTCCAGGACGTAATCCAGAAACGGCAGTTTCCCTTTCGGCGTGACTTGGTAATTGTCGGTGATGCACTGTACCGTCGGCGCCAACTCCAGGATGTCGAAATTGCCGCATTCCAGCTTCGCCTGGACTATGAAATGGTACACGCCGTTTATTTTCTTCACCACGAAGGCGCAGATTCCTTCCTGGGTCGGCTCGATGAGCGGCTGCATCCAGGACTGTACCTCCCGGTTGCTGATTTCGACCTCGACACCGATGACGCGGAAGTATTTGCCCTCCCCATGCCGGATATCATATTCCGTGGTTTCCCATTCTGCTACCTCCCGGAGCGGAATGGGGTTTATCTCCAGCTCCGCCATCATTTTCAGATTCGTCATCCAGGAAATGATGTCGTTGAAGGAATGCAATGCCGCCTCCCCGTTCAGCGTGGACTTCAGCAACTCGAACGGACGGCTGCCCGGCACAATGTAATGACTCGACATCGCCGCGTAGAAATCCACCACCTCTGCCGAAAAATGACCGAAGGGAATGCCGGATATCACGGTCCGGGTATCCATGTTCACGGTGTTGTCCAGCAACATCAGCTTCTTGATCTGCGCCAGCGTAAGCCAACGGTAATCCTCGTGGACCGGTATGTCCTCGTCCACCTGAACGATGATGTTCCGGTTGCGCTTGCGCAGGAACCGGGCCCCTTGTTCGGATTGCAACTGGTCCAGGAGCACGGTCCTGGGTCGTTCCCCATTGAAATACTCCAGGTAAAGGGGTCTCTTGCCCTTGTGGATTTGGGTGTAATTGCTTTTGGTCGCCTGCAGGGTGGGCGACAACTGGACATGATTGATGTTGCCAGGCTCTATTTTCGCCTGCATGAGGAAATGCAGCACGCCGTCGAACGATTTGGCAATGATTCCAAGGAAGCCAATTTCCGGCTGGTTGATGATCGGTTGCGACCACTGCCCGGTCTTGCCCCAGTTGGTCCTGACCGATAGTCCCGCAATGGAGAAAAAACGACCGCTCTCATGACACAGATTCCCGGTTACCGGATGGAAATGCCAATGCTTAAGTTCCCGCAGCCGTTGCCGACCGATCCGGACCTCGACTTCCTCGTTCCGGCGTCGCAACCAGGCAACAGCCTCCTCCGTCGTGAACAAGGGATTGTCCTCATGCAACGCGGATTTCAGAAAATGCAGCTCCTGCCCCTGGACAATGCCGTCGGCAGGCGCCTGCCTGCTGATGTCCACCTGTATTCGCTTTACCATATTGAATGCTTCTTCCTACGGGTCGACAAACCGTCCTGAGCGGAATATCGTCCTTCATCTTGTTTACGGGGATCTTCCGCCAGGTACGGGGCGATGGTCCGGGCTACCACCGCATGGCCGGCATGGTTGAAATGGATGTCATGGTCGAAAAACAACAAGCTGCCGCCCGCCTCGCCCCATGCCTGGAACGGTCCGGCCAGATCGATGTACGGAATCGTCCGGCTTTCCGCCCAGGCAGCTACCTTCGCGGGGAAAGAAAAATATCCGTAGTCCTTTTGGAAATCGGCATATTTGGACGGGACCGCCATCAGATGGAAAGGAATGCCTTTTTCCTCGCACAGACTGGCAATTTTTTCAACATACACCGCACTTTGGGAGCCTGTCCAGTCGGGGTTCTCGTCAACCTGGTCCCTTACCACCCGCTGCTCCGTTCGTTGCTCCCCGGCTTTCATGCGGTAGCTGATCAGAATCTGTGTCCGCCGGAGCAACCGGAAGAGATTGGTACGGCGGACCATATCGAGCAACTGGCCGGGGTTGCCACCGTCCACGCGCGCCAGGGTCTCCCCTTCGAACCTGCCTTGCGCCAAATATTCCTCGTCGTCCCGGACGTCGTTGGCATACACCAACAGAAAGACTCGGGCGGGCAGCGTCTCCTGTGTGAAGACATGGTGCCGCGCGACCAGGTATTCCAAGGCCGGACTGTAGCTGCTGACACCAAAATTGCGCATCCGCATTCCGGGATATGCCGCCTGCAACAAGCCGATGAAACTGCTGTCGTAGGCGACCTGGTTGGATTCCACGAAGGAGTCCCCCAGAAAGGCGACCCATGGCCTGTCCCACCCCGCTTTCTCCTGGCCCGACACCCGGTAGCCCTGTCGGTCGTACCGGACTTCCACCGGGTCGAATTCCTCGTGCGGGGAGTAGCTGACGAACGTGTAGTCGGCAGGATGTACATGATGGAACACCGGATCCGGATTCAGGGGCGCACTTCCGAAGTTGCCGATTCCCGCAACCTGCAGAATGACCTCCACGATGACCAGCATGACAGCGAATACCAATACATTGCCCAAAACCAATTGTGTAGCTTTATTCATAAGAAATGATTTATCAGACGTTGCATGGGCTTTCGTAACCGATTTCGGGTCGTCCGTCGGAAGTGCCGCCGATAAAGGCGTGTTTTCAAGTGCCTTGGCCGGGCTGTCGGCCGGCCAATATTCCCCGCATCATTTGCGTCAGCATGCCGGCGCCCCGCATGTTGAGATGGTTGATGTCCCTGAACAAGGAATCCACGAACAACTCCTCATACCGAAGGTCGAAATATTCCACGTCCTGCCGCCCGGACAAGGTCCCGAGGTATTCCTGCATCCGTGCATACCGGCTGTCCTTTTCCAACTCGCGGATAAGGCCCTTGCTCAGGGGATGCTGGTACAACACCAGGCGAAGACCCTGCGCATTACAGGTCTCTATGATTTTCTCCAGATAACCCGTACACAGGTCGAAATGATCCCCTTCCATTTGGGACAGGATGAAAGCCAGTTTGTCCGCTATCAATTCCGGTGATTCCCGGTACACATCGTTGCTGGTCCCCCATCCTTTGTTTTCCACAATTTCGGAAGGCCCCGACAACTGGCGGATACCGGGCCACAACCCATAGATCATCAGCAGGGAGTAATGTTCCGCACGATACTTGCCGTCATGGGGTTCGATCCCGAAGATGGCGGCGTAATACTCTTCCGATCGCGCTCCCGGTTTGGCAAAGAAAGACTCCAGGTTCAGGGGAATGATCACCGTGTGAAGGGATTTGCTCAACGGACCGTACTGCTCCAATATCTTGTAATCGCTGTAAAAGGATTGGTTGTAATTTGCGATGTTGATACAATGGTCCGACAAGTCGGCAGGTATCAGCCCTCCCCAGGACAGGGAATTCCCCAGGATAAGGATTTCGTTGGTTTCCAAGGTGCTCTGCAGCAGGTAGTGCTTCAGTGCATAGGAATCGTTGTCCGGCTGCCGCAGACGCCATTCCAGCAAGAGCAGCGGCGCCAGGAACAGGGCGAGGAACAAGGCGGTCTTTTTCAGGAAGGACTTCAGATCGGGTTGCATCGAATTGTAAGGCGGCTGTGGCCTTTGAAAGTTTTTCCCACGCCGGCGGAATGGGACGGGACCGTTCGTCAGACGATGTCGGCCCCTTGGTTGACCAACAGGTTGACGCCGTTCACCTGCCCGCTGCCCGTCAGCAATTGTCGGACCAGCCGGGCGACCTCGGTGGTCGGCAACAGCTCCTGCCGCGGCATTTGCCGCCGAATCTCCTCCACCATCCGTTCATCCAACTCCTCGTTCAGCGGGGTCGGCATGAAGGTTGGGGAAATGCAATTGGAGGTAATGTCATATTTGGCGTATTCCGTCGCCCAGGATTTGCTGAGCGAAAGGAGATAGGCTTTGTTCGCTACGTATTCGGACCAGCCGACAGGCGGCCGATTGGCAAGGGCGGCGGTTAGGACGGTCAGAATCCGCCCGTGCCTGCGCGCCCGGAAGCCTTGCAGGGCCGCTTGCGTTACCTGTACGACGGGCAGCACGTTCCGCCGGAAACTGTTCCCGAACGACTCCGCCGGAATCTTGTGGAAATGCTTTCGGAGAAACCCTGCCATGGCATTGTTGACCAGGCCGTCCAACTCCCATCCCGGAATATCCCGCAACAGCTCCGCCATGGAGTTCGCATCTTCGAAATCACACCGGATACCCCTCACATTGGGATGTTGCCGGACCAATTCCGCTGCCGCCGCCGCGGACCGACAATACGTGAAGTACACCTGAATTCCATCGTCCGCCGCAAGCGTCCGCGTGATATCCGCTCCCAGGCCGGAGGCGCCGCCGGTCACCAACACTTTCATAGGATGCCGATTTGTATTTTTCCACGCGCCACCTGCTCGCCAGCCCCGTTTTCAAACCGGAACTTGAATTCGACCGTCCGAACGGAGGCAAATACGCCCGTGACCGTTGCCGTCAGGAGCAGGACATCTCCAAGGTATACGGGCCGCGCATACTGAATGGACTGGGTTTGTATCACGACCTGCTTCGTCGGCAGGCACTCCCCTACGAAGTGGGAAAGGAAACCGTTCAGAATGTTGCCGTACATGACCCGCCCGCTGAAGCCGTTCGCCTGGGCAAAGGACTCGTCCGTGTGCATCGGATTATGGTCTTGGAAAAGGTGACGGAACCCTTCGTAAACGGAGGGGTCGACCTGATACGACTGCCGAAAGCTGCTTCCTTCCGTCATCATGCCTGGAGCTTGCGGCTGATTTCTTCGCAATAGTGGCCCACATCCCGGAATCCCTGGATTTCGGCGGCCGTGAACTTGATGCCGAAATGCTTCTCCGTCGCTACGATCAGCTGAATGTGGGTCAGCGAATCCCAATCGTCCACATCCGCGGCGGTGGTCTCCGGTACCAGCCGGATGTCCTCGTTGTCCAGCACGTCGCGGAATATTTCGTTCACTTGCTCAAGAATCGTTTCCTTGTTCATTTCTTGTGTGTGTTATTTGATGTGTGCACATCCCGGTCGGCCGCGTCATGGCATGCCGAAGCCCGACAGGGATGGCTTGTTTCACATTTAATGGCTGGCCGGATCCGCTTCCGGACCTGGACCAGGCGTTTCTTCAGCGTCGGTCATGGCTTTGCACCGCAATGATGGTGCGCAGAACAGGCATTCGGGTGCAAAAGCCTGCATCGTTTCATCTCGTGAAGGCTTCCGCCTGTACCGACCCGGTCAGGTGGCCGGCGAATCCACTGAGGCTTCCCGGATGTTTACCGGCCTGCGACCGGCTTCCCTGACATCCAGCACCCACTTGCCGTCCACCGGCGAAAAACCAAGCTGGGCGTAATGATCCTTGACCAGCCCGTTCTTGGGTGTCGGCAGGTATTCCCCGACCAAGGTGCGGATTCCCAGCGCCTCCGCCGCATCCAACAGGTGGTTCAGCACGAACTGTTCCATTCCACGCTTCAATACCCGGCAGCTCATGATCCAGGTGTCGATGAAAAGACCGTCCAGGCCAACTTTTTCCAAGATGACCACACTGATCAGGCCATGGTCACCGAAACGGTCCGACAGGCTGAAGGAGAAGGTGAGGTGGTCCGGAGAGGCCGACAGCCGCTGGATGTCCGCTTCCGTGTAACGGATCGTCCGCAGATTGAACTGGTTGCTACGCATCGTCAGTTGGGCGACCCTTGGCGTACGGAAGGTGTCGAAGGGCTTCACCTCCGATATCATGCCTAGGCTTTCCAGGAAGGCTTCCTCACTGTCGAAGCTGCGGGAGAACTCCCGTCGCTGTGCCTCCACCTGGTACTGTCGCGTCCTTTCCGCATCGCCGGCGGAATGGGAAGCTGTTTCGAACAAGTTCAGCTGCTGCAGGAAAGGTACATATTCCGCCGGGTCCTCCGGCAGCTCCGGTACGGTGATGCCCGGGATGTTCTCCCGGACGACATTTCGTTCGAAGGGGTTGTCATCCAGGAAAACCATGGCGTCGAATCCAATTTCCAGGATTTGCTGGATATGCCGGATATTGTCCACTTTGCTTTCCCAATTGGCGACGAAAACGGCGATGTCTTCCAAGCGAAGCACCATCTCAGGATGTTTTTCGAAAGGCTCCCGTGCCACGTGGTCCGTATTCTTGCTGCAGACCGCCAATATGATTCCCCGGCGCTGCAGCGCCTTGGCCCAGCGCTGGAGTTCCGTGAAGGCTTTCCCGATCCCAAGGTCGCCTACCTGTATGTTCTCCAGGCCGTCGTCTCCGATGATCCCACCCCAGGTGGTGTTGTCAAGGTCAAGGACAAGACATTTACGGAATTGCCCGGATGCCGCCGCAACGATATCCATGATGCCCTTGGATACCACCGGCAGGAAGTCCAGGCTTAGAACCATATCCGCCGTGACATACAGCTTGGGATCGAATGCGAAGGCCGACCCGAACTGCGACTGCAGCTGCAACAGGTCGCAGATGAAAAGATTCTTCAGCTCCTGTCCCAGGTCCATCAGCCCTGTATTGATCTTGCGCAGCTGCCAGGAAAATGCGTACGGGGTCTTGTTGCCGAATTGTCCGAACACCATCTCCGGCTGTTCCGGGAAGTTGCAATAAATGACCCGCGCAGTCAGCCGCTCGCCCACCGCAAGATACAGCGACCGCACCAGATGCAGGTGTTCCTCGGCAAAACCTACCTTCGCGGATTCCGCCAGCTTGTGGAAACGCTTGCGCAATTTCTGCACAGACTGGAAAATGATGATGAACTCCGGCTCCGTTCCGTACAACTCCGAGGAATGGTCGAAAACCTGCCGTTCTATCTGGTCGTAGTCGGCCTCGAACAGGTCGATGTCATACCCCAGTTCATACCCGTACCCCCGCAGGGCCTTGGCCATCATTTGGGTGGCAGTGTCACCCAACAGGGCGACCCGGACAGGACGGAGCCCGCTCCGGTCCTTTTTCAGGTTCTTCTTCAGTTCGTTGAACGTCTTGGTCGGCAATGGATGTTGTGTCATGGGCTTGCTTAACGGCCTCCCCCGCGCCGGACGGAATGGTCAGAATTGAAAATATATGAAGGCCTGCTTGTTCTGGATGAAATTGAAAACGGCCAACCCGGCGGCCAGGTACAGTCCCCAACGGACGATCCCCGGGAAGGATGTGGTCTGCATGGGATACTCCTGGCGCTGATACCGGAGGTCCAGCGACAGGACTACCAGCGTCATCGACAGGGAAAACCGGTCGAAATATCGGAAATTAGCCGGAAGAACGGGGCCGGTGAAAATGTGCTCCGTGTAAGCCAGCGCATCCGACAGGGTGGCAGACTGGAAAAAGACCAGCGTGAGGCACCATACGGCAAAGGTCAGGAACATGCTGCCATAATCGTACAACGACGCCGGCATCGCCTTGCGGACGGCTTTCCGCCGTTTCTTCGTCAAGGTCTCGAAAGACAGGATAACCCCATGCAACAGACCGAAGACCACGTAGGTCCAGTTCGCACCGTGCCACAGTCCGATCAGGGTGAAGGATATCAACAAGGAAGCCACCACACCGGCGGTGCCTTGGTTGCGAAATGCGATCATCAGCGGTGTGAAGAGATAGTCCCGGAACCAATTGGACAGGGATATGTGCCAACGCCGCCAAAATTCCGTGATGTTTTTGGATAGATAGGGGTAATTGAAATTGGGCTGTATCCGGATGCCCAGCAACTTGCCTGTGGCGATCGCCATGTCGGAGTATCCACTGAAATCACAATACAGCTGGATGGCGAAATAGAAGGCACCCAGGAGCAGCTCCGTTGCCGAAAGCTGCTCGTAACGACCGAATATGTCTGCGGTCTGGACCGCGATGTTGTCCGCCACCACCACTTTTTTGAACAAGCCCCACAGCATTTGGCGCATTCCGTCCAAAGCCAGGGTGTAGGAAAACACCCGCCCCCTTCGGAACTGCGGCAGGAGCGTGGCGGCCCGTTCGATCGGCCCGGCCAATATCAATGGGAAGAAGGCGGAAAAAGTCGCGAAGGCGGGCAAGTCGGCGACGGGCTCCATTTTCCGCCAATAGATGTCCAAGGGATAGGTCATCCGGAGAAAAGTGAAGAAACTGATTCCCAACGGCAACGCGACCCGTACCAAACCGACGCCCGCCGCCGAAGCGTCTGTCTGGAACAGCGACAGGAAGGAGTCCAGGAAGAAGTTGTAATACTTGAAAAATCCCAGCAAGCCGAGGTTCATCACCAGACTGACCATCAGCCACCGCTTCCGTGCCGACTCCGTTTCCGCCTGACCGATTCGGAAGCCCAGCCAGTAGTCCGCCAGGGTTGCGCCTGCCAACAACATGGTGAACCGCCAATCCCACCAGCCGTAAAACAGATAGCTCGCCCCCAGCAACAGGTGGTTTTGCCATGCCGGACGTTTCGTTGCGAACATCCAGTACGCCAGAAAAATTACGGCCAGGAAGCCGCCGTACTCAAATGAGTTGAATACCATGCACCTACATTGATGTTTGCAGCGGAAGGCTTCCCGATTCCCGCAATCCTCAGATTTGCTCGCCGTCGACCGAAACCGCTGTACCGCCCATCCGGCCTCGAAGTGTCGGTGGCGGGGTCCCTTCCGGCCAACGCTCCTTCCGTTCGTAATATGCGATGCAATCGGACGGGTATCCTAGTCGGTTCATTTCCTCCAAGATCTCCTCCGCACCGTATATCGTGTTCCTGACCTCCACTTCGCCGGTCTCCGGCGTGAAGACCGCGTAGCTGGCCAGGTTGATGTATTTCCTGTTTTGTCCCACACTTCCCGTGTTGACCAGGGTATGCCCCTGGATCTCCCGGATGAACGCGTGGTGCGAATGCCCGATGAAGGTGTCTTCTTTCAGGTCAACGGCCGTGTCCGCGTAGATATAACGGTCCTCCAAGGTATGGACAAAGGTACAGCCGTGCCGCCGATGCTCCTTGGGAAGCCGCGCAATCGTCCCGAAGCTCCGGAAACGCCGGATACTGTGCGCCAGGAATATCCCTGGCAGGGGATGGCTGCCCTCATATTCGTTTTTCAAGAAATAAGTCTCGTGATTGCCCTCGAGACAGATGCCGTTGGGAAGGGAAAGCACCCTGGACAGGCATTCCTCCCCCCACGGCCCGTAGTTCACGACATCGCCCAGACAGATGTATTGGTCCGCCGGACCTTCCGCCTGCAACATCGCTTCCAACGCCGGCAGGTTTCCATGTATGTCACTGAATACCAGAATCCGCATACCTTTTCTTACGCCGCTCCTTCCCTGATGCGCTTGATGTAGCGGTCCATCCGTCCGGCCAGCGTGAATCCGATCGGCTCCGGAATGGGCATGGCGATTCCGGAAAAATCCGACAACACCGACTTCTCCGCCGGATACGTAACGTCGGACACCGCCAATCCGGGAACACGTTCCCGTAACATGGCCACCACCTCGGCAAAGGAGGTCTCCCTGCCGGAGGCTATGTTCACCACCCGGTCAACCGGCGGTGCGGCCATCAATCTGCGAAGACATCCGACAGCGGTGTCCAAGGGAATGAAATCCCGACACGCCCGCCCACCGTTGTAGGTCCGTACGGACTGCCGCGTGACGGCCTCCCGAATCAGAAAGGACAGCCCGTCCCGTGACGGGTTTTCATAAAACAAGGTCGAGAACCGCACGACCTGCGCCATCGCCAGCCCGCCCGCCAGACACAACAGCTCCCCCAAGTACTTGGAATAGGCGTACGGCGTTTGTTCCCGCAAGGGTAGCACCCGCCCCCCTTCACCCAGGTAGCTCATGCTGCCCAGATACAACAGCCTGACCTGCGGACAATACCGACGGCACAAGGATACCAGCCGGAGGGTCGGAAGAAAATTGTCCCGCACCGCCTGGCCAGTATCCTCGCACTGAATCCGGGCGGCGTTATGCACAATCACCCGCGCCACCGACAAACGGGAAATCAGGTCCGCATCCGTTGTCCGACGCAACGAAACGTGTTCCGCCGGCTCCTGTCGGACAAATTCCTCGTACACGGCACCAGCCCCTGTGAAAAGTACCATCCTAAAGCTGATTGAAAGACGCGGCGGCAGCATACCCTTCCGCCAGCATCTCCTGCAACCGGTCCTGCGGCACCACGAATTCCTTCCAGTACCGAAGAATGGCCGTCTGACGGATGTCGAAGGAACGCCGCTCCCCCTTCAACAGATAATCCGCCACCAACCAGGGCTCGTTGAAACCGCTGAGCGCCCGGGCGGCGGTCGTACCCGAACAACGGGCGTTCAACTCGAAGACATAAGGCACTCCGTCCCGGAGCCGCAATTGCACATTCAACGGACCGAACGGCTTCAGGTGCCGGATGACCGTCCTTACAGTGTCCTCAATGACCGGGTTGAACTCCACAAAACACTTGTGCGTGTCGCCGTCCCGCAGAATGCGGCGCATGACTATGACGCCCAGGCAATCCCCGTCGAAACTGACACTGCCACAGGTGTATTCGTCCCCTTCGATGTATTCCTGCGCTACGTACCGGCCAGGGTCGATTCCCCGTACCGCATCCAAATCAGCCGCTTGCCGCACAATAACGATGTTCCGCGACCGATATCCTCCCACCTTGTCCTTCAGAATGTAAGGATAAGGCAGCGACGCCCTGCCGTCCAGGATGTCCTGGAAGTCGTAGGTCAACGGTGCCGGCAATCCGATTCCGGACAGAAAATCCGTCGTCAGGGACTTATTGTCGGCTATATCCACTACCTCGGGTCTGCTGACCACCAACGTGACGCCCGCCTCCCGAAACAACGCCCGGTTCGCGGACAACTTCGGCAACTCTGCATCCATTCCGGCGAACATCAGGCTGCAACGCTCCTTCGTCAGAATCTCCAACAAACGGTCGATATATTCCGGATCGCTGGCGTATGGAATGCGGTGGCCAGAAGGGGCGGCGTACAGCCCCGGTGAAAGCGGTTCCCCATCCAGGGCCACCGCCTCGTAAGGGGTCTCGTACAGCGCCTTCAGGACACTCTGCCCGACACCCCCACCTGTACCGGATACCGCGATTTTTATAGTGCTCATATTCTTATGTTCTGGTTTTGAACGTTTTGCATGAAAATATCCACCTATGCGACCGATTGGTCATCGGATCCACCCGGGATAGGTTTCCGGCACCGCCCGCGCTATCGCTTCACAGCGGACCGGAGAAAGGGGCAGGTGGTCCCGTACCCGCAGGACACTCTCTACCTGTTGACGGCGTCGCATTCCAGGAATGACCACACTGACATCCGGATGGCTGGCCGCAAAACGCAAGGCGTTCTCCGCAAATGTGAACGGTTCCTCCGCCTGCAGCACGGTCCGCAGCCTGGCAGTGTGCTCCTGCATCCATTCGTGTTGTGCCGGCGGGATGGAGTGCCGGATGTCATCCGACGGCAATGCCTGCGGCGGCCGATCGGTCAGGAAGCCGGACGCGAGCGGACACCGGGCGATGAAGGCGTACCCCTGCTCCCTGCACAACGGGAAAACCGCTGCTTCCGCCCGGCGGTCAATCATGTTGTATATGGCCTCCACCACCGTCCCGAACCCCGACAGGATGGCGTTCCTGGCTCCCGCCAGGGTCTTCGCGCTCACCCCGTATGCCCGGATTTTGCCCGCCGCCACCAACTTGTCCAAAGGAGAGGAGTCATACCGGCTCCAGTCGAAATCATCCGGCGGACTGTGAAGCAGCAGCACGTCCAGCCTGTCCCGCCCCAGGCGGCGGAGGCTGCCCTCCACCGACCGCAACAGCCAGGCCTCGCTGAAATCCGTATACACCTGGCCGGCGGCATCCTCGCGGGTTCCGAATTTCGTGCAGACGACCATGTCTTTGTCGCCCGTCATCCGCAAGGCCTGCCCCAACAGTTCCTCCGATTTACCTCTGCCATACGCGTCGGATGTGTCGAAGAAATTGATGCCGTTTTCCATGGCATGTACCAAGGCATCCGTCGCCTCAGCATAATCGGTGCTTCCCCAGCCGGTCTGCTTCCCGCCCCATACGGTCGGACCGCCCAGCTGCCAAGTCCCCATGCCCAATCGTTGTATGCGGAACGGTATTCCGCTTATGGTTTCTCCTGTATGCATCTTCTCCATCCGATCAGAGGTTGAGCCCCCCCTTCATCAGGTGCCGGTTGCCGAAAAACGCATTACGGCCGTGCAGGACACGCTCGTCATGGAAGAAAACCGCTTCCCCCGTCTTGAGATAGGCTCCGTTGAGCAGACCGGCTGAAACGATCTTGTTTTCCAGGAACCAGTGGAAACGCTCGCACAAATCACGTACGGCCGAATCGTTGTCGTCCGATATCCGATAGTAGTTCCAGTTGAGCAGCGGCCCTTTCTCATCGTAGCGGATGATTCGGCTTGTCTTTCGCTGGGTCTCCCCTTTGTCGAAGACGACTTCCGCTTCCTCCAGTTCCTTCAACAGCTCGGGTTCGTATGTCTCCATGATGTCGACCAGTTGGACGCCGTCGATGAAGGTGGTCGCGCCTCCGATGGGAGCGTATGCCAGGCAGTAGAAAAAGGTGACATCCCAGGTGAAGCTGTTGTAGGCTCCGTCCGTATGGATGGGCTGCCGGGTGTCACTATGGCGGAAAGTTTCCTTTTTCTTGCTTTCTTCGAAACGAATGTCCAGCCAGTTGTCCAATTGCTCGTTCTGATTACCGTTGCGGTAGTCTTCGTTCAGTTTCACGTAGTTGCCGGCCGCCTGGCCGAGCGATTCGTAGAAGGCCCTGTAATCGGCACCCTCCGGCAAGCCTTTGTAGACGGTAACTTTGTTCTCCCGGATTACCTGTTTGAAACGGTCCAGGTTGCCAGGCTCCTCGCTGTGTTGGAATTCCGTGTAGAAATTAAGGGTGGTTGTCAGCATTTCCATGGTTGATGATTTTGAAAAAAATGGTCCGGATGATGAACGGCAGCCGCCGACCAGGGCGAATGCCGGTTTGTTTGCGATGGAAGTCCTTGCTGCTCGGGCCAGTCGGAACAAGCGGTGCGCCCCGGTCAGTTCCACCGGGACCGACGGCGGCCCCAGGATGCTAGGAAGAGATGGAAAGCGCAGGTTGCCTTCAGACGGAACGGACCTCAGGCGGACCTGACGATGCGCTTCAGCCGGTCGTAATGCTTGCGACCCAGCAGACTGCCCAGCAACAGCCAGGCGAAACGGGGTTCCGCCAGGTAACGCCGTTGGTAGCGCCAGGCGGTTCGGTAGCAACGGCGGGCGTCCGCTGATTTGCCTATCCCGAAGTATCCGGTGGCATAGTGCCGATAGTGCTGCGCATACAGGCGCCGACGGTCCCCGACCGTCATCGCCGGAGCATAGGCAGGCCCCGTGAAATGGTCCAGGATATGCCGCATGTTGCGTTCCCCATGACCGTTGAGCAGAAAGGCATGGTGCATCCCGCTCCCGTGCACCCGATATTTGGCCAGGGCCTTGGGAACAAAACGGAACTCCCAGCAATATGCCATTTCCAATGTCAGAAACCAGTCCGCCAACCCGGACTTTAGCCGCTCCGGATAGGGTAGCGCAGCCTCCCAGGCTGCCCGACGACCCAACATCGAAGGGGCACAGATGTAATGCCGGTTCAGCAAGGCACGGAACTCATTCCCCTGCCGCGGCAGCTCCGGCCGTTCGATTCCACCTTCCGTGATGGTACGGCCGGAAGCGTCCAGGTAGTGGATGTCCCCGTATACCAACCCGACTTCCGGATGACGGTCGAGCACAGGCACCGTCTCCTGCAGGAACCAGGGATACCAAACGTCATCCCCGTCGAAACGGCCGATGTATTCCCCCCTGGCCAACTCGAACGCCCGATTGGCCGACCAAACGGCTCCCCTGTTCCGCTCGTTGCGGATGTAAGACAAGCGGCTGTCCTCCCTTTCCAGTTCCCGCAGCACCGCTTCCGTACCGTCGGTGGAACAATCGTCCACCACGATGACCTCGTAAGAATAGCCACCCTCCTGTGCCAGCAAGCTGCGCACCGCTTCCGCTATGTACGGCTCGAAATTGTAGGTGGTGACCAGTATGCTTATTTTAGGATCCATTTCTTTCCTTCGATGCAGGCCGGCACCGGATTGCCCGGCTCAGTCCATTTCCGATGCTCCCGCCGGTATCGGATGTGTCTGGTACTCCCACCGGAGGGAACTTCTCAGGATGCCCGGCTTGTCCATGCGATACCCCTTGTCCGCCGTATCAGACATCGAATCGTCCACGTCGAACTTGAGCACATCCACCTTTTCGTCGAAATAACGCCCCACCTCCACCAGCGACAGGGAAACGGAAAACACCCCGGCCTTCAACAGGTCGGGCAATGCGATCCGGGCGACGTACTCGCCTGCCTGACGCTTCACCGGCAAGACCTCCTCATCGATGTCGTAGGAGGTGAACAAGGGCTCCCCGTTACGGGACAAGGTGAACTTCACCCACACGTTGCGGCGGCTTTCCCGCAGGACATACCGGATCCGAAGGAACACGCGGTCTTCGTAGTAGTAGGTTTCCCGCGCATGCCCTTCCGCATCCTCCACGTTCACTTCCAACAACTGGGCGAACCCGTCCACCTCCGGAAAGGATACCTGGTTACGCTGTTCCTCCGCCCCCGCCTTCCCGTTCAGGTAACGGTCTATGACCGAACGCGTGTCGCCGGCATACGTCAACATACCGTTTTCCAACAGGATGGCCGAATCACACAGGTTTTGCAAGGATCCCATGTTGTGACTCACGAACAGGATGGTACGGCCTGATTTGCTCGCCTCACCCATTTTACCGATGCACTTTTTCTGAAAATCCGCATCCCCCACGGCCAGCACCTCGTCCACAATCAGGATCTCGGGCTCCAAATGCGCCGCTATGGAGAAGCCGAGCCGTACCATCATCCCGGACGAATAGCGCTTGGTCGGTGTCTCCAGATATCGGGTGATACCGGCGAACTCCGCTATCTCATCCAACTTCTGCCGGACTTCCCGCTTGGTCATTCCCAGGATGGTGCCGTTCAGGTAGATGTTCTCCCGCCCGGTCAGCTCCGGATGAAACCCCGTCCCCACCTCCAACAAGGATGCTATCCGGCCCCTGGTCCTTATACTCCCCAAGGTGGGTGCCGTCACTTTCGACAAAAGTTTAAGCAGGGTGGACTTCCCAGCTCCGTTCTTGCCGACGACGCCCAGCACCTGACCGTGTCGAACTTCGAAACTAAGGTCCCGCAAGGCCCAGACATAGGCGGAATTGCCTCTTTTCGTCCGGTCATTGGTATCCCCGATGCGGAGGTAGGGGTCCTGCTTACCCCGCAACCGGTGCCATGCCCTGTTGATATCCTCGTACAAGGTGCCCGTTCCCACCTCTCCCAACCGGTATTGCTTGGAAAGGTCTTCTACTTTGATGACGATGTCGCTCATTGCTATAGGATTACTTTGGTCCCGGCTCCGCCGGACGCCATGTTCTTGCCAGCCGCACCGATCACACCGTGTCCATGAAGGTCCGCTCCATCCTGTTGAAGGTCACAACTCCCAGGAACAACAGGACGACGGTGAAGGCGGCCGAATATGCCAGGTAGGCCCACTCGAATGTACCGGTTCCGATGAAGCCGTACTTGAAAGTCTCGATGACGGAAGTCAAAGGATTCAACAGACTGAGCAGACGGTATTCCCGCGGCACTTCTGACAAGGGATAAA
This sequence comes from Bacteroidota bacterium, assembly GCA_041163745.1. Classification (GTDB taxonomy): domain Bacteria; phylum Bacteroidota; class Bacteroidia; order Chitinophagales; family Saprospiraceae; genus UBA6168. Next base: position 144,925 of record JBEAQU010000033.1, read on the forward strand.
TCACCGGTGTGGCATACATGAAAAGCTGGATGCCAAACTGGACGAGAAACACCAAGTCCCGGTATTTCGTGGTGATGGCGGTGATCAACAGACCGAACCCCAAGCCCAGACCGGCCAGCAACAGAATCAGCACCGGAAAAAGCAGGGCATGGGCATTGGGCGCGATGGGCGCTCCTTTCCAAACGAAATACAGGTAGATCAAGAGGAATAGCAGTGTCTGTATCCCGTACTTCACCAGGTTGAACAAGACGGTCGCGATCGGCATGACCAAGCGGGAGAAGTAGACCTTCCCGAACAGCTGCTGGTTGTCCCGGAAGGTGGTGGACGTCTTGTTCAGCGAGTCGGCGAAGTAGTTCCAGTTGGTGATGCCGGCGAGGTAGAACAACATGGGCGGGATGTTGTCGGTCGGGATTCCCGCCATGTTTCCGAAGACGACCGTGAAGATGATGGTGGTCAGCAAGGGCTGGATGAAAAACCAGAGGGATCCCAGTACGGTCTGCTTGTACAACTGGGCGAAATCCCGCTTGACGAACAGGAACATCAGGTCCCGATATTGCCATATTTCCCCCAGCTTGAGGTCTAGCAACCTCGCCTGCGGTGTGATGATTGAATCCCAATGTTGTGATTTCATCCTGACAGTTTTTTTATCCAGGCCAAAGAAAGCGGTCGGGCTTTGGCGCCGACAGCCGCGAGATTTGAGCGTACGCCGAAAGGATTTCTAAAGGATATGCCGCCAGCTCACGAACCCACCACGCAGCTGTAAACCGGTCGGAAAGCGGATGCCCCCCCTGCCCCGGACAGAACCGGCTGCGGAAAGGAACGCGACAGGCTTTCGGATACCTTCCGGACTGAAGGCAGCCTGCGACGAGTCTAATAATAATAGCCGTATTTCTTCGGCATCTTGACCCCGTTGAGGACGATGACGGGGGAGGTCAGTTTGTCCTCCATGCCCATGTGCTCGATTTCCTGCAGCTCTTGCTTCTTGGTCTTCCCGGAGCGCACGACGAAAATTGAAACGGCGGTGAGTGATTTCAACAGGTAAGCATCGGTGACCAGTCCGATGGGGGGCGTATCGATGACGATGTAATCGAAACGCTGCTTGAGTGCATTTACCAGTTCCTTCATCCGTTGGCCCATGATCAGCTCCGCCGGGTTCGGCGGAACCGGACCCGCACTGATGACGAACAAATTGTCGAACTTATCCACCGGCTGCAGGATCTCGTCCAGCTTTTTCTCCCCCACCAGATAGTTGGTCACACCTGCATGCTGCTCTTTCGTATTGTTCAACAGGAATTCGGCCAGCTTGGGCTTCCGTAGGTCCAGTTCGACCAGCACCGTCCGCTTGTTCGTCATCGCCAGAATCGCCCCCAGGTTGCCGGAAATGAATGTCTTGCCGTCTCCGCTGTTTTGGGAGGTGACCAAGATCACCTTCTCCTGCTTGTCAGCCGTTATGAAGTCCAGGCTGGTCCTGATCAGACGAAACATCTCCGCAATGTTGGACCGGCTGTTGCTGGATATGAGCTTGCCACGCTCACGCTTCGCATACGCCACATCCCCGAGGTATGGCAGGCTGGTCAAGGCCTTGACATCGGCACGGGTGGAGATTTTGTCATTGAGCTTTTGCACCAGGAATATGGTTCCGGTGGGGATGGCCATCGCCAGGACAAACGCCAACATGTAGGTTTGCGTCTTGTTCGGGGAAACGGGCCTGCCACTGGATATCGGGGAATCCAGAATACGGGTGGATTCCACTGTGGTAGCCAGGCCGATGGCCGTCTCCTCTCTTTTCTGGAGCATATACAGTACCAGTTCGTCCTTCACCCCGATCTTCCGCTTGATGTCCGTCAGCTGCTGGTCCACAAACGGCAGACTCCGTACCTTTTGCTGGATCGGTGCGGCTTGTGCACGAAGTTCCGTCTCCCGGTTATCCAGATCCTCCAAAGCGAGATTCACCCCCTGCAGGACGGTGTTTCGCAGGTTGTTGAGCCGGATTTCGATCTGCTTCGCCGCAGGGTGCTCCGTCGTGGCCGTCCGCAACAGGTTCTCGCGCTCCGCAATTATCTTGTTATAATCAGACAGGAATCCGTTCAGGGAAATGGCTCCCAGATCTCCGAAGCTGGGAACGAACTGATACTTGTTGGTCAGGTCGCTCAGGAAGGAACGCAAATTCTGCAGGGAAGTGCGCAAGTTCCTTATCTGCTCCACACTCTCTTCTGTAGAGCTCAATTTGTTGAGGTATCGCTGCGCACTCGAGCCGATGTCCGTCGGAACCTCCGTATTGGTCTTGAAGGACGCCTGGTTCGATTCCACCTGGAACAATTCCGAACTGAGGTAGCTGAGCCGCTCGTCGATGAACCGGAGCGAATGTTCCGCCACCCGGTTCTTCTCTTCCTGCACCTGCAGGTTGTAAACCTCCACCAGCTTGTAGATGATGTCCATCGACTTCTGCGGGACGGCATCGACCAAACCCACGGAAAGGACGTTCGACTGGGCCTGCTTCTGAAAGGTGACCCTGCCCGAATAGCCGGCGGCCACCCCGATGGTGTTCGCGAAGTATATGATGATGGGGGAACCCAACGAAGGGCTGTTCATTTTCCTTTCCAGGGTTATGGTCACGCCGTAGTAGGGAAAGGGGACCCCGTACTCATAGGATTCCACTTCCGTCTCTCCGTCCAGGATGGCGAACTTGCGACGGCTGAGCTCCTTGATCCGGAGCGTGATTCCGCTTGCGTTCTGCTTGGGAACGGCGGAGATAACACTGACCGGGGACTGGTTGTACAACTCCTTGTTCCTAAAGCGCCCTTCCTGAAGATATATGATGTCGAGACGAAGGGAATCCACCACCTTTTCCATCAGGTTGCGCGATTTCAGCACCTGTATCTGCCTGTCCAGGTTCCCCTTGTTCCGGAATGGCAGCCCTTGTATGATCGCCTCCTCCGGCAGGGATCCGCCGTTGTTCTTGTCCTCCTCCACAATGATGCTGCCCCCCACGAAATACATGGGTGTTTTGGTCACCAGCGAATACCAGGCTCCTGCACCGGCCAGCATCAGGCACAATATGTACCAATACCAATAGCCTAAGGCTTTTTTGAAAATGCTCGTGACACCCTGTTCATATCTGATGCTCATGGTAACCGATTTTCATAATGTGATAGTTTTCTCTTGGGCGCGACCACAATCTTTGGAAATTCGAAGTGTTTTGCCTGTACAAACAGACATTACCTTGTGAACAGTGCAATTAGGGCGAATATGGTGGAGGAAAATGATATCACGATGCTGCCGACGGAGGAAATCCTCGTCAGGGGATCCCTCACCGCCGCCTTCTTCTCTTTCATCGGCTTGATATAGATGATGTCGTTCTGCGTCAGGTAGAACCATTCCGACTCGAACGCCAGGTTCGAAGTCAGGTCCACTTTACCGAATTCGCGAACCTTGTCGCGTTCCCGTATGACCATGATGTCCGCGCGGTCCGCCAGGTCGTTCAGGTCACCCGCCATCGCCAAGGCTTCCAAGATGGTGAAATGCTCATCCGAAAAGGTATAAAGCCCAGGTCTGCGCACCTCCCCAATGACGCTGACATGCATGTTCAGGAAGCGAACCTCGACGATCGGATCGCGAAGGTATTTCAACAACTGATTCTGTATCTGTATCTTGGCGTCCTCCCTCGTCAATCCCATGACACTGATTTTCCCCAATACCGGAAACTCAATGTATCCGTCCTCATCCACCAGATATCCCTGCCCGGCCGCCGGCCCCGTTCCAGGAGCACCTGTTTCGCCTCCCCCCGCGGGGGCGGCCCGGGTAGCTGCCGTGTTGTTGAAGGCTCGGGCGGCTTCCGGGTCGAAAACAGACACGGACACGGACAGGATGTCGTCCGGCTGTATCTTTATTTTCAAGGGATCCGGAATATACTGGGCCTGGAAATACTCTATGGGCTTGTCGGAACTGAAATTGACCAGCCTGGAATACGGGATGGAGCATCCCTGCATCAACAGCAGGCCCAATGTCAACATGAGGAAAGACCTGAACATCTTGTTTGAATCGGTGGCGGTGTTTTTCACTGGCCTTGGGTTGGTTTCGTAATTGTTTTCGGAATTGCTGCACGTTCGGTGACGGCTTCGATTTCTCATCCTCGCTGGACTCCACCTAATCAAAGATACAGCTTATCGGCTTAATTCAGACGCTTCCGGATGTTTCCAACGGGACATCCCGCCGGATCCGCTGCGTTCTCCCGTGCAAATGGATGGCGACATAGGGTGCGAAGGCCAGCAGTGGCAACAGGATGGCCGATACCGTGGGCCGTATTTCGGGCGCCAGGAACAGACCCGTCGCAATGACCGCCAGGTGCCAGCCGTAAAGCAGCAGACTGGCGCCCCGGTGCCCGAACCCCAGCGCGCACACCAGGTGATGTATGTGCGTTCGGTCCCCCCGGAAAGGCGAATATCCACGCTTTATCCGCCACAGGACGACCTTTGCCATGTCCCCCAGCGGCAATAACAACGGGAAGAGGGGAAGCAGAAATTCGGATGCCTTGCTGCCGACGGCTGTCCCCGATCCCAGCATCCGGATGGCCAGGAAAGAGAACAAAAACCCGATGAAGGTCGACCCGTTGTCTCCCATGAAAATCTTCGCCCTACCGAAATTGAAAACCAAGAAGCCAAGGGCACTGCCCGCCAGGCCAAACGCTGCCATCGATTCCGTCTCCATACCGGCCCGATGAAACATCCAGCCGAAAGCCAGCGCACTGATGACGGAAAGGCCGCCGACCAATCCGTTGATGCCGTCCATGAAGTTGAATGCGTTGATGACGCCCACCGTCAGACCAACCGTCACCATCATGCCCGCCCATGCGGGCATGGTCAGCCCGAGCCCCGGAATCTCCGCTATACGGACCCCGGACCATGCCAACAAAAGGGCGATACCCACTTGGTACAACAGCCGGCGCAGCGCCGGAATCCCCACCAGGTCATCCTTGATGCCGATCAGGAACAACAACAGGGAACCCGACAACAGGAACTGATACTCCCGCGGCAAACTGTCCGACAAGAAAGCCAGCAACACGACCCAACATCCGGTGAAAATACCGACCCCTCCCAACGGGCTCACGCGCTCGACGTGCACCTTGAGGTGGTTGTTTAGGTCGTATATGTTCAGCTTTCCAGCCAAACGAATTACCGCCGCCGTCAATACCGCAGACAGCAGGAAAGCAAACCCTACGGTCATTATTATTGGTATCATGCCCATTTCAGCACTTTTTCCGACTTCAAGTTAACAACTCGTTGCGAAGCGGAGAGTCCCGCAGCCGCTGTAGCAGTTTAGGATGCGTTTCCGCCAAGGAACGAATCAGTTCCAACTGCCGGGCGTTGTGAAGATCCGTCCCGACCAGGTCGATCATACCTTTCTTCCAGAGCGTGTTGGCCAACGCTTTCACCTCCTTACCGTAGTAACCTGTCATGGACAACAGGTTCAGCTGAAACAGACAGCCGAACTCCTTGAGCTTCTCGAAGGCTTTCGGCGACCGCAGCCCCACATAGCGCTCCGGATGCGCCAGGATCGGTTGATATCCCTTGATTCGCAATTGGAAGAGAATGTCCAACAGGTTGGGAGGCGGTGAGATCATGGATATCTCCACCAACAGGAAATTATCGTGCACGGTGAGCAGGTCTCCAGCCGACAAATCCTGCCGGATGAACTCGGTATCCAGATAATATTCCGCCCCCATCCGCAAACTGATGTCCAAACCCTCCCGTCGGACTGCGGTCTGCAACCGGCCGAACGCCTCGGTAAGTACCTGCGGCGTGTTGGGGAAATACTCCGGTCGGATATGGGGCGTGGTGATGACCTTGCGATAACCCAGCGATGCCAGCCCACGCAACAAGGAAATGCTCTCCTCCTCGTCCGACGATCCGTCGTCCACACCGGGCACCAAATGTGAATGCATATCCACACCGAGGAAGGATAAATCCGTCCGTTGTGCCTCCTTTCTCCCGGTACCGAAAAGGAAAGGCAGCTTGATTCCTCTTATCACTGGTCAGAGCAGTTTGTCCTTGCAGGTGACCCCATCTCCGACCAGGGCATAGCTTCGCTGTTGATAAGTCGAAAACTTACCTTTCGCGCACGACATGCCCGCCGGATGTTGCACACAGACATCGACCGGTCGGATTCTTGCTGTTGGAGATTCGGATGAAGCACCTGTTCAGTTGATTTGGCAGATCTTATTGGCTGAAAACAACCCTCGGACCGCCAGACTCGTTATATCATCATAACAAATTTAGGATTATTCAATCACATGGGGCTCAACAGCCTCCAATAAAGAACCAGCATTGAAATTAGCTTCTCAAAGCAGCGGTGGGGGAGCAGTTAATCAAGAGCAGATGGCCGTGAGGCCTGTCGTCAACCCTGTGGCTTCCGGGCGTGACCCCGGACGGATGGGTAGTAGGATTGGCTTATCCGGATGGATGTGTTTGTTTACAGGAGCGGCAAAACTAATAAACATTTACCAAAGTTTCAACCGTACACCACTTCCATCGATTGCTTACGGATATAGAAAATAACGTGCCGTAATTGAGCCACGCTGAATTTTAAGCGTGGTTAGCCGCCGGCGACCCGACGAATTCCCGGTCCGGCTCCTTCGGACATCTTTTGCAAACCGGCTATTTCTGAGCCTTCACCGTCAACCAACCCGCCAGTACGGAAAAAATGAGGTTGGGCAACCATACTCCCCAGAAGGCGGACAAGGCCTCTCCGTTGGCGAACGTCATGGAAAACTTGGACAAAAATATGAAGACGGCTCCCAACACCACCCCGATGGCCAGGTGAAGACCCAACCCGCCGCGTACCTTCCTGGAGGCTACCGCCACGCCAATCAATGTCACCACCAATATCATGTAGGGATCGGCGCTGCGCCGGTGCAGCTCTATCTCGTATACCTTGGTGTTGCCAACCCCCCGCAGCTGCTCTTCCTCAATGAATCGTTGCAGCCGGTGGGAAGGAATCATCTCTTTGGTAGCGTCGTACCGCACGAAATCCTCCGGCACCAGATTCAGCACCGTATCAAGCCGGGCATTCCTGCCCACCCGGATGGTTTCCTCCTCACCCTGGAACTTGTGCTCCTCGAAGTTGTGCAACTTCCATTTGTTCGGACGCCCCTGCCAACGGATCTCCTCCGCCTCCAGAAAGGATAGCAGCCGGCTCCCCTCGAAATGCTCCAACCGAAAGTTCCGCCCGAACGAATCCCGCTTGAAGTAATCCCGCAGGTAGACTTTCTCGCCGGGTGCTGTGAACATATGCACATCCCTGGTATTCCCCTTCTCGCTCTCCTTCATGATGTAACTGTGGAAGAAATCAAGCCGTGGCTTGTTGCTCATCGGTATCAGGTAGTGGTTCATCACCAAATGTGCCAAGGCTATCATGCCCGCCGACAGGAAATAAGGACGCAGGAAACGCCGGTAACTCACCCCCGCATTCAATATGGCTATGATCTCCGCATTGTACGCCAGCCGGGAAGTGAAGAATATGACCGTGATAAGCACAAACAATGGCCATAGCAACCCGTTGATGAAGACAATGAAATTCAAATAGTAGGCAGTTATCACCTGCCGCGGCGACAACTGCTCATCTATGAACTCCTCCACGTTCTGACTGAAATCTATGATGACCGCAATCATCGAGAAAAGCAACATCACGAACAGGAAGGTCGCCAGGAACTTCCGCATGATGTAACGGTCCAGTATGCTGATTTTCATTCGCATGTGCCCGTGCTCATTGTTTCCGGCCCCGGGTGCTCCCAACCGGTCAAAGCCGCTGCCGCAGCCGGACCACCATGCCGGCCTTCCATTCCGCAAAATCCCCTGCCAGAATATGCGCCCGGGCAGCGTCCACCAACCACATGAAAAAAGACAGGTTGTGCAGGGAGGCGATCTGCGCCCCCAGGTATTCCCCTGTATGGATCAGATGCCGCAGATACGCCTTCGAATGTGTTCGGCTGGTCCCGCAGGGACTCGTTCCGTCTATAGGGCTGAAGTCACAACGCCATTTCGCATTCCGGATGTTGATGACCCCGTCCGCCGTGTACAACAAACCGTGCCGCGCATTGCGCGTGGGAAGGACACAGTCGAACATGTCGACCCCCAACGCGATGCACTCCAACAGGTTCACCGGCGTCCCCACGCCCATCAGATACCGGGGCTTCTCCCGTGGCAATATCCCGCATACCAATCCGGTCATGGCGTACAACTCCTCCTCCGGCTCCCCGACCGACAAGCCGCCGATGGCATATCCCGGACGGTCCAGCGCCACCACCGTCTCCGCAGACTGCTCCCGCAGGTCCGCATAGGTGCTGCCCTGTACAATCGGGAACAAGGTCTGCCCGTATCCGTACCGCGCTTCCGTCGCATCGAACCGGTCACAACACCGCACCAGCCAACGGTGCGTCAATTCCATCGACCGCTTCGCATAACCGTATTCACAGGGATAGGGCGTGCATTCGTCCAAGGCCATGATGATGTCCGCTCCTATCTCCCGCTGTATGTCGACGGCCGACTCCGGTGAAATGAAATGCCGAGACCCATCGATATGGGACTGGAAGGTAACCCCCTCCTCCCGTATCTTGCGACGGTTGCTCAGGGAATAGACTTGGTAACCGCCGCTGTCCGTCAGCATCGGCCTGTCCCATCCGATGAACCGGTGCAGGCCGCCCGCCCCCCGTATGACATCCAGACCGGGCCGCAGGTAAAGATGATAGGTGTTGCCCAAAATGATTCGGGCATGAACCTCCTCTTCCAACTCCCGCTGATGCACTGCCCTGACCGAGCCTGCCGTTCCGACTGGCATGAAGACCGGTGTCGTAATGTCCCCATGATCGGTCCGCAGGACACCCGCCCGCGCCGATGTCCCCGTATCCGCTTGTTGTAATTCGAATTCCAACCTGCCGTGTTTTTCAGACAGCCCACCGCCTCCGTGTCGGACGGCAGCGGGCCACCTGTCCGTTTGTCAGTCCTTGCAAGGCCATACCCAGTCGTCCAGGGGATATGCCCGCCGCTGGAAGGAATAATGCCACCACTCCGTCTCGATCGGTTCGAGCCCGTGCGTCCGCATCACCCGGACCAACAGCTCCCTGTTCCGCAGGACCTCCGCCGGAAGTCCCCGGAAGTCGTGATAAGCCTCTTTCCCGAAGTAGTCGAATCCGGTTCCCATGTCCAGCTCGTTCCCCAGGCTGTCCGCAATCGTGAGGTCTACCGCCGTACCCCGGTTGTGCATGGATCCCTCCCGCGGATCCGCCACGTACCGCGGGTCGGGCACCTTCTCCCATAATTTCCATTGGATGGGCCGCGGCCGGTAACAATCGAACAGCTTGAGCCGCATCCCTCGCGCCTCCAGCTCCTCCTGGGCCGATGCCAGCGCCCTGGCCACTTCCGGCCGAAGGAAGCAACGGCCGCATTCGTACAGCTGGGTAGCCACGAAGTTGTCAGTCGATGCGTACCGGAGATCCAATAGCACCCCAGGCGCCAATCGGTTCAATTCCTGCCAGGCCGTGGTGTCGTAGTCCGGCCCGGTTTCCTCCGATACGGAAACAGCCCGTACCAGCGAATCCGCTTCCGACCCGTTTCCTTCGCCCCGCTCCTTCGCAACAGAACGGCCGCCACAACCTGCCAAGGCCAGCATCCAAGCCAGTGTCAACAGTATGTTTTTCATCTTCGTTCGTTTTTGCCCGGACATATGCGCTCCCTCCCGCCGCCTCGTCTTTCTGCCGGCGTCCGAAACAGCTAAAATGGATAAAATCATCCGAATATGGACCTGCTGTCGCAAAAATACTTCGCAGACGCCGAATTGGAAGCGCTCCGCCTCGCCCTTGCCCGCTGCCTGATTCGCTAGCCCGCCGACGTACGCTCGGATCCGTTTTGCGCAGGGACATGTTGCCTCTGCTGCGACGTCGATTCGGCTGGCACCCGCAAACACTTCAGCATCCGACGCAAGCTTCAGCCTTCCCATGAAGCCCTATCAACGCCACTCCAGACACTTGCCGCGGATCGCGGACAAAAGTGACCGCAACAAAACCGCCGTACAGACCTCCACAGCTTGCCTTTGTGAATCACGGATACGACTGTTTGGTTTGCATCCTGACCAAATCCAACCGAAACCCGCCACCCCTCTCCGCGAAGCGGGGAGTAAAATTCCACTAATAAAAAGGCGAAGAAATACCAAATCCGCTTGCCAATCAAAAAATTACAAAAGGAAAAAATCCCTGTAATTAGCCTAATCCTAAAAATTCGCGTACCAGCATCCCCGCGAAGCGGGGAAGAAAATCACACCCCTTACACAACGAATCCGCCCGACGCGTACCAGCCCGCCTCGCG